>NZ_JBLVOJ010000012.1:250170-320442 GCF_053543715.1 Glutamicibacter sp. AGC46
CGGCGGCGGCGCGCCGCTAGCGGCGCGGTGCCACGGCTAGTGGCCTTCGGCTGCCGCGTACTCCTCCAGCACCTTCTTGCCGATCTTGAACGCAACGTTCGCTGCCGGAACGGAACAGTAGATGGCGCACTGCAAGAAGACTTCCTTGATTTCTTCGGGAGCCATGCCATTGCGCAGGGCCGCGTGCACATGCATTTCCAGTTCTTCCCAGTAGCCGCCGGCGATCATTGCGGTCAGCGTGATGGCGCTGCGGGTAGTGCGCGGCAGGCCGTCGCGGGTCCAGATGGTGCCCCATGCGTAGCGGGTGATCATTTCCTGGAATTCGTCGGTGAACTCATTCGAGTTCCTGGTGGAACGCTCAACGTGCTCGTTGCCCAGCACCTGGCGGCGTACCTCCATGCCAGCATCATAGGTATCGCCGGGAAGGCGCGGTGAATCAGCCATTTCTGCAGGTCCTCGCTTCTAGTTGGCCAGCAAGAACTCGGCCAGCAAGGCCGCGGTCTCTTCGGGTGCTTCGGCCGGGGCCAGGTGGGCGGCCGAATCGATGACCGCCATGGTTCCGCGGGGTGCATTTTCGGCGATGAACTCCGCGTCTGCCGGAGGGCACACCTGGTCCTGTGCGCCGTTGATGGCAATGATCGGGTCGCTGGTTGAAGCCAGCTGCCCGCGCACGTCGAATCCTGCCAAGGCGCCGCAGGCGTGGGCGTAGGCGAAGCGGTCAGCGTTCTGCAGGCTGTGCAGCAGCTCGGTGCTGATCACCGGCTCCTTCTCGATGAATCCCGGTGCGAACCAGCGCTCGGCAGAACCGGCGACCATGGTCGGGGTGCCGGCCTTGGCGACCAGCTCGGCACGGTCGGTCCATCCTTCGGGGGTGCCGATCTTCGCCGCAGAGCAGATGGAGGACAACGCATTGAAGAAGCCGGCGTGGTCCACGGCCAGCTGCAGGGCGGTGGCCCCGCCGACCGACACTCCGGCGTAGTACAGCTTGCTGCCCTCGGAGATGACGCCGTCGGCACGCAGCGCCTCGACGGCCTTGGTGACGCCGGTAGCCAGTTCGGCCAGCGAGAAGGCTTCGGTGGACGGCTTGCTTTCGCCGTGCCCCGGCAGGTCCCAGGCGATGACCTGGAACTTGTCCTTGAGGTAAGGCAAGGCCGGGGCCCACAGCGGCAGGGCCGCAGTGCCCAGCGAGGGGCCGACGATGAGGGTGGGAAGTGCCTTGTCGGTGTGCAGCAAGGAGGGGGTTAGTTGCGGGACTGCCATGATTCCTTCCGTGCCGAGTAATCGGCGAGTACGGTTTCGGTGAAGCGATCCGCGGCACCGAGGTAGCCAGCTGGATCAAATAATTCGTAGAGGTCCTGGTCGTTCAAGTCATGCACGGAGATTTCCAGGCGCAGCAGATCGCGCAGGGATATGCCCTCGTCGAGGCTGCGGCGCACCAATGCCTGGATGGCCGGTTTTCCGCCGACCACCAGGTCAGCCAGGGCGGCAGCGAGTCGTTCGGAGAGCACGGCATCTCCGCCCAGGGCGAGGTTCCGCTCGATGGCAGCGCGATCCACTCCCAGGCCGTTGGCCAGGAACGAAGCGTGGAATGCCGCCCCTGACGCCAGCCGGGCCAGTTCGCGCAGGGCACTCCATTCGGCGTGCCAGCCGCCATCGGGGCGTTCATCCACCGCGGTGCCGGCAGCAGTGAACAGGGTGGAGAGCAATCCGGGGGCGCTGAATGCCGCATTGCGCAGCAGTACCGAGCGCACCGGGTTCTGCTTCTGCGGCATGGCCGAGGAGCCGCCTTTGCCGGCCTCGCGAGGTTCGGACAGCTCGCCGATTTCCGGACGGGAGGCGGTGAGCACATCAGCGCCCAGGGTCCCCAGCGCGGCAATGGCCGCACCCAGTGCGGAGCCAAGCTGGAGAATCGGCATGCGGTTGGTGTGCCAGGGCGTTCCCGGATCCTCCAGGCCCAGCAGGGCCGCCAGATCCGAGGACAGCGACTGGCTTGTGGCCGTTGTCTCCGGCTGGCCGGAGAGCAGCTGCTCCAGGGAGGCGAGCGTGCCTACCGCACCGCCCCATTGCAAGCGCAGCTGCCGCGCCGCGGCATCCAGCTGCTGCTCGGCATCCAGCACGGCCGAGAGCCAGCTGGCCGCTTTCCAGCCCAAGGTGGTGGGCAGCGCATGCTGGGTCAGCGAGCGGGCAATGCACACGGTCCCGCGGTGGGCCTGCGCCAGGGCAGCCAACCCGCCAGCGGTGCTGCGCAGATCTGCCAGCGTGAGCGTGAACGTCTTGGACAGCACCAGCATCAGCGCTGTGTCGATGATGTCCTGGCTGGTTGCACCGCGGTGCAACGCGGTGCCCGCAGTTGCCGCGGCCCCGTCGTGCTTGAGCAGGTCGCGCATCATGCCCAGCAGCGGGATGAGCGCATTGGCCCCATCCGGTGTCCTGGAGGCCAGCAAGGCCAGGTCGTAGCGGTCCACGCTGGCCACCTCGCGCACGGCCTGCGCATCCTGGACGCTGCACAGGCCGGCATCCGCCTGGACCTGCACCCATCCGGCTTCGGCATCCAGCATGGCTTGGACGAAAGACGCATCGCTGGCCAAGGCCGCGGCCGCAGTTCCTGCCCAGGCGGGGGCCAGCACGCCGTAGTCTGCGCCATCCATTCGGTGCCTCGATTCTTAGCTGTTGAGCGTATAAGCCGTCTATCTAGAACTGTAGTGCCCGGCAACGGGCAACACCCCGCCGGGCGCTCCAACGCCCGTAACAGTGCGGGCGCTGGGGCAATCCAGCGGGGTGTCGCGGTGGCAACTAGCTCTCGCGCGGGTAGGAGAGGAACACCGTTTCGTTCCCGCCTTGCAGGCGGATATCGAAGCACAGCGAGCCATCGTCTTCGCGAGCAGCAATCAGCGTTGCGCGTTCTGCTTCGCCCAGCGATGACAGCAACGGGTCGCTAGCCAGCGCTTCGGTGTCCTCCGGCAGGTAGATGCGGGTGAACAGGCGATTGAGCAGGCCGCGGGCGAAAACCGCGAGCATGATGAACGGGGCCTTGCCCTCTTCGGTAGCGCCCGGGTTCACGGTGGTGAAGGTGTAGTGCCCGGCGTTATCCACCGCCGCCCGTCCCCACCCGGTGAAGGTGTAGCCGTCGCGAACCAGCGAGCCATCGCGGGAAACGACATTGCCGTTCTCGTCGGCCTGCCAGATTTCCAGCAGGGCGTCCGGAATGGCCTCGCCGTTGCCGTCATAGACCATCCCGTGCAGGCGCACCGAGCGGGGATGGGCCTGGCTGATCAGCTCATTGCCCTTCTCATAGGGCAACGCGTAGCCGTAGAACGGGCCGATGGTCTGACCCGGTGTGGGGGCCAGCTTCAGTTCTGGTGCCTGAGCCATGCTAGTGGTCTCCCTCTTCATCTTCCATCCAGGTGCGGTTGGAGCCGGTGAGTACGATGTCCCAGTTGTAGCCGGTAGCCCATTCATGGGTCGTCAGCGAATGGTCGTAGCTGGCGATCAGGCGGTCGCGCGCTTCCTTGTCGGTGATCGCCTGGTAGATCGGGTCGAGGCTGAACAGCGGGTCACCCGGGAAGTACATCTGGGTGATCATGCGCTGGGTGAAGTCGGTGCCGAACAGCGAGAAGTGGATGTGCGCCGGGCGCCAGGCGTTGTGGTGGTTCTTCCACGGGTAGGGTGCCGGCTTGATGGTGGTGAAGGAGTATTCGCCGTTCGGGCCGGTGATGGCGCGTCCCACGCCGGTGAAGTTCGGATCGATCGGGGCCGGATGCTGGTCGCGCTTGTGGATGTAGCGTCCGGCGGCATTGGCCTGCCAGATTTCCACCAGCTGCCCGGCCACCGGGCGGCCGTCGCCATCGAGCACGCGGCCGGCGACCACGATGCGCTCGCCGATCGGCTCGCCGTTGTGCTGGATCGTCAGATCCGATTCCAGCGCGTGCACGTCGCGCTGGCCGAAGGCCGGGGAGTGCAGCTCAATGGTTTCCGGGTCCACGTGGCGCAGGTTCTTGGTCGGGTGGCGCAGCAGCGAGGAACGGTAGGGCGCGAAGTCGATGCGCGGCTGGGTCTCGGCTTTCTTGCCCTCGACCACCGACTGGCAGTAGGCCGCATGGATATCGGCGATTTCCTGGCTGATGGATTCTTGCGAGAGCGTCGTGGCTGCGGGGTCCAGCACGTGGGAATCGCTGAACGACTCGTTAGCTGTGGTTTCGGTGCTCACTGCGTGCTCCTTTCGAAGGGGGCGTACGGGCGTGGTGGAGGAAATGCTTGGCAAGGGCGAAGGCTAAGCGTGGGGCCAGCCGGTGTAGGACTCGGCCAGGTATTGCTGGCCGAAGCGCGAGGAGGTGACCGTTTCCAGTTCGCCCAGGGCGCGCTTGGCCATGAAAGGGTCCCCGCCTACCGGGGTGTGCAGCATGGAGGTCATCCAGTAGGAGAAGTTCTGCGCCTTCCAGACCCGCTTCAACGCCAGGTCCGAATAGCCGTCCAGCAGCTGCTCGCTGCCGGTGGAGAAGAAGGAATCCAGCGCCTCGAAGAGCACCTTCACATCGGCGAAGGCCAGGTTCAGGCCCTTGGCTCCGGTGGGCGGGACGGTGTGTCCGGCATCGCCGATCAGGAACATCCGCCCGTGGGAGAGGGGTTCGCGCACGAAGGAGCGGAAGCCCAGCACGGTCTTGTCGAAGATCTCGCCGGTTTTCAGCTGGAAATTATCCGGCCCGTCCACGCGCTTTTGCAGCTCGGCCCAGATGCGGTCATCGCTCCAGGCATTCACGTCTTCGTTCGGGTCGCATTGGAAGTACATGCGCTGCACCGTTTCGCTGCGCTGGGAGATCAGCGCGAAGCCGTGCGGGGAGTTCGCGTAGACCAGTTCAGGCGCGGACTTCGGCGCCTCGGTGAGGATGCCGAACCAGGCGAAGGGGTAGGCGACCTTGAAATCCTTGCGCAGCGTTTCGGGCATCTGGCGGCGGGCGAAGGAGCGCGAGCCGTCGGCGCCGACGATCACATCGGCGTGCACCTCGAAGAGGTTGCCCTGCTCATCGGTGAAGCGGAACTTCGGGGTGGAGGTCTCCATGTCCAGGATCTCGGTGACTTCGCAGGAGTAGCGCACGTCGCCCTGGGCGCGCTGGCGCGCCGCGGCCAGGTCAACGAAGACCTCGTTCTGCGCGTACAGGGTGACGGTGGCGTCGACCAGATCGCGGAAGTCCAGCGGGTGGGATTGGCCGTTGAAGCGCAGGTCGATGCCGGCGTGCTCGTCGCCGTGGGTGAGGACCCGTCCCTCCACGCCGGACTCGGTGAGCATCTTGACAGCCTGGGCTTCGAGGATGCCCGCGCGGTGGGTGTTGCGGATGGTCTCGTGGTCGCGCATTTCCACGACGATGTTCTCGATGCCGGATGCGGCCAGCAGGTGGGAGAGCATGAGCCCTGCTGGACCGCCGCCGATGATGCCGACCTTGGTCTTGAGAATGCGCGGATTCTGAGCCATGGGACCTGCCTCGCTAGCGTCTGGACCAGAAGCCGCACTGCCGGCTGCGTTGCCGGACCGATGCATCTGGTCTAAGGAAGTAATAAGAACTTCCCTCATGATGCGGCGCATGTGATCGGGCAGACAGCCGGGTTCTCAATGAATGAGAAAAATGGGGTGCTACTCCGCGTCAGCCAGCGCTACCCGGGATAGCAGATCGCGCAGCTGCAGCCGCTCCTGCGGGGTTAGCGCTTCCAAGGTCTCGTCCTCGTTTTGCCTGGTGATCTTGCGCGCCTGCGCGTAGAGCTTCCGGCCGGCCGCGGTGGCTACTATCACCTTGGAGCGGCGGTCGCTGGGATCTGGAATTCGGGAGACTAGTCCACTGGTTTCCAACCCGTCCACTAGTGGCACGATCTGGCTTGGATCGAGCGCGAGAAATTCAGCGAGATCGCGTTGGGTGGGGGTGATGTCGCTGCACGCCAAGGAAAGTACCGAGTAGGAACGCACCTTGAGGCCGAGTGGCTTCAGCGCATGGTTGGCCCGGGTCGAACCCAGGGAGCGCATGCGCGCCACTAGGAAGTTCAGCTCCTGAACGAGGTCGCATTTCATGAACAGTTCTTTCTTCGCTGATTTGGCCGTGATTTTGCTAGTCATCTCATTGTCCCCACTTTTCATGAAAAAATAAACCATTGACTTTCTCAAGGATTAAAGTTCTTATGTATGTAGTCAAGGTTCCCACTTTTCTTCCAAGTGGAGCAATTGAAACACCTCACCGAATTGGAGTTCTCATGTCCCTAGCAGGAAAAGTTGCCATCGTGACCGGAAGCGGACGCGGACTGGGCCTGAGCTATGCGCAAGAACTGGCGCGTCAGGGAGCCTCGGTGATTGTCAATGATGTCGATCCTGCGGCCGTGGATGCTGCGGTTGCTTCCATTACCGAAGCCGGGGGCACGGCGGCGGGAGTTGCGGCGGCGGTAGGTACGACCGAGGCCGCGAAGGCGCTGGTTGCCGGCGCTGTCGAGAACTTCGGTCGCCTGGATATTCTGGTCACCAATGCGGGTGTGCTGCGTGACAAGTCCCTGCTGAAGATGACCGACGAAGATTTTGATCTGGTGATCAACGTCCACTTGCGCGGCACTTTCACCTGCGTGCGTGAGGCCTACGGGTATTTCAAGGAAAACAATGTCTCCGGACGCATCATCGCAATTGGTTCGCCGACCGGCCAGCGCGGCAACTTCGGCCAGAGCAATTACGCGGCGGCAAAGGCCGGCATTGTCGGCATGGTGCGCACCTGGGCCCTGGAAATGAAACGAGCCGGGGTTACTGCCAACGCAGTGATCCCGGTGGCAGCCACCGAAATGACCAAAACCGTTCCATTCTTTGCAGCTGCCGTGGAAGCCGACGAGCGCGGCGAAGCGATGCCGGACTTCTTCCGCAAGGATCTGGGCTTTGGCACCGCAGATGATGTGGCCGGCCTGATCGCCTACCTGGCCTCGGACGCGGCTGCAGAGATCAACGGCCAGGCCATTGGAGTCGGCGGGGACCGCCTGCAGGTCTGGAGCCACCCTGAAGCTGTGGTCACCGAGCTGCACGACGGCGGATGGGACTATGAAACGCTGGCCAATGAATTCCCTGCGCGCTTCGGATCCCACCAGCAGTCCGTTGGGGAGAAGTTCCCGGAACTTCCGGAAGAACTGCGCCCGGAACCAGCCAAGTAGGGAACTGGGGGAATCATTATGACTTTGCGTTATGAACTGGGCATCGATTTCGCTTCGCTTGAAGCCATCGACATGCATGTGCACCTTGAAGTCGACGAATGCGGCCACAAGGCAATGCCGGAGGATCTTTTCGAAGCGTCGGCAGCGTATTTCAAATCATCGGAGCGTACACCCTCCATTGATCGCATTGCGCAGCTTTATCGCGAGTCGAACATGGCTGCCGTGGTGTTCACCGTTGATGCACGCACCGCGCTCGGGCATGATCCGAACTCCATTGAGGACTTGGTCCAGGGCTGCGCCCGAAATAATGACGTGCTTATTCCCTTTGGCTCGGTCGATCCCCGCCGAGGAGCCGAAGCCATCGGCGATGCGCAGTACCAGGCTGAACAGCTCGGAGTGTGCGGCTTCAAATTCCACCCCTCGCTCCAGGGATTCGATCCCAGCGATGAAGCGTTCTACCCGCTATGGGAAAAGCTCCAGGAGCTAGGCCTCCCATGCATTTTCCACACAGGGCAGAACGGCATGGGAGCAGGGCTGCCTGGCGGTCGGGGCATTAAGCTGCGTTACTCCAATCCGCTGCTGCTCGACGATGTGGCCGCGGACTTCCCGAACCTGGTCATCATCATGGCTCACCCCTCGGTTCCATGGCAGGATGAAGCGAACTCCATTGCCACGCACAAGGCCAATGTCTACATCGATTTATCCGGTTGGAGCCCCAAGTATTTCCCCAGCTCCTTGGTGAAGATGGGCAATAACGTGCTGTCGCGCAAGCTGTTGTTCGGCACGGACTTTCCCTTGATTACCCCGGAGAAGTGGCTGGGGGCCTTTGCAGAATTGGAGTTGAAGGACTCGGTGAGACCGGGAATCCTGAAGGGCAATGCACTGCGCGTGTTGGGGATAGAAGAATGATCCAACCGGCAGCAACTAGTGATTTCTATGGATTCAAGGACCTGCTCACCGACGCTGAGCGTGCGGCCCTGGACCGTTTGCGTTCCCTTTTGGCAGAACATGTGGGTCCGATAGTCGATGACTATTGGGAACGCGGAGAATTCCCGGAACAGATCGTGGCACCGCTGATCGATGCTGATCTGATGAACCCGGCCGAAGTGCTTGCCACGGGCCAGAAGCCTTCCGCGCTTTACTCGGGCTTCCGCAATTTCGAGCTGGGACGCATGGATGCCTCCGTAGCGACTTACTACAACGCGCAGTCCGGCCTATTCCGGACCACCGTCAACCTGGGTGGAAGTGCGGAGCAGGTAGCCGTGCTTGAGCCGCGGATCACATCTTTTGCCTGCAAGGGAGTGTTCGCCCTGACCGAGCCAGAACACGGTTCGGATATTGCCGGAGGGCTAGCCACCTCGGCCAAGCAGGAGCAACGCGATGGTGTGGCTGGCTGGGTGATCAATGGGCAGAAGCGCTGGATCGGGGGCGCGAGCCAAGCGGACGTGCTGGCAGTATTTGCCCGCGACGCAGCCGATTCGCAGATCAAATGCTTCTTGGTTCCAACGGACGCGCCGGGCATGGAAATCAGGAAAATTCCGGGAAAGACCAGCCTGCGCATTATGCAGAACGCCGACATCGAGCTGGGGAATGTCTGGGTGCCAGCCAGCGGGCGACTGGCCAAGATCAACTCCTTTGCCGACGTAGCGGCCTGCCTGCGCAACATGCGCTCAGACGTCGCCTGGATTGCCACAGGCGTTTGCTTCGGCGCGTACGAATCGGCTCGCGACTACGTTGCCAGCCGTAGCCAATTCGGCAAGCCGCTGGGTTCATTCCAGCTGATCCAGGAAAAGCTGGCGCATATGCTCTCCAACGCCACCGCGAGCCTGGCTTTGGTGGTGCGGCTGACCCAGCAGCAGGAAGCGGGCATCTACCGCGATGAAAACTCGGCCATGGCCAAGATGTTCACCGCACGCATGCTACGGGAAACGGCAGCCCTCGCCCGAGAGGTCTGCGGCGGCAATGGCATCTTGCTGGAGAACAACGTAGCGCGCCACCATGCCGACGCCGAAGCGATCTACTCGTATGAAGGCACACACGAGATCAATTCACTGATTATCGGACGCGCGATTACCGGCGTCAGCGCATTCCGCTAAAGCGGCATTCGCGAACTCGAGCAACCAAAGAACCCATCTAGAGGAGAAATATCATGGCACCAACCGTTTTGGATTACGCAGACCTCGCCAGCGCCCAGGGCAAGGACCTGGGCTACAGCGAATACCGCGTGGTCACACAGGAACAAATCAACACCTTCGCTGACGCCACTGATGATCACCAGTGGATCCACACCGATCCGCAGAAGGCCAAGGAGGGCCCTTTCGGTGGCCCGATTGCCCACGGCTACCTTACCTTGAGCCTGCAGATTGCGTTCTGGACCGAGCTTTTCGATGTCACCGGCGTGAAGACCAAGGTGAACTACGGCCTGGAAAAAGTTCGATTCCCTTCGCCCGTACCGGTGGGTTCCAAGATCCGCATGAAGGCGGTTATCGCCGAGGTGGAAGAGGTCAAGGGCGGATACCAGATTGCAGTGGACCAGGTCATCGAAGTCGAAGGCGGCACGAAGCCGGCCGTGGTCTCCCGGGGCCTCTACCGCTTCTACGCCTAGGTAAAGAGCCAGCTGAGCTAGAGCCGCAACGGCAACGTACGACCTAATGAAAAGAGTGGCAGATGTTGAATAAGGGGTTTGGCAACTGGATTCACCGGCGTCGGATGAAATCCGCGCAGCAGGTTGCGGTGATTCATGCGGGAGTCGGCTTGAGCTACGCGCAGCTGGCAGAACGCATCGACAAGCTCAGCAGTGCCTTGGCGGCCAGCGGAGTCGCCCGCGGTAGCCGTGTAGCGTTCCTTGGCGCCAACCATGCTGCGTACCTGGAAACCATGTTCGCCGTTACCCAGCTTGGGGCGTTGTTCGTTCCGCTCAATGTGCGTCTGGCGCCGCGGGAACTGAACTTTGCGCTGCGCGATTCAGGCAGCGAGGTGCTGATCTATGTCGAGAACTTCGCCAGCGAAGCGCATGCATCCATCGAAGGCAGCCCGGTCAGTACCGCCTGGGAAGTCGCTTCGGTTCCGTGCGCGGACTCATCCTATGAACGGGCCCTTCAGGCAGGGCGCAGCGGGCACGACGATATCGCCGTCGAGTTAGAGGATCCAGCCATCATCCTCTATACGTCGGGCACTACCGGAACGCCGAAGGGCGCGGTGCTCACGCATGCCAACATGACGTGGAATTCCTACAATGTCATCGTTGACTACGATGTCACCAGCAGATCTGTTGTTTTGCTCATTGCACCGCTCTTCCATGTAGCGGCGCTGGGCATGGGCGCCTTGCCGATGCTGCTCAAGGGAGGAACAGTGGTCCTCCAGGAGCGTTTTGATCCCGCTGCCGTGCTGGATGCGGTGGAGCGCTACCAGGTCACCCAGCTCTCGGGCGTCCCAACGACCTTCCAATTGCTAGCCGAGCATGAAAAATGGGAGGAAACGGATTTGTCTTCATTGGAGATGCTCACCTGCGGAGGCTCCGCTGTGCCGCTACGTGTCCTTGAAGCCTATGAAGCGCGTGGGCTCGGATTCAGTGGCGGCTATGGCTTGACCGAAACTGCGCCCGGCGCCACCATGCTCCAGGCAATGTACTCCCGACCGAAAATGGGTTCGGCCGGCCTGCCCCATTTCTTCACCGACATTCGCATCGCGGACTCGCTGGGCAATGAGGTGCCAGCCGGCGAGGTTGGCGAGATCCTGATCAGCGGCCCCAACGTGATCAAGGAGTATTGGGGCCGTCCCGAGGCTACCTCAGGGGCGTTCCATGAATCTGGCTGGTTCCGTTCCGGGGATATCGGCCACGTGGATGAAGAAGGCTTCCTGTTCATCTCGGACAGGCTTAAGGACATGATCATTTCCGGCGGGGAGAACATCTATCCTGCCGAAGTCGAGCAAGCCATTATGGGACTACCTGAAATTGAATCGGTGGCAGTGATTGGCGTCCCTGACGAGAAGTGGGGCGAAGTCCCGCGTGCAGTCATTGTGCTGAAGTCCGGTAGATCTCTGGGCGAAGAGGATGTTGTGGCGTATCTCGACGGACGCTTGGCGCGCTACAAGATACCGCGCACCTCGGTCTTCCTGGATGAGTTGCCGCGCACCGCAAGCGGCAAGATACGCAAAGCCGACTTGCGCAAGCAGTTCAGCTGAGCGCTCCACGGCTTCGTGGCGGATTCCGTGGCCTCACGTTTGCATAAGTGCAAGATACCGCCCATACGCAGAGAATAAATCATCATAAAATCAACCATTGACATTCTCAATAGTTGGCTTAGTCTTGAATTGTGGTTCAAATCACACACTTTCTTCGACCCGCCACTCGGGGTTGCGGCAATGGCTTTCTAGGGGGAAATATGAAAAAGCGCTGGTCTACACTGCTTGCAGGCGCAGCGGTCCTGTCACTCGGCCTGGTGGGCTGTGGCGGAGGTTCGCTGTCCGGCTCGACAGAATCAGAGGGAAGCACATCCGCCGCCGCCGAGGATGGCTCGCTCACCAAAATCACCGTAGGTATTCTGCCAATCGCACCGTCGGTTGCAGTGCAGCAGGGTATCGACGCCGGGACCTTTGAAAAGCATGGCCTGGATGTAGAACTGAGCACTTCCAACGCCGGTGCCGCGATGCTCCCAGCGGTATCCACCGGAGAATTGGCCATTGCCGTGGGCAATCCGCTATCGGTGATGACCGCTGCGGACAAAGGCCTGGACATGAAGATCGTCACCGGCTATTCCGCTTCCAAGGCTGATGGGGAGGATGTCAATGGAGTAGTTGTGCGCAAGGACTCGGGCATCGGCGGCTGGGAAGATCTGGCTGGAAAAACCACATCGGTCAACGCGTTGCGTACCCAGGGCGACCTGACGATTATGGAATCCGCAGAAATGGCTGGAGCCAATCCGAAAGACCTGAAGTTCAGCGAAATGCCTTTCCCGGACATGGAGGCGCAGCTGGATCGCGGCAACGTTGACGCCGTCTGGCTTCCAGAGCCGTTCCTCTCGCGTGCTTTGGGCGATAAGGACAACGAACTGCTTGGCTATCCAAACCAAGAAGCAATTCCGGGGCTGCCAACCATGGTGACGTTCACCAGCGGCCAGTTCGCTGAAGAGAATCCGGAAGTCATTTCCAAGTGGAAGGCAGCTATGGCGGAAGTACTGCCGGCCTCCGATAGTGATCCGGATGCCGCCAGGGCCATGTTGCCAGACTTCATCAATATGGATGCCAAGGTAGCCGAAGGCTTGCTCATGGAAACCTGGGAAGCGGAAACCCCAATTGAGGAACTGGCAAAGCTCGGAGATCTGGCCGCCAAGTTCGAATTCCTGGAGAAGGCCCCAGACATGAACAACCTCATCGCCAAGTAATTCCACAACTTCACGCTATTGCTGCTGCGGTTCCAGATTCCGGACGCCGCAGCAGCAATGACACTCAATTGGGGGTAGTTGCCATGAAACACTCGCTCAAGCTCGCACTCGCTTCGCTATCAGTCCTCGCGCTTGCTGCCTGCAGCTCCGGTTCGCCTAGCGGCGGCTCGGCCGGGGAAGATGCTGCAGGATCAGATGGCTCGCTGGAAAAAATCACCGTCGGGGTAATCCCCATCGTCGATACCGCACCAATCTGGCTGGGAGAATCCAAGGGCTTCTTCGCCGAAGAAGGCCTGGACTTGGAAATCGAAACCGCAACTGGCGGTTCGGCTATCGTCCCGGGCATCCAATCCGGGAGCTATGACTTCGCCTTCTCCAATCTGATCTCGGTAATGGTCGCCAACGACAAGGGACTGGACATGAAGTTCGTCGCCAATGGCATCTCCACCACAGGTGATGTGAAATCCGACGTCGGGTCCGTGCTGGTCAAAAATGATTCCAAGATTTCTTCGCCCAAGGACTTGGCCGGCAAGAAGGTCTCGGTCAATAACCTGTCGAACATCGGCGATACCACCATCAAGTCAATTGTCGAAGAAGACGGGGGAGACCCGGCAAGCATCGAGTTCGTCGAGGTTCCTTTCCCCGATGCTCCTGCTGCACTGGAAAACGGCATCGTCGATGCCGCCTGGATCCTGGAGCCGTTCCAGAGTTCGGCCTTGGACGCCGGAGCGAAAATGCTCTCTGCGAACTTCGCCGAATTCGATCCGGAGCTGGATGTTGCCGGCTACTTCACTTCTGCGCAGTACGCCCAGGAAAATCCCGAGGTGACCGAGAAGTTCACCAAGGCGATGGACAAGTCGCTTCAGTATGCGCAGGAGAACCCTGACGAGGTCCGCGAAGTTGTCGGAACCTACACCAAGATCAGCGAGGAGGTCCGCGCCGATATGGTGCTGCCGCGCTTCCGCCCTGACTTCAACCGCGAGGCCGTGCAAGAACTCGGCGATGCGGCACTGAGCTATGGCACCCTGTCCAAGCCAGTCGACCTGGAGAAGCTCCTGCCATGAGTGCCATCACTAGCACAGCGCCGGCTGAGGCGCGCCAAGCCAAGCGCAGGAAATCGGGCTCGAAATTCCCCAATGGCTTTTGGGGATTGATTGGCATCGTGACCTTCCTGGGGATCTGGGAACTGGTCCCGGCTCTTGGAATTGTCGAGGCGGCTTACCTGCCGCCCGCCTCCGAAGTGCTGATGACGCTGTTCGCTGATCTTGCCTTGACCGCCTTCTGGGTCGCGGTGGGGGAAACCATGCTGGCATGGTTCATCGGCCTGGCCGCAGCGGTGCTGCTGGCGCTGGTACTGGGCTTGGTAATCGGCATGTCGAGCTTCCTGCGTCGTGCGACCAACTCCACCATCGAGTTCCTGCGTCCAATTCCGTCGGTGGCATTGATCCCGCTCGCGGTGCTTTTATTCGGCACGAAAATCGAATCCTCGCTGATGCTGATCATCTATGCCTGCTTCTGGCAGGTGCTGATCCAGGTGCTCTATGGAGTTGCAGACGTGGATAATGTGGCGATGCAGACCGCGAGATCCTATGGATTCTCCCGGATCCAGCGCATCCGCGACGTCATCTTCCCGACCATGCTCCCTTACCTGATGACTGGCATCCGGCTGGGCGCTGCCGTGGCACTGATCCTGGCGATTACTGCGGAACTGATCATCGGCGCACCGGGTCTGGGCAAGGAAATCCAGCTGGCGCAGTCAGGCGGCGCAATCGCCGGAATGTACGCGCTGATTGTTGCCACCGGCCTGCTGGGCGTGGCAATCAACCTGTGCATGCGCATCATCGAAAAGCGCGTGCTTTCCTGGCACGCCTCAGTCCGGGGAGAGAACGCCGCATGAAACTCCTGAAGTCGATTTCCTTCATTCTGGCATTGCCGGTTCTGCTCATCCTCTGGTGGGTCGCGGCAACCCTTGGTGGAGCGAGCTTCTTCGTTCCTACCCCGGTAGACTTGGGCAAGACCTTCATCGAGACCTGGGTTGGCGAACGCATGTTCACCGACGTCCTGCCAAGCGTCCAGCGCCTGGTTCTCGGCGTGCTCGGGGCCATTGTGCTCGGTGTGCTGCTCGGGTTGCTCGTCGGCATGAACCGCACCGCCCGGGCGATTACCGAACCGGTGTTCGAGTTCTTCCGTGCTTTGCCGCCGCCGGTGCTGATTCCGGTGCTGATGCTCTTGGTTGGCATTAACGACGGCATGAAGATCGCGGTGATCATCTCCGGCGCGATTTGGCCGGTGCTGCTGAACACCATTGAGGGCGTTCGCGCCATCGATCCGGTGCAGAACGAAACCAGCCGATCCTATGGCATCAGCGGTTTAGCCCGGATTCGCTACCAGGTGCTGCCAAGCGCCACCCCGACCATCATGGCTGGCATCCGCCAGTGCTTGTCGATCGGGCTGATCCTTATGGTCATCTCCGAGATGTTCGCATCCTCCTCCGGGCTGGGCTTCGCGATCGTCCAGTTCCAGCGTTCCTTCGCCGTACCGGAAATGTGGTCCGGCATCGTGGTGCTGGGCCTGATCGGGGTCATCATGTCATTTATATTCCAGTGGATCGAACGCCGCGTCCTGCGCTGGTACAACGGTCTGAAAGAGGTTGAAAATGCTGTCTAGCCAGAATGGAACCGCCGGCGGGCGCACCCTGCCAGAAGGCGAAGCGCTGCTCTCGGTCCGGGGGCTGAAGAAGGTCTACCACACCGACGGCGGCGATATCGAAGCGGTCCGGGACCTCACCTTTGACCTGGGGCATGGCGAGCTGGTGTGCCTGGTCGGTCCTTCCGGTTCGGGCAAGACCACATTGCTCAAGTGCATTGCCGGCTTGCTGGGCGCCACCAGCGGCGAGGTGCTGCTGGACGGGCAGAAAGTCACCGGACCGCCGAAGAAAATGGCCGTGGTCTTCCAAGAATACGGCCGGTCGCTGTTCCCGTGGCTGCGCGTGGCGGACAATGTCGAACTGCCGCTGAAGAACGCCGGCGTCCCGAAGGCCGAACGCAAGAAATTGGTGGACGATGCGCTGGAAGCCGTGGGGCTGAGCCATGTGCCCAAGTCCTACCCGTGGCAGCTCTCCGGCGGCATGCAGCAGCGCGGGGCGATCGCCCGCGCGGTGGCCTACCAGCCAGAGGTATTGCTGATGGATGAGCCATTCGCGGCCGTTGATGCGCAGACCCGCGCAGACCTCGAGGACCTGATCCGCAATGTCTGGAAGAAGCTGGGGGTCACCGTGCTGTTCGTAACCCACGACATCGACGAGTCGATCTACCTGGGCCAGCGCGTGATCATCTTGTCTTCTTCGCCAACCGTGGTGCAGGAGGATATCCTGATCGATCTGCCGGCGGAGCGCGACCAGCTGGAAACCCGGTCGTTGCCGCGATTCACCGAGCTTCGCCACCATGTCTACGCGGAAATCCAGAAGGCCAAGCAAGGGCATCGCCCCGAAGAGGCCAAGACGAAGTTCTTGACGAATCCCAAGTAGCGCTCTGAGCCGCCGATCCGTGCCGGGTCGGCGGCTTTATTGCGCCGGCCGGCAGCCTAGGGGTTCAGCAGGTCGATGAGTTCCAGCCCGCGCGTAGCCCACTGGATTTCAGCTTCTGCCCGGGCGATCAGGCCTTCATAGGTGAATCGTTTGTAGGCAACAGTGGCTTCCCACTCCTCGCGCGGCGTGTTCTTCAAGCGCTTGGTGAGCATGGAGTTGCTGCCTTGCTCCAATTCCGCGATGCGTTCTTGCCATTGGTTGAGCAATGACCGGTGATGAGCGATATGCCCGCGCATCTGCTCGCGCGCGGCCTCGGGTTCCGCCCATTCCAGGTAGGCAGCCTTGAGATGCGCGGGATCGCGGGTGCGTGCGTACTCCAGGGGCGTGTTCATCCAATCCTTGAATTGGGTGACGCCATCCCGGGTGATGGTGTATTGCCGTTTCTTTCCGCGTGGACCCCAAGGCACATCCTGCCCTGCAATGAGACCTTCGGATTCCATGCGTTTCAGCTCGGGGTAGATCTGCGAATCCGGGGCGTGCCAGACGTGCCCGACCGACGATTCGAAGACTTTGTACAGGTCATAGCCGGTCATTGGTTCAACTGTCAGCAGTGAAAGCAGCGCGTTGCGAAGACTCAAAACCGCCCCTTTCCAGAAATGTGTTGCGTATCACTATCTATATAGCTAGTCTAATGGCATGCGAACTATCTATGTGCATAGATAGTTTCTCATATTCCGCCTTTGGGCAAACCACATATTGGATCCGCCATCGCCGAGCACTGCCGGGTCCGCAATCGAGAGGACCGTCATGACCGAGGTTGCCGCCAAGAGCACCACCACCGCCAAGATCATGGACCATCCGCTGAATGCCTGGTACGTAGCCGCCTGGGATCACGAGGTCACCCGCAAGCCGATGTCGCGCACCATTGCCAAGCGCCCGGTTGCCCTGTATCGCACCGAAGATGGCAAGGCCGTTGCACTGGCTGACTCCTGCTGGCACCGCTTGGCTCCGCTATCCATGGGCAAGACCGTGGGAAAGGACGGGTTGCAGTGCCCATACCACGGCATCGTCTACAACTCCGCTGGCCGGTGCGTCTCGATGCCGGCCCAGGAAACCATCAATCCTTCGGCTACTGTTCCTTCCTTCCCTATTGTTGAGCGCTACCGCTATGTCTGGATCTGGATGGGCGACCCCACCTTGGCCGACCCGGAGCTGGTCCCGGACATGCACCAGATGTCTTCCGAACAATGGGCAGGCGACGGCATGACCATTGCCGCCGATTGCAACTACCAGCTGATCCTGGACAACCTGATGGACCTGACCCATGAGGAATTCGTGCATTCCTCCTCGATCGGCCAAGATGAGCTGAGCGACTCGGAATTCATCACCACTCATGAAGGCAACAAGGTCACCGTCACACGCTGGATGCACAATATCGACGCACCGCCATTCTGGCTGAAGAACATGCGCGACAAGTTCCCGGGTTTCGAAGGCAAGGTGGACCGCTGGCAGATCATCCACTTCGAAGCGCCGGCAACGATTACCATTGACGTCGGCGTAGCCAAGGCTGGAACCGGCGCGCCTGAAGGCGACCGCAGCCAAGGAGTCAATGGATTCGTCATGAACACGATCACCCCGGAAACTGATCGTTCCTCGCATTACTTCTGGGCGTTCATGCGCAACTACTGCCTGGACAGCCAGCTGATCACCACCCAGCTGCGTGATGGGGTGCATGGGGGCTTCGGCGAAGACGAGGCGATGCTCAAGGCCCAGCAGAAAGCCATTGATGCCAACCCGGACTACGAGTTCTACAACCTGAACATCGATGCCGGCGGCATGTGGGTTCGCCGCATTCTTGACGGCATGCTCGCCGCCGAAGCCAACCAGTCCGTCCGCGCCTAGCCGGCTCCCGCGCTCAAACTGAAAGGTTGGTGCCAACGCAATGGCAGCGACAAATATTGAAGTCTGGCAGGAAGCAGAAGTCACCGGCATCGCAGACGTGGCCGATGGGATCAAGCGCATCGAGCTTGCCCCGCAGCTGCCAAAGCGAGCCGAGCCTGGCTCGCACATAGATTTGAAGGTGCAAATCAACGCAGAGGATGCCAAGCGCTCCTACTCTGTGGTCGAGTCGAGCGCTGACGGAACAACACTGGTGATCAGCGTGCTCAAGGCTCCGCTCTCCCGTGGAGGATCGACCTATATGCACGAGCTGGCAGTGGGAGACCGTTTGCAGATCACCCAGCCATTGCAGAACTTCCCGCTGCGCGTGGGTGCCAAGCACTACATCCTCTTGGCTGGCGGTGTCGGCATTACCGCCATGGCGAATATGGCTTCAGTGCTCAAGCGTTTGAATGCCGACTACACACTGGTGTTTGCCGGCCGCAAGCGTTCGGCCATGGCCTACTTGGCACAGCTGGAGGCGGAACACGGTTCTCGGCTGGAAGTGCACGTGGACGATGAAGGCACGTCCCTGTCGGTCAACGAGCTGCTGGAACGTGCCGGCGAGGAAACCGAACTGTACATGTGCGGGCCGATCCGGCTGATGGATGCAGTTCGACGTAGCTGGGCAGAACTCGAGCTGGATCCATCGGCGCTGCGCTATGAAACCTTTGGCAACTCGGGCTGGTACGACCCGGAGGAATTCATTGTCCGGGTTCCCAAGCTGAACCTGGAAGTGACCGTTCCCCAAGGGCGCTCCATGCTCGAAGCCTTGGAGGACGCCGGTGCGGACATGATGTCCGACTGCCGCAAGGGCGAATGCGGTTTGTGCGAGGTGCGCATTACCGAAATCACCGGACGGATTGACCACCGCGACGTGTTCTACTCCGAACGGCAGAAACGCCAGTCGAGCAAGATGAACTGCTGCGTTTCGCGAGCCATTACCTCGCAGACCGGTGCCAAGGCCGATGCCGCCCGCACCGGCGGACCCGCCGTGGTCACCATCGAACCGAACTAGCAAATTTCCCATCTTGGCACCCTCGCCGGCGGACCGAAACGGTTTCGCGGGCGGCTTGGTGCACCCTAAAACTGGAGATAGTTCCCCATGGACATCAAACAGAGAATTGAAAATTCACCGATGTCGGCCTTTCAATGGCTCGTCGTCGCAGTCTGCACCTTCTTGAACGCCCTCGACGGTTTTGATGTGTTGGCCATGGCCTTTACCTCAAATCAGGTTTCCGAAGAATTCTCGTTGAACGGCGCCCAGCTGGGCGTACTGCTCAGCTCAGGCCTCTTTGGCATGGCTGCCGGCTCATTGTTGCTGGCTCCATTCGCCGACCTGTTCGGACGCCGTCCGATGCTCTTGGGAACCACCGCGCTGGCATCGCTGGGCATGTTCCTCTCAGCCACCGCGGATTCCATGGCGAGCCTTGCCATCTGGCGTATCGTCACCGGCCTGGGAGTCGGCGGCATTCTGGCGTGCACCAACGTGATCACCAGCGAATACTCCAATGGACGCTGGCGGGGCATGGCGGTCAGCATCTACACCGCCGGCTACGGAGTCGGCGCCACCTTGGGCGGCATGGCGGCGGTCTCGCTGCAGGCCCATTACGGTTGGCGCTCGGTCTTCATTTTCGGAGGAGTGCTGACGATGGTCGCCTTCCTGGCTTTGCTGGCCGTCGTCCCCGAATCCGTTGACTTCCTGCTGACCCGGCGTACTGCGCGAACCGCCGAGAAGCTGAGCAAGCTGGCA
Source organism: Glutamicibacter sp. AGC46 (assembly GCF_053543715.1). NCBI lineage: Bacteria > Bacillati > Actinomycetota > Actinomycetes > Micrococcales > Micrococcaceae > Glutamicibacter > Glutamicibacter sp. AGC46. The sequence continues at coordinate 269,936 of NZ_JBLVOJ010000012.1, forward strand.
CGCAAAATGCACCTGGGTGCCGAGAACGTGGCCCTGCCAGAACAGGGCAGCTCCGCATCTGGCCGAAGCCGCAACGCAGTCCTTGCGCTCTTCTCGCCGGATACACGCCGGGTGACCGCGGTGATCTGGGTGGCCTTCTTCGCGGTGATGTTCGGCTTCTACTTCGTGAACAGCTGGACCCCGAAGCTGCTGGTAACCGCGGGCATGACCGAAAGCCAAGGTGTGGTCGGCGGCCTGATGCTGACCCTCGGTGGCACCTTCGGTTCCCTGCTCTTCGGCGCTTTGACCACCAAGTGGGCCGTTCGCAAGGTGCTCATTGCGTTCACTGTACTTTCCTCAGTGCTCATGGTGGTGTTCATCTCGGCGGCAGGCATCCTTGCACTGGCCTTCGTCCTGGGTGTTCTGGTTGGCATGCTCATTAACGGTTGCGTAGCCGGCCTCTACACGTTGACGCCGTCCTCCTATGCACCGCAGTCACGTGGAACCGGCGTTGGCTGGGCTATTGGCATCGGCCGTTTCGGCGCGATCCTGGCTCCACTGGCTGCCGGCAGCCTGCTTGACTCCTCGTGGACCGCCGCCCAGTTGTACCTGGGCGTAGGCATTGTGGTGCTGTGCGCGGCAGTTGCGTTAATGATGCTGCGCGGCGGCGCGTCGCCTCACGCCCCGGAGAAGGAAACTTCGGATTCGGCAAGCACGAATTCCGCCAGCTAGGACATTTCTCAGCGGAGGGGCGGCGCCAACGGGCTTCGCCCCTTCAGCGTTTTAATGGCGCGTTTAGTCGGGGAGCGGTCAGTCTTTGATTCGCAGTGGCCACCTCGGATCTGGGCGGGTACTGGCCAAGGAATGGCGCTGCAGGCAGTGACTTGGAAGGTCCTGGTTCCAGAAGGCAAACGAATTAGAAGGACCACGATGGATCCCATCCAATCATGGCCGGCACGTGGATGGTGTGCGGCGTCCGGGTTCAAGCGAAATTCTCGGTCGCACGTGGACAACACTGGCGGGCTTGCCATCGAGACGAAGCCGGCTTGGCGCTTCATCATGAACAGATCCGCTCTTGGACTCTGGGGACGAGCCGCGCCTCAGGAAGAGCTCGGGGATGAAACCTGCCTGTTTGGGCAAGGCAGTGTCCAGTTGCTTGGCGGCAAGAGCGGCCGGCCAGGTCTGCCTGGCGGTGATGATGCACGAAATGCGCCTGGGCTGAGTGCTTTTCGGATAGTGCACCCGCGGATGAGTCGGGAACTGAAGTAGTCCGTGCCGTTGGATGGTGGAAACCAGAATGGCCCTGGCTACGACATTTTCATCCCGGAAGATCTCAACACGTTACTTGATCTGGAGCTACCTCGTTATCTCGCTCGAAACCGAGATCGGAGAGCAACCAACCACTTGTTTTCCGCCCGTTGTCGGAAGAAACGCAGACCAATTCATTGGTGGCATCAACTCCACAAGGAGTTCAGAGAAGTGCGATGGTCTCGGAAGCTATTGACTGCTTGCCAGTGGATGTAGCGCGTGTATCGAACAGCGGGATCCTGATTGCGCCTAGCGGTTGTCGCCCAAATGCATTGCACGGGAAATGCCCCGGGCTGCGGTGCGTAGCGCCAGAGCTGCGGACTGCAGTGTTCCAGAGTCGCGGGGAACAACCACCGAGATAACCGCAACCTGATAGCCCGCCTCGTCGAGGATCGGGGCGGCGGCACCGGTGGTTTCCGGGTCGATGAATCCGTCGAACGAGGCGAATCCGTTGCGACGGATCTCCGCCATTTCTGCGCGGAGTTCAGGATGGGTGGCGGTCATCAGTTCGTGGTGGCGTTCCAGGAACCCGTGAATGGTTTCCGGCCGCGAAAAGGCCAAAAGTGCCATGCCCATCGAAGTTCGGTGCACAGGCATGCGTCCGGCGACATTCGCCTGATTGACAACAGAGCCGGGCCGCGAGAGACGCTCGATGATCAGCACCTCATCCTGGTGCAGTACCGAGAGCTGGGTATTTTGCCCCAGCAGCTGGTTGATGTCCTCCATGAACGGCAATGCCGCGGTGCGAAGGTCCTGGGTGGCAGCGCTTCGATTGGCTAATTCCCAAAGGCGCAAACCCAGCCGCACCTGGCCAGACCCGTCTCGTGCCAGCAAGTCATGGGATACCAATTCATCGAGCAACCTGTACATGGTTGCTTTGGGGATGTCGGCACGCCGGGCCAGGCTGCTGACGCTGAGCGACTGATTGTTGAGATCAAAAGAATTCAGGATCCGAACCAAGCGGTCCAGCATCGAGTCCCCACTGGGCGAATTGGCCATGGAACTATTTTAGGGCAGTGGCTGCTTCGCTTCTCCTGCATCCAGGTGAGCGGCTCTGCGCTTTAGTGCAAGCAGGGTTCGCTATCGCGCCGAATTTCCCTTGTTCGGCCAGAGTTAACGTGGAATTTTTCCAGCGATTCTCATTGAAAAGAGTAGCCAAAACGTTATTTGAATAGTGGTCGTATTATCGAAATGCTTGATGTAATGTCGTTTTTGAACGCGGAAAAAACTCCACGAAGGCGGCGGCAATGGTTCGAAATCATCAAATAAAGCTTGCAGCTTTGATGGCTGCATTGACGCTGGCAGCCAGCGGTTGCGTCAGTGCATCCCAGGGGGGCCGGTGATCCTTCTGCTGGCACGGTGTCGCCCACGCCGAGCTCCCCGGAGCAAAATGCTGAAGTTCCGCAGCGCCCGGCGGTCCTCAGCGAGAAATCCGAGGAAGGGCTGGAAGGTGCCGTGGAGTATTGGGTGCAGCTGCTGAATTATGCGGTGGCGAGCGGTGACACCGCCGCACTCAAGGGCTTCTCGGCAGCGGACTGCACCTTGTGCCAGGAGCTAATCGCCCAGACCGACCAGGCCTATGCCAATGGCGGAAGCATTGGCGAAGGCGAATTCAGGGTTATTGAAACCATGAGCACCCTGGACAAGTATCAAGCATCGCCGGGCGAGCCCAAGGTTGTGTTTGCCAGCTTTGGAATAGAGCGAGCCGCTGGCCAAGTCCTCGGTGCAGATGGAAAGGCGACCAGCGAAATTGAGCCGGTTTCCTGCATGGATTTTGAAGAAAATTGGGATGAGATCGCTTATGACGAGGATGGAAACTTCATTGGATCCATTTGCTCGCTAGCTGTGCAGGATCCGGCGTTCGACGAGTCTTCCGGATGGCAGCCGCTGAATGTCGCGGTTAACGCGCAATAGCAATATGTGACTTGGAGAGTGCCCTGGCTGCTTCGGCAGCCGGGGCACTTTTGTGCGGGGAACCGGGTGGACCGCAACAGAAATCTATTGAAGGTACGGACATCGGCTGCTAAAGTTCATTGTACGAACTTAAGTTCACGATGTGAACATACCGCAGCGATGGAGCAGTGACACGATGCAGCAGGCCTACCTATACGACGCAATCCGCACCCCCTTCGGCAAGATCGGCGGCGCGCTGTCCAGCCACCGCCCCGATGACCTGGCCGCCCACGTGGTGCGCGAGCTGGTCGCCCGGGCGCCGCAGCTGGATGTCGCGGATATCGACGAGTCGATCTTCGGCAACGCCAACGGCGCCGGCGAGGAGAACCGCAACGTGGCCCGCATGGCCACCCTGCTCGCCGGGTTGCCGACCTCGCTGCCGGGCACCACGATGAACCGCCTGTGCGGCTCCTCGCTGGATGCCTCGATCGCCGCCGGGCGCCAGATCGCCACCGGCGACGCGGACCTGGTCCTGGTTGGCGGCGTCGAATCGATGAGCCGTGCTCCATGGGTGCTTCCCAAGACCGAGCGTCCTTTCCCGACGAGCAATCTGGAACTGGCCAACACCACCCTGGGCTGGCGCCTGGTCAACCCGGCCATGCCGGGGGAATGGACGGTATCGCTGGGCGAGGCCACCGAGCAGCTGCGCGAGAAGCACGGCATCTCCCGCGAAGACCAGGATGAATTCTCCGCGGCATCGCACCAGCAGGCCGCGGCCGCCTGGGAGGCCGGAAAGTACGACAACTTGGTAGTTCCGGTTCCGCCGGCGAACAAGCGCGGCACCGAAGTCACCCGCGATGAGACCATCCGTGCTGATTCCACCGCAGAAACTCTCGCCAAGCTGCGCACCGTGTTCCGCACCGGGGAGAATGCCACGGTGACCGCTGGCAACGCCTCGCCGATGAGCGACGGCGCCTCGGCGGCCTTCATCGGTTCCGAGCGCGGCGGCGAATTGCTGGGCGCCGATCCGATCGCCCGCATCGTCTCCAACGGCGCTGCCGCGCTGGATCCGCAGTTCTTCGGCTTCGCCCCGGTGGAAGCCGCCAACAAGGCTCTGGCCAAGGCCGGCCTGAAGTGGTCGGATATCGCCGCGGTCGAGCTGAACGAGGCATTCGCGGCCCAGTCCCTGGCCTGCATCCGGGCCTGGGATATCGACCCGGCTATCGTCAATGCCTGGGGCGGGGCCATCTCCATCGGCCACCCGCTGGGAGCCTCGGGCCTGCGCATCCTGGGCACCGTCGCCCGCCGCCTGGCAGAATCCGGCGAGCGCTATGGGCTCGCCGCGATCTGCATCGGCGTCGGCCAGGGCCTGGCTGTCGTCGTCGAAAACGTGAACGCAACCAAGTAGCTTATAGAAAGGCAGCATCATGGCACCACGCATTGCCACCTCGGCCGCGGACGCCGTCGCCGAGATCACCGACGGCGCCACCGTCCTGATCGGCGGCTTCGGCAACGCCGGCCAGCCGATGGAACTGATCGACGCGCTCCTGGACTGCGGCGCGAAGGACCTGACGGTCGTGAACAACAACGCCGGGCAGGCCGACGCCGGCCTGGCCCTGCTGATCAAGGAACGTCGGGTCAAGAAGATCATCTGCTCCTTCCCGCGCCAGTCCGACTCCAGGCACTTCGATGAGGCCTACCGGGCCGGGGAAATCGAGCTGGAGCTGGTTCCGCAGGGCAACCTGGCCGAGCGCATCCGCGCCGCTGGCGCCGGCATCGGCGGGTTCTTCACCCCCACCGGCTACGGCACGCTGCTGGCCGAGGGCAAGGAAACCCGCGTGATCGATGGCAAGGGCTATGTGCTGGAAACCCCGATCCACGCCGATTTCGCGCTGATCAAGGCACTGAAGGCCGACACGCTGGGCAACCTGGTGTACCGCAAGACCGCGCGGAACTTCGGCCCGATCATGGCCACCGCGGCCAAGTCGGCCATCGTGCAGGTGGACGAGGTCGTCCAGGCCGGTTCCATCGATCCGGAAAACGTCATCACCCCGGGCATCTTCGTGGATACCGTGGTGGAACTGGGAGGGGAAAAGTAATGAGCGCAATGACCACCACCGAAGCAAAGCTCACCCGCGATGAAATGGCGCAGCTCGTTGCCGCGGACATCCCGGCCGGAGCATTCGTGAACCTGGGAATCGGCCAGCCGACCAACGTCTCGAACTATCTCACCAAGGAGCAGGGAGTCACCCTGCACACCGAGAACGGCATGCTGGGCATGGGCCCGGTCGCCACCGGCGAGGACATCGACCCGGATCTGATCAATGCAGGCAAGATCCCGGTCACGCAGCTGCCCGGGGCCTCCTTCTTCCACCACGCGGATTCCTTCGCGATGATGCGCGGCGGCCACCTGGATGTATGCGTGCTCGGCGCCTTCCAGATCTCCAAGGATGGCGATTTGGCCAACTGGCACACCGGTGCCGAAGGCGCCATTCCTGCCGTGGGCGGCGCCATGGACCTGGCTATCGGCGCCAAGGCGACCTGGGTGATGATGAGCTTGTTCACCAAGGCCGGGGAATCCAAGCTGGTTGAAACGCTGAGCTATCCGGTCACCGGGCTGGGCTGCGTCTCGCGGATCTACACCGAAGTGGCCGTCTTCGAGCTGCGTGATGCCAAGGTCTTCGTGCGCTCCACCCATGGCATCAGCTTCGAGGAGCTGGCCGCCAAGGTCCCGGTGGAACTGACCCAGGCCTAGAAGACCCAGTAGATTAGTGGGGTGCGCATCCGAGTCCCGGAAGTGCACCCCGCAATCATTTCCAGCGCGCAAGGAGCACGGTGAGCGAGCAGGCAGCAACAACCACATCGGTCCAGTCCCTGGCCCGCGGCTTGGCGGTCATCAGCAGCTTCGATGCCGATCACGCGTCAATGACCCTCTCCGAGGTCGCCGCACGCACTGCCCTGTCCCGGGCCACCGCCCGGCGGTTCCTGCTGACCCTGGTGGAGCTGGGCTATGTGCGCACCGACGGCAAGCATTTCGAGCTGACCAGCAAGGTCCTGCAGCTGGGGTACTCGTACCTGTCCAGCGCCACCTTGCCGCAGCTGATCGAACCGGTGCTTGAGGAACTCTCGGCTGCTGTGCATGAATCGGCCTCCGCTTCCATCCTGGACGGATCGCAGATCGTCTACATCGCCCGGGTGCATACCCGTTCGATCATGCGCGTGGGCATTTCGGTGGGCACCCGCTTCCCGGCGGCCAATACCTCCATGGGCCGGGTGCTTTTGGCCTACCAGCCTGAAGAAATCAGCGAGGCGGTGATCGCCGCCGGCGTGCATTCAATGACCGGGCTGGGGATCGATGGCCCGGATCAGCTACGCGTTGAACTTCAACGGATCCGTACCCAGGGCTATGCCGTGGTGGACCAGGAATTGGAGATCGGCCTGCGCTCGGTGGCGGTGCCGGTATTCAGTGCCGATGGCACCGTGGTCGCCGCGATGAACGTGTCGATGAGCGTGCGTCCGAATACCAGCGACAGCGCGCAGGAGGCAGCCCAAGCGGTGCTGCCGCGGCTTTTCGAGGCCGCGCAGCAGGTGCGCGAGGCGCTGGCCTCTAGCCGCTAGCACACGCAGGGGATCACGCGACGGCCGGATCCCACTGGATTTCGTCGCACGTGAGGATCGTGGCGAGCAGCCCGAGTGACTCGATGCTCGCTGCATGGGCCGCTTCGGTGGCCGCCGAGCACGCATCTTCCACGATCGCCACCCGGTAGCCGTGGTCCACAGCAGCCCGGGCCGTGCTTTCCACCGAGATATTGGTGGCTACCCCGGCGATCAGCAGGGTGCCGATGTTGCGGGATCGGAGCAATTCAGCCAGTTCCGTGCCTAAGCCGCCGACCTGCTGGTTGGTGATGACAGCATCGCCGGGGCTCGGGATCAGCGGCGGAATGATGGCCGCCGATTCGGTGCCGTCCACCAGGCAGCCTGCCTGCTGCACCATCTGCAGCAGCGGGGAATTGGGCACCAGATCGCTATAGTCCGGTGCGAAGGCGATGCGGGTGTAGATGATGGGGGCGCCGGCCGTGCGGGCCTGCTCCAGCAGCCCGGCCAGTTGGCCCACCACGTTCCGGCGGGTGATCTGCTCGTGGAACATGTCCGCGAAGGCGCCATTGGGCCCGATGATGTCCCCCTGGTTGTGGATGGACACCACTGCGGTCCTGGACGGGTCGAAAATCATGGGATGCCCCTTCCCATAGGCCGCTGACCTCTTCAGCAGCGCTCGATTTCAGCTTGCCATGAAGCGAGCCGCGCAGGCCAGCGCTTATTGACGGGATTCGCGCGGATCCCGGCTGGAAGGATCTCCATGCTCGCCTGCCTAGTCTCGAAGTGCGGCCAGGCCAGAGAGCTGAGCATCATGCCAGGTTTTGGAATAATCGCGGACCACGGCGGCGGAGATGGCTTCTTCGGCGTCCAGCATCTTGCAGCAGGCCTTGAGCAGCTTGAGGGAGGAATCGTCCCGTTGGGCAACCGAGTCCAGGTAAGTTCGCAGCATCGCGCTGTCCTGGTGCCGGCCTAGGATTCTCTGTAGCTTGCGCACGTGCCGCAGCAGCGCACCGGCGCCATCAAGCCCTCCGTAGGCCAGGGACTCGGCCAGATGCATCAGTGCCTTGGCTGCCTTGCGCTCCTGGTGCAGTGCCTCGTCGCGGACGGCTCCCGCGGCGGCCTCGCCGGAGTCGTGGTGGGCGTCTTCCAGGGAGCGGATCGACGCGCTCAGCAGCCTTTCGGCCTCACCGGCGGCCGGGCGCTGTTCTGATTTTGAGGCCCGAATGACGGACGGCAACTGGTCCAGCATGGCCAGCTTACCCCGGAAACGCTCGCTGTCCAGGGCGTTGCGCACTTCCTGTTCGCCTTGGTTAAAACAGCAAGCGTGCACCGGCGTTGCATCTGCAGTGACACCCGCAGCAATAAAATCCGGCAGCGGCCAGGCAGATTCCCACCATTGGTCGACAAAGAGTGAGTCGGCAGTTTGCCAGTCTTTGACGCCGGGGTGGGCCTGTGGATCTATGGCGGAGGCGCTGACCTAAGCGGGCATGGTTGCCCGTCCTTGACAGGAAAGAAACGGATCTAGAATACGACGGCGGGTATCAGCCGCGTGCGGTGCCCAGAAAAGACAAGGTACACACAGCATCCCGTGTGAGCGGTTGGCTGGCCGGCGCATGCAAGCTCAAGAGCTTGGACTTGCCCTTTGCGAGTTTATGCAAGGTTCTAGTCTCAAATTACTGGCGTGCGGCTGCCTACGGCTGTCGAACTAATTGAAAATATTTCTTCCAAACGTAATTTCAATAATCCAAGTGAGTTATGATTACCATCGTTAGTAGAAAAATCGATTATCAAAGGACAAAGCAAAGTGAAGTTTAGGCAGATTTTGGCAGTCATTGCCGGTGTGGGACTTGCAATGTCTTCAACGGTCGTTGCAAATGCGCAACCGCTAAACACTGTGGTAACGACAGATTCGACGATCACGGAAATATCGGTGGAACAATTGAACGAGCACAGTTCGCTGATTTTCCCGCCAGCTTCAGATGCAGAGTCGCCAAGCGGACTTCAGGTAGCAAATCCAGCGCTACTGGGCGCGATAGACAGCTTCAATTGTAACGTCTCTCGTAATAGAGGTTGGAATGTAACTTCTTACACAGCTAAGGGCTATAGTGCGTTTGCTGGCGGAAAAGTTAATCTGAAGTGTGGAACGTCTAGCACCTCTGGATACTTGCACATAAAGTCTCGACATGCATATGAGTGGGCCAAGCGTATTGGTTCTGTGGGAGGATATGGGCGTTGGGATGATTTTATGGATTACGCAACGCGCAGCATTCTGAAAAATCCTGCGATGATTCGCAATGCGGGCGGCGGAAAGCTCTGTTATAGCGCACCGATTGTGCTTACGAATGCCAAACGTACAAAAAAGGTAACTTTCAACCCGACCGTCGTTATTTCGAAAACGAACAAGTTGGTTATAACGTCTTATCCAAGTTCTAAGCCGGCGTGCAGGTGAGGAGATAACGCATGACGAAAACTCTCATGATCGTTCCCCAGTGGACGAACATTTTGCCCATTGAAATGCCCTATGAACAAGGATATTTTAGCGGTGATCCACTTCCGATGGTTCCCGAGGACATTGCGAATCGTTTGATTCAATGGAATCAAAGATTTATCGATAAGTATGACGAAGTTGCTGGCTGGACAGAGCAAGATCTAAGTTCGGTTCACTGGGCCGAAGGTGAAGTGCTCCGGCGGCAACTCGTGGAAGCCCTGGGCGATGAATATCGGATAATCATCACTCGCTCCTACCGGTGAATTCTCAAATCACGGCGACAAGATTCAGCGCCGTTTATGAATCCGGAATAATATAATGTGAACTTGAGAACCGCAGTCTGGTCCAGAGTGTGGTTCTCAAGCGTTAATGACCATGTTGCGCGGAATTTACGAATGCCCCGGTCCGTGATCCTGAGTTTGAGATTCGTGGATTCTGTCGCCAAATTTTTGCGTGAAGTGGGACGGGATGCCTCCGGAATCAGTGATTCCGCCAAAGGAAATCCACAAGTTTTCGCATTGGGCTGGGGTCGATTCCGGCCCGCGATTATCTTTGTTGACCAGCTGGTTCGCGCTTCTGCCTCGCGACTCTTGGCGGGGGGTGAGCTCGATCGCGGCGTAGATCGCTTCAGAAATTCCGAATGGGCCTTGGCGGGAGTATGTGACGGCCAGGATGACGAATTTTAAGTGACAGAATTTACTTGTATCTTCAACAAATTGCAGTATGCTTGAACTATTGAGTTTTGCCGGGGAGAAGCGAAATCCGCAATTCCTCCCCAGGGCACCGTCACCGGCAACTGATGAGGAGTTGACCTGCCATGAGCAACTTGTTGAGCGAAGTGCGTTCTTCCAACTGGGATGACGCCGTGGAATCCGGTGCCGTGTTGGTCTTCCTGCATGGCTTCGGCTCCAATGAACACGACCTGGGCTCGCTCGCCGAACCGCTGGGATTGGATCTGCCTTGGGCTTCGCTGCGCGCTCCGCTGGAATTGGGCCACGGCGGGGCCGCCTGGTTCCAGATCACCACTCCGGGCGTCCCCGACGCGGCGCCGGTGCAAGCGGCCACCGCGGCGATCTGGGCCTGGATCGATGCAAATGTAGACACCGCCACCAAGATCATTCCAATCGGTTTCTCCCAGGGCGGGTTGATGGCCAGCCAGCTGCTGCGCACCCGGCCCGAGCGGGTGCTGGCCACCACGATCCTGGGCGGATTCGTCTTAGGCGGCACCCAGCCAGCCGATGAAATCATCGCCGCGCAGCGTCCAACTGTGTTCTGGGGCCGTGGCACCGAAGACCGGGTCATTGCCCCGGTCGCCATTGAACGCACCGCCAAGTTCCTGCCCGAGCATTCGACCCTGACCGCCCACACCTACCCGGGGTTGGCCCACGGGATCAACATGGATGAACTGAACGACGTCCGCAGCCATATCACCGCGCAACTTGACCTGATACCGCTGGGCAAGTCCTGAAGCGCGGCTGGCGGGCAGCAGTGCCCGACGGCCGGGATAACCTTGTGTCATGGACAATGTCGAGCAGTCACTGAGCAGAATCCGCGCGGCGATCGAGAAGCTGCATCTCGCAGCGGCCCAGGACCATGACGCGCAACGCGCCCATGCGGCACGCTGGCTCGAAGAGGCCTTTTCGAGAATATTGAAAGCCGAGAGCAGCTGCGAGAGGCTGCCCGGAAGGCCTTGGAACTCTACCGCGGTGGTATGGGGTCCTTCCAGGATGTGGGAACCGCGGTCATGGATGACGCGGTGAGCGGACTGCGCCGAGCCTTGGGCTCCGCGCGCTCCTGGCTCTTGCGCAGCTAGGAGCGGCATCTGGCAGGGAGCAATCCCCGCGGCGCGTGCCGCTACGCGGCGACGGTTTCCTCGACGTCCCGGATCCTGGCATTTTCATCGGCCACGCGGGTTTTGCGCACGCTCCACGCGTGGGTCAGGATGACCAGCAGGATGCCGGGGATCAGCCAGAGGATTAGCCGCAGGAGATCCATGCCGATGGACTGCCCGGGGAAGTAGACGAGGGTCTGCACTGCGTGCAGCCACCCGGCGCCATTCCAGAAGGTATTGAGTGCACCGTAGAATCCCGGCTGCATTTGCGGCTGGAAGATCCCGCCGGAACTGGTGAAATTCAGTGCGACGAAGCACAAGGTCAGCGTCGGGGTGGTCCAGTGGCGCAGCAGTGGATGCAGGCCCAGGCCCAGCAGGGTGATGCCGGCGGCGTAAACCCAGGAAATCAGCCAGATGCCCGCGTAATGATCCTCGATGATCCGGTAGACCGGGCCCGCGATCAGCACCGCGATTGTGGCAACCACCGCTGCGGCAACCGCCGCCATGGCGAAGCGCACGGGCAGCTTGACCTTGCCCATGAACCCGGCCAGCGGCACGGCGCTGGCGTAGCCGCCAATGCTCAAGGCGACCAGCAGGAAGAACAGCCCCTGCCCGGTGGTGTCCTGCTCGCCGGTGGGCACGACATCTTCGATACGCAATGGCTGGCCTTGTTCGTAGGCCACGTCCAAGAAGACTTTCTGGGCGATATTCGCCGAGGTTTCCGACGCGGCGCTAGAGCTGTAGAGCGTTGCCGTGCCGCCGCTGGTTTCGTAGGCGGCCACGAGCTCGCGCTGCTCTACCAGTTTCCGGGCCTGGTCCGCATCGGCGACGGTGCGCACATTCAATGCACCGTCGGACCCATCCTGCAGGGTCTGGGCGAAAACCTTGGATTGCGCGGAATCGCCCACCACCGCCACCTGCACGTTGTGCGGACTGGGCGCGTGGAAGGCCCCCAGATAGAACAATCCCATGATGGCGCACAGGAAGAACGGGATCAGCATGGTCAACGCGAGCTTTCCCCAGCCCAGTGGTGCCGGCTTGGCTGCGGGGGACTTCTTCTTGGCCGGATTATCGGCATGCTTGGAAGCGGGAGATTGGCGCGGGGCGTTGTCGGTGAGAGTCATCAGCATTAAAGAATACGCTTAATGTTGCATGATGCAACATTGAGTGCCCGGCAAAGCCCTGCGTACTAGACTCGGAACATGGGCAAGGAACAGCGGGAAGCCGATATCCAATCGATCTTCCATCACATGCAAATGATTACCCGACGTGCCAATACGCGCTCACGCCAGCTGGCCGAGCCGCTGACACTCGTGGAACATTCCCTGCTGCGCTTCATTGCCGATACTCCCGGAACCCGGGCCACCGACATTGCCGAGGCGTTCTCGCTGAACCGCTCGACAGTCTCCCGGCAGGTAGGCACGCTGCTGGACTTGGGATATATCGCCTATGACGATGCGGAATCCGGGCGCGGCCGCGTAGTGGAACTGACTGGCGTGGGCCGCGAGCGGCTTCAGGCTTCCGCCGCCGTGCACCGCGCTGCGGTAACCGATCGTCTGGAGGGCTGGAGCGAAGAGCAGATCTCGGCCTTTGCCGAGGCCTTGGAACGCTATAACGTTGCCGACTCGCAGTAGGTCCAGGGAAATCTGCAACTTGCCCTAGGCGATCCTGGCGAAACGCGGGCCGTTGTAGCCATCGCGTTCAACGTGTTCCGCAAACATCTCCAGCGGCCGAGCCCAGAAGCTGTAGTCGTCGTAGAGCTTGCGGTAGAAGACCAGCGGCTCTTCGGTTTCGCTGTGCTTCCCCACGGCCAGCACCTCGTAGCGCTGGCCCTTGAAGTGCTGGTAGATTCCGGGTTCGATGCTCAACCTGGTGGCCTTTCTGATCAATGATGGTGCTAGAGAACTTACCGCGGGCCGTGCCCGGTGCCGCCGCTGCGCTGGACCAGCAGGTGCTCCAGGATCGGATCCAGGACGGCCAGCCCGTCTTTCACTCCGCCGGTGGACCCGGGCAACGTGATGACGAAGCTGTTACCGGAGAATCCTGCGACCCCGCGGGTAATGATGGACAGCGCGGTGGTCGCTTCTCCGCGCCGGCGGATGGCCTCGATGATTCCGGGCAGCTGGACATCCAGCAGCGGGGCAACCATTTCGGGGGACTGGTCATCGGGTGAGACCCCGGTCCCGCCGGTCACGATCACGACCTGCGCGTCGTTGGCCAGCAGATCATCCACGGCAAAACGCACCGGCTGCCCGTCGGCCACCACCGTCGGCTCGCCGGTCTCGAAACCGCGCTCGGACAGCCACCGGGTGATCAGCGGACCAGTCTTGTCTTCGGCGGTGCCTGCTGCGGCACTGGTCGAAGCAACCACCACGGCCGCCATGCGGCTAGTCTCCACGAACCCAGTCACCGCTCTTGCCGCCGGACTTCGCCAAAACCTTCACCGAGCGGACCTCGGCGTGCTTGTCCACGGCCTTGACCATGTCGTAGAGGGTCAGAGCCGCAACGCTGGCCGCGGTCAACGCTTCCATCTCCACCCCGGTGACGCCCTTGGTGGTCACCTGGGCGGTGACGCGCACCGCGGATTCCTCGGCGGTGAAATCAATGGACACCTTGGAAATCGGCAGCGGGTGGCACAGCGGAATCAGTTCCCAGGTGCGCTTGGCCGCCATGATGCCAGCGACCCTTGCGGTGCCCAACGCCTCGCCCTTGGGCAACTGCCCGGTCATCAGCATCGGGACAACATCCGGGCGGGTGGCGAAGATGGCTTCTGCGGTGGCCACGCGCTTGGTGACGGCCTTGTCGCTGACATCGACCATATGGGCGCTGCCGTCTTCGCGCAGGTGGGTGAGTTTCTCAGACATTCATGCTCCAAGTTTCGATGCTTTGGCCGGCAGCCAACTGGCTGACGCCTACCGGGATATGCACCAGCGCATCGGCGCGGGCCAGATCGTGGACCAGGTGGGATCCCGGATCCAGGATGGCGACCTGGCCATCGCGGATCAGCGCTCGGCGCACCTGGTGCTTGTGCTCGGGGGAACTGGCATCGGCTGCCAGCGGGTAGTGCCTGGGCAAGGGCTCTGGCAGGGCATTGAGCTGTCGCAGCAGCGGAGCCAGGAACAGTTCTGCCGATAGCAGGGCACTGACCGGGTTGCCCGGGAAGCACAGCACCGCTGCCTTGGCCAGTCGGGCGAAGCCTTGCGGGCCGCCGGGCTGGATGGCCACATGATGGAAAACCCCGCCTAGCGGCGACAGCGCTTGGCGGACCACTTCGTAGGCTCCAGCGCTGATGCCGCCCACGGTTACGATCAGGTCAACCTGTTCCTGCAAGGCATCGATGGCCAGGGCGAAGCGCTGCGGATCATCGGGCAGCTGCAAGGTGCGCACCTGCACCTGATAGCGGCGCAACCAGGCTGCGAGCATAGGGGAATTCGAGTCCGGGATCTGGCCCTGGGAACGCTGTCCATCGCTGAGCTCATCACCGGTTGTGCACACGGCCACCTTCAAGGCCCGGCGCACCGGTATTTCACGCAGCCCGCTGGAAACCAGTGCGGCAATCATGGTCGGGGTCAGCCGGGTTCCAGCCTTGGCCACCAAAGCGCCGGTTTCGAGATCAACGCCGGCGGGGCGGATGAAGCGGCCCACGACGCTGGGGGCCGAGAATTCCGCGTGGCCGCTGGGGGTGCCAACGCCGGCACGGACCAATTCCGGGAAAGCGCCAGAGCCGCTGTCCTCGATGGGGATGACAGTGTCAGCACCCAGCGGGATCATCGCACCGGTCATCACCGGACTGACCGTCCCTTCAGCCAGGGGTATTTGCCGGGCGCCGGCGGCAGCCGTGAAACCCAACGGCAAAGAGATGGGGGAGCGGAGCGAGGCTGCTGCCAGATCCGCGCTGCGCGCAGCGTAGCCATCCATCTGCGAATTGGTGAACGCAGGGATGGGCAAAAGGGCGTACTGGTCCTCGCTGAGGATTCGATCGCTGGCCTCAGGGCTATCGACGGGCAGCACTTCGCTGTCCAGGCAGGCGAAGACCGGGGACAGCAGCTCTTCAAGTTCCGCGCGATGGCTTTCCAGAGTGCAGGACATGGACTATCCGCCTGCGAACGGCGGCAGGACATCCACGGTCAGATCGTCGGCCGTGCCCAGCTCGCCGGCATCGCGGCGCACCACGCCGTTGATCAGGAAACTTCCGGCGCGCAAAACCTGGGCCATTTCAGGTCCGTAGGAATCGATCAGTTCGCTACGCAGCCTGGCGAGTGTATCGGGGCGTTCCCAGCTCTCCTGCTCGCAGCCCGCTGTTGCCGCCGCGGCAGCGAAGTAGCGTATCGTAATCTTCGACATGACTTCATGCTATCGCGCCTAGGCGATAAGGAGCACGATGAAAAGCGAACGCGACTTTCCCGCGCTTGTGGCCCCCGGGCCGCCACTGAGCGGCGAACAGACTGCACGAGCTGCACGCCAACTCTCGTTGCCCGGATTTGATGACACCGCGCAGCGCCGGCTGGCTGCCGCCCGGGTACTGGTTATCGGCGCCGGAGGGCTGGGCAGCGCCAGCGTCCCGTATCTGGTCGGAGCGGGAGTAGGCACCATCGGCATTGTGGATGATGATGTCGTGGAGCTATCCAACCTGCACCGCCAGGTCACGCACACCAGCGCTAATATCGGTCTGGCCAAGACCGCTTCCTTGGCGCAGGCTGCCACGGCGCTGGACCCCAATGTGGAAATCATCGAGCATAACCTGCGGCTGGATTCTTCGAACGCGCTTCAGATCTTTGCGAATTATGACCTCGTCATCGATGGCAGCGACAACTTCCCGACGCGGTACCTGTCCAATGACGCCGCGCAGCTCACGGGCATCCCGCTAATCTGGGGATCGATCCTGCAGCATCATGGACAAGTTTCCGTGGCCTGGCATGAGCACGGCCCGGGTTACCGCGACCTGTTCCCGGTCCCGCCTGCCCCGGGCACCGTGCCGGATTGCGCCGCCGGGGGCGTGCTGCCCGGATTGTGCGGAACCGTCGGTTCGCTGCTGGCTACTGAAGCCTTGAAACTGATCGCCGGAATCGGTGCCCCGCTGGTGGGAAAGGTGCTGATCTACGATGCGCTGGCTGCCAGCACCCGCACCCTCGAATTCTCCCGGGACCCCCGAGGCGCTGAAGTCACCGAGCTGATCGATTATGTGCTTTTTTGCTCGGGAACGCTGCCTGAAGCTGAAGGCATCGGCGCCGAGGCGCTCGCCGAAGCCCTAACTGGTGGTGCAACACCTGTCTTGTTGGATGTGCGCAATGATGACGAACGCGCACAACAGCACATCGCCGGTTCCTTGCATCTGCCCCTTCCTGAGTTGGAAGCAGCTGTTGAATCCGGCACAGATCTGAAGCAGATCCCGGCACAGGTAACGGTCTACTGCGCACGCGGTCCTCGCTCGCAACGCGCGGCCGCCTTGCTCGCTGGCCGGGGCATCAAAACAAACTATCTTGAAGGCGGGCTTCCCGCACTGGCCGCGGTGGCGCCGCAACTACTGGCCGAACCCGCAACAACCGAAGGAACCCGCTCATGAGCTACGCGTTGATCACCGAGGAACCAATCGATGAGGCCACAGTCCGCGATGCCGTGCAGTCTGATACCGCCGGCGCTGTGGTGCTTTTCCACGGAATCATTCGCAACCACGATGGTGGGCAGTCGGTGAATTCCCTGGACTACTCGCATCACCCGCAGGCGCAGGACTTCCTGGAGAAGATCATCGCCGAGGAAGAAGAGCGCACGGGCTTGAAGCTTTCGGCTGTGCATCGTGTGGGTCCGCTGAAGATTGGTGATGCCGCTTTGGTGGCTGCCTCGGCAGCAGCGCACCGCAAGGAAGCCTTCGATGCCATTGAGAACCTGGTTGAACGCATCAAAGCCGAAGTTCCGATCTGGAAGAAGCAGCACTTCACTTCCGGCAGCTCCGAGTGGGTTGGACTGTAGGCCGGACCTACCTAGCGAATACGTCTAGTGAGGAACGGAAGTTACGTTTTGACTGAGTATCGTCCCGGCTCAGGGAGCAGGACCGATTACAAGGAAGTGATGCCGGGAGACGTCCCTCGCGGTGAATTCCTGTTGTCCGGGCTTCAACAACAATGTTTGCCGCTTCCGGACGTGGATTCATCGATCTCGACGATGCAACGAGCTCTGGGGTATTCGACGCGGAAGATGCTTTCCAATCAAGATTTACGCAACTTGGCTCTCGACTACCTGCTGGTGCTTCGCGGCGTTGAGCTCGGCAGGGCCAGTCAAAACTCGGCGATTTCGAATGTCGCGAGTGCGGTCGTTGCCCTGTGGAGTGGGCCGGCAATTGAACAGTCAATAGACGACGTCTTGTTGGCGATTCATGCGTATTTTTGGCTTGAAAATACCAATGCTGTTGCATTGTTAGAATCTCTGGAACGTTAGATCCGTTTGGACTAAAGGCTTGCTTCGCGAGTTTTCGGTCTGTTTGGCAGACACAGATAATTTGAATTCCGATAGTCTTTCGGCATGACGCTTCAACCCGACACCATCGCGACCATCCGACAATCCTGGGCATCGATCCTCGGTGTTTCGGTAGAAGCATTGGCACGAGGAGAAGATCGCGTTTATCGCGAGAAGAACGATAGCGCCGTGCTTATGTTCGTATCACTCTTTGGCACCGGGATTTTGGTCGGCCCCTCGTGGGCAATAGAAGCTGGGCGAGAGCTACCCGACTCGGAACTAGCCAGCCACGAGAAACTTTTAGAACTCAGTGCTCCTTATGGTGGGCGGGCTCTCGGGGAAGCGAAGCTGTACTTTAGTGATTCAGCGCCAATGGTGTCTGGCTCCAACGCCAAGGTAAGTCATGCGCGAGTGCACGCTGTTGATCTTGAAACAGCCTGCCCAGCCGAAGACGCTGCAGAAGTCGGCTTGAGCGAGATGGAGAATACCTTTATCTTGCTCAGCGATTCTGAGCACCAGCCGCGACCTCTGGCAGGTGCTGGTTATGACGTGTGGGAAGAAAAACTGGCCCACCTTGGCGCGCTCGTATCACCTGCCAGTCGGCGCAGTGGACTCGGTTCTCAAGCTGTCGGCATTGCTCAAAAGCATGCAATGGATGCCGGGCTGATTCCTCAGTGGCGCGCGCACGTTGATAATGCCGCGTCAATCAGAACGGCGCTGCGCGCTGGGTTTGAGTATGTGGGGACCCAAACCACCGTAATTCTCGAGAATTAGCGCGCAGCTCCGAAGTTCAGCTGGCGGTTCGCTTAAAAGCGATCGCTGCCAGGGCTACAGCTTGATCTGAGAGCACCGAGTCATCAAAGATCACCCGTGGTGAGTGATTCCACTCGGCCTCCTCGGCGGTCATTTCCGGTGGAGTGGTCAGCAATGCGATGAACGTGCCGGGTACTTCGTCGAGCACAAACGCGAAATCCTCCGAGCCCATCATTGGCGAAGGCATTACAGCCACGCGCTGTTCACCATAGATTTCGCGCATCGTTGTCAGCGCCGCCTCCGTCTCGGCGGGATCGTTCACGGTCACCGGGTAGAGCGTTTCAAAGCTCACATCAGCAGTGAGTTCATGGGCTGCCGCCACACCGTTGATGACTCGTGGCAGTCCTTCTTCCAGGACAGCCAGCGATTCATGAGACATGGTGCGGATAGTGGCCGCCAGCTCGACGCTCTCCGGGATGACGTTGATTGCACCGTCTCCGGTGGACAGCCGGGTGATCGAGAGTACCACCGGGTCGAAGGCATTGAATCGTCGAGTCACGAAGCTTTGCAAGGCCAGGACGAGTTCGGCCGCGGCAGGAACTGGATCCAGGGTCTGGTGAGGCTGCGAACCGTGTCCACCGCGCCCTTTCAGCTTCACTGTCAGCTGGTTCGAGCCAGCAGCTACTGGACCACCTCGTGTTGCGAAGACTCCTCGTGGGCCGGGTCCCACATGGATCGCGTAGGCAG
The DNA here is from genome assembly GCF_053543715.1 of Glutamicibacter sp. AGC46. NCBI lineage: Bacteria > Bacillati > Actinomycetota > Actinomycetes > Micrococcales > Micrococcaceae > Glutamicibacter > Glutamicibacter sp. AGC46. Next base: position 288,982 of record NZ_JBLVOJ010000012.1, read on the forward strand.
CAACTGGAGGGTCTCCGGCTGCGGCGAGTAGTCCCTCTTCAAGCATGATCTTCGCTCCGCCGTGGCCTTCTTCGCCTGGCTGGAACATGAAGATGACCGAGCCATGTAGTTCACTTTGATGAGCCGACAGCACCTTGGCTGCGCCCACCAGTCCCGCGGTATGCAGGTCGTGGCCGCAGGCGTGCATATTGCCGTTGGCAGAGGCGAAGTCCAGATTGGTCGCTTCGAGAATCGGCAAAGCGTCCATATCGCCGCGGAGCAGGACTGTCGGGCCGGGCAGTTCTCCGCGAAGCACTGCAGTGACCGAACTGGTGCGGGTGCCGGTAGTGATTTCCAGCGGCAACCCCTCAAGCGCGTCGAGCACCTTCTGCTGAGTGCGGGGCAGATTAAGTCCGAGCTCGGGGTCCGCATGCAACTCACGGCGCAGTTTAATCAGATCGGGAAGTATGGTTTGTGCATCAGCGGTAAAGTCGGCAATGGACATGAATCAGCCTTTCGTAGGCGTCGTCGACAGACGGGCGGAGAGCCTCAGGGTACGTAGAGATGACTATGCCGATGATTCAAACTTTAAGTAATTACTAATCAAAGCATTTACTCCGAACGATTTGAATGGTGTTAGCACGCGAGTGACTATACGCCTCGCGGTTGTGTCGCCGTCAAGCTATCAAGACGCTTTTTGTTGCATCTCACAACTTTCGCAATCAGGAGCCGAGATTCTCCGTCCAAGAATCGAGTAGGTCTCGCAGTTCTGCCGGGTGGACGTCGCTGACTTTGGCCAAGGGTGAAATGATGTGAAGTTTTTCTAGAAGCCAATGCGGTACTTTTAGTGGAACCTCTCGCTTGATCAGCGTGAACGTCGCGAAAACTATCGCTGTTTACTTCTGTGATGCCGCATTCAATTATGGGGCGGTTACGGGGGCATAAGGCTCGGTGAGCCGCACGAAGAACACTGCGTTAAAGAATCATTATTCGTATTTCTCGATGATGTTCGTTGAGTGTAGAGCCAAGACAGTACTTGAGATTCAATTTGAATGGTGTCGGGGGCGGGGCAGGCTCAACGAAGAATTAGCGCCGCCGGCATGCCTGCTCGTCCACGTTTTGCAGTTAACTTCTTATTGCAAATTAGAGGTGTCAATGTCCAAAAAGGCTTTTTGCATTACTGAGTAGTGCGCATAGGGAGTTAAAGATGGAAACGGACCGGTAACCTAATCTTCTCGTTCGGTAACGGGTAGTGTCGATCAGGTTGATGCATTGGTTATGGATACCGAGACCTGGGGGGTGCCCCTATGTTCTGTGACAAGCGATTTTCAGCTCCGGAACGTCATAAAGTGAGCCATCCCGAATCATGGCAAACAGGACCGTGAGCCGTCGGTGGGCCAAAGCGATCAACGCTTGGTTGTGGCGTTTCCCCTGAGCCCGTTTCCGGTCACAGTATTCCCGGCTGGTCGGATCAAAGCGGATGGACGCGAACGCCGAGAGGAACAGTGCTCGTTTCAAGCGTTTGTTGCCTGAATGGCTGACCCGTTCGGACTTGATGGAGGTGCCTGACTGGCGCGTAGTTGGTGCCAAACCGGCGTAGGAGGACAGTGCGGCAGCACTGGTGAAGGTCTTGCCGGAGGTCTCGGCGATGATGATCGCAGCGGTCCTGACGGCAATCCCTGGCATGGATGTCAGGACCGAGTAAAGAGGGTGGGCCTCCACCATGGTTTCCAAGTGCGTGGCCACGTCTACGTGTTGGGCATGCAACGAGACCAGCTGCCGGGCGAGGTGAGGGATCACCAGCCCCGCGGCCTCAGTGCCGACCACGATGACGCTCTGCTCCTCCAAAGCGTCAATGATGGTTGAAGCCCAGGCGGTGTGCCGGCGAGCACTATATTTCTTCAACTTCGCATCGATCCTGGCTTTGCCGGCATGCTTCAGTGCGGCTGGTGTGGGCCAGATAGCGAGGACTTCAAGGACGGCGTCGTGTTCCAGCCATGGGCCGAGGGTTCGTTCTAGTGGCGGGTGGATTTGGGTGAATAGCCCGCGGATCCTGTTGCTGGTTTGGGTGATCTGCCTGGCTAGATCCAGATCAAATCCGGTGAGCATGCCCAGGGTGGCTTCATCCTCATCAGAGACCTGGATGCTGCGCAGCGTGTGCGTCATGGTGCGGGCCGCGTCCGCGATGATGAATGCGTCTTTTTCGTCGGTTTTCGCCGTGCCAGGATACATATCTGCGATGCGCCGCATCGATAATCCGGGCAGGTAGGCCACCGGAATACCGAGGTTCTGGGCGACGGCAACAGCGAGGGCTCCGATGGTAGCTGGCTGATCCACGACGACCAGGACGGTGCCTTTGGCACTGAGATTCTGGTAGACCGAGACGAGTTTGGTTTCGTCGTTGGGCAGGGTCTTGTTCCATATTTTGGTGCCGTCCTTGGTGACGGCGCAGGCCCAGTGGTCGGTTTTCCCTACGTCCAGGCCGAGGAAAATATCGATATCCGCGGTGATCATGGCTAGTGCTCCTTTGAACTAGTTCTTGTTCAAGGTCGACCAACCGTCGGTAGCGAAGTCTTACATCCACGTTATGACAGGCGTCCAGTGTCTTGGCGCCGCGCCCCTAATTAGCAATCACCACGCTGCCATCCCAATCTCGGTGGCAACACCCCCCCCGGATCATTGGTTAGACAGGGGCAAGACACCATGCCGAGATTGGTCGGCCGACAGTCCCTATGATCCTCTTTTTAGGGACTATCAAAAAGATAACGGGGCATGGCTTCATGCGGACCGCTCGCGGGCTGATGCGGAATGCAATAGCATTTCCAGCCATCAGTGAATCTACTTAGGCGTTCCCTTGGGGTCGTACTGGGAGGGGATTTCGTCTTCGGATGCTGACTAGATTCGGGTAAGGCGGCGATCCTCTATTCGTAGATCAATGGGCTTTAAGAGTGACTACCAGGTTATTTTCGTCAAGCGGGTTCCTGTAGATTGAGGTGAACTTGTGAACGGAAAACCATAAGGTTATGGCTGCAATAATGCTGCTAAGGAAGCCCGCGGCGAGGATTTCATCATTATTTTGAGTGAGAACCGGAAAGCCGGAGAAACAAGCAACCGCGAAAGAAGCCAACAAGATCCCAGCAGTGGCAAGGGCAAGACACTTCTTTACATGTTTAAATAGTCTTACTTCGAAGAGTGCCGGGTCGTAAAATTCTTCGACTTTGAATCCGATCTTGGTCTTTGTGCGGTGAACCTGAAGGGTCAATAGTTTTTGCAATGTAGCAAAAATTCCAAATGTGGCCGCAAGAGCGTAGACGCCTGTAAATGCCACCAACTGCCCCTCCGCTGACACTGGACTAAGTATGAATCCTTTGAAAAGAACGCTTGTTGCGAATAGCCATAGAGTTAGAAAGCAAAGAGAACCAACTGGTAGAGCGAACTTCCATCCAGGGACTCGCTCAACGGCGTAAACCAGCGACAAGGCATTCTGGTAGTGATCGGATATCGTCTCATCTTCCTCGGATCGCAAGGAGGCGGTTTTTTCGATCTGGTCTCCCCAGAAATCGGCCGCTTTCCGTGCCCTGGCGGCCGCCGTGAACTGTGCTGCTGTTACGAATAGACCAACAAGAGCAACTGTTGTCGTGATAATCTCTGTCAATTTATCTCCTGTCTTGGAGTCATTATGCACAATTGAAACTAGAGGATGAAATTTTTGACGAGCGATCACCCATAATTTGGTCAAACGGGCCGATGGTCTTTGGATAGGTTTCAAGAAGGTGCCCGTTGCGAGCTTTGTCAAATAATGAGTATCTATGGTCGGACCTGTTTGCGGGGGAGATGACCCGGAGGTGGAGTTACTTGTCCCAGTTTTGCCGTTGATCGGTAGCAAGTTTCAAAGGCTCCATTCGATTTAGCTCGGATTGGCCAACGTAGTGGATGTTGAACGATTGTGACCGTTCGTGCAGATTAGCTGTGTATTCATTTGAAGCCCCCGGAAATCTGCATTGCAGCCGGTGTTGATTTTTTGAGTGACGTGTTTGTGACCGTCTATTATCGGCGCTCGTCTCGTTGGAATTCGAGAGAGAGCGCGCAAGTTCCGCCGGATTGCGTGTCCAGTGGATCAATAAGATATCTGGAGACTTGCTTTCGGATTCATTGGGTTTTCTTCCACGTTCGAACACTGACCGGGTGCATCGTCCACGCGAATGTCATAGTTCGGGAGGGGATTTAACTACGATTTCATGAGCGTAAGGGCTAACGGCCTGCGTGCGTTGTACAGAGATCCTCCGGAGCTTGGTTTTAGCGACAGGGCTCTGACGAAAGGTTCGCTATCCACGAATCGAGTAGCTCTCGCAGTTCTGTCGGCTGAACAGCGCTGACTTTGGCCTGACTCATCGCCAGCCCGAACGCGGCCCAGTTAAGGTTCATATTCTCGGTGCTCACTAGGCTGTTGTCGTCGTCGATTTCTTCGATCTGGAACCAGCGGCCGATCAGCGGCTCCAGTTGTTCTGCGCTGGCATGCACCCGCGCACTCACATCTGGTTGTCCGCTGCCACGCAGTCCAGCACGAACGAAGCTTGATGCATCGCCACCTGGCACCTGTCGGGGTGTGAAGCGCAAGGCCCTGGGTGTTGGGTTCTGTGCGCGGTCCACGCGGAAGCTGCGCCAATCATCGCGGTCCAGATCAAAAGCCACGAGATAGTAGCGGTTGCCAACATTCACCAATTGGACCGGTTCTACCCGGCGTGAAGTTGCTGCTCCCTTGGCGTCCTTGTAGTCGAAAGCGATTCGTTCATGATCACGGCAGGCTTGGGCGAAGGCCACTAATACTGCCGGATCCACGGGATCCGAGGCGGAAGACTGGGAATTGAGCGGGATGGTGCTCGCGGTCAAGGCCTGTGCCCGTTTACGCAGCCTGGCCGGCAGCACGGGTACCACTTTCCCCAATGCTCGCAGCGCCGCTTCAGCCAGAGCGGAGGACCCGCCATGCACGGTGGATTGCAGCGACGCCACCAGTGCCACCGCTTCCTCATCGTCGAGCACCAGGGGAGGCAACGCGGTGCCGGAGGCTAACTGATAACCACCTCCCACACCGCGATCGGCCTGCACTGGGTAGCCCAAGTCACGCAACCGGTCGATGTCCCGGCGAACGGTGCGCAGGCTGACGTCAAGGCGTTCTGCGAGCTCGTCTCCGGACCAATAGCGATGGGTCTGCAGTAGCGAGAGTAAGCGCAAGAATCTGGTACTGGTACTCATACGATAAGTCTGCCTTGATTTAGGACAAAAACTGGCACTTTTCACTTCTATTCTGGTTACTACCAGCTGGAAATACCGGCTGCAGCTTATGCCAGGAGGCAATCATGAGCACCATGGCCATCACCAACACCAAGCTCACCGGAGAACGCGCCGACCTGTTCCAGACCCTGGCCAACGCGAGGCATTTTTTGCGTTTTACGGTCCAAGGCTTGAGCGATGAGCAGGCGGAGCAGCGAACCACCGTGAGCGAGCTGACCCTCGGCGGGTTGATCAAACATGTCAGCGCAGTCGAAAAACAGTGGCAGGAATTCATGGTCAAAGGCCGGGCAGCCATGGCGTGGGACGGTGCGGATTTCAGCCAGATGCCACCCGAAGCGATCGAAGCATTCCATAACGAATTCCATATGCAGCCAGGAGATACTCTCGACGCGGTGCTGGAAAACTACGCTTTGATTGCCGACCGCACCGATGCGCTGCTGGCTGAGCTGGATCTGGACACCGTGCACGAGTTGCCTTCGGCCCCATGGTTTGTCGATATCCACTGGTCGGTGCGCCGCACCTTGCTGCACATCATCGCCGAGACCACCCAGCATTCAGGGCATGCGGACATCATCCGCGAATCCCTGGATGGGCAGAAGACCATGGGATAACAACAGGCGGCAATCAAACTTCTAGACAAAGTCACCGTACGGTGACATCATTTGAATATGAAAACCCCATCGTTCACTGTCGGAAGCCTGGCGGATAAGATCCGGACCCAACGTGGTTTCCTAGGGCTGACCCAAGCTGCCTTGGCAAATTCGGTAGGGGTTTCGCGTAAGTTCATCGTTGACTTGGAAGCAGGGAAAGAAACGGTGGCTCTGGGATTAGTGCTTAGGGTTCTGAAGAGACTTGGGTTTGAGGAGCCTGGGCTACGCATTATTAATGACAGGGGCGCTGAAATAGCTGAGGACTTCCGACAGACCCTGGAAGCCAAAAATTTCGAGTTCGCACTGCGTCTCATCAGTGAATATTCGACTGAATCTCTTGAAGCCGGGCGTCCACTCTTGGCACAGTCGCCTGAATTGGAGGACTCGCAATACCAAGTGGCTCTGGCGGCCATAACTAAGTGGATTGCGGGCCAGACCAATACGCCAGTCCCGCAGTGGACCTCGGACATTGTGCGACCAACGGAACCCGTGTTCCTCTCGGAAAAGTTGTATCCGGTAGGGGAGAAGATGAAGGAGCTAATTCGCGCTGAGACGCCTCCAGCACTTCAAGAACTGAATGTGTGGATTCGACAACGGAGCTTGGGAACAGCATGAGTAGAACGGGCTTGGGAAGAAACAGAGTCGTTGACCTGCTCGCAGAACTCGAACGGCGCCTGAACGAACAGGGACTCAACGTGAGAATTAGAGTCGTCGGGGGCTCGGCTATGCTTCTTCACGGCCTGATTGATCGTGCTACGGAAGATATCGATGCTTACTACTCGCATCGGACAGAAGTCGAAAAAATCATAGAGGCGATGGCGGCCGAACACGGTTTGCCTAAAAAGTGGTTGAACTCTAGTGCAGCCGCTTTCATCCCCGACAATGCCTCTTGGGCTCCCGCGCCGGACTCTATTCTTTCCGTAGTCGAAGTTGCTGATTTGCCGACTTTGACCGCCATGAAGCTGGCGGCGGAGCGCGACAAAGACATTCTTGATTTAGGGCACCTGGTCAACGCTTTAAGACTCAGCGACACCAGCGAATTACTTGAACTCGCCTATGACAAGTATGGAGAAGACTCAATTCCGTTGTCTGGGAGTCGGCAAAATTATGAGATTGTCGCAGAAGAGGCCATAACCGTCGCACGGCGTCTAAGAAGCAACAAGAACCCCTAGCCCCCGATGTAGGACATCTCGATGCGCTTGCGGTTGCCTGGGGTCAGCGCGGCGCGCAGCTCCGAGTAGTTGTCATCGCGCTTGCGCCAGTGCCCGGTCAGTGCCTTGGCAAGATCCTCATCGCTGATCCCGTCGCGCATGAGCTGGCGCAGGTCGTAGCCGGAGCCGGCAAACAGGCAGGTGTAGAGCTGGCCTTCGGCCGAGACCCGGGCGCGCGAGCAGTTGCCGCAGAAGGCGTTGGTGACGCTGGATATCACGCCGATCTCCCCGGCTCCGTCCTGGTAGCGCCAGCGGTTGGCCGTTTCACCCGGTTCGGTTTTAGTCACCGGTTCCAGCGCCCAGCGCTTATTGACCATGGCCACGACCTCGGAGGAGGGCAGCACCTCATCCAGCTTCCAGCCGTTGGTGGTGCCCACATCCATGTATTCGATGAAGCGCAGGATCGCCCCAGTGCCGCGGAAGTGCTCGGCCAGCGACAGGATCTCCGAGTCATTGACCCCGCGCTTGACCACGGTATTGATCTTCACCGGGCCCAGGCCCACTTCACGGGCCACGTCGATGGCGTGCAGTACCCGGGAGACCGGGAAGTCCACGTCGTTGATGGCCTTGAACTTCTCGTCATCCAAGGAATCCAGGGAGATGGTCACGCGGTTCAGCCCGGCTTCCTTCAACGCAGGTGCGAGCACCGGCAGCGCCGACCCATTGGTGGTCATTGCCAGATCCACCGGCTGGCCCTCGGGGGTGCGCAGCTTGGAGAGCATGCCCACCAGGTCCACGATGCCGCGGCGCAGCAGCGGCTCGCCGCCGGTCAACCGCAGCTTGGTGACCCCCAGCGAAACGCTGACGCGGGCCAGCCGCTCGATCTCCTCGAAGCTGAGCAGCTCGGAGCGCTCGCGGAAAACGAAGTCGCGGCCGAAGATCTCCTTGGGCATGCAGTAGACGCAGCGGAAATTGCAGCGGTCTGTCACCGAAATCCGCAGGTCATGCAGGGGCCGTCCACGGGCATCGCCCAGGGTGCCGGCCGCTTGTGCTTTCATACACTCCACAGTAGCCCCCGGCACCGTTGCGTGGAAGACGGTTAACCTGAAAGTAACAAATCAAGTACGCAAAATGGATCGGCCCCGGTTGGCGCGACGGTAGCATTGGCACCAGCCCCCGATTTCAAGGAGATCCCATGCAGCACCGCCCGTTTCCACGGTTCCGAGCCCTTGCCGGGCTCGCGGCGGCCGTGCTGGCTTTGGCGGGCTGTTCGGCCAGCGGCTCTTCCGATCAGGCCGCGTCCGAACCCATCACCATCTCCGCGGCGGCCTCCTTGCAGAGCGCCTTCGAACAGATCTCCGAGGAGTTCACCGCAGAACATCCGGAGGTGCAGATTGCCAGCATCTCCTATGACGGCTCTTCGACCCTGGCCACGCAGATCCTTGAAGGCTCAAACGTGGATGTCTTCGCCTCGGCAGATGAACGCAACATGCTGGAGGTGACCGAGGCCGGGTTCGGCCACGAGCCGGTGATCTTCGCCAGCAACACCATGGTGATCGCGGTGCCGCAGGAGAACCCGGCGGATATCGATTCGCTGGAAGACCTTGCCGGGGCCACCACGGTGCTGTGCGCGCAGCAGGTGCCGTGCGGCTCGGCCTCACGCCAGCTGCTCCAGGCCCAGGGCGTCGAAGTGGTCCCGGCCAGCGAGGAGCAGAATGTCACCGCGGTGCTGCAGAAGGTGGCCGCCGGCGAAGCGGATGCCGGACTGGTCTACGCCACCGATGTGCTGGGTGACGAAAACGTCGCGGCGATCGTTCCGGAAGGAGCTGACGAGGTCGTGAACACCTATCCGATCGCCACGCTGGGCGAGAACCCCGGCGCACAGGCCTTCGTGGACTTCGTGATCAGCGAGCGCGGCCAGCAAATCCTGGCAGAGCACGGTTTCGGCACCGGGGCTGCGCAGGCCAATGGCTAGCGATACCGGGGTACGGGTTCCCGGCTTCGTCATTGCCCCGGCCTTGCTGGGCGTGGGATTGCTGGTGCTGCCGCTGCTGGCGCTTCTCACCCGTGCCAGCTGGTCCACGCTGGTGGCCGATGCCACCAGCCCCCAAGCCCTCTCGGCGCTCTGGCTGAGCTTGCGCACCGGGGTGGCGGCCACCGCCCTGTGCGTGCTGCTCGGCGTGCCGCTGGCGGTGCTGATGGCGCGCAGCTCGGCCCGGGTGGCCCAGCTATTGCGGGCCTTGATCGCCGTCCCGCTGGTGCTTCCGCCCATGGTCGGCGGCGTGGCCCTGCTCTTCCTCTTCGGGCGCACCAGCCCCATCGGACAATTCATCGATTCCCTGTGGGGGATTACCCTGCCTTTTTCCACCGCCGCGGTGGTCATTGCCCAGAGCTTCGTGGCTCTGCCCTTCCTGGTGCTCTCCGTGGAAGGATCGCTGCGGGCCGCCGGCGCCGGGTACGAACAAGCCGCCGCCACCCTGGGCGCCGGGCGCTGGATGGTGCTCACCCGCATCACCTTGCCGCTGGCCGCCCCCGGACTGGTGGCCGGCGTGATCCTGTGCTTCGCGCGGGCCATCGGCGAATTCGGGGCCACCGCGCTATTCGCCGGCAACGCGCCGGGGGTTACCCAGACCATGCCGCTGGCCATCTACACCGCGTTCAACGGGGCTGGAACTGGACGCGACTCGGCAGTAGCCCTATCGATCCTGCTTCTGGCCACCGCGGTAGTGGTGCTGCTGCTGGTGCGCGCCTGGCGTCCGGGGGCCTTGAAATGACATTGAAGGTTGCGCTGCGAGTGCCGCGCACCGGATTCGACGTGGCCGTTGAATTCGAAGTGCCTGCCGGCAGCACGCTGGCGATGATGGGCCCTAGCGGCTCGGGCAAGTCGACCATTGTGCATGCGATTGCCGGGATCCAGAAGATTGCCGAGGGGCGCATCGAGCTTTCCGGTTCGCTGCTGGCTGACGCGAAGCAGCACCGCCCGCCGCACCTGCGCGAGGTGGGCCTGCTGGGCCAAGACCCGCACCTGTTCCCGCACCTGGATGCGCTGAAGAATATCGCCTTTGGCGCCCGCGCCGGGGGACTGGACAAGGCTGCCGCCAAGGCCGTGGCCGCCGAATGGATCGGGCGGCTGGGACTGGAAGAAATCGCCACCCACCGGCCCGAGGCCCTCTCCGGCGGGCAGCGCCAACGCATTGCGCTGGCCCGGGCCTTGGCCGCCCAGCCCAAGATCCTGCTGATCGACGAGCCCTTCGCCTCGCTGGATGTCGAAGCCGCCATGGACATGCGCGCATTGGTGCGCGAAGAGCTGGAACGCACCGCGACCAGCGCCATCGTCGTCTCGCATTCGGCCGCCGACACCTTGGCGCTCGCCGATGACCTGCTGGTGCTGGAACGGGGAAGCATCATTGCGCAGGGAACCGTCGAGCAGGTCTTCGCCGACCCGGCCAACCGCTTTGTGCGCGCAGTGGTGGCCACCCTGCCAGCGCAGCACCCGAGGAACATCCAGGAAGAGCAATCATGATCACCGGCAATGAACCCGTGGAACTTGAAGCGCACCGTACGCGGCTGCTGTCGCAGGTGGTGCCGTTGGCCCCGCAGGAGATCGAGGTGGCTGGCGGTTTCGCTGCGCTGCACGGCGCGGTGCTGGCCGAGGATGCCACCTCCACGCACCCGTTGCCGTTGTGGGACAACTCGGCGATGGACGGCTATGCGGTGCGTTCGGATGACACCGCTGTGGCGCCAATTGCTCTGGAAGTCATCGGCGAAGTGACCGCGGGCAGCGGCTGGGATCCGAAGCTGGAACCGGGCCAGTGCGTGAAGATCATGACCGGTGCCCCGATCCCGACGGATGCTGACGCCGTGGTGCGCATCGAGGATACGTCAGCGGCAGCAGAGGGCTGGGATGCCGCCACCGTGCAGATCCATGGGCCGGTGCCAGCAGGCAAGGACATCCGCCGCAGCGGCGAGGACAAGGCCGCCGGTGACCTGGTGGCCTATGCCGGCGAGCAGCTCACCGCGGCCCGTCTTTCCGCCTTGGCGGCAGCCGGTGCCAGCAAGCTGTCGGTGCGCACACAGCCCAAAGTGGCCGTGCTGGTCACCGGGGCGGAATTGCTTGCGCCCGGTGAAAGGCTCTCGCGCGGGCAAATCCCGGAAACCAATTCGCTGCTCATGGCAGGGCTCTTGGCTGAATCCGGCATCCAGGCAGCTACCGTGGTGCACTGCGTGGATGACACTCAAGCGGTCCGCGAACAGCTGGACGTGCTCGGCTCCACGCATGATGCCATCCTGAGCACTGGGGGAGTAGGTCCCGGCGCCTACGATGTGATGCGCCAGGTGCTGGAAGCCGAACCGGCAGTGCAGGCGGCCCGGGTGAAGATCCGCCCCGGCCAGCCGCAATGCGCGGGCCGTTTGGAGGCCGGTGCGATGGTCTTCGCCTTGCCCGGCAACCCGGTCAGCGCAGCGGTCAGCTTCGAGCTGTTCGTGCGCCCGTGCCTGCGGGCCATGCAAGGCCACCGCGAGGTGCTGCGCCCGACTTTGCGCGCCATCGCCGCGGTGGGATGGAAAGCCGCCGCCGCACGCATGCAGGTCATCCCGGTAGTCCTCGAGCATGGTGAGCAACTGCGGTGCGCCCCGGCGGTTCACGCCAGCAGCATTTCCCACTCGGTGGGCGGGTTCGGCGCTGCCCAGGGCTACGCGCTGGTCCCGGCTGGCGTCAACCAGATCCACCCCGGCGATGAAGTCGAGGTACTGGGGATGATCCCATGAGCACGCGGCAGCTCGCCAACTTCAATGCCCTGGTGCTCGCCGGCGGCAGGGGCTCTCGGCTGGGCGGCGAAGGCAAAGCCGAAATAGAGCTGCACGGACAGCGCCTGGTTGACCGCGTGGTCGCCGCGGCCCGCACAACCGGCGCACTACGCGTCGTTGTGGTCGGCCCGGATTCCGCTGGTGCCAAGGCCGATTCCGTTCTCCGGGAGGATCCGCCATTCGCTGGTCCCTTGGCAGGCATCGCTGCCGGGCTTGCAGAACTAGCTGCCAGCGCAGGCAGTGAATGGACCATGGTTCTGGCCTGCGACCTGCACCGGCCGGTCGCGGTGGCCACTGCGTTGATCAACGACTTTGGGCAACGCGCAGCCGATGGCTTGCTGCTGGTTGACGCGCAAGGCCACACCCAATGGCTGGCTGGAATCTATCGCACCTCGGCACTGGCTTCGGTCTGCGCAGAGCTGGGCGGGAACCTGGTCAATGCCCCGGTGCGCCGAGCCTTGAATCAGCTGCAGCTGGCGCGGGTACCGGTGGATGATGAAACCAGCAGCGACATTGATACCCCGCAGGCACTGGAAAGCGCCCGCCAGAACGGAAGGAAAGCCATGGCACAGCATTTGCCACCCGAAGCACTGAACGATTGGCTGGAAGCAGCCGCCAAGGAATTGGGCTTGGACTCCGGCGAAGTGGATATCGCTACCGTGCTTGATGCAGCCAAACATGTAGCTCACGAAGTAGCCCGGCCGGCAGCGCCTTTGAGCACTTTCCTGCTCGGACTTGCGCTGGGCAGCGGCAAGGGAGACTTGCCTGGCTTGTCCGAGCAACTGGTCTCGCGTGCCCACCGCTGGGCTGATGAGCATCCTGAAGGAACAACGTAAGCCATGAATCCTTTGAGACCGCAGTGCAATACCAGTGAAATGGTGCGCAAGGTTGGAGCGAATTGAAGAGTGGCCCTTTTCGATTTGTTGCCGGACTGACCGCTAATTACAGATCCTGGGAGTGCTTCGGGGCGTGCGCCTTTTCGCCGAGCCCTGACTTAGGCAGGGAATCAAGGAAGCTTCGATAATTTGAATACCCGGGATTCAGTAATCGCCCGATTCCTGGTCGCGATTTTCTCGCAGGACGAGCAGACGACCAGAATGCGCCATTTGCTTGCAGCAACGCTAGTGGCCTTTCGGCAACGCTTCTTCCGCGTGGCGGCGGGTCCGGTCGGCAATCTTGATGATCCGGTCAATCACGGTGCGTGTGCTCACCCGAGTCCGTGCTTCGGGCCTGGTCAAGATGTCGATATGGCGGCCGAGGGAGAGGTCTGCCAGGGGACGCAGCACTACGTGCTCGCGGAAATATGGGGTCAGCCCCGTATATCGAGGCAGCAACCCAAGCATGCGGGTTTCGGCGATGATCGCCGCCACCAGGTTGAACTCATTGACGCGATGCGCGATCTGAATCGGGTTTCCGGCACTGGCAAACATCGCTTGGACCAGCAACGGTTCCAGTGCGAATCCCTCGTGTGCTGCGACCCAGGTTTCGCCCACCAAATCGGCCAAGCGCACCGTTTCCTGCTGCGCTAACGGGTGTTCCCGGTGGAGTGCCACGTCGATCGGCTCTTGCAGGACGGGCGTGACGTGCACCCTGTTGCCCGGCCATGCAGCTGAGGCCAGCGGGCGGTGGGCGATGACCAGATCATGGTTCCCGACCAGATCGACGAACCCGTTGATAGACACGTCTTCGTCCCGGCAATGCACCATGGGGCCGTCTGGATCACTCAGGCTGCTGGCGATGAGCGGCGGAAACCAGGCCAGTCCGGCACTGTGGAAAGCGGTGACCGAAACGGGCTCTTGACGGGCCAGCAGGTATTCGAAGACGGAATTCTCTGCGCGTGCGAGAGACTCCAATACTTCTCCGCCGGCGGCGGCCAACCGCTCCCCGGCGGGGGTGAGCACCAGCACGCGGCCGCGCGGCTCGGTCAGGGCAACTGGCATCCCGCGTTGCAGCGCTGCAAGCTGCTGGGATACGGCAGACGGCGAAAGGTGCAGAGCCTGGGCTACTGCAGTTACTGAGCCCCGGTCCCTGAGCTCGCGCAGGGTTCGCAGGTGATGCACTTCCATGAAGCTTAGCTTACGGGATCGTGAAGACACTGGCCGTTGTTCTGCATGGTTTGCCTTCCTAAAGTGAAAGCATGCCAGAAAATCCTCGTGTAGCCCATCGCTTTCTTCCCGATATAATCCTGATGATCATCGCAATAATGTGGGGTGGCAGCTACCTGGCAACCCAAGATCTCGCGATGGCCTCGTCTGCTGCCGCGGTGATGTGCGCACGTTTCCTGCCCGCAGCGGCAATCTTGCTCTGCGTGAATCTCGCCCGCTCCAACATGCGGCTCCGGGACTCGACTTTGCCCGGAGTCCTGCTCGGGACCATGCGAGCGGCGACTATCGCTTTGGAAACCATTGGTGTCACGCTCACAAGTGCCACCAATGCCGGACTTATCATTGCTCTTTCCATTCTCTTCACACCGTTGCTCGAATCCGCACTCACGAGAAGACGGCTTTCCCCATCTCTGGTCTCCAGCGTTATTCTTGCACTATTCGGGATTACGCTGCTCGTGGATGGGCAGGGATTCTCCGGGGCCAATCTGGGCGATGGCTTGATGCTCCTTGCGGCGGTAACCCGGGCCCTGCTCGGAGTTGCCGAGGCACGGTTTACCATTGGCAGGAACGCTGATGTGCTGGGACTAACCACGGTCGAGATAGTGTTCGGAGCTGCGATATTCGCCGCGTGGGGTGGCAATTCGTTGCTGGAGCATCTTCCGGGTTTCAGCATCGAAAATTGGCTCACCATCGCCTATCTGTGCCTGGGCTGCACCATCTTCGCTTTTCTCGGGCAGCTGTGGGCCACTAAGCACACCTCGGCGTCACGTGCGGGCATGCTTCTTGGCACAGAACCAGGATGGGCACTGCTGGCAGGAGTGCTCCTGGCCTCAGATCCGATAGGCGCACTCGGATATGCGGGCGCCGCTGTACTCCTGGGGGCCACGTGGTGGGGTGCGCGTGCTGAACAACGCTGGCGCGGAAGCGGCCCAACGGCCAAGGAAGGCTTGGCACCGGTGATTGGGCCAGCTGACGGCAACTGACCCGGCAAGGCGATATCCATCCTGTCCCGGGAGCTGCGAATGCTGCACATACGGGATGTACTCCTATTCGTATTCTGCGTTTGCGCGTGCAACCTGTAGCCGCCGTTACGGGGGAAACCACGGCTCTCCTTGGACCTGCACCCGAGGCCGGACTGAATAATGGCGTAATGTCCCCACCTTTCGATCTTGCAAGTAGCCGGATTTCCCTGAAACCGTCCTGCGAACGTCACCTTGATGCTCGGGCTTGTTACCTAGGCGTCGGAGCGAGCGGTCACTGCTGTGCACCGTCCTGCAGCGGCCTATTTTCCTGTTTCCATCGCGGCATTAGACTCGGCTCATGCCAATTGATAAAAGTAACCGCGGCGCGCTGCTGCGCGAATATCTCAACGATGCCCGCGAAGCCATCTTGTGGAAATGCGAAGGCCTGAGCGATGCCCAAGCGCGAACGCCCATGACCTCGACAGGTACCCACGCCATGGGGCTGCTGCTCCACCTGGCCGTCACCGAATCCGGGTATTTCATCGAATGCCTGGGCCGCGAAATTCAGAATCCGATTATCCGGAGCATCTTCGATTCCGATGAAGCGCAAGCAGACTTCCTCCCGCCACCGGGGATGACTCTGAATGATGCAGTCATGTTCTACAAGGAAGCGATTGCCGCAGCCGATGGAGTGCTTGACGAGCTGGAGCTGGGTTCACCGGCTGTAGTGCCATGGTGGGGAAAGCATCGGCACACCACGGTGGAACGGCTCCTGGTGCATATGATCGCAGAGTCGCACCGGCATGCCGGGCACTTGGATATCGTCCGGGAGCAGCTGGACGGTTTCGTCGGTCTACGGCCATCGGCACCTAACTTGCCAGAGCTCACTGCCGACCAGTGGGAAGAACAACGCTTGCAGATGAAAAAGCTAGCCGAGAACGCCTAGTTCTTCCGGCGTGTTGATTCTGTCGTCCGGCAGGCTTGCGGCGGAGATCCCCGAACCAGAACCCTGCTGGACATTTTGAAATAAGGGACCTGTGACTCCCCGGCACTTCAGTTCGTCGATTGAGCGGCTGCAATGGTGGGGAACCACGTGCAGCTCAAACCCAACATCGACCTAGCGCTAGCGGCAATGCCCGATGCCGAATGCATGGCTCCTGGCGCGAAACCGATGAGGAACGGACTGTGCTCCCGGCCAGGCCAGCCGCTGCTGTTGGTATTATCAAGCAATGCCGAGCGTGATAGAAAAAGCAGTTTGCTACGTCGTCCAAGACGATCACCTGCTGGTCTTCACGCATTTGCAGCACCCTATGCATGTCACCGGAGTCCAAGTGCCGGCTGGAACCCTCCAGCCGGGTGAAACCCCCGGTCGAGCGGCCGTACGTGAGCTCTTCGAGGAGACTGGAATAGAAGGCTTCGTTACACGAGACCTTGGAACGATGGCCTATGACTTACGGCCCATGAGAGACGAAATTGCTAACCGGCACTTCTTCGAACTCAGTGTTCCCCGGCAAGATCTTTCACGGCGTTGGATAGCCGGTGAACAAGATCCCTCGCATGGCGGCACACCCGAGTCCTGGGAATGCTGGTGGCTACCACTGGCACAGGCGCACGTCCTGGCAGCCGGGCTCGGTGCCATGCTCGGGAAACTCAGCGACGAGTCGAACCCTGTCCTCAGCTGAGCAGGAACGCCGCATCGTCATCGGTATGATCTATCCATGAACAGTTCCATGGACGAATCCGAGTCCCGCACGGTCCGAATGTTTCCGGACCATGCGGATACAGTTTTATGGTTTCCAGACCCGGTTCCCTATGACGCGGCAGGGCTGTCGCCCGAACTGGCAGCCGATCTTGCCGGATGGGAAGAGCTCTTCTATGAAGGCCTGGACCGTGACTACGAATGGAACTCAGCGGAGCTCGGTCGCGAGTTCTATGCCCAAGGATTACTGCTGGCACAGCGTGTAGCCGATGAACTCGGCAACAAGTTCATCATCGATTTGAGCGCTCAAGACGATGACTGCCCTGCGCGCAGCTTCCAGGCGAGCGGTACAGCTCAGAATCCGCAGGCTGCCGAAGCTTTCGAGGCTTTTGTCGTGGAAAACAACCAGTTCCAAGCGGACGTTGCCGAAGCCCGGGAAAGGGCTCTGCGTGGGGAGCATCCTGGTTGGTACGCCTATGCGCCGCTGTCGCAAACGGTGTTTGATCCGCAAAATCCCGAGCGCAAGTAGTCCTCAGGCTGTCCCGAGCCAGCTTGAGCTGTACGGGTGGATTCTCGGCTGCAGCCCGAATGCGTGACGCGCATTGGGGTGCAGGCCGGGAATCTTCAGACGGTTGCGGCACGGCGACGGGCGACTGCGAAGAACACGAGGGTTGCCACCGAGCAGACCACGATTGCCACGATGCTGGCTTCGGGTCCAAAGGCTCCTCCGGACAGCCAGTCCGGTCCGCTGATCACTGCGGTGACCAGCGAATCGCGCGCCTCGGATCCCGAGGTGACCGAGCCGAAAAGGCCGGTGGTCGCGAAGTTCCAGCCGAAGTGCACGCCGATCGCCAGCCAAAGCGATCCGGTGGCAAGGTAGGCGGCGCCGAGCATGATTCCAGCTTCGATCATGATGGCGAAGGCACCCCACAGCGACGCGTCCGGATTCACCAGGTGGACGAGCCCGAAGAGGGTTGACGAGACGCTCAGCGCCACCGTGGTACCCCAACGGCCACGCAGCAGGCGGAAGACCACGCCGCGGAAGAACACTTCCTCCGACACCGCAACCGCGCACATCATTCCGGCGACGGCCAGCATTCCGGAAACGGAGCCCCAGCCGGTGATCGTGTACGCGCCGAAGAGGGCAAGGAGGCCCACTGTGGCCCCGGACATCAGCACCCCGAGCCCCGTTCCGACCAGCACATGGCGGACGGCGTTGCGCCTCGGGAATTCTTCTGCCTTGCGGCGTTCGACTCGTTGTCCCGCAATGCTGAACAGGCCGATCATTGCCACGGCCAGGATGGGTCCGATGATCAAGGCTGCCACCGGATTGCGCGGCCACGCGGCCAGGGCATTGGCCATCAGCATTGCGATGGCCATTCCAGTGACCATCAGGGTTGTGGAGATCCAGGTTTTATGCCTGAGGGAGGGCGATTTCTGCGTAGCTTCTGTCATTCTTGCTCCTTGTTCGCTACCCGATAGTGGGTGTGAACAAGACGCTACGGCGTTGGGGCGCGGGGCAAATCACCCGCGGGCAGGCACTTGGGATCCCCCGTTCGGGGGACCGGCGCGTCAGGACCAGTCGGCGAATCCCGTTTTGTGGGCGAGCACGACAGCTTGCACCCGGTCGCGCACCTGCAGCTTCGACAAGATGCGAGACACATAGGTTTTCACCGTTTCGGGACTGATCACCAGTTGCGCTGCGATCTCCGCGTTGGACAGGCCTTCGGCGATCAGCTGCAGCACTTCGCGTTCGCGCGCGGTCAGCGCCTCGAAGATGGCGGCGTCCTTTGCCGAGGGCCGCAGCCGGTCGCCGAAGCGTCCGATCAAGGAGCGGGTCAGCGCCGGGGCGATAAGCGAGTCACCGACGGCAATGCTCCGGATGGCCGCGGCCAGTTCCGCGGGCCGGGCATCCTTGAGCAGGAAGCCGCTCGCGCCGGCGCGCAGTGCGTCATACACCAGGCCGTCCAGGGAAAAGGTCGTCACCACCAGGACTCGCGCCGCGTCGGAGGCCTGCGGCCCGGCAATTCTCCGGGTCGCTTCGATTCCGTCCAGCAGCGGCATGCGGATATCCATCACCACGACATCCGGGCGCTCACGGCGGGTGACTCGTACCGCTTCCTCTCCGTCCGCCGCCTCGCCGACAACCACGAGATCGGGTTGGGCGTTGATGATGGTGGAAAATCCGGTGCGCACAAGTTCGTGGTCATCGCAGATGACCACGCGGATTGGCGTGTTCGCTGGAGTGGAGGTCATCGAGGGATCCTCGCTTTGACCACGAACTGCTCAGCGAGCTGTTCGACCTGCAATTGGCCACCGGCCAGTTCCACGCGTTCTCGCATCCCGATGATCCCCCGGCCTCCAGAGTTCGATGCCGAGCCCCTGGCACGGCGGCCGGAACTGGCCACCTCGACCATGATCTCATCCTTGCCGTAGCTGATGCCTACCGTTGCGGCGCCATCGAGCGCATGCTTCAGCGCGTTGGTCAGGCTTTCCTGGACTACCCGGACAACCACCAGTCCCGTAGCCCCGGTGAGCGGGTAGGGCTCGCCTTGCTCCGCGAATTCCACATTCTGGCCGGAAGCCCGTGCCCGGGCGATGACCTCGGCGGCCTGCTGCTCGGCGGGTACACGCGACTTTTCCGCTTTCCCGTCCAGTGCCCCGAGCAGGCTGCGCAAGTCCGCCAGCGTTTTCCGGCCCCCGTCGGCGATGGAAGCCAGCAGCTGCTGCGTCTTGGCATCGAGCTGCGGGTGGAACCCTCCGGCCTCGGCCTGCACCACCATCGCCGTGACATGGTGCGTGACCACATCGTGCAGCTCGTGCGCGATGCGCGTCCGCTCGGCCAGGATGATCTCCCTTTCCAGCATTTCGGCGTGGCGCCGGCGCATCGCGGACTGCGAGCGAAGCCAGGAACCGAAGATCCACAGCGCCGCCAGCATCGCTCCGAAGGCGAAGGCGTCGGGTACCGTGAGCGTGGGGTCAATCCGAATCAGGGCCGCGACAAGCAGGACGTAGCCGGCTAGGAGCAGCGATACGGTCAGCGGCCGGTGCCGTTGCGCCAGCGCGCCGGCGCCTACCAGGGCCACCAGCAGGCCGAGCGCCGCGAACGTGGTGGGGAACCCGAGCAATTGGTAAGCGGCAAACGACGAAAAGGCGAGGGCCAAAGACCAATGCGGCCAGCGGCGCAGTACCGCCACCGAGCCGCCCTGGAGCACGATGAGCGCTATGCCAAGCAGATTCAGCGGGTGATCGGGGGAGTCCGCCATCTCAAGGCCCTGCCGTGCCACCCCGGGGACGAATGACAAGCCGATGAGCACCGCAGCGGATACGGCGTCCCACTTGAATCCGGCCAGCGGCCAATGCACAGTCTTCACCCCAGAATCGTACACGTGCGCCCAGCGTTGCCACGGGCGAAAGATTATCCAGCAACTCTCCGGCGCCGGATCTCCAGCAGGTGGCCGGTGGGCTTTAAAGAAGACCATGCCGGCGGGACGTGAAGCCCAAGGGGGAACCATGGCGTCGGCAGCCGGTCCGTGTGCTTGGGATAAGCGCACCACGCGGTATGCGCGCACCTCGTACGGGGCCTTTCGATCCTCGACGGTGGATAGTGCAAAGTGGGCTGCCAGATGATACTGAGCGTAGTTCCGGTAGCTGCATGCCCAATACTGTTGAACTCTTTTGCCCGTGGCCAAGGGGGTGAGCGGAAAGCTGTCACCCGCTGAATAAATCTTTTATCCGTGAGCTGTATCAAATAGGATTTAGTTATGAAGACCCTGTTCGTTGTTTCTGCCATTCTTTTTGCTGCGTTTTCGGTACTTTCCTTTAGCGGAAATCCGATGGTTGGCATCTTTGCGGCCGTGGCCAGCTTGTCATCGCTGGCGGGATTCTTCGTGGTTCGAAATCGCGAGGCGAAGGCTTAGCCCACGTACCTCTCGTCGATGGAGCCGTGGCGTTCACGGTAAACTCGAGAACTATGGCTATCGGCGCGACTATGCACACCTTTGAAGTTCAACTTGCTGATGTAGATCGCGGGGTTTACGAGGATCTTTCGCTCCGTGTTGCGCAGCATCCGTCAGAAACCGATGCCTACATGGTCACCCGTGTGCTGGCCTACTGCCTCGAATATGAAGAAGGCATCGCCTTCTCGGCCGGAGGCGTTTCCACCGGGGAAGAGCCAGCCATTTTGGTCAAGGACCTGACCGGACTCATCACCGCGTGGATTGAAGTGGGCGCCCCTGATGCCCAACGCCTGCATTTGGGCAGCAAGCGGGCAGACCGCACCGCCGTCTACACGCACCGCGATCCTGCCAAGCTTCTGGCTTCTTGGCGCGGCAAAACGATCCACCAGTCGAAGGAGATCATGGTGCGCTCCTTCGACCCCAAATTCATTGATGCAGCGGCCCAAGCATTGACCCGCCGCAACACCATGTCCGTCTCGGTGACCGAGGGGCAAATCTACCTTGAATTGAACGGGACGAATCTGGAAACCCAGTTCAGCACGCATGAGATTGAGTAGAAAAGCTTAATCTCTGATTCAGCTCAGTGTGGGGTCGCAGTCATCAGCGCGCGGAAACATGGCCGGTGTACACCAATGACACCGACGGAAGTGCTCCATGAAACTGCGCAATATCACCCTTGGCACGGCAACTCTGGCTTTGGCCGTCACCCTGGCAGCTCCCGCCGTGGCTGCTCAGATCGAACCGACTGGATCTGATCCACTGATCATCGGCCACCGCGGAGCAGCAGGCGTGGCACCGGAGAACACCTTGGCTGCCATCAAGGCAGGCAGCCAGTCCGGCGCCGAATTCATCGAAATTGATGTGCAGCTGTCCAAGGACGGAGTACCGTTCATCTTCCACGACGGTACGCCCTCCCGCACCACGAACGTGGCAGAGGTCTTCCCTGACCGCGTCAATGACCCCATCACGTCATTTACCTGGGAAGAACTGCAGCAGCTCGATGCCGGTTCCTACTTCTCAGACGAGTTCGAGGGAACGAAAATTCCCCATTTCGATGAGGTTCCAGGTGCACTGACCGGTGGCACGGGAGTATTCATCGAAATCAAGGATCCAGCCAAGTCCCCTGGCGTGGAGAAGCTGGTAGCCGACGCGCTGGCTGAGGATCCTGAATGGAAGGCACTGGCAGAGGCCAACAAGATCGAGGTCCTTAGCTTCGACGCAGCATCCAACCAGATCTTTGCCCAACTGGCACCTGAAGTACCACTGCAGCAGCTGACCGGAACCGTGCCTTCTGCCGCGGAACTGGCAACCTACGCGACCTACGCGGATTCTTTCGGCACTAGCTACCGCACCCTTGACGCCGCCGGTGCGCAGCGCGTGAAGGACGCAGGCTTGGGCCTGGGCGTCTACACCGTCAACGCCGTCGAAGCAGCCGATGCTGCACTGGCCCTGGGTGTTGAGCGAATCACCGGCGACTTCCCAGCACAGGTGAACCGCCACATCGCTGGCCAGAAAGATTTCCCTGCCAACAATGGCGTGGTGATTGCCAACGCGATCAATGACGTGCCGGGAGATGACATCGCCCCGGAAAATGGCGAGCACGTGATCCTGGAGAACACCGGAAAGCGCACCATCGATGTCAGCGGCTACATCATTCGCGATGCCGCTAACAACATCCTGGAAATTGGAGAAGGATACGAGCTGGAGACAGGAGATCAGCTGCGCGTGTACTCGGGTCCGGGTACCAACAGCGAAGAAGCCTACTACGTGGACGGACCGGGAATCCTGAACAACGGGGGCGACTCGCTGGCGCTGTGGGATGCCAAGGGCAAGCTCACCGATACCTTCGCGAACTAGCTCTAGGTAGAGCGAACCCCCGGGAACCATTGTGGACTGCTCCCCAGAATTTGGATAGGGAAACCAGTACTACTTCCGGGGAGCAGTCTACAAAAATGGGGCGGTTTTCCGTATTAAGGCAGGCAACCCGCCAGCACTTGGGGGACGCTGACGGGTTTCACCAGCGTGAGGCCGCTCTTGGGGAAACGAACTCAATGCCTGACTGGTGACTTTTCGTAATTGGCCTAGGCCAATAGCTACTGTAGTTGCAGGAGAGTGAAAGGTGAAGTGGGCGGGGATAAAATAAAAACTTTTCCCAATTCCAAAAATTCTCTAGGCGTTATGGGCTTGACGAAGTATTCTGTGCATAGGTTTCACGCCGGACTAACGTTTTTGGGGAATCGGAAGTCTTTGGGGAGATGGATGGGGATCCATCGCCCAGCGCAAAACTCGCAACCAGCCCTCGTTGATGATCGAATCAGCGAGGGCTGGATTAGTTTAAGTGACAACACGCGGGTGGATTCTCACGAGCAACAAGGCCGCACTCCCCAGTACGGGTCGGGATTTGAATCTGTTGTGGATTCCCAATGAATCAGACCAGCCTCTTTGCCTACACCTCGCTCGACGCTAGGGTGATTGATAGGCGGCCTGACCCAATGCACCGGGAAGGGTCCGCTGTGATCGGTTGCACCGTTTGTTTGCCTTCTTGCTTACCGTTTGTTGGCAGCAACTGTAGCTGGGAACCCCTATCGGTGGTTCCGGTGTTGTAGTAGGCTCCGGGACCACCGCCAGCTTGGAACGCGGACACTAGCTGTTTGGATTCAGCTAGTATGAGAACGACGGTCATGGATGCCGTCAGTTTGGTGATCCGTAAGTGCAAGCGAAACTGCGACTGCGATCTTTCGCCTTGTCTTCGTCATTGTTGTATGTACGTTGTTGGAGAGTTCCATCCGGTTCCCGCCAAACGACTCGATAACTGTAACCGTGCTTTAGCTCTCGTCGTTGTACCGTCGCCACTTCTACCTTTAACCCGGTTGTTCTATCTTTAATGCAACAGATCCGGAGTTTAAGGCAACAAGCCGATTTGAGATAAGAAAAACCCCGGAATCACAAGGATTCCGGGGCTATTCAACGCGGTGACGGTGGGATTTGAACCCATTATCCTATCCGCGCCATTACTGCTAGCTCCCGAATATCCCTTGTGTTTACTGGCATCTGGGCTCATTGGCTCACAGGTGCGCACCACGTCCCACAGGTATTCCTGCACCAAAATGCACCACAGTGCACCACCGTTAGAGCTGTTCGGCGCGCTGCTTGCTGAGGGCTTCGACCACGTTGTCGAGGTCGTCGGGGAACAGTGCCGCGTAGGTGTCCAACGTGACCTTGGCCGACTTGTGGCCGAGCATGCGCTGTACCACCTTGACGTTGGCCCCGGCGCTGATTGCCAGCGATGCCGCCGTGTGCCGCAGGTCGTGGGGCGTGACCCTGCGGAACGACTTGTCGGACGCCTGGGCTCGCTTCACGGCTCCGGTGAACCATCCGGTCTTGGCGTTGCCCGGGTTCGCCCCTCCTACTTAAGTAGTATTTACGCCGTTCTTATTTAATGGTGATTATTAAACGTGCTCGTATCTGAGGCAATTCGATCCAGACCGAGGACTTTTGTTGCGGAGGCTCGATTTCGGTCGACCCCCGCTTGGCACGGCAGATGATGCGCCGATCTTTACGAGGATGTAGATTTCGATTCATTCAAAAGGTGATAGTGGTGAAGCTTAAACTTCACTCGATTGTGGTCCGGTCAAATGACGACCACTGCATTCCAATCCCAACATCAAGACAACAATTCCGCTCCGGGGTCACGTACCTTGCGATCGCGTTCGTGGCAATCGCTTCTCTGGTCCTGAGCCTGAGTACGGCTTTGACGAAGCCAGCGGCGGCCGCTTCGTCTCCGGCCGTGACCAGCATTGCCAGCTTTGGCGAGAATGCCGAGAGTCTGCCAAAGTCCGAGGCTGTTCAGTTGGCCAACAGCGCTGATCTTCCAACGGAGTCGATCTCAGGCCTGAAGGTCGATCGTTCAGGCGTTCAGGCATGGTCGATGTCCGACGGGACATCGTATGTCAGTTACCCGCTCGTTGGCGACGGCGTTCAGCTCGCCACAGTCGGTGCGCTGCTTGATAAGTCTGGCAACGTTGCGCAGCGCACAGAGATGGCTTTCATTGGCGACGACGTATCTGGTCATGCCCGCATGTGGGTCGACGGAAATCTGACCATGGACAAGCAATTGACCACAGCTGGCGCGGAAAACAACGTAACCACATATGCCGGTTTCTGGGACAAGCTCAACAACTGCCTTGCCAACGCGGGCATCCCTAGCTGGGTTATTACCGCCATCTCTATCGCCTGCGCGGCGGTCTGCGTAGGAACTGTTGGGCTCGGCTGCGTGGGTTGCATCGCCGCAGCCGCGGGCGTATGGGGCGGTCAGGTAGGATATTGCATCGACCAGGCCCAGAAATAGGAAGTGGTCAACATGAAAAAGATCTCGAAAGCAATCATCGCGATGGTTGCAGGTTGGGCGATGCTCTTCGCGGTTGCTAGTCCGGTCAACGCTTCCGAAGGTTCGTTCCTAAACAACGAGCCGCTTTCGGAGTCAGCTGTCGAGCGGGCGATCGCAATTGCCGAACCGAGTTTCGATGCTCAGCTGCGAAACGGTGCAGCAGTCGATATCAAGCAGGCAAACGTCGCCCGGATCAATGGCTCCAGTTCGCTGATGGTGGCAGCGGCTACGTCTGGGGACGGCCACGACGAGGGCTCCTTCGCCGTTGCCGTCGTTGACGCTGCTGGAGACGTTGTCCAGAGCTTCGCACAGGTTCAAGCCACGTACACCAGCGACAGCACTGCCGATGTGAAGCAGTGGGTCGATGGGAGTTTGCTCAAGCAGTGGACTGTTGAAGATACTCCCGAAGCTGAAGCTCAGGCTGCGAAAGCCTTGAGCGCCATGTCTCCTGAAGGCTCGTCGGTGGGCGTTGCGGCCGCTGGCAACGAAGGTGTGATCAAGTGCCTCAACGCGCTGGGCATCTCCACCATGGCGGCGCTCGTGATCATCTCCACCTGTGCGGCGTTCTGTGCTGTTACCGTGGGAACAGGCTGCATCATCTGCGTGGCTGGTTTCACCGCTGTTGCTGGCGCATCCGTAGGACAGTGCCTGAGCGGTGCCAGCTAGGCACGAGAAAGGAAACGGCAAATGACAAAGCAACCTAGCAATTCGTCTGCCGCCAGGAAGAGCACCGTAGTGGTGCTTCTGTTCCTTGCGGTAGCCGCGATCAACCTGCCACGGGTCCCTCAGCTTACCGACTACGCCGTGGTTGGATGGGCTGTTGGCGGAGTACTGCTGCTAGCAGCGCTGATCCTGGCGTTCACCAACTACCGCCACCACTCGAAGACCAGCACTTCACGATAGTAGGTAACGCCGGCTCGTTCGTCGAATGAGCCGAGACGAGCAATGTCCAGATCCGCTGAGCCTAACCCGAAGAGATCCCCTTGCCGCATACAGCAGCAGGGGGATCTTTCTCTGTGCCCGGCTTCCTGAGGGCAAGCGCGCGCAGCAGGTGCGGCAGCCGGCGGGAGGCTAGAGATCTTTTTCGTCCTGCTTGCGCGATGCCCAGTATGGTCATTCTTCGTTGTGGTTCACCCAGTCGCAGGCGTGCGGGCCTGCATGGCGGTGGTAGCCGTGTTCACAACGAAGGATGGGTATGTCGTAACTACCCTCCGGTGAAATATGCACCATAAGTGCACCATGTCAGATCTTTAAAAGAAGAAAACCCCTGGCTGACCAGGGGTTTTCATTGGCGGTGACGGTGGGATTTGAACCCACGGTACGGGGTTACCGTACACAACATTTCGAGTGTTGCACCTTCGGCCGCTCGGACACGTCACCAGACCTGATAACTCTATAACGAACATCAGGCGAAAACAAAAACGAGAGCGCTGTTTTTGGCCTGAAGTGTTCCGAAACACATCAACGTCGGGTTCTAGCCGCGCTTGCTCCGGAAGAATTCACGCAACAGGTCACCGCATTCTTCTTCCTTGACCCGCGAGTACACCTCGACCCAATGGTTCAATCGCGGTTCACGGACGATATCGAAGACCGAGCCGCACGCGCCGGCCTTCTCGTCCCAGGCCCCGAAGACCAATTTGGGAATGCGCGAAAGGACTATTGCCCCTGCGCACATGGCGCAGGGCTCAAGGGTCACCACCAAGGTGCAGTCGGATAAGCGCCAGCCATCATCTTGTCCCTTGGCTTCCAAGGCCTTGACCGCATTGCGAATGGCGACCACCTCGGCATGCGCCGTGGGGTCCTTGATGGCCTCGCGCTCGTTGCGTCCGGTGGCCAGGACTTCGCCTTCGGGGGAGAGGATGACGGCGCCGATGGGTACGTCATCAGTGGCCAGCGCTTCGCGCGCTTCAGCCAAGGCGAGGTCCATCCAAGCATCAAATTCGTGCACCATAGTGCTTTCACTTTACGTGTTTTGGGACGGTAGCCGGGCGCCCGGAGTGTGGTGCACTGCGCACTGCACTGAAGTTTGCTGTTTCCTTGGGCACACCAAAGTGCCTTAACGGCGGGAAATCGGGGATATCTCTCGATTTGCCTGAGTCGGTGCTGATAGATTTCTACTTATGCGCGTACAGGTAGTCGACCACCCACTGGTGGCACACAAGGTTTCGGTTCTTCGTGATAAGAACACCCCATCCTCGATTTTCCGCCAGCTGACCGACGAACTGGTCACCCTGCTGGCTTATGAGGCAACCCGCGAGGTGAAAACCGAAAACGTTGAGGTGCAGACCCCGGTCGCCACCACCACCGGTACCTCCATTGCCAAGCCGACCCCGCTGGTTGTCCCCATCCTGCGCGCCGGCCTGGGCATGCTCGAAGGCATGACCCGCCTGGTTCCGACCGCTGAGGTCGGCTTCCTGGGCATGGCCCGCAACGAGGCAACCCTGGACATCATCACCTACGCTGACCGCGTGCCAAATGACTTGGCCGGCCGCCAAGTGTTCGTGCTGGATCCGATGCTGGCCACCGGCGGCACCCTGGCCGAGGCCATCAAGTTCATCTTCGAACGCGGCGCAGAATCCGTTACCTGCATTTGCCTGATCGCTGCCCCTGAGGGCATCGAGCGTCTGAAGGAAATCCACGGTGGCGATCATCGCGTGCACATCGTGCTGGCAGCGATGGACGAAAAGCTGGACGAGAAGTCCTACATCATCCCAGGCCTGGGCGATGCCGGCGACCGCTTGTATGGCGTGACCCCGCCCATTGCCTAGTTCCAGCTAAGCGATGTGCCTGAAGGCTGCGGTGACTACACCGCAGCCTTCGGCGTTTCTTCACCAGTTTCGGGCGTATCCAACGGAAGCCGGACCTCGAAGACGGTATCTCCTGGCTGGGAGGTGACCGTGACGGTGCCCCCGTGGGCTTCGACGATGCTCTTGGCGATCGGCAGGCCCAGCCCGGTCGTGCCATCGGAGCCAGAACGCGCCTTGTCGGCGCGGGTGAAACGTTCGAAGACCCGAGGCAGGAATTCCGGGGCAATGCCCTCACCGGTGTCGTGAACCCGGATGATGGCTTCATCGGTGTCTTCGTCTTGGTCCACCGAAACGGTGACGGTGTTTCCGGCCGTCGTGTGCTTGCGGGCGTTGGCCAAGAGGTTGGTGATCACCCGGCGAAGCGAGGCCGAGTCGCCATTGACAATGGTCTGCGGCGCCTGGCAGTCGAACTCCCAATGGTGGTCGCTCGCGGTGAGCTTGAAGTCCTCGGTGATATCCGATGTCAGCGAGCACAGGTCAATTTCGCTGCGCTTGAACGCATTCTCCTCATCCAGCCGAGCCAGGAGCAGCAGATTCTCAACCAATGAGCTCATTCGGCTGCTTTGCTGCAGAACGCGGTCCACCGAGCGCTGCCCGTCCGGGGAGAAATGCTCAGTGGCCGAGAGCAGCTCGGTGTAGCCGCGGATCGCCGAGAGCGGAGTGCGCAGTTCGTGCGAGGCATCGGCGACAAATTGGCGCATCTGGGCCTGGGACTTCTCGCGGGCGGTCAGTGCGGTGGAGACGTTGCTGATCATCGCGTTCAGCGCATTGCCGACATTGCCCACCTCGGTACCGGGGACTGCATCTTGCGCCGGGACGCGCTGGGTCAGGTCCACCTTCCCTGAATCAAGCTCTTCGGCGGCAACCGAAGCAGCCACGGTGGCCACGCGCTTCAGCGAGGCAAGCGAGCGGGAGATCAGCCACGAACCGGCCAGGCCCGCACCAGCGATCAGGATCAAGGCGATGAACAGCGTCAGCCAGGCCATGCCGCGCAACGCCAGATCGGTGCTGTGCAGGGGCAATCCGACAATCAGGATGCCGTTGGATCCAGAGTCCTTGACTGCGACGAGGTAATAGTCGCCCACAGTCAGGTGGGCACGTACCGGCTTGAACTGCCCGCCGGCACGCAACGTGCTCAGCTCCAGATCCACCATCGGGATGGCATCTTCCTGGCTCAGCTGCTTCAGCACGCCGGTGCGTTCGTCCAGCACGCCGCCGTTGAAGACGTATTTGTCGACGAACCGAGCGGTCAGCGTGCCGGCGGACTGGCCGGGGGCATCAAGCCGGGAGTTCACCGCTGGTGCACCCTGCGAATAATTCAGCGCGCGTTCGGTGGTGAGCCGCAGCTGGCTGTTGAGCTGGTCCATCAAGGTCTGGCGCATGCCCGCGTTGTAGAGCAGGCCGAGCAAGACAGATACGGCGGTGACCGAGGTCAGCAGGATGAGCAGCAGTTTGCGCTGCAGAGCGTGCGGCGAGCTCACCCTGGTATTCGGGGAAAAGAAACTCATGCAGCCGGCTTCAGCACGTAGCCAACGCCACGCACGGTGTGGATCATCGGCTCTGCGTCAACGTCAATCTTCTTGCGCAGGTACGAGATGTACAGTTCGACGATGTTCGCCTGGCCGTCGAAATCGTAGTGCCAGACGTTGTCCAGGATCTGCGACTTGGATACCACGCGGCGGGCGTTGTTCATCAGGTAGCTGAGCAGGTCGAATTCGGTGGCGGTCAGCGAAATTTCGCGGCCTGCGCGGGATACGTCGTGCGAGTCCATGTTCAGCACCAGATCGCCGACCACCAATTCAGCGGAATCCGCAGTGGCCGCACCGGAACGTTCCACGAGTCGGTGCAATCGGATCAGGACCTCTTCAAGGCTGAAGGGCTTGGCGACGTAGTCGTCTGCACCGGCCCCCAGGCCCTCGATACGGTCTTCAACCGCGTCCTTGGCAGTGAGGAAAAGTACGGGGATTTCAGGGAAGTGGGTGCGCACCTTGCGCAGCACCTCGGGGCCGTCGAACCCAGGCAGCATCCAGTCGAGAACCAGTACGTCCGGCGCCAGGGAGCGAGCGGTGGCTACTGCTTCGGGCCCATCGTGGGCCATCGTGGCTTCCCAGCCGAGCATGCGGGTTCCCATGGCGACCAATTCCGCCAATGAAGGTTCATCATCGACCACGAGAACTTTGATTGCCGTGCCATCAGGGTGAGTCAGCCGGGGCAATTGCGAAGGGGAGAATCGTGATTCATTCATGTTAATCAGCTTGTCCTATTGCCATGGGCCGAGAATATGTTTTTGCTGTGTGCCAGCTATGACTATAAGTCGATTTTATGCGGGGAAAACCCGAACCGATAGTGGTTAATTTGGTCAACCCCTAAGAACGACGAATGATTGAAGCGAGGACGGACCATAGTGATGAATGAATATTCAGGCCTATGAATGGACCGGACATAATGACGAAGTTCTATTGGTATGTTGACCATATTGTTTAGTTAAGCGCTTAGGTAGCCTAGAATTGTCTAAAGTGTTGTGCGTCACGTTTGGAAACATTCGTCTCACTATTTGGACGCAGGTGTTCATTGTTACTTGCAAGTTGCCAATGTTACGAGGAAACTAGAGGTGTGAGTACGGCGCAGGACGGTAAAAGCACCTCGGATTCCAACATCGAGTTGCCCAAGATCGTCCTCAACGAATGCTCGGCGTCCATGGCCTCCAAGCCGAATTATGAGTGATTTGTAATCCGATTTTGGGAGTTATTGACGGGAAACCCAACTGCTGAACGTGGACGAAGGCCGCGAACAGCGCAAGCAAAACCCGAAGCATGAGCGCCAAACCACTTGGCCTTCGCACTAAAAGAGGAAAAGATTATGTCGGCTGGTTCCGGATACGTCCACGTTTCAATTCGCAATGCGCAGAACCGCGCAGCAGCTGCGCAGCGTTCAGCTTCTGGCAGCTATGCACCAGCGGGTTACCGTCCGCTGCGCGCGGTTTCCAATGTTCATGAAACACGTGATGCATCGCATCAGCCGGCTAGCACTCCAGTGCAGTCAACAGGCCAGCCAAGCGCCGACACCTCCGCACGCGGCTTCGTGCTCTACGTGGGCCTGGATGAAACTGCCGCCCAGGCGCAGGGCACCTCGCTGGGCAAGCTGGCCACCCAGGTCCGCGCCTTCCTGGCCACCTTGTCGCCGCAAGCGCAGACCCATGCCGCCGTGGCACTGGCTCCAACCAGCGCCCAGGGTGAGCCCATCGATGTAGTTCGCCAGGCTTTGGGCGATCCGACGATTTCCCGCCGGCCACGCGCTGAAGCCCGTCCATCCACCCCGCGCCCATCTGGCGTGCTGATCGACCTCTCGCGCCGCGAAGTCTACCTGGATGGCGAAACCCTGAACCTGACCTTCAAGGAATTCGAGCTGCTGAACTTCCTCGTGGAAAACGGTACCCGCACTGTAGGCCGCGAAGAGCTGCTGGAAAACCTGTGGCGCAATGCCGAAGAAGTCCCTAACGAACGCACCATCGACGTGCATATCCGTCGCCTGCGTTCCAAGCTGGGACGCCTGGCCAATACCGTGCGCACCGTACGCGGCCAGGGCTACCGCTTCTACGAGCACCCAGAAGTTGTTGTCTGGGCAGCTCCGGAATACTCCATCTAGCATCTGCTGGCAGCAGTTG
>NZ_JBLVOJ010000012.1:320552-339445 GCF_053543715.1 Glutamicibacter sp. AGC46
GGTTTGCCCGCCACTGCTGTCTTAAGCTGGAACAATGAACACCATGCATTCCCGCAAGCTCATGCTGATGCGCCACGCCAAAGCCGACTACCCGCTGGGCGTCGCGGATCACGACCGGCCGCTGGCGGCCCGCGGGCACCGCGAAGCTCCAGCCGCCGGAGCCTGGCTTGTGGAGAATGGCCTGATACCGGACTACATCATCTGCTCCGACGCGCTGCGTGCGCGCTCCACCTGCGCCTGGGTGCTTTCCGAACTCGGCGAGAAGGGCCCGACCCCCTATGTCGATTCGCGCATCTTCACCGCGGGAGTCTCGCAGCTGTGCTCCATCATCAATGAAGTTCCCGATACGGTCAGCAACCTGCTGGTGATTGGGCACCAGCCGGTGCTCCAGGAATTGGCGCTGCGCTTGGCGGCAATGGACTCGGATGAAGAAGCCGTTTACGAGCTGGCGATGAACTATCCGACCCTGGGAACCACGGTGCTGGAAACCAAGCATCCGTACTCGCACCTGGATGCCCGTGATGCGCGCGTCACGCATTTCACCGCACCGCGGCCCGCATGAGAGAAGTCTCATCAAGTTTTTTCTAATGCACTAGTCAGCCTGTAAATAAGCGGTGATCTGCCTTTATGAGAAGCAGATGATAGGCCTCTCATCGAATACACCTTGCCGCCTCATGAACCGTTCACTTTCAGTTAACCATTGCTCGTTTCACTGGGAATCGTTGGCAGCACGGCCAGCACCGGCAAACCGCAACGGCGGGCCGGAAACACTGAAAGAGGAACAGGCAGATGGCCATCATCGCAGAATCACTTCCAACGCAGACCCCCGCAGCGCGCAATGAAGTGCAGCAGCAGATCGATGCACAGCGCGCCCGCACCATCCGCGCTGCCTACACCACCCGCTTCGTTGCAGCCGAGCTGCAGCGCAATCCGCAGGATTTCGAGATCGTGCGCCGCGCAAACATGGTGCCGCGTGCCGGCGACGTCGTCATTGCGGCTGTGACCGAGCTAGGCAAGCACACGCGCCTGCAGTCCCCGGTTTCCCGCCGCCAGCTGATGTTCGTCGGACAGGAAATCATGGTCGCCTACGGCCACCGCTACGCACCAGACCAGTTCCTGGCCCATGTGCCGGATAACCTGGGTCCATGCCAGCTGGTTGCAGGCGGCGGTGTCGCCAGCGAAGTCATCGAACAGCACGCCTCGATCGATATGGCGACACAGCTGCAGCCCGCAGGCCTGCTGATGCGCCACGGCAAGGTCGTGAACCTGGTGGACTTCGCTCCACTGGGCATCGAGAACGCATCGCCGCGCGCAGCGCAGGTTGCCGCGCCGCGTCCGCCGGTGATCGCAGTGCTGGGCACCTCG
The DNA here is from genome assembly GCF_053543715.1 of Glutamicibacter sp. AGC46. Classification (NCBI taxonomy): domain Bacteria; kingdom Bacillati; phylum Actinomycetota; class Actinomycetes; order Micrococcales; family Micrococcaceae; genus Glutamicibacter; species Glutamicibacter sp. AGC46. The sequence goes on from NZ_JBLVOJ010000012.1 coordinate 321,918, forward strand.
ATGAACTCCGGCAAGTCCACCACCCTGGGATGCCTGGTCAACGGACTGGTCAACTTCGGCATGGAAGTTGCCGCAGGCAAGGCCACCGGCACGGGTGCCGGCAATGATCCGAACCTGTTCACCGATGCCGGCGCCTTCAGCGTCTGCGACTTCACCGACTTCGGCTTCCCAACCACCTACCGCTTGGACTACGAAACCGTGCGCGACCTGCTGGTGGCGATGATCCGCGAGCAAAGCGCCACCGGCGCAGACGCAGTGGTCATCGAGATCGCCGACGGGCTGTTCCAGGGCGAAACTTCCCGCTTGCTGCGCGACCCGATTTTCGCCGAGCATGTAGACCGCGTGCTGTTCAGCGCCCAGGACGCCTTGGGCGCCCAGGCCGGAGAGCGAATCCTGCGCGAAGCAGGCCTGGATGTTGCCGCGGTTTCCGGGGTGCTCACGGCCTCCCCGCTGGCCGCGATGGAAGCCCAGGCGCAGCTGTCCACCCCGGTCGTCGGGACCTTCGACCTGTGCCAGGCAGAGGTTGCCGCCGCCCTGCTGCCAACCCGCTAGGAGCCAAGATGCTGGACCAGAAGATCGCCGTTGAGCAACCGGCGCAGCCTGGGCGCCTGCCGGCGCTGGTAGCGCCGGGGCGGCGGATGCTGCTGGCCGGATTGCTCAGCCTGGGCATTCTCGCCGGCTTGCTCTCGATTGCCATCGGCTGGCTGATCGGACAGCTTTCGGCCCGCATCAGCTGGGCAGCTCTTGGCGCGGTCCTGGGCTTGGTGGGATGCTTCTTCCTGGCCAAGTACGCTGAACGGGTGCTGGCCGAGAAGCTCGGCCAGCATTATGTGGCCCAGCTGCGCCGCGGGCTGGTCACGCACGCTTTGCGCAGTGCACGCGGTCCGTCCATGGGCATCACCATCGCCCGTTCCACCAACGACCTGTCCTCGATCCGCAACTGGATTGTGCAGGGCATGGTCCCGCTGGTCGCCGGTTTGCCATTGCTGATTGTCAGCGGTGCGGGCCTGTGGTTCCTGCATCCGCTCCTGGCCCTGAGCTTGGCCGCGACCCTGGTGCTCGAGGGCGTCCTGCTGGCGGCCTTGGCCGGGGGTACTTTCCTGAGCGCCAGGACCTTGCGCCGGCACCGTGGAAGCCTGGCCTCGCGCATTGCCGATACCGTCGCGGCGCGGACAGCTATTGCGGCCGGCGGCGGCGTGGAACGTGAAGTGCAAAGGGTGCAGGACTCCTCGCAGAAGGTGATCGATGCTTCGGTGCATCGCGCCCGTTTCGCCGCCGCCCTGCGTGGCGGGGCGCTGGCCATTCCGCTGCTGGGTACCGCGCTGGTTGTGGCAGCGGCCTCGATGGCGCAGCTTCCGCCAGCCGCCGTGGCGACCGCCCTGACGCTGATGGGAATTTGCGCAGGAACCCTGGGCGAGTGGGGCCGCGTGGTGGAGTACCGGCAGAATTACAAGGCGGGCCGGCGAATCATCGCGCCGCTGCTGGCCGAGCAGGAACGCTGGCGGGCCCGCGAAGAATCTTCGGCAAGCACCCGCGATGCCAAGGAGCTGATGCTCCAGCCTTCCTCGGTGCGCATCCAGGTGCCCGCAGGGATGGCCGACCAGTTTTCCACCCTGCGGGCACAGCCCGGGGAGCGAATTGCGCTGCGTGGAAGCCAGGGCCAATGCGCGGCGCTGCTTTCGGCCATTGCGACCGGCGCCCTGGTGCACGGCGCCGACCCGCAGGCCGGGGTCTGGATCGCCGAGGGGCGCAGCGAGGATCTGCCTGCTGCCGGCCGACGCAAGCTCGTGGGCTCCGCATTGGAATCCATGGTTCCCGAGCGCGGAAGTGTCGCCCGTGCGCTGCGGTATCGCCATCCGGGCGCTTCGCTGCGCAAGGCCGTGGCGCTGGCTGAAACCTGCGGTTTGAAGATGGCCGATTTGCCCGGTGGGGCGGAAGCCCGCTTGCGCCGGGGCGGCGAACCGCTTAGTTCCGGGCAGCAAGCATCGTTGCTGGTGGCACGGGCACTATTGCGCGAACCGCCTTTGCTGGTGGTCGATTCGCTACTGACCCGCTTGCCCGTTGGAGCCTACGGCGACGTGGCCGAACTGCTCAATGGCTATCCCGGGGTGCTGCTCTTCAGCGCCGGACTGCCTGGCATCAGGGAAACCGCCAGCTGGGAAGCGCAGGCCTAGGAGCCGGCTGCCGGACGGGTAGCGCGAAGCCCATCCACGGTGAGCAGCACGGCGCGCACCGTTTGCCCGCGATCCAGGCCGGACTGCCCCGAGGCGCGCATCCGGGCGGTAAACAAGGCGGCACCGAAAATGCTGGTGGCTACCGAGAGCTTCTGGTCAGGCTCGAGTACGACCAGGCGTTCGAGCACCTCGATGATCAGCCCGGTCACCTGCGTGTGCAGCGGGGTGCTGGCGAACGCATTGGCGGTGTCCGCGCTCAGCTGCTCCTGCATCCACAGATGGGCAAAGGAGGGGTAGCTGGCGACGAAGTCCATGGAGAATTCCAGCATCTGCCTCAGCGCAAGGTAGGGGTCTTCCCCGGAGGCCGCACGTGCTAGTTCGCCCATGAGCTTGTGCGCGCCGTAGCTGAGGATCTGGCTGACCAGCTCGTCTTTGGAACCGAAATTGTAGTAGACCGTGCCCTTGGAAACGCCGGCCGCGGCCGCGATCTCGTCCACCGAGACGGACTCGGGGGAGCGCGAACCGAGCAGCTGCATGGCCGCTTCGAAGAGCTTCTCCTTCGAATCCGTGGCCCGCACACGGCGGCGTTGGCCCGTTGGCGTTGTCATTCTTTCAGCTCCGGTTGCAGTGTTTTCAAGCTCCAGGTCTTGTTCTTGCGTACCGCAAGCATACTCAAGACTAGTCCAATGGCGGTGTAGAGCAGCAACGAACCGGCAACCGATGGCAGCACTGCCAGATCCGCGCCGTACATCAGGTGGCGCATGCCGATCACCACATTGCTCATTGGCAGGATCCGGTGCAGCAGGTGCAGCGAATCAGGCAAGGTCTCCCAGGGGAAGGTGCCGCCGGAGGTGACCAGCTGCAGGACCATCAGTACCAGCACCACGAACTTTCCCGCGGTGCCCAGCAGCGCGAAGCACCCCTGGATCAGCGCACTGAAGCATAGGGCAGAACCGGCCAGCAAAGCCCAGATCAGCCATGGGTGGGCGGCATGCAGTCCCAGCCCGAAACGCACCACCGCGTAGAGCAGGCTGGTTTGCAGCACTGCGATGGCGGCGAACGGCAACCAGCCGCCGATGGAAATTTTCCAGTTGCTGCCGTTGGACGCCAGCGCGCGCTTGGTCATCGGCCGCATTACCTGGGTCAGGATCAGCACGCCGATAAAGGTCGCCAGGGTCATGAAGAAGGGGGCAAGTCCCTCGCCATAAGCCTGTGCCTCGGCCTGCTTGCTATTCGAGACGGCTACCGGATTGCCCATGACATCGGCCAGTTGCCCGCTGGTGGACTTGTCGGGATTCGGAACCTCCCCGGTGCCGTCCTTCAGCCCGGTGGCTAATTCATCTGAACCTTCTTGCAGGTCATGGGTCCCGTCCGAGAGTTCGCCGACACCATCGGAGAGCTGCAACAGTCCGTCGTGCAGGGATCCGGTGCCGGCGAGCAGAGTGCCGGCGCCGTGATCCAGCTGACTTGCGCCGTCTGCCGCGTCGGTGGCGCCATTCAGTGCGGCCTGCTGGCCCTCGGCCAGGGTCTTTGCCCCGGTGTTGGCTTCGGCGGCACCGGAGGCGAGCTTCGCCGAGCCTTGGGCTGCCGAGTCGATGCCCTTCGCAAGTGCAGGCATGGCGTTATCCAGCGCCTTGGTGCCATCAGCAAGGGTGCCCAAGCCGGTGGCCAGTTGCTGGTTTCCTTCGGCTACTTGCGCCGATCCGTCGGCGAGGGTGTGAAGCTGCGTTTGCAGGGTAGATAATTCGGAATTGACCTGGGTAACTTTGGCATCCAGGGCATTGCTGAGCGTGGAATTCTCCACGCTTTGGCTGACCGTGCCCTGGATGGAATCGGCCTGCTCCTGGGTGAGCGCGCCACTGCTGACCAAGTGGTCCAGGCGCTGCTGCGTATCTTCCTTGACGCTATCCAGTTGCGTTTTGGTGTTGGCCTGCAGCTGGTCGATTACCGCGATGGCGTCATCTGCCGTGCTGGCCAATTGCTGATTGCCGTCTGCGACCTGCTGCGAACCGGCAGCAAGCTGATCCGCGGCCTCTTTGGCGCTGGCGGCACCCTTGTCCAGCTTCGAGACGGAACCGGGCAGCGCTTTGGTCTGCGTCTTCAAGGTGTGCAGACCGTCGCTCAGCTCTTTGCTGCCGTCGGCCAGCTGCGCGGTGCCTTCGGCCAGTTCGGCGCTGCCGTCGCGCAGCCGGGTTTGGCCGTCGACCAGTTGGCCCAACCCTCCCGACAGGTCGGCGGTGCCATTCTTCAGGGTCTTGGTGCCCGAGTTCAGCTCGGTGCTGCCATCGACGAGCTTGGTGGTGCCATCGGCCAAGGTGACCACGCCATCGCCCAGTCGCAGGGTGCCATCGTAGAGCTTCCCGGCGCCGTCTGCGGCTTCGCCCATCGAATCGTGGATGTCCACGAATCCGGCGATCATCGCCGAAGCCGTTTCGGTTCCCACTTCCTGGGCGACCGAGGTGCGCACCGTGGTAGCCAGCGTTTTGGCGAAGTTGGACACCATGAAGTTATTGGCATCGTTGGTCAGCAGCTCGATATTGGCCTGTTCGGCATCATCGAAATCGCCCGGCGAGACCAGGGCCGAGGAAAAGTCCTCGGGCAGGATCAGCGCAAAGGCGTACTGGCCGGTGGCCACGGCCTGCTCGGCTTCCGCCTTGGAATCCACGTGCGCCCAGCTGAAGGTGCCGTCGTCTTCCAATTCCTCGACGACGTCGTCGCCGACTCGGGTTTCCTCGCCGTCCTGTTCGGCGCCTTCATCCAGATTGACCACGGCGGCCGTGACCTTGTCGAGGTTTCCCTGGGGGTCCCAATTGGCGTAGAGGTAGAGTGCGCCATAGAGCAGCGGAACGCAGGTGACCGCGATGAGCGCCAGTTTGGGCAAGGTGCCGCGGCTCATCCGCTTGAGCTCGGAGAGGGCAAGTCGCAAAGTTGTCATGGGCTATTCCTTTGCTTCGCACTGAACGGCGTCAGCAAGTTCGTCGGCTGGGAGGAAGAAATCGTGGTTGTCCGCGATGCCCTCGGTCATGGCCAGGTGATCCAGGCCCAGATCGAGTTCGCCTTGGATGAACCCGGTGGATGGATCGGGCAGCGGGAGTACTGCGGGTTCCGGGGCGGCAGCCTGCCCAGTTTGCTGCTGCCAGCACTGGGGCAGCCGGCTGACGATAGCCAGGACCGCGAATTCCCGATGCGAGGAAGCGAAGTTCTCCAGGGTCTCGAGCCAATGCTCGTCTTCCAGATCGTGCCGGTCCGGTGAATCGACGATGAGCAATTCCAGACGGGGATTTTCGGCAGCCAGCAGGAGCTGGAGCTCGAAGAGGCGGCCTGGATCGATGGCATCGCTCCAGCAGCTGGCGATATCGTCGAATCCATGCTGCGCCATCCACTTCCTGGCGCCGGGCTTGCGCCAGCTTGGTCCCGGGATCAGTCCCAGATCTTCTGCGACAAGATCGCAAACCTTCAAGTGGGATTCGGGTTCATTGATCCCCGGCGAATCGACCAGAGCGCTGTGCTTGCGCAGGGTTCGCAGCTTCGGATCCGCGTTCCACACCACCGTTCCGGAGCTGGGTGCCATGCGTCCGCTCAGTACAAGGGCCAGCGCGGTCCGGGAAATCTGCGGCTCGGATACCAGCAGCTGCAGTTCACCTCTTTGCAGTTGCACGGAGGTGGGCCCCACGAGCTGGTCGTGGCGCCCCTTGACGGTAATGGAATCTGCGGTTAGCACAGTTAAAGACTAATTGAACTGACCGGTCAGTTCAATTAGTGAAAAGATTCCTTTAATCACTACTGGACGTAAAGCGTTTGATGACCTTTGATGGTTGTTGGGTACGTCACGAAAAAGCGGGGCAGAGTTCAGGTGCAGTTAATCGGGCTTTGCTTACCTTGGAACCAGGCCCATGCACGCGGCAGGGCCGCCGCTGCTTGAATATCTACCTAGGGAAAAACATGATCAATAGACGTCCCACTCGCATCGCTGCCGCGGTGCTGGGAACCGCGCTTGCGGTTTCGAGCTTCTCGGCGGCACACGCCGATACTGCCGAAATCACCCCCATCGAGCAGATCCAGGGGACCGGCGACAGCTCGCCCATGGCTGGCCAGGACGCAACTGTGCGCGGTGTTGTCACCGGAGCCTATGCCGACGGCGGATTCCGCGGCTTCTATCTGCAGAGCGCTGGCAGCGGCGTAGATGCCTCGGGCCAGGCGAGCTCGGCGATCTTCGTGTACGCGCCGGACGAGGTTTCCTCGGTGAGCGTCGGTGACCATGTCCAGGTTTCTGGCGAAGTGTCCGAATACTATGGCTTGACCCAGCTCAAGGCCGGCAGCGTCGAGGTGCTCGATGAGCCGGCGCAGGGCGTCAAGCCGCTGGCGATTTCGCTGCCGAGCAGCGATGCAGAGCGCGAGCGCTTTGAATCCATGCTGATCGAACCGCAGGGCGAGTTCACCGTCTCGGATAACTACTCGCTGAACCAGTACGGCGAGCTGAGCCTGGCCATGGGCACCAGCGAGATCCTGCCCGGCGAACGGCTGCTGCGCCAGCCAACCGATGTCTTCAAGCCGGGCAGTGCCCAGGCCAAGGCTCTCGCGGCGGAAAACGAGCAGCGCTCGATCGTGGTCGATGACGGGGCCACGCTGAACTTCTCCACCAGTAAGAACAAGCAGATCGCCCTGCCGTACATCGACGCGCAGCAGCGCGTCACCGTGGGCGCTGACGCATCCTTCATCGCACCGGTCATCTTGGACTACCGCTACGATATGTGGCGTTTGCAGCCGCAGGGCCAGGTGGGCGGCGCCGATGATGCCGATATCGCCGTGAACTTCGAGCAGGTCGACAACGACGCTCCGCAAGAGGTGGGCGGCAATGTCAGCGTTGGCAGCTTCAACGTGCTGAACTACTTCACCACTACCGGCGACATGCTCGATGGGTGCTCGTACTACACCGACCGCGAGGGCAATCCGATCAATGTCCGCGGTGGTTGCGATGCGCGCGGCGCGGCGACCGCTGAAAGCTTTGAGCGCCAGCAGTCCAAGATCGTTGCCGCACTGGGCAAGTTCACCGCAGACGTGGTGGTCCTGGAAGAAATCGAGAACTCGGCACGCTTCGGACAGAACCGCGATGCCGCCCTGGCTCACTTGGTCAACGAGTTGAACCAGGAAGCTGGCCAGAAGGTTTGGAGCTATGTCCCGACCCCGTCCGTTGTGCCCGCTGACGAAGATGTTATCCGCACCGCGATCATCTACCGCGACAAGGCCGTGAAGCCCATCGACGAGTCGGTCATCCTCGACGATCCAGCATTCGTGAACGCCCGGGATCCATTGGCCCAGGCTTTCCAGCGTGTTGGCGGAAACCAGAACACCCGCTTCCTGGTCGTTGCCAACCACTTCAAGTCCAAGGGCTCGGATCCTGCTGATGGATCGGGCAATGCCGACAGCGGCGATGGTCAAGGCGCTTGGAACGAAGCCCGTGTCGGCCAAGCGGAAGCGCTGGTTGGCTTCGCGGACGAGCTGAAGAAATCGCGCAATACCGACCAGGTGCTGCTGGCGGGGGACTTCAACTCCTATTCGGCTGAAGATCCGATGCAGGTTCTGGTTGAAGCCGGGTACGTGGACCTGGGCGCCGCAGCCGATTCCCAGAGCTACCTCTACGACGGCTTGGTGGGCTCGCTGGACCACATCTTCGCTTCGGAGAAGCTGGCGGGCAAGGTGACTGGAGAAGACATCTGGAACATCAACGCCCTTGAATCCGTGGGCTACGAATACAGCCGCTACAACAACAACATCACTAACCTGTTCGCGGCTGACCAGTACCGTTCCTCGGATCATGACCCGGTGCTCGTCGGACTGCAGCTGGATAAGAAAAACTGACTTTTCCCGCCTGCGCGGGGGCCGGGCGCTCTTCTTCCCTGAAGAGCGCCTGGCCACCTTCTTTTAACCCGCTTTGGGGAACCCAAAGGGGTGCTGGCTGCGGGGCGGAGAATTCTTTGGGGGAAAAGGCTTGACAGAAAACTTCCATCGTGGAGAATTGTTGGAGAAGATTTGTGAGAGCGCTCACAAAATGTTTGGCAGAGTCGCTTTCATCGTTTCAGGCATCCAGGAAATCGCAGGAATTTTCTTTTTTGCCGTATTTTGAGAGCGCTCTCAAACTTGTTGGCGCTCGCCCGCTCGCACGATTCATATCCGAAATGGAGTCACCGTGAAACCCTCACGCAAATCCCCACTGGCACTGGCCACGGCCGTTGCCGGAAGCATCGCCCTGGTAGCAACCGGCTGCGCAGCCGACGCAAGCAAGGATGCCCAGCCGGCCTCGGCTGATAACCCGGTCACGCTGACCGTGACGACCTTCGGCACCCAGGGACTGGACCCGCTGTACGAGAAGTACCAGAAGGAAAACCCTGGAATCACCATCGAAGCCACCAACATCGACACCGGTGGCAACGCGTTGACCGACTGGAAGACCAAGCAGGCTGCGGGTGCCGGCCTGCCAGATGTCCAAGCAGTGGAAGAAGGCTGGCTGGGCCAGGTGATGTCGGTTGCAGATTCCTTCACCGATCTGCGCGAGTTCGGTGCCAATGAGGTAGCGGGGGATTGGGTTGACTGGAAGGTCAAGCAGGCCACCGACCCAGAAGGCCGCGTCATTGGCTACGGTACGGACATTGGGCCGATGGGCATCTGCTTCAATGCCAAGCTGTTCAAGGACGCTGGCATGCCCAGCGAGCGCGAAGAAGTTGCCGAGTTGCTCGGTGGCGACGACGCAACCTGGGAAGACTTCTTCAAGGCAGGCAACGAGTATGTGAAGAAGACCGACAAGGCCTTCTACGACCAGTCCGGTTTCGTCTGGAATTCCATGGTCAATCAGCTCGACGAGGGCTACTACAAGGCTGACGGATCACTGAATATCGAGGGCAACGCCGAACTGCGCGAGCGCTGGGACCTGCTCTCCGATGCTGCGTCCAAGGGGCTGTCGGCCAACCAGACCCAGTGGGACTGGGGCAAGGGCCAGGCCTTCGTTGACGGTTCCTTCGCCGTCATGCCTTGCCCGGGCTGGATGCTTGGCACGGTCAAGGGCCAGGTTGAGGGTGCCGGCGGAGACTCCAGCGCAGGCTGGGACTTCGCAGATGTCTTCCCGGGCGGCGCGGCCAACTGGGGCGGCTCGTTCCTGACCGTGCCGACCACCTCCGAGCACCCGGCCGAGGCTGCGAAGCTCGCCCAGTACCTGACCAGCGCATCGTCGCAGGCGACCTCATTCGAGGAAGCCGGCACGTTCCCTTCGAACCTGGAAGCGCAGAAGTCCGAGGCAGTGACCGGCGCGAATGAGATGAGCGAATTCTTCAATAACGCACCGGTGGGCGAAATCCTGGGCAACCGCGCCAACGGCGTCCAGGCCCAGTACAAGGGCCCGCAGGATTCGGTGATCCAGGAGCAAGTCTTCGGCCCGGCTATCAAGGCGATCGATGCTGGCAGCGACAGCGAGACCGCCTGGAACAAGGCCCTCTCGACCCTGCAGGAACTGGAAATCAAGTAATCCCGTAGCCCGCTTCGAATCCAGGCAAGGGCCGCGGCACGCAACGAGGTTGCGGCCCATGCCTGGACAGCTACTGCAGCAGGAAAGATGCCACTGATGAGCACCACAACACACGATGCCCCGGAACAAGACCGGGACGCCAGCGCGCCCAGTCCGCAGCCCCAGCGTTGGAACAGGGGGAACAATGCTCCGGCCGGGGATACGCCGGCCGAGACCAGGGACGAGCGGAGGACGCGCCGCCGGCACCTTCGCGGGCGGTGGGATTTCAAGTACTCCCCATACCTCTACATCTCGCCATTCTTCATCCTCTTCGGCCTGGTGGGCCTGTTCCCCCTGATCTACACGTTCGTCGTCTCGATCAATGACTGGGATCTGCTCGGCGGAGCAGGAGCCTGGATCGGCCTGGAAAACTACAAAGCCGAACTGACCTCTCCGCTGTTCTGGAATTCCCTGTTCAATACCTTCAGCATCTTCCTGCTTTCGGCCATCCCGCAATTGGTGATCGCGACGTTCATCGCGGCCATGCTGGACCAGAACATCCGCGCCAAGACCTTCTGGCGCATGAGCGTGCTGGTTCCCTACGTGGTCACGCCGGTGGCCGTCACACTGATTTTCTCCTCGGCATTCGACGAGCAGTATGGCGTGCTGAACAACCTGCTGGCCGCCGTGAATATCGACCCGATCGCGTGGAAGACCGAGGTCTTCCCGTCGCATATGGCTATTGCGACCATGGTGAACTGGCGCTGGACCGGCTACAACGCGCTGATCCTGCTGGCAGCCATGCAAGCGGTGCCACGCGAACTGCATGAATCGGCGGCCATCGACGGCGCCGGCGTGATCCGCCGCTTCTTCTCGATTACCTTGCCCAGCATCCGCCCCACGATGATCTTCGTGATCATCACTGCCACCATCGGCGGCCTGCAGATCTTCACCGAACCCAAGCTGTTCAACCCCAGCAGCTCGGTTCCAGGCGGCCCGGACCGCCAGTACCAGACCACGGTGCTCTACCTCTGGGACCTGGCCTTCAATCGCGGGGACTTCGGACGCGCCTCGGCCGTGGCCTGGATCCTCTTCCTGATCATCATCGTGATCGGCGTGATCAATTTCCTGATCTCCGGATCCATCGCTTCCTCGGCCGACAAGAAGGGCGCCGGCAACACTGGCCGAACCCGAGCGGCACGTCGGGCAGCTGCCCGAGCCGAAGCCAAAGCAGCAAAGCCGGCCAACGGAACGCAGAGCGGAAGTGCAGCAAATGAGTAATGCAACAGTGGAACGCCCCGCGCGCCAGGTCCGTGCGCCCCAGCGCCGCGGCAAGAACTTCTCCATGGACCGCCGTCCTGGCTTCCTCACCTACGGAATCCTGCTGGCCTTCCTCATTGGCAGCACCTACCCGCTGTGGTATTCGTTCGTCATCGGTTCCTCCACCGGTGCGGTGTTCGCCTCGGCGTACCCGCCGCTGCTGCCAGGCGGCCAGTTCTGGACCAATGTCGCCGAAGTCCTGGACTCCATCGATTTCTGGGCGGCCCTGGGCAACAGCATCATCGTCTCCTCGGTAATCACCTTCTCGGTGGTTTCCTTCTCCACCCTGGCAGGCTACGCTTTCGCCAAATTGCGCTTCCGCGGACGCCAGAGCCTGCTGGTCTTCGTGATCGCCACCTTGGCCGTGCCCACCCAGCTGGGCATCATCCCGATGTTCATGATGATGAAGCAATTCGGCTGGACCGGCTCGCTGGGAGCCATCATCATCCCGACCCTGGTCACTGCCTTCGGCGTATTCTTCATGCGCCAGTACCTGGTGGAGAACATCCCCGATGAACTGATCGAGGCCGCCCGCGTGGATGGCGCCTCCATGATCGGCACCTTCTGGCATGTCGGGGTTCCAGCGGCTCGCCCGGCGATGGCGATCCTGTCGCTGTTCACCTTCATGACCGCCTGGACCGACTACCTGTGGCCCATGCTGGTGGCACCGCAGAACCCAACCTTGCAGGTGGCGTTGAGCCAACTGCAGTCTGCCCGATACGTTGACTACACCATCGTGATGACCGGGGCCCTGCTGGCCACGATCCCGCTGCTGGTGCTCTTCATACTTGCAGGCAAACAACTTGTATCCGGAATTATGGCAGGAGCTGTAAAGGGCTAATGATGAACCACCTATCCCAAAAATTCGCGTGGCCTAAGGAATTCTTGTGGGGCTCGGCTACGGCAGCAGCCCAGATCGAAGGCGCTGGCCATTCCTACGGCAAGGAAGATTCGGTCTGGGATGCCTTCGCCCGGAAGCAAGGGGCCATCGCAGGAGGTGAGAACCTCGAAGTCGCAGTGGACCACTACCACCGCTACCGCGAAGATGTGCAGCTCATGCGCGAACTGGGCCTGGACTCCTACCGGTTCTCCACCAGCTGGGCTCGCGTGGTCCCCGGTGGCCGCGCCGTGAACCCCGAAGGCCTGGATTTCTACTCCCGGCTGGTCGACGAGCTGCTGGAGAATGGCATCCTGCCGTGGCTGACGCTCTACCACTGGGATCTGCCGCAGGCATTGGAAGAGCGCGGTGGCTGGACCAACCGCGAGACCTCCTACAAATTCCTCGAATACGCGGAGGCTGTGCATGAAAAGCTCGGTGACCGCGTGAAGCACTGGACGACATTCAACGAACCGCTGTGCTCTTCGCTGATTGGCTACGCCGCCGGCGAGCATGCCCCGGGACGCCAAGAACCTCAAGCCGCGCTGGCAGCGGTGCACCACCAGCATCTGGCCCACGGGTTGGCCACCGCCCGACTGCGCGAACTGGGCGCGGAGCATATCGGCATCACGCTGAACCTGACCAACGCGGTCCCGAATAATCCCGGCGATCCGGTGGATCTGGAAGCAGCGCGTCGCGTCGACGCATTGTGGAACCGCATGTACCTGGACCCTGTCCTGCGCGGTTCCTACCCCGACGACCTGCTTGAAGACGTCCGGGGTTTGGGGCTGGCTGAAGTCATTGAAGCAGGAGACCTGGAGATCATCTCGCAGCCAATCGACTTCTTGGGCGTGAACCACTACCACGATGACAACGTTTCAGGCCATCCGCTGCCCGCCGGCCAGCCGCAGCCCGTGGTGCCTACCGATTCGCCGAAGTCTTCGCCATTTGTCGGCAGCGAGTATGTGACCTTCCCGGCACGCGACCTGCCGCGCACGGCCATGGGCTGGGAAGTGAATCCCGAAGGGCTGCGCGTGCTGTTGAACCGGTTGAACCGGGACTACGCTAACCTTCCGTCGCTGTACATCACGGAGAATGGCGCTTCCTACACCGATACGGTGACGGAAGCCGGAACCGTTGAAGATCCCGAACGCGAGGAATACATCCTCAACCACCTTGATGCTGTGGCCCGCGCGATAGCAGACGGCGTGGATGTCCGCGGCTACTTTGTCTGGTCTTTGCTGGACAATTTCGAATGGGCTTGGGGCTACGCGAAGCGCTTTGGCATTATCCACGTCGATTACCAGACCCAGGTGCGAACGATTAAGAATAGTGGCAAGGCCTACGCAGGGTTGATTGCCGCAAACCGTACAATGGCATAACACCTGAGCATGATGGTCCGCAGCCTGCCGATGGTGCTGCGGACCATCATCGTGTTTCACCGACGGACTACTGCAAGGCACCTGGATAAAGATCATGATCATGCACGAAGCGCGGAGCCCGAAACCGACCCTCGAGTTGGTGGCAGAACGCGCAGGTGTCTCACGGGCCACGGTCTCCCGTGTAGTGAATGGCTCGGATCGGGTGAAGCCAGGGGCTCGCAAGGCTGTTGAATTGGCGATCCGCGAATTGAACTACGTGCCTAACCGTGCCGCCCGTTCCCTGGCGCAGGGCCGGACCAATTCCATCGCCTTGGTGGTTCCCGAGAACACCGCGAAGTTCTTCGCAGACCCGTACTTCGCCAAGGTCGTCCAGGGCGCTGCCCAGTACTTGGCCGATACCGAATTCATGCTCACCTTGCTGCTGTCCACCGAAGCGGATCCGGTGAAAACCACCCGTTACCTGCAAGGCAGCAATGTGGATGGCGCGCTGGTGCTTTCGCACCACGCGGATGACCGTTCCTATGCGGATCTCGGAACTGTGTTGCCCATGGTTTATGGCGGACGCACCATGAGCACCGATCAAAAGGACATCTATGTTGTCGATATCGACAACATCGCCGCCGCCAGGCAAGCGACTGAGGTCATCCTTGGCCAGGGACGCACCAAGCTGGCAATTATTGCCGGGCCACAGGACATGGGCGCGGGACTGGACCGTTTGGTGGGATTCAAGCAGGCAGTTGAACGCGCGGGCCTGGAGCCTGCGGCTATTGAGATCGGCGACTTCACCCCGGCTAGCGGACGGCGCATCATGCAGCAGCTGCTGGACGCGGATGTTGCGGTAGACGGCCTGTTTGCCGCCAGTGCCCAGATGGGCTTCGGAGCTTTGCAAGCCCTAGGGGAAGCCGGTGTGAAAGTGCCGGAGGACATTTCGGTAACGTCCGTTGATGATGACTCTTTCGCGCGAAGCTCGACACCGCCGTTGACGACCATTGCGCAGAACCCGGAGCGCCAGGGCGAAATCATGGCGGAACTGTTGATCAAACGCATCAACGGAGAACAGGTACCCGAGTGGAGCATCATGGACACGAAATTGGTGTTGCGCGCTTCGCACTAGTCTGTTGCGGCACCGCTGCCGTCCACCGCCGGGATTTAACAAAAAAATTCCCACTCGATCGAGTGGGAATTTTCAGTTGGTGCGCCCAAAGGGATTCGAACCCCTGACCTTCTGTTCCGTAGACAGACGCTCTATCCAGCTGAGCTATGGGCGCATATTCATTTATTAGCCGTCTTGACGACTTGAATAACTTTACACGAGATTTCCGGGGAGCAAGAACCAAAACAGCAAAAAGTGCCGTGATTCACAAAATAACTAGTCGACTACGGAATCACCGGGATTGGAAGCCGAATGATCGTGCAAGATCGCTTGGTAGAGGTTGTGGTCCTGCCAGCGTCCTTCGATCTCCAGATAGTTCGGCGCCATGCCAATTCGGACGAAGCCGTTCTTTTCAAGAACGCGCTGCGAGCCGTAATTGTGGGGGAGCGTACTGGCTTCCAGCCGGTGCAAGCCCAGATCGTTGAGCGCCACCGTGCGCAAGGTGGCCACGGCTCGGGAAGCCAAGCCCCGCCCGGTGTATTCATGATCGATCCAGTAGCCCAGGCTGGCGCTTTGGAATGCGCCACGGGCCACTCCGCTGATATTAAAGCGTCCGATGAGCGCATCCCGTTCGAAGAGCCCGAAGGGAAAGGCCAATCCGCTTCGGCGAGCTTCTGAGGCGGCTGCGAGGTGTGCCGCTTGCCGCGTCTCGGTGAAGAATTCTGCGGGGCGAGCCGGCTCCCAGGGCTCCAGGTGCTGTCGATTGCGCTGGTAGGACTCAGCGACTTGCTTTGCGTCGGCGACTTCCAGCAGGCGCAGGCTGAGCTGGCCGCCTAGAGCAAGCTGTGTCATCGGGCAATCCTTTGGGGGAAACAAAAAATTCCCACTCGAGCGAGTGGGAATTTTTCAGTTGGTGCGCCCAAAGGGATTCGAACCCCTGACCTTCTGTTCCGTAGACAGACGCTCTATCCAGCTGAGCTATGGGCGCATATTCTTTTGTGTGGCTTGTTCTCACGAACCTCGAATAACTATACAGGTCGATTTCGCGCTGTACAAATCGAGGGGCAAAGCTAGTGGGTCCAGATGAACATAAGGTTATGTGAAGACGCTGAAAGGGTACCGGTCTACGTGACCTTCGTCACATAATCGAGTTAATTCGTTTAGACCAACCCCCGGAATTTCGGGAATTTTTTCCTTCTGGTCCTCCGGGTTTCACTTTCATGAGGTTTCGATCACACGGCGCTGGAGTTGAGCACCTAATAGCCTTGATTTATTGCAAGTTCAGCCCAATGGAGGGAATGGATAATGAGCACGAGCTCGGATCAGAACGTTATCAGCGCAGCACCTACTTCGCACGAGAAGTTGGCATCCTGGGTTGAGGAAGTTGCCGCACTGACGAAGCCGGATCGTGTTTATTGGGTTGATGGGTCAGCTGAAGAAAATGATCGCCTGACTGCCGAGCTGGTTGAAGCCGGCACCTTGGTCAAGCTGACCGATCCGAACTTCCCTAACTCTTACGCTGGTTTCTCGGACCCCAAGGATGTGGCCCGAGTCGAAGAGCGCACCTTCATCTGCTCCGAAAAGGAAGAAGATGCAGGCTTCACCAATAATTGGGAAGACCCAACCAAGATGAAGTCCATGCTCAGCGGCCTGTTCGATGGCTCGATGCGCGGACGCACCATGTACGTCATCCCATTCGTCATGGGCCCGCTGAACGCGGAAGTGCCTGCCTACGGCGTGGAGATCACCGATTCCGCCTACGTCGTTGCCTCGATGCGCATCATGGCCAAGATCGGCAATGAAGTACTGCGCAAGATGGAAGCCGAGGACGCTTTCTTCGTTCCAGCGCTGCACTCGGTAGGTGCACCCCTGGAGCCGGGCCAGGAAGATGTTGCCTGGCCATGCAACGAAGACAAGTGGATCGTGCACTTCCCCGAAGAGCGCGCCATCATGTCCTACGGTTCGGGCTACGGCGGCAACGCGCTGCTGGGCAAGAAGTGCTACTCGCTGCGCATCGCCTCGGCGATGGCCCGCGATGAAGGCTGGCTCGCAGAGCACATGCTCATCCTGAAGCTGACCAGCCCGCAGAACAAGTCGTACCATATTGCCGCGGCATTCCCGTCGGCCTGCGGCAAGACCAACCTGGCGCTGCTGGATCCAACCATTGAAGGCTGGAAGACTGAGACCCTGGGCGATGACATCAACTGGATGCGCATCGGCAAGGACGGCGAGCTGCGCGGCGTTAACCCCGAATACGGCCTGTTCGGCGTGGCGCCAGGCACCGGCTGGTCCACCAACCCGAACGCGATGCGCGCCATCTCCAAGGGCAACAACATCTTCACCAATGTTGCGCTGACCGATGACGGTGGCGTCTGGTGGGAGGGCATGACCGACGAGGCTCCTGCGCACCTGACCGACTGGTTGGGCAACGACTGGACTCCTGAATCCGGTCGTCCGGCAGCGCACCCTAATTCGCGCTTCTGCACCCCGATCGACCAGGTCGACATGCTTTCCGAGGACTACTACTCGCCTAACGGCGTGAAGATCGATGCGATCCTCTTCGGCGGCCGCCGCAAGACCACCATTCCGCTGGTGACCGAAGCCCGCAGCTGGACCAACGGCATCTTCATGGGTTCGACCCTTTCCTCCGAGACCACCGCAGCCGCTGCAGGTGCGACCGGAGTGATTCGCCGTGACCCGATGGCGATGCTGCCATTCATCGGCTACAACGCAGGCGACTACCTGAACCACTGGGACAAGATCTCGAACAAGCTCAACCCAGAGCAGATGCCGAAGATCTTCCTGGTCAACTGGTTCCGCCGCACGGCTGACGGTGGCTTCGCGTGGCCAGGGTTCGGCGACAATTCGCGTGTGCTCAAGTGGGCTGTCGAGCGTATCGAAGGCACCGCGGACGCCCGGGAAACCATCATCGGAAACGTCCCGACCGGCGAGTCCCTGGATTTGGCCGGCCTTGAAGGGTTCACCCCAGCCGACGTCGAAGCGGCAGTAGCTGTCAACAAGGATGAATGGACTACCGAAGTCGAGGCCATCGAAGAGTGGTACGCCAAGTTCGGCGACGCGCTGCCAGCTTCGCTGCGTGCAGAGCTCGACGGCTTGAAGGATCGCCTGAACGCGTAGTTGACTAGGATCTCCAGCAGATCCGCACAGTGAACGCCCCCGTGACTGG
>NZ_JBLVOJ010000012.1:339494-352765 GCF_053543715.1 Glutamicibacter sp. AGC46
GCCACGGGGGCGTTCTCGTGCGCCACGGAGGAATTGTCACAATCCGGGTACAGTTTCCACACGCCGGGGCAAAGTGGGTGCAAAATCAACTATTTATGAAAAGATTGCTCTATGGTTTTGGCACGATTGATTCTCGGGCTGCTGTGCTTGTCGCCCATGACTGGCTACGAGCTCAAGAAGCACTTTGACTCCTCTATTAACCACTTCTGGAACGCAGACAAGGCGCAGATCTATCGCACTTTGGCGCAGCTGGTGGACAAGGGGTATGCCACCGTGCGCACCGTCGCGCAGTCGAATTACCCTGACCGCCAGGAACACCACATCACGGAAACGGGACGTGCGGCACTGGCCCAGTGGCTTTCTGCTGGTGCGGTGCAGTCTCCCGAGCGTGATCCCTTCATGGGGCAGGTGTTCTTCGCCGCCGAACTCGAACGCGATGATATCCAGAGCTTGCTGGAGGAACGCCGCCAAGCCACGCAGTTCATCCTCGATGACTACCTCTCCCAGCGCGAAGGCATTGACATGCGAGCCGCTGCGGACCGTCGCAGCTTCCTGATGGCTGCCACACTTGACCATGCAATCCGACAACAAGCCGCGGAGCTGGAATGGCTCGACGCGGTATTGGAGTACTTGCCATGACTGCAGCCAAAGACCAGAACAAGACCCCTGCAAGCGGTGCCGGGCGTGATGCCACCGATTATCCGGAAGTGCAGCCCGGGCGGCATCACGATGGGCAACGGTCGATGAAGACCCTGGTCTTCCTCCACGGCGGAAACGTCGGCAACTGGAGCTGGGACCCGCAGGTTCTGGCCTTTGGCGACTGCAACATCCTGACGCTGCACCTGCCGGCCTTTGGTGCCCGGTTCGAGGAGACCTGGGATAGCCTGGAATCCGCCGCCGATGATGTCGCCGCCTTGATCGCCGACGAGGTTTCCGAAGGCGGCGTGCATCTGGTTGGCATTTCCCTGGGCGGAGTGATTGCTTTGCACGTGGCCGCCCGGCATCCGGAGCTCGTTGACTCCGTGCTGATTACCGGCACTCCGGTGACCGGTGTGGGGCAGGCGGCCCGGGCTTTCCAGCGGATGCAGCTCAAGCTCATTGGCAGCGAGTGGTTCTGGCGTTTCCAGGCTGGTGCCTACGGAATGGTGGATGATGAGCGCGAGCTGTTCACCGAGCACGGCGTGAAGCTCAAAGCCGAGAACATGCGGGCCATCATGGACGAGATGGACCCGGGGGGATTGCCTCAGAAGCTCGGCTCCTACCGGGGCCCGGTACTGGCCCTCGCTGGAGCCAAGGAGCCGAAAGTTGTGCAGAAATCCTTTGACGCGCTGCGCGCAAGGCTCCCGCAGGTGATCACGCGCGTGGTTCCGGGCATGCACCACCAATGGAATATCGAGAACCCGATCCTGTTCAACTCGGTGCTGCGCAAGTGGATTTCCGATGCGGGTCTGCACCAGATCCTGGTTGATCCGCAGGCTGCGAAGCCGGCACCCGGCGCGAAAGCAACACCGGTGGAACAAGCCGCTGAAGCGCCGGCGAATCAGGACCTGGAAGCCGGGGAGCCCGCGCCGCCAGCTCAAGAAGCCGGGCAGAAGAAGCCTGGCAGGTTCGCCGGGAAAATCGATCCTCGAAAGCTGGACCCGAAAAAGTTCAATTTGAAGAAGAAGGCACCGAAACAGGGCGGCAAGCCGGATTCTCCTGCGGATACCGGAAAATAAAGGCAAAAAAAGTGCTGCAGGCGGATTCCCCATGGATCCACCTGCAGCACGGCTCTGTCACCAGGAAGCTAGGCGGCGAGCCATGCATCCGGGCCGAAGACTTCGTAGTGGATACGCTCGGCCGGGATGCCGGCTTCCAGCGCCTGGTTGCGCATTGCATGCATGAATGGCAGCGGGCCGCACAAGTAGACCTGGGCATTCCCGGTCAGTGCGCCGGCGAGATCCATGTAGCCGGACGTGGCGTTCAGCCCCTCCGGCAATTCCCCGCGTTCGAACCAGGTGCTGATGGTGGCTTCTGGCAGCTTGCCGATGGATTCGAGCATCTGCTCGCGCAATGGCCAGGCGGTGGCCGTCTGGTCTGCGTGCAGCACGGTGACCTTGCGGGTGGAGCCGCGTGCGGCCAGGGTTTGCAATGCGGCCGCACTCGGGGTGCAGCCGATTCCGGCGGTGGCGATCACCAGTGGCGAGCCATCGTCATCGATGACCAGGTCGCCATACGGATTCGATAGTTCCACCACGTCGCCGAGCTTCAGGCCATGGTGGATCACCGGGGAGAATTCGCCGTTCACATCCAGTTTGACCGTGACGGTGCGGCGGTCGGTTCGCCCGATGTCGCCGCTCAAGGTGTACTGGCGAACCTGGCGCAGGCCGTCGGCCATCGGCATGCGGACCGAAACGAATTGGCCCGGCTTGGCGACGGTGGCTGGGGTCCGGTCAGCTGGCTCGAAGCTGAAGCAGACCGAATCAACGCCGGTTTCGATGCGCTCGACAAGCTTCCATGGGGTGTAGATCTCAGCGTTGGCCTGCTGCGCGTACAGGCCTCTCTCGATCTTGACCAGCGCGTGGGCCATCAGCCAGTAGACCTCGGTCCAGGCCTCGGCGATCTGCGGAGTCAGCGCCTCGCCCAGATCTTCGGCGATGGCGTCGAAGAGGTGCTTGTAGACGATGGGGTACTGCTCCTCGGCGACACCGAGGGAAGCGTGCTTGTGGGCTACGCGCGCGAGCATGGTTTCCGGGGTGGTGCCCGGGTACTTGACCAAGTAGGTTGCGAAGACTGCGATGGATCCCGCCAAGGCCTGCTGCTGGGTGCCGTTCTTCTGGTTCGAACGGGAGAAGATTCCGTCGAGCAGTTCCGGGTGCGCGGTGAACAGGCGGTTGTAGAAGTTCGGGGTAATGCTCGAAATGCGCTCTGCGATGATTGGCAACGTGGTTTCAACGACCGGGAAGGACTTCGTGGACAGCATCGGGTCTCCTTGGAGTAGGCGATAACTTGTATTACAGATACAAGATTTATGATTCATTTCTACGCCTAGTAGAAAAGGATTGCAAATCCACCGGCTGGTATTCGTAACAGAAATCGGCGATGCGACCCCCGGGGGCCGCAGGGGAATCAGGAAAGGGCGCGCACTGTCGGGAAGGGGAGCGCTGTGAAGGGCATCGCGGATGATGCCGGGCAGATGTCCTGGATGGTCAGCGGGTCCAGTGAAGCGTAGAAAGCTTCGCGAGCCTGCCGGAAGACTGCCCGCAAGCGGCAGTTGCCCGAAAGCGGGCAGTTGGATTGCGCGTCATGATCGGAGCAATCCACAATATCGGTGCGCTTGTCCAACTTGCGCAGCAGTGAGCCGAGGGAAAAATCCAGTGCTCCATCGCTCAGCTGCGCGCCGCCATTGCGGCCGCGGGTGACCTGCAGGATTCCCAGCGTGCGCAGTTCCAGAACGGCTTTGGCCACGTGGTTGTAGGGAACCCCCACGGACTCGGCGATCTGGCGGCTGGTCAGTTGCCCGGTGCCGGGCGTTGCAAGGACCATGACGGTTCGCAAGCATACGTCGGTGAAGGCACTGAGTTTCATGATTCCTACTTTACGTGGGAAAAGCATTCCGGGGTCAGCATGGTGACTATGCCGACCCCGGAATCACCAACCGCGGTCTAGAGCGCGTTGGCCCAGATGGCTTCCGCCGATTCTGCCGCTGGCTCGTCGAAGATCCATTCGCCGCCTGGCTCTGCAGGCATGGTGTACGGCTGCACGATGGCCAACGCCGCACCGACACGGTGCTCGGCCACAATGTGGATGGCGTCCTGGTCGTTTTCCTGGAGCAGCACATCCGAGGCGACGGCGATCGCCTGGAAGTGGGTGCCCTGCTGGTTCAGCACCTGCATCAGGTCCGCAACCATGGCTTCGGTGTCGATGTCGGCTTCCGGATCCTCAGGATCATCCGTTGGCGGAACAGCGATCAAGCGCAGCTCCGGCTCGTCTTCCTCTTCCTTCGGCTCCAGCGCGATCGCGAAAGGCAGGAACACGCCCTGCTCTTCGAGCTGTTCGCGGGCCACGCCCAGGGCGGTGCCCAAGACCTTGTTCAGCGCGTCCTTGACGCCCTCATCCAGTTCTTCGAGGTTCATGTCTTCCCTTTGCTAGTTGGTGACGTTCTTTTCACGCACGATAGCCAGAACGGCATCGCGGATGGGCTCAATGATTTCTGCGGTCCGGCCTTCGCCGTTGAAACGCAGGAATGGTTCGGTGTTCGATGGGCGCAGATTGATCCACCAGCTGCCATCGGCCGCTGAAATGGTCGTGCCGTCCATGGTGATCACTTCTACTGGCTGGTCTTGGAAATGCGACACGACCCGGGCAGTGGCACCTGCCTTGTCCTCGACCTCTGAATTGATTTCACCGGTGGCAGCGTAGGGTTCGTATTCGGCACCCAGCTCGGAGAGCGGCAGTTCCTGCTCGCCCAAGGCGGCCAGCACATGCATGGCAGCGAGCATGCCGGTATCGGCATTGTAGAAGTCGCGGAAGTAGTAGTGGGCGGAATGCTCGCCGCCGAAGACCGCGCCCTGGGAAGCCATTTCAGCCTTGATGAAGGAGTGGCCTACGCGGGTCATCACCGGAACGCCACCGGACTTGGCGACGAATTCAGGCACTGCCTTGGAAGTGATCAAATTGTGGATGATCACTGGCGACTCTTCGCCAGCTGCCTGCACACGGGCGATTTCGCGCACCGCGACCAGTGCGGTGATAGCCGAAGGGGACAGCGGCAGCCCGCGCTCGTCGATCACGAAGCAGCGGTCGGCATCGCCGTCGAAAGCCAGGCCGAGATCGGCCCCATGCTCCAATACTGCGGATTGCAGGTCCTTGAGGTTTTCCGGTTCCAGCGGATTGGCCGGGTGGTTGGGGAAAGTGCCATCCAGCTCGAAATACAGCGGGACAATTTCGAGCGGCAGCTCAGCGAGCACCGTGCCCCCAAGAACTGCAGGGGTAGTCATGCCGCCCATACCGTTACCGGCATCCACCACGATCTTCAGCGGACGAATGCCCGACAAGTCCACCAATTCTCGCAGGTAAGCTGCATAGTCGGCCAGCACGTCGCGCTCGCTGATGCTGCCCTGCGGGGCGTCACCGGAGACCGGCAGTCCCTCGTCAAGGTACTGCTGGGCCAGGTCGCGAATGTCGAAAAGACCGGTAGCCGAAGAAATCGGGCGGGCGCCAGACTTGGACATCTTGATGCCGTTGTACTGGGCGGGATTGTGGCTGGCGGTGAAGACAACACCGGCGGCATTGAGCTTGCCCGATGCGAAGTACAGCTCATCGGTGGAGATCAATCCGAGCATGATCACGTTGGCGCCGCGGTAGGTGGCGCCACGAGCGAAGGCTTGGGCGAATTCTGCGGAAGACGGGCGCATGTCACCGCCAACCAGTACTTCCTTGCCGGACAGGGACAGGACGTCGACAAAGGCCGCGCCGATGGCTTCAATTGCTTCGGCATCCAGGTTCTCGCCGACTACGCCGCGTACGTCGTAGGCCTTAAAGCTCTGATTAAGATCAATTTCTTCACTCACGCCTTTCAGCCTACCGGTTTGACTGATTCAAATCATTGAGAACTAGGCGATTGCGGATGGGAAATGCCTAACATTTCAGCTATTTTCCCCTGCCGGCACCGCAGCTTGCGAGAGCTCATCCACAATTAGCGGACGCCACGGGCTAAATCGTGGGCAGGAACTGAAATACTGGAGGCATGGATGGCTCAACGCAAGTGGATCTGAAAACGCTGGCACTGCAGAAACTGCGCGCACTGGTGCAAAACCCGGACGCGCAGTTCCATGATGGCCAGTATGAAGCGATCAGCGCACTGGTGGCCGAGCGGCGCCGCGCACTGGTCGTCCAGCGTACCGGCTGGGGCAAGTCCGCCGTGTACTTCATCGCTTCCCTGCTGCTGCGAGAACAGGGCTACGGGCCAACACTGATCGTTTCCCCGCTGCTGGCATTGATGCGCGACCAGGTTGCGGCCGCGGAGCGTGCTGGAGTCCGCGCTGCGGCCATCAATTCGGCCAATGTGCTCGAATGGCGTGAAATCCTCGAAAAGCTGCAACGCAATGAGCTCGATGTGCTGCTGGTGTCCCCGGAGCGTTTGAACAATCCATCCTTCCGCGAGCAGCAGTTGCCGATGTTGATGCAGTGCTTGGGCCTGCTGGTCATCGACGAGGCGCACTGCATTTCGGACTGGGGCCACGATTTCCGCCCGGATTACCGCCGCATCCAGGACCTGATCGCCCGATTGCCTCAGGGCCTCCCGGTTTTGGCGACCACTGCAACAGCGAACAGCCGAGTAGTCCAGGACGTTGCCGAACAGCTGGCCGGCGGCACCGAGGAGGTCTTCACGCTGCGCGGCACCCTGGCTCGCGACTCGCTGCGCCTAGGTGTCCTGCGTCTGGCTTCGCCGCGCATGCAGTTAGCCTGGTTGCTCAGCCACATCGAGGACTTCAAGGGCTCGGGCATTATCTACACCCTGACGGTTTCTGCGGCCGAGGATATTGCTCGCCTGCTCAAGGACGCCGGGCACGAAGTTGCTGCCTACACCGGGCGCACCGATTTGGAAGAACGCGAACGCCTTGAACAAGCGTTGAAGAATAACGAAGTGAAAGCGCTGATCGCCACGAGCGCCTTGGGCATGGGCTTTGACAAGCCAGACCTCGGTTTCGTCTTGCACATCGGTGCCCCCAGCTCGCCCGTGGCCTACTACCAGCAGGTGGGCCGTGCCGGGCGTGGGAGCATCAACGCAGATGTCCTGCTGCTGCCCGGGCCTGACGACTCGGAAATTTGGGAATACTTCGCCACCAGCTCCATGCCGGACCAGATACGCGCCACCCAGGTGCTCGAGGCCTTGGCCAAGACCGACGGTGCGATGAGCGTCCCGGCGCTGGAAAGCGCCGTGAACCTTCGCCGCTCGCCACTTGAGCTGTTGCTGAAGGTGCTGGCCGTGGATGGTGCGGTGGAGCGTGTTGCCGGCGGCTGGATGCGCACCGACATGCCATGGACCTATGATGCCGATCGGTACAAGCGAGTGGCGCAGAGCCGAATCCATGAACAAAACCTCATGGTCAGTTACGAGAACACTCGCGGATGCCGCATGCAGTTTCTGACCGACGCCTTGGATGATCCCCAGTCTGCTCCCTGCGGCCGGTGCGACAACTGCGCTGGCGTTTGGTTTGACGACCATATTCCTGACGATTCGAAGGACAGCGCGCAGGCGGCACTTGGACGGGTGGGAGTTCCAATTGAACCGCGCAAGCTGTACCCTTCGGGACTGGACCGGCTGGGGTACACGCTCAAGGGCAAAATCGCTATTGACGAGCAGGTGGCCACGGGCCGGGCGCTGGCTCGCCTGACCGACCTGGGGTGGGGCAACCGATTGCGCCAGCTCTTTGCCGACCCCACCGATTCCCCTATCGACAAGGCGATGTTCGATGCGTGCATCAAGGTGCTTGCCGAATGGAATTGGGAGGAACGTCCAGTGGGCGTTGTAGCCATGCCATCGAATAAGCGTCCCCAGCTGATCACCTCCCTTGCTCAGGGCCTAGCTGAGGTGGGACGGTTGCGCTACCTGGGGCAGCTCGAATATCGCGGTGCTGGACCACAGAATGGCCCGGGCGGGAATTCCGCTTTCCGTGTGGCTGCGGTTGCCGATGCTTTTGAACTTCCAACGCAGCTCGAACAGCTCATTGCCGACGCTCCAGGGCCGGTGCTGCTAGTTGATGATCTGGTTGATTCCCGGTGGTCCATGGCGATGGCTGGGCGGGCCCTGCGCATCGCCGGCGCACCGGGTGTCATGCCTTTCACTTTGGGCGTAGCCGGGTAATCGCACAGTTAAACAAAGTAGTCTGGAAGTATGGAATTTCTCATCTGGCTCGTTGTCCTCATCGCAGTGATTGCCCTGGGCTACTTCGGTCTGCAAGCGCTGCGCAAGAAGAACACTGCGCAAATCGCGCAGGCGATTTCCCGTGAAGCAGCGCAGGCGGCAAACGCGAGGCTGGATGATGCTTCACGCAATTCGGTGTACCGCAATCTGGCCAAGGGCGACGTCATGGGCGCGGTCAAGGATTTCCGCGCTGCTACTGGCGACTCGGTCAAGGATTGCGTGATTGCAGTACGCAGCCTCGACAAGTACCCGCAGACAGCCCCTGCCAAGGAATTGCCGAATGATGATGCCGAGATCAAGGCTTTGAGCGACAAACTCGAAGCTCAAGTTGAGCGCGAAGATCGTGAAGCGGCCGCCACTGCCGCAGAGGATGCCACACCAGCACCTGCCGATGACACTTGGGTTGTACCCCAGGAATGGAGCGAGCAGTTCAGTTCCCTTCAGGAACCAAGTGCTACGCACTTCAAGATGGCGTTCGAACTTGATGGCGAGAACCGCGAATTTTCCAGCGAACAACTGCCGGCAAATGAATACGACCAGCTATTCTCCATGCTGCGGGATTCCAATTTTGAAGAAGCGGCAAAGATCCTGCACGGCTATACGGATCTGCCGGTCGAAGACCTGGAACGCATGATCGCGACGTCTCCCATGTCTGGCGCGAGCGCCAACGGCAATATTGCAGACTTCCGCTTTGAAGGCCAGGGCCCGGATGGTCCAGTGCATTTCGATGCTGCCGAACTTCCAGAAGCTGACCGCGAAGCGCTCTTCGGCGCAATCGCCGATACCGATCTGGACCGGATGTCGGAAATCATTGTTCGCCACACCTCGTTGCCAGAGGATATCGTGCAGAACATGCTGCGGACCTTCGTTAAGCGCGACGACCAGTAGCGGAGAAACTGCTGTCCTGGAGTTTTGAAAATCCCCCGGATTCACCGAAAAATCGGTGAATCCGGGGGATTTTCCGTATTCGGAACGTTCTCGTCGAAAAAGTGCCATATGAACGAAAAACCCCCTACCTGAGTAGGGGGTTCTTGGCGGACACGGGGGGATTTGAACCCCCGGTCGAGTTTTAGCCCGACCCTTCATTAGCAGTGAAGTCCATTCGGCCGCTCTGGCACGTGTCCATCCGCTGTTTCCAGCAGAATCTAGCCTACCCGAAGATGGGCGCGTGTTCCAAAACGAGAGAGCTAACGCACCTGTCGCCACAGGAATTCGTAGCTGGTCGCCAGCATTTTGGCGGTTGACTCGTTATCCGTTGACCCGGCATGGCCACCGCCCTGTGGCTCGTGGTACCGCACATTGGCAATGCCCAGATCCATCATTTTGGCTGCCATGATGCGTGCCTGCGAAGGGCCGACACGGTCATCAGAAGTCGTGGTCCAAATCAACGAGGCCGGATAGTCATTGGCTGGATGAGGCTGGTCGGTGAGTCGATGCACGGGGGAGAAAGTCCGCAGGAAGTCCCAGTCCCCGGGAACCTGCGGGTCGCCGTACTCGGCAATCCAGGAATGGCCGGCAGCTAGCTGCGTGTAGCGCTGCATGTCCAATAGCGGGACGCCGCAGGAAATTGCTCCGAACAAGTGCGGATAGCCAGAGATCATATTGCCCATGAGCAACCCGCCGTTAGAACGCCCTGTCGCGGCCAAATGCGCGCGGGACGTCACCCGGCGAGCCACCAGGTCCTGAGCGATGGCCGCGAAATCCTCGTAGGCACGATGGCGCTTTTCACGCAGGGCAGCACGATGCCAATCTGGCCCGTACTCGCCACCACCGCGAATGTTGGCCATGACGTATACCGGTTTGCGGCCCTCAACGGTACGCCGCGATAACCAACCGGTGCCCATGGCGGCTGCATAGCCAGGAGTCATGCTGTGCTGGAAACCGCCGTAGCCGTCCATCAGCACCGGGTTCTTCCCATCGTGGACCAGGACGGATGCCGCGACCTGGAAATATGGAACCCTGGTGCCGTCCGCAGAGGACGCAAAATGCTGGGTGACTTCAAAACCACCGGCATCAAAGCGATCCGGCGATTTCTTCACGACCTTTGCTGCCGAACCAACTGTGCCGCGCAACAAGGTAGTAGGGGTAATGAATCCGGTGATGGTCATCCAATAGTCATCGCCATGCTCCGGGTCCTCATCATCAACGGCTCCCACCGAGACGCTGAGCATTGGATCCATCAGCGGCATGTCCGACTGGCTGAAATGATCTGCGAGATCAATAATGCGCACTTGCGAAGCCACATCATGCAATACGGTGAGCAGCAGATAATTGGCGGTAAAGCTCAGTGATTCCAGCGCAGTGTGCGCATCCGGGACGAAGAGAACCTTCTCGATGCTGCCGGACTCGAGGAATCTATCCAGCCGGGCGATAGCCAATGAACCCGCAGCGATCTTCTGGCCCTGGTGTTCCCAATTGGTTTGGGGAGCAAAGAGGACCCACTGCCGGTGCAGGCTGACCTGCACATCGGTTGGAACATCGATCAGATGGTGTTCCCCGTCGATGAGGACACCGGCATTGGAATTGTAGAAGTCGATGGCATCAGTGGTGACCACGCGTTCGAATCCCGGAGACGAATCGAAGTAGCCGAAGGCTGCGACATGTTCTCTATCGACTTGGAAGAGAATTGGCGCTTCTTCGATCTCCATGCCGCGGCTGAGCCTTCGCAACGTATTCGCGTAGGTCGAACGGGTCGTGAACTGCTCGCTGCTGGCGGAACCGACAAGCAACGTATCGTGGTCAATCCACGAGGCTTGGGTCTTCGCAACGGGAAGGTCGAAACCGCCGGCAACGAAGTTCTTGGAGGCCAGATCGAATTCGCGAATGCGCACCTGGTCGCCGCCGTCAGGACTCAAGCGAAGCAGCGCCCGCTGGTAGGCGCCGCCGGCCGCTGGACGCAGAAGTGCTGAACCAGCGAAATGCCATTCGCGGCCTTCCAGCTGCGCATGCAGGTCAAGATCCAATAGGATTTCCCACTGCGGGTCGTCGCTGAGGTAGGAATTCCAAGTGGTGCGACGCCAAAGTCCAAGACGATGGGCTGAATCGCGCCAGAAGTTGTAGTAATGATCGCCACGCTTGGTCACCATGGGAATGCGGTCTTGGGCATCCAAGACCGTTTTGATCCGCTCCGCATTGGCATGGAACGAGTCGTCGTACAGCTCGGACTCGGTACGCTGGGTCTGATCCCGCACCCATTCGAGTGCCGTTTCGTCGTGAATTACTTCAAGCCAGGAATACGGATCAGCGCTTGCAACCTCAGAATCATGCTCAGTCATGGCCATAGTCTATGCGTCTGGCCCATGCCCTGTTCCAAAGGTAATAACCTAGAGGAGTGAACAGCGAGATAGCAACACCAAAGAACGAGTTCAGCCTGGCCCTTGTCGGGGCAGGCCCACGCGGCACGAGCGTGGTTGAAAGACTCGCTAACTTGGCGTTGAAACTCCCGGCCCAAGGCACCGTTCTGAAAGTTACGGTCTTTGATCCGTTCCCTCCGGGCTCCGGCCACGTGTGGAACCCGAAACAGTCGGAGCATTTCCTGATGAACACCCCGTCATCATTTCCGACAGTGACCCCCGAACGGTTGGGCGATGAACCGGGGTTGAGCTTTCGCCAGTTCGTCGCACTGCGCGGCGATGGACGCAAGCTCACCGATGAGCATGCCAAGCTGATCGGGCAAATTGAACCCGGCTCCTATCCGTCACGCGCAATCTATGGCGAGTACCTCGAGCACGTGTATGAGCGCAGCGCAGCGATACTTGCCACCCACGAGAATTTCAGCATCGAACATGTAGCCGCAGAAGTCGTTGCGGTCCGCCCCGTCGGCAACGCCTATCAGATCGATTTCCGCAGTAACCTGGAGGGTGCCGAAACCCGTCAGCTGGCCGCTGACGCTGTGGTGCTGGCCTTGGGCCACCAGCCGGCAGAACTGAACCCATGGCAGAAGCAGCTCAAGGAAGCTGCCTCCCAAGCCGGGGCCACCTACCTGCCACCGAATGTTCCAGCGGACCTCGACTACTCCCAGTTCAAGGAGGGCCAGCCTGCGTTGATCCGCGGGTTGGGCTTGAATTTCTTTGACGGCATGGCCGAGCTGACGGCAGGCCGCGGCGGGATTTTCCGTGAGGCCAGCACCGAGCCGGGGCATCGCCTGCAGTACATCGGCTCAGGCCGGGAGCCGGCACTGATCGTAGCTTCGCGCCGAGGTACCCCCTACTGGGGCAAGCCAGTAGTGGAGCAGTTCATTCCTGATGAAATTGAACTACGCTACTTCGACGTTCCGGAACTCATCGGGCGCCTTGCCGAAGCACGCGCCACCAACCCTGCCTCCTCCTTGGTGTTCTCACGCCATATTTGGCCCAAACTGCACCGGGACATCTTGTTCGCCTACTACAGCACTTGCGCTCGCGCGCATGGTGCCCCGGAAGGTCTCGATGAGCGAGAATTCGTTGATCAGCTCGAAGCGATCCTCTCTGCGGAGCACCATGAAGGAAGCCAAGTGTGGCTTAGCGAACTGCGCAAGTTCGTCGGGCAGTTCCCGCAATTGCAGTGGCTCGATGTGCCAAAGCTGGCAAGGCCATTTGAAGAACTCGGGTTCAGCTCCGATGAGCAATACCAGCAGGCAGTACGCGACTACCTCGTGGGCAATGCCCGGCACAGCACCGGCGGGCTAGAAGACCCGTTGTCATGCGCCATCATGACGATGAATGCCGGACGCATGCTGGTCAAGGAGCTGATTGCTTCCGGCGTGATCGACGAGCAGTCGCGCATTGAAGAAATCCAAGCGCACTTCGAGCCACTGGTCGAAGGACTGTCCTCAGGCCCGCCGCTGGAACGCATTGAACAGCTGCTGGCGCTTTCGCGCGCCGGGATCGTAACCTTCCTTGGCCCGGACCCGGAGTTCGGCTTCGACGAGGTTTCCGAGCAATTCACCGCATCCTCGCCCTGGGTAGATGCGGAGGTGCACACTGCGAAGACCATGTGCGAAGCGATGATGCCCAGTAACCGCGTGCTGCAAAATAACGCGGCGCTGATAAAGCAGCTCTTGGGAGATCACGTAGCGCGCGTGCACACTTGGAAGAACACGGAAGGCGAAAGCCTGCCTGGATCCGGTTTCGACGTGGTCGGTGAACCATACCGTCTGGTCAACAGCGATGGGCTGGCGCACCGCGGGCTATTCGTGCTGGGATTGCAATTGTCATCAGCGCAGTGGGGGACCGCTATTGCCGCGCAAGCGGGCGACCTGCGCCACCCCGCGGCCCGAACCTTGCAAGACGCAGCCAACGTAGTGAACGAAGTGGCTCGCCTGGCGGGGCTGATCGCCAACGAAAGATTAAGCGCGGAGCAGTATTAAGCAGTTTGGGGGGGG
>NZ_JBLVOJ010000012.1:352824-358061 GCF_053543715.1 Glutamicibacter sp. AGC46
CCCCCCCCAAACTCGAAAAGCGCGGATGGTATGGGATTTGAACCCATGAGACGGGGTTGCCGCCTACTGGTTTTCAAGACCAGCTCCTTCGGCCGCTCGGACAACCATCCAACCCGAAAAAGTATACGGCATGAACCCCTGTTGAAAGGAATTGAAGGCCATGAACGACGTTATGAACGCCTATATCTACAACGGTGCCGGTGGACCAGAAGTCCTTGAACTGGTCCAACGGCCAATGCCGGTCCCCGCAGCTGGGGAAGTGCTGGTCAAGGTCGAGGCCTTCGGACTGAACCGCGCGGATGTGCAGCAGCGCAAGGGAGTGTATCCGCCACCTCCCGGAGCCAGCGATATCCCCGGGCTGGAAGTCTCGGGCAGCATTGTGGAGATCGGCGATGGCGTCAGCGGATGGAAACCCGGAGCGCGAGTTGCCGCCCTGCTCGCTGCTGGCGGGTATGCGCAGTACGTCAATGTTCCGGCAGAACTGCTCATCGAAATCCCTGGAACGATTTCGAGCATCGAAGCCGCCGGGTTGCCGGAAGTCGCCGCCACCGTGGTCTCCAACCTCTTCATCGAAGGCGGACTGGGCCAAGACCAGACGCTGTTGATCCATGGCGGAGCCGGCGGCATCGGCTCCATGGCCATACAGCTCGCCAAGGCCGCTGGCGCCCGCGTCATCGTCACCGCCTCCTCGGCAGAGAAATTGGACTACTGCCGTGCCCTCGGCGCCGACGAGGGGATCAACTACCGGGAAGAGGACTTTTCTGCACGCGTCAAGGAACTGACCGACGCCAGGGGCGTGGATCTGATCCTGGATGTCGTGGGCGCCAAATACCTGGGGGAGAACGTCAAGGCGCTCGCCGTCGGCGGACGGATGGTAGTCATCGGACTGCAAGGCGGAGCCAAGGGAGAACTGAACTTGGGCCTGCTGATGAGCAAGCGGGCGCGGATCATCGGCACAACTTTGCGTTCCCGCCCGCTGCATGAGAAGGCGGAGATCGTTCGCCAGACCATTACCCGCGTGATGCCGCTGCTGGAACAGGGGAAACTGGCACTGAACGTCACCAAGGCCTTTGGATTCCCGGAGCTGGCCGCTGCCCACGAATACTTCGATTCCGGTGAACATACGGGAAAAGTTGTCATAGAGGTTTAAAGCAGCGGGAAACCAGTTGTAAGGTGACTCAGTAGTCATTAATGCGTGACTAGCCTAATAACCGCTGGTCGCGCACATCACTTGCACTGTTCCTAGGAGGTTGCTCGATTTGAGTACCCAAAATACCTTGCCACCAGCGGGTGTCGATCCTGAAGTTGCCGAACGCGAAGAAAAGCGTTGGACCCCCGCCAAGATCGCCATCTGGGTTGCCATCGCGCTGGTCGGCGGAATCGCATGGTCGATTCTCGCCTTCTCGCGCGGGGAAACCATCAATGCCATCTGGTTCGTCTTCGCCGCTGTTGCGACCTATCTGATTGCCTACCGCTTCTACTCGAAGTTCATCGAGCGCAAGATCGCCAAACCGGATGATTTCCGGGCCACCCCGGCCGAATCGGTCAATAACGGCCGTGACTTCGTTCCCACCGATCGCCGCGTGCTCTTCGGCCACCACTTCGCCGCCATCGCAGGCGCCGGTCCGCTGGTTGGACCGATCCTCGCAGCGCAGATGGGCTATTTGCCAGGCACCATCTGGATTATCGTGGGCGTGGTGCTGGCCGGAGCGGTCCAGGACTATCTCGTCATGTTCTTCTCCATGCGCCGTGGCGGACGCTCGCTGGGCCAGATGGCCCGCGAAGAGCTGGGCCTGATCGGCGGCACCGCTGCCCTGATCGCCACCCTGGCTATCATGATCATCATTACCGCCATCTTGGCGCTGGTGGTCGTCAATGCACTGGGCGAATCCGCGTGGGGTGTCTACTCGGTGGGCCTGACCATCCCTATCGCCTTGTTCATGGGCATCTACCTGCGGTTCATCCGCCCGGGCAAGGTCCTGGAAATCTCCATCATCGGCTTCGTGCTGCTGATGTTCGCGATCATCTCCGGCCGCTGGATTGCCGAGTCTGCGTGGGGTGCCGAGTTCTTCCACCTGGATCGCACCACCATCGCCTGGGCCATCATCATCTACGGCATCATCGCCGCGGTGCTCCCGGTATGGCTGCTGCTGGCTCCTCGCGACTACCTGTCGACTTTCATGAAGATCGGCGTCATCGGCCTGCTGGCCGTGGCGATCATCGTCGTCCGCCCGGAAATCGATGTTCCGGCCTTCTCCGAGTTCGCTGGCCGTGCCGATGGCCCGGTCGTTGCCGGGCACATCTTCCCATTCCTGTTCGTGACCATTGCCTGCGGTGCGCTGTCGGGCTTCCACGCACTGATCGCCTCGGGCACCACCCCGAAGCTGGTCGAGAAGGAAAAGCAAACCCGCTTCCTGGGCTACGGCGGCATGCTCATGGAATCCATGGTGGCCATCATGGCGCTGGTTGCAGCGATTTCCATCGACCGCGGCATCTACTTCGCGATGAACTCCTCGGCTGCCGCTACCGGTGGCACGGTGGAAACCGCGGCGGCATTCGTGAACTCGCTGGGTTTGGCCGGCGTTAGCCTGGATCCAAACCAGCTGACCGAACTTGCCAATAACGTGGGCGAGAGCTCGGTTGTCTCGCGTACCGGTGGCGCTCCGACCCTGGCTGTGGGCATCGCGCACATCATGCACCAGTGGTTCGGCGGCACCGCGATGATGGGCTTCTGGTACCACTTCGCGATCATGTTCGAAGCCCTGTTCATCCTGACCGCGGTTGACGCCGGTACCCGTGTTGCACGCTTCATGCTGCAGGACACCATCGGCAACTTCTTCCCGAAGTTCAAGGACACCTCGTGGCGTCCGGGCGTGTGGCTGTGCACATTGATCATGGTTGCCGGCTGGGGCTACATCCTGATCCTCGGCGTGACAGATCCACTGGGCGGCATCAACACCTTCTTCCCGCTGTTCGGCATCGCCAATCAGCTGCTGGCTGCGATAGCGCTGGCCGTGGTGATGACCATCATCGCCAAGCAGAACAACTTCAAGTACCTGTGGGTCGTGGCTCTGCCGCTGGCCTTCACCGTGGTGATCACCTTCGTCGCGAGCTGGCAGAAGATCTTCTCCGCAGATACCAAGGTGGGCTACTTCGCCAACCACAACGCCTACAAGGAAGCTCTGGCCAATGGCGAGACTTCCCTCGGCTCGGCGGGCAGCGTCGAAGCCATGGAGGCCGTGGTCCGCAACACCGGTGTCCAGGGCTGGCTGTCCGTGGTCTTCCTGGTACTGACCGCCATCGTGCTGGTTTCGGCGGTTGTCGCAACCGCCAAGGCCAAGCAGAGCGGTGGTGGCAACAGCACCGAGGATCCTGCCGTGCCATCGAAGATGTACGCGCCCGCCGGCTTGATCTCGTCGCCTGCCGAAAAGGAACTTGAGAAGGCTTGGAAGCAAATCCCTGCCGAAGCCCAAGTCCAGCGAGGCGGCCACTAGCCATGGCGACGCTGTTGGAATGCCTGGGGCAAGCCAAGAAGTTTGTCGACGGGGTGCTCGGGGCCGACAAGTACCAGCACTACCTGGAACACCACGAACGCAATCATCCTGGCGCCAAGCCAATGACCGAGCGCGAATTCTGGAAGGACTACACCGACTGGCAGGAAAAGAATCCTGAAGGGCGTTGCTGCTGAACGCGACTGGTACCGGCCGTGAGAACCATTGGCGAAAGCGGATGGGGCTCGCGGCCGGTTTCGTTTTATGTCGACCCCGCTGCCGGGAACACTGCGGTGATCCCGGTAGGCTAGAACCAGTAATTCATCGGAATCCACCGGCAGAGAAGTGTAATGGCGTTCTTTTCACGACTGCGCGCTGAGCGTGCTGCTGCTCGCGAACTTGGCGAGGGCGTCTGGCGTCGCGCCCATGACCGTTTCCAGCGGTCATTGGACCGGGTCTTCCAGGTGGTAGAGGGCATCAACGATGACCAGGTTTACAATCAGCTGGTCCGAGAAGCCAATGAGATGGCTGTGCTGTTGCCGACCGTGCGCCAGCTTTGCTGTG
The DNA here is from genome assembly GCF_053543715.1 of Glutamicibacter sp. AGC46. Lineage (NCBI taxonomy): Bacteria > Bacillati > Actinomycetota > Actinomycetes > Micrococcales > Micrococcaceae > Glutamicibacter > Glutamicibacter sp. AGC46. Next base: position 356,880 of record NZ_JBLVOJ010000012.1, read on the forward strand.
CGGCGCATCGGATCACCCCGAGCAATGACGACACGATCCCGCAGCTGACCTCTGCGGCGCATCGTTCGCTGACTAAGGCCGCCAATGATTTGGCGACGACCGCACAGGTCGTAGCGATGATGCGCATGCAGGCCGAAGCCGGCAAGCCTATCGATATCGAAGCCGTGCGCCATCGTGCCATGCTGGTGAAAGAAGACGTCAGCCGGGCCGTGCAATTGCTCGCTTCCAGCGAATAATTGGGTTTTCCCGATCGCTCGCGTGGTGTTCCACCGCGCAGGGCGCATCAGTGGACTAAATTAGTTGCATGACCCAAACAATTCCTGAACTGAAGTTCCTTGACGGAAACACCATCGACCAGCTTGGCTACGGCGTCTGGAAGGTCGCCGACGAGGACGCGGAAGCAGTCGTTGGCCAGGCCATCGACGCCGGCTACCGCCACATCGACACCGCACGCATCTATGGCAACGAAGCTGGCGTCGGCCGCGCAGTTGCAGCCAGCGCCGTGCCACGCGAAGACCTCTTCATCACCACCAAGGTCTGGAACTCGGACCAGGGTTTCGAGAAGACCCTCGCCGCAGCGGATGCCTCGCTGGAACGGCTCGGCCTGGAATACGTCGACCTGTACCTGATCCACTGGCTGCAGCCCAAGCGCGGCACCTACGTGGACACCTGGAAGGCACTGATCCAGTTGCAGAAGGACGGCAAGGCCAAGTCCATCGGCGTTTGCAACTTCACCAAGGAAGCACTGGAAGAGCTCTACACCGAAACCGGCGTCCGCCCGGTGATCAACCAGGTCGAAACCCATCCGTACTTCCCGCAGGGCGAGCTGCGCGCCTACGAGGCCGAGCACGGCATCCTGCACCAGTCCTGGTCCCCGCTGGGCCACGGCGGCGAACTGCTCAGCGACCCAGTGCTGGTGGAGATCGCCAAGAAGCATGAAGCATCGGTGGCACAGGTAGTCATCGCGTGGCACCTGGCGGTAGGCAACGTGGTCATCCCGAAGTCGACCACCGAATCGCGCATCGTCGAGAACTTCGAATCGCTGAACGTGCAACTGGACGAGGAAGATCTGGCTGCCATCGCTACCCTGGACCGCGGAGCGGAAGGCCGTATCTCGGCTGACCCGGCAACCGCCGACTTCGAGTAAAAAAGCTAGGCAGAACAGAAGGCTCCCCGTTTCTT
>NZ_JBLVOJ010000012.1:358102-367764 GCF_053543715.1 Glutamicibacter sp. AGC46
AACCGGGGAGCCTTCTGCCGCAACTGCCTTGTGCCTGGCCTCTAGCAGTCCAGTACGGTTGGTGCAGCGAACAGCGTATCGACGCCTTCGGCGTACAGAACCGAGTCAGGAGCTCGATCAGCGAGAGTGGCGAAACCGGCGGCACGCAGCAGGCCATCGTCGAATTCAACGAGTTGTGCAGGTTGCAGCGGCCACGGTTCATGGTGGTTCCGGCAGTGCAAGGTGCGCCCAAGATGCCGCTGGTGGAACGCCCACTGTGCCGATAGCGCGATGGCGGTCTGCGAACCCGGGGTAATTGGATCGGCACTGGCAGAAGCTTCTACCGGACGCACGACGATGCGGGAACGTGCGCTCGGATTTCCGATGCGCCGTGTTGCATAGCTGATCGTGCCGGCCTTCTTCAGGATTTTCATGGACGACCACTGGTACTTCAGCCCGAAGACTGCCCGCGCCATGAGCACAGGTAGCAGGCGTGATGCTTCAAGGCTCAGGAATACCACTGCGCGGCGTCCTTGATTGTCAACGGAATAGATGCGCACGTTGATCTCCGGGAAGTCACCCAACCACGGAATCGCAGGACCGGAGAAGAACGCACTGCGCGACATCTGGAAAGCGATGAGGCCCACCCAAGCACTGCCGTCGACAATATCTGGCCGGCATCCTTCGGGCATGTACGGCGCCACCTCATCCGGGCTAACCCGCCAATGCAGGAACGCTACTTCGCTCCACCGTTGGCGCATGATCGCCTAGCCGCCTAGCGAGGGCGGTTCAGGGGAGTACTGCAAGGATTGCATCAGTTTGGAATTCCTTGGAAATTGCTGTCGAAGGCTTATACCGCTTTTGCCGGTCGCGAACCGGGATCCATGATCTGCTGATCGCGGAGTGAAGAATCGTTTGCCGGCTCTGGCCTAATTGAATATCCAAAAGCGCCGTTGGGCAAGATGCGGGATAAGAATGGACTGCGTGGGAATCGAAGACCCCGGGACCAGTCATGAAAATCCATTGAAAATTGCGAAAACGAGTCCCCTGCCGGATTTGAACCGGCGACCGGCTCTTTACGAGATAGACGAAGGCGATAATTGAGTGTTCCGCAAGGTGCTATTTGGCCTAGATATAAGGCTATTTAGGTTGTGGGGGCACGGCATCTCAGAATTTACCCGGCAGTGTGTGCATACATTTGCATACGCATTAGCCAGCACGTCATAGTGCCGTTCGTACGCTAGCGCGTAGCGTCCTTTGAAGTTGCTCCCCCTATCCTGTCCAGTGCTCTATGTAGACTCACCGTAAAACCGTTTGAAGAAAGTGCAGGCATGAAAGAAACAGTATTCGCCCTAGTCTTTATGGCAGCGTGCGCGGTCGCTTTCTTCATCCCTGAACCATGGTGGATTTCGTTCCCGGCTGGCGTCATAGCCTTAGCCATAGGCGGTACCCTCCTAGTTCGGGCGTTGAAGGTGAAGCGCGCATGAAAAAGACACCGTTGATGATTTTCGCACTTGCTCTGGCTGTGGTGTTCCTGCCTATGCCGTGGTGGCTACGTCTCCCGTCTAGCCTAGTTATCATGGCCGCCGCAATCATGCTTGTAGTCAATGACAGAAGGACGGAATAGCCAGTGAAGAAAATGCTTGCCACCGCTGTGGTGACCACTCTCGCCCTTGCTAGTTGCTCTGCGGGTAATCAATCGGCAGATGCCACGCCAAGCGCCACAGCAACGCTCGGCGCGTCCACTAGTGCCGAACCTGTTGCGCTAGCTGAAGCTGATATTGCAAAAGCAAAGCAAAGCGCTATAGATTCAGGCCGGCCTGAAAACGCATGGGATAAAAATTGCATTGCTTGGCAGTGGCCCGAAGCTAAAACCAAAGGGCAAGCATGGGCCAATGAGCTTGGCAAAGAGTGGCTGAAATACCGAGGTGTCGATTGTCCAGACGCTATTGTCGTTCCTTTTTACGACATCACTTCATTTGAGCCGGGAAAGAATGGCGAACTGGTAGTGAACTATTCAGGGGATCCTCAATGGGACGGCAACGGTCTAATGGCGGCTCAGCAAATCATGGCAGACCTCTCGAAATTAGATTTGGACCCGAAAATGGTAGTAGTCAGGTACGAGCAGAACGGGCTCGAAATGACCTCAGGCCAGCAATAGATTTAAACGAAAAATCGCCCCCATCGTTAGCCGGGGGCGATTTCATGTTAGTTGCGAATGATGTTTTGGATCCTTTGTATTTGGGCGACAAACTGCGTAGACGATTCCCGCCGTGCGGGTATGGATTCGGGTAGGCCTTGCCAACCGTCTTGTTAGTGGCGTTAACGGCTCATAGGTAATCCTGAAGGCCGTTTCGGAGTGCCGCCCAGATCATGCTGCCCGCGTTCCGTCAATGTTTTTCGAGGGTTCCGTGGATGAAAGATGCAAAGTCATTGGCGCTAGCCCCTTGCTAACGACGGTCTTTGACATTCTCCAGCGACGCGTGGAGGCATTGGGCTATACCCCGATCAATCAACATCAAAAATTCATGGGTTGAAGTCCGAGGTGTGGCAGTAGAACAAGGAAGCGTCAAAACCGATGCTTCTAGGTCATCCGTTGAGATGGACTTGGATGTAGTCGATGCCCTTATATGCTGGAAGATTAGCCAGATTGAAGAACGCGATGTCTCCACGATGCCTACCCGCCAACCTTTGAATCCCTTCCTACGTGGCAGAGCTCTTCGCAAAGCTACGCGTGGCGGCGGGCGCGCCCGCTCCCACATTGCACGGACTGAGGTATGAACACGCGGCCCTCATGGCGCAAGCTGGCGTTGATGTGATGATCATTCCAAAGCGACTGGGGCATTCGAATATTGTGGTCACGAGTAGCTTTTACGGCCATTTCATGTCGAATGCCTCGCGCAATGCGGCGTCTAAGGTGTCGCAACGGATGGATGCTAAGAACGATGATGTGCACACATTGCACACACAAGACGGTTTTTGGGCGCAAAAAACGCCCCTGCCAAAATCAATAATGATTCTGACAAGGGCGTTAGGCCGAGCCCCCTGCCGGATTTGAACCGGCGACCTGCTCTTTACGAGGGAGCTGCTCTACCCCTGAGCTAAGGAGGCCTGTACCTGCAAACAGGCACCACGTCACTTTATCCGAGGAATTGTCTGAACGTCAAAACGGCGACGACATCATCAAGCCCAATCAGCACCGGGTGCCGGCTTCGGGGACTTTGCCGTCAATCAGGTACTCATCCACCGCTTTGGTAATGCATTCATTGGAGCGTCCATATGCGGTGTGGCCATGGCCTTCATAGGTCAGCAGGGTCGCGTTGTCCAGCTGCTGCGCCAATGCCTCAGACCATGCGTAGGGGGTAGCTGGATCGCCGACGGTGCCAATGACGAGGATCTCATTCGAGCCTTCCGCGTCGAGGACTTCAGGCTTGCCAGTGGCGTCGTGGTCCCAGGCCTCGCAGGTGATGCCGCCATAGGCGAGATACTTGCCCAAGGTCGGGGCCGCACGCATCAACTCTGTTGCTTCGGCCTGCATCGCTTCTGGACTGGCGTCCATTGGACGGTCCAGGCAATTGATGGCGGTGAAAGCATCGGTGGAATTCGATGCATACGTGCCGTCGCCCTCGCGGTCCGCCGAGAGATCCGCGAAGCCGAGGATCATATCCACATCCGCGTCGTTGACGGCAGCGTTCATCGCATCGGTCAAAATGGGCCAGCTGGAATCGTCATACAGCGGCAAGATGAAGCCGTTGATGAAGTCGATGATCGGCACTGCACGCCCGTCGCTGGCGGTCATTGGTTCGTTCTCCACCTGCGCAAAGAACTGCTGCAGCTGCACCTTGGCCTCTTCAACGGTTCCAGTGAACGGGCACTCACCGCTTTCAAGGCAATTGGCGAGCCACGCGTCGATCTCCTTCTCGAAGCCAACGGCCTGGGCCAAGGTGAGGTCCGAAGCTGTGCTGGTTGGATCCATGGCGCCATCGAGTACGAAGCGACCCACATTCCGGGGGAACAAATCAGCGTAGGTTGCTCCGAGGAAAGTTCCATAGGAGAAACCGAGGTAGTCCAGCTGTGCATCACCGAGCACAGCACGGATCACGTCCATGTCCTTCGCTGCCGAAACGGTATCGACGTGGCCTAGGAGATCGCCGGTATTGGACGCGCAGTCAGCTGCGTAGTCCTCGGTATCCTCGACAATTTCGTCCTGGTCTTCAGGAACCCAAGCCCGCAGGTTTTCCTGGCGTCCCTCATCGGTCTCGGCACCGCTTTGGCAGGTGACCGGGGAGCTTTCTCCCACGCCTCGCGGATCGAACCCGATGACGTTGTAGGCGCGCTGCAGGTCAGCGCTGAACATGCCTGGTACCGAGGACGCCACCAGATCCAGGCCGGATCCGCCTGGGCCGCCGGGGTTTACCAGCAAATTGCCTGTCGCCCCGTCCACGGCGCGGCGGTTCAACGCCAGATCAATGCTCTCGCCTTCGGGATCGGCATAGTCCATCGGAACCTCTATGGTGGCGCATTCGATGATGCTGCCGCATTCTTCCCAATCGAGGTCTTGGCTGTAGAAGGATTCCAATCCTTCCGGTGTACTGGCGTTGGGCGCGGACTGCGACGCATCCGATGCGCCGGACTGCGAATCCGCTGTAGTGGAAGAGCAGCCGGCCAGGGTCAAAGCCAGAGCGGTCCCCACTGCGGCCAAGCGCATCATCGGTGAGCGTGCAGGCACTTTTAGTGTCTCCTTGTGATGGGTTAACGGCGTCCCGGCTGAGGCAGCAAACGGGTCATGAGTGCTTCCAGGGCCATGAGCTGGTTGACGTTGGCAGCCAAGCGGCTGCGCGTTTCATTGATGGCATCAAGCTGGGCCAAGGACTTCTCGCTGGACTGCTCCGCTGCGAAACGTTCGAGCTGCTCGCGCAAGTGCTCGTTGATCAGCTCAATTCCGGTTTTCAGCTGGATGCTCAAAACATCGCGGAAGAATGTGGTCAGGTCTGTCAGGGTACGGTCCAAGGCATCGAAAGCCGCACGCCGAGCGAATCGCTTGGCATCATCCTCCAGCGCCTTGAACTGTCCACGCAATCCAGCGGGGATGTTCTCCTCTGGACCCAAGCCGTTGGCGTGGCGCAGCTGGGCAATCTTGTTCTGCAGATCGGTGCCGGTAATGTTCTCGGCACGCTCGCTGGCCAGTTTGGAAATTTCTGCGGCAGCGGCCATCGCCTGCGGCAAGGTGGTGGTGCGCAACGGCAAGGTAACGACTTTTTCACGCTGGATGCGTGCTTGCTCGTCACGGGCCAGCAAACGGGCTACGCCAATGTGGGACTGCGAGACACGGGCAGCGAACAGCGCCTGTTCCGGTTCCAGCCCGTCACGGCGCACCAGAAGATCCGCAACATCCTGGGTGGACGGCACGGAGAGATTTACCGCGCGGCACCGTGAACGAATGGTCACCAGAACATCTGCAGGAGACGGGGCGCTCAGGATCCAGATCATCTTGGCGGGCGGTTCTTCAATGGCCTTGAGCAGCACGTTGGTGCTGCGCTCGGACATGCGGTCGGCATCTTCGATGATGATGATGCGCCAGCGGCCGGTGCTAGCACTTTCCTGTGCACGGGTAATCAGATGGCGGACGTCAGCAATCTGGTACTCGAATTTGTCGGTGGATACGAAAGACACATCCGGGTGCTCCGAATTCATGACCATTTTGCAGTTGGCGCACTGCCCGCAGCCGGCCGGGGCCTGGGTGCACTGCAAAGCCGCCGCGAAAGCCCGCGCCGCGGTGGTACGGCCCGAACCCGGGGGACCGGTGACCAGCCAGGCATGGGTCGGGTTGCCGCGATCAACCTCAGCGGTCAACGTGGCAATGACACGTTCCTGCCCGGCAAGTTCTGCGAAGACTGGCCGGGTCACAGCAAGCCTGCCAAATGCTGCGCAACCGACTGGTGCAGCTGCTCCACGCTGGCGGTGGCATCCAGGACCAGATAGCGCTGCGGATCACGGGCCGCCAAGTCGAGGAAGGCGTTGCGGATGCGTTCATGGAAATCATCCGGCTCGGATTCCAAGCGATCCGAATCCTCCACGCCGCCGCTGGCCGCAATGCGCCGGGCACGTCCCTGCGCGGCGGAGATATCAAGAATGATGGTGGCATCCGGCTTCAGTCCGCCGGTTGCGAAGTCGTTGATCGATGCGACGGCATCAAAGCCGAGGGCGCGGCCCATGCCCTGGTAAGCCAGCGAGGAATCAACGAATCGGTCGCAGATGATGTGGGTGCCGGCTTCCAGCGCGGGGGAGATGACCTGCTGGACATGGGCGGCACGCGCCGCCGAGTAAATCAGGGCCTCGGTACGGGCATCGATCTCGCCGTGGCCATGTTCGAGCACCAAGGAACGCAGCTCTTCGCTGATCTGGGTTCCGCCTGGCTCACGGGTAGTGGTGACCTTGGCGCCACGGGACTCCAGCCATTGCTGGGCCAAGGCGACCTGCGTGGACTTCCCAGCGCCGTCACCGCCTTCAAAAACGATGAACAAGCCACGGGTTGGGGTACTCGATTCGATACTCACCCCACTAGCCTATCCAAGGACATTTAAAGATGTGCGCTGCAACGGCAGGATGTGCAACGAAAATGCGCCCAGTGTGGTGGATCAGTCAGATGAAATGTAGTGAAATCCACCGGCTGGCAGCGTCAAAGGAAGCGTAGAGTTTTTCCATGAACCCCCGCACCGCAGAATCAGGCGCCAATCCGGCCTGGGATCCGAAAACTTTGCTCGTTGCCGGCGGGCGTCCGGCCCATGGCTACGATGCTCCAGTCAACCACCCGGTAACCTTCACCTCGACTTACCATTCCAAAGGCCAGGCGGCGCCGGGTGAACGCGTATATGCGCGCTTCTCCAATCCGACCTGGGATCCGTTTGAAGAAGTACTGGGCCAGCTCGAAGCGGCAACGCTGCCTGCCCTGGTGTTCTCCTCGGGCATGGCAGCTATTGCCGCCGCATTGAGCATCGTGCCAGAGGCCGGCGTGCTGGTGATGCCGCAGCATTCCTATAACGGTTCGCTGGCGTTGAGCGCAGAGCTGCAAGATGCGGGACGGCTGCGCATTCGCCCGGTGGATATTGCCAACACCGAAGAAGTGCTCGCTGCCTTGGATGGGGCCGATGTGCTCTGGGTGGAATCGCCAACCAACCCGATGCTGGAAGTCGCCGACCTGCCGACCCTGCTGGCTGCTGCCAAAGCGAAGAACGTCGTGAGCATCGTGGATAACACCTTTGCCACCCCACTGCTCCAGCAGCCGCTGGTCCACGGTGCCGACCTTGTAGTTCACTCGGTGACCAAGTACCTGTCGGGCCACTCGGACGTGATCATGGGCGCGCTGGTCACCAGCGACGAGCAGCTCCACAGCCGCCTGCATGGGTACCGGACCTTGCATGGCGCGATCGCCGGCCCGATGGATACCTTCCTCGCATTACGCGGGGTGCGCACCATGGCCGTGCGCCTTCAGCGTTCGCAGTCAAACAGCCAGGTGCTGGCAGAACGCCTCGCGGCACATCCCAAGGTGCAGGCCGTACGCTACCCGGGACTGCCCAACGACCCGGGCCACGCGCGCGCCGCGGACCTCATGGGCGGGTTCGGATCGGTGATCGCCTTTGAAGCGGGAAGCACCGCCGAAGAAGCGGACCGGGTGCTGGAAGCCTTCCAGCTCATCACCGGCGCCACCTCGCTTGGAGGCGTGGAATCCCTAGCTGAGCGCCGGGCCCGCCACGCTTCGGAGCCGGCCAGCGTCCCGGCCAGCCTGATCCGACTATCAGTAGGCATTGAAGAGGTGGAAGACCTCTGGGCCGATCTGCAGCAAGCGCTGGACCGGCTTTGATGCCCGCGGGCGCTGATTTCCGCGCGTGGCACAGCGCCCATCATTTGCGCCAGAAAGGTAGAGTACAAGCATGAACATGTTGCGCATGGCCCAAATAATCGAGTACTACATGATGATCGCTTTGAGCATTGTCATCGTTGCGCTCGCCGTCTGGGCTTTGGTTGATTGCCTGCGTCATGGCGCAGATCGTTTCGCCCAGGAAGGCAAGCGCACCAAGGGGTTCTGGCTTGGACTGACCGTCGCCAGCACCGCCGTGGCACTGCTCGGCATCTTCAGCCAGGGCGGAATCGGCTTCCTGCAGCTGATCGGCGCCTGCATCGCCTGCGTGTACCTCGCGGACGTCAAGCCTGCCGTCAGCGGCAAAGGCGGCGGCTGGTACAACTACTAGGCGTGCCAAGGCACCAAGTTTTCCCGAAGACCTGCATCCGCATCTTGGCGGACTGCAGGTCTTCGCACTTTAATCACGGGCCTTAACTTTCGCACGAGCAGGCTTGCGCATTGGTTAGGATGGATTACATGAGCCACACTTTGATTTTGCTTCGCCACGGACAGAGCGAATGGAACGAAAAGAACCTGTTCACCGGTTGGTACGACGTATCGCTGACCGAGAAGGGCCGTGCTGAAGCTGCCCGCGGCGGCCAGCTGCTGACCGAAGCTGGCTACAAGCCGGAGGTGCTTCACACCTCCTTGCTGACCCGCGCCATTGTTACCGCGAACCTGGCCCTGGAAGCCGCTGGCCGTTCGTGGATCCCGGTGAACCGCGACTGGCGCCTGAACGAGCGCCACTACGGTGCGCTGCAGGGCAAGGACAAGGCGCAGACCTTGGCTGAGTTCGGCGAAGAGCAGTTCATGGAATGGCGTCGCAGCTACGACACCCCGCCACCAGCACTGGATGATTCCTCGGAGTTCAGCCAGATCAACGACGAGCGCTATGCGGCATTGGGCGACTCCGCCCCACGCACCGAGTGCCTCAAGGACGTGCTGGATCGCATGCTTCCCTACTGGGAGAACAACATCAAGGCCGACCTGTCGGCAGGCAAGACCGTCATGGTCACCGCCCACGGCAACTCGCTGCGTGCGCTGGTCAAGCACCTGGATGGCATCAGCGATGAAGACATTGCTGGCCTGAACATCCCAACCGGCATCCCGCTGGTCTATGAGCTGGATGACAACTTCCAGCCAATCACCAAGGGCGGAACCTACCTGGATCCAGCAGCCGCTGCGGACGCCATCAAGGCCGTTGCCAACCAAGGCCGCAAGTAGGACACGCTTTTCGGCGGCATCGGGGCTACTGGCTACTCGCCAGTAGTTCGCGATGCCGCCGTCCGCTTGTTAACGCCGAGGTAACGCCAAGCATCCGGCTGTGAGCGAAACAACTGCGCACGATTGTATTTTTGGCATTAGTATGCTGTAATCTCCTATTTCGAATAGGCTCAATGGCTCACGTTAGGAATGCAATTCGTGGCAACTGATTACGATGAAGTCCGCCCAGACGTTGCTGAGGCACGTAAGGCTTCTCTGGATGCGGTGAAGTCCGCAAACGCACCGGACGCCAAGTCGGTGGTGCGCGAGCTCGACGAGACCGACCACACCGATGGCATGGATCTGCCAGGTGCGGATCTATCCAACGAGGAATTGACCGTTACGGTCATTCCGCAGAAAGACGACGAGTTCATTTGCGGCTCGTGCTTCTTGATTCGCCACCGTTCGCAGCTGGTGCGCGAAGAGGGCAATGTAGGCTTCTGCGTCGAGTGCGAAGGCTAGAAGCCCGCTAGACGCTGGCGCCACTTGCGCGCCAACAACCTGCGAGGGGGGGCCACCG
>NZ_JBLVOJ010000012.1:367896-370756 GCF_053543715.1 Glutamicibacter sp. AGC46
ATGGCCCCCCCCAAGGCGCAGCCTTATAGCTTAGGTCCGCGGACCTAGATCTCGGTGGGGTCCCATTCGCCGGTCACCAGATAGGTGACCTTGCGAGCTACGGACACACCATGATCGCCGAAGCGCTCAAGGTAGCGGCTGGTCAGCGATACGTCCACGGTGGTGGGTGCATTGGCATCCCAGTCGTCGGCCGCGACCAGGGTGAAGACGCTGGAGTGCAAGCGATCCAGCTGGTGGTTCAGCTCGATAATTTCGGTAGCGATCTGCAGATCGCGGGTGTCGAGCAAACGCGCAACGGCCTTGGCGATGTCAATATCGATCTTTGCCATCTGGGCAAAGGTGTCGGAAATCCTGGCTGGGATTGCCGGGTTGGGGAAGCGCAGGCGGGCCAGCTGCGCCAAGTGGCGTGCCAAGTCGCCCATGCGCTCCAGCGAAGCACTCATGCGCAGCGAACCGACGATCATGCGCAGATCGCTGGCTACCGGTCCCTGCAAAGCCAAAGTATCGATAGCGCGCTCATCGAGCTGGTTCTGCAGGAAGTCGATCTTCGCGTCCGCTGCGATGACTTCCTGGGCCAGGTCGACGTCGACGTTGGCTAGCGAATCCCAAGCTCGATCCATTGCGGTTGCGACCTGGTTGGCCATCTCAATGAGTTCTTCGCCAATTTGCTGCAGGTCTGCTTGAAATACCTTACGCACAGCAGTTCCTTTCGAGTGTCGGTATCCATGCCGGATGGTGGACTGCCGTGGCAGCCAACCGCCCCGAAACAGTTTTGTGGCATGGTGGAGGGTCTTGCTCCAGCTTGTCAGCGGGTGATTAACGAATATGCCACGAAAGGTGAACGTTTGGTGAACAGCGCGCCGAAATCGACTAAATCACGTCATTTAGGGCCGGTGCCACCCAAAGGTGAAGCTAGTCTAAAGATGTGAACGAAGTGATCTCGACTCTTATAGCCGGCGTCCTCGGCCTGGCTCTGGGGATCGTTGGCGTCATCGCCTTCCGGCTTTCCCAGAACCGCTCCTCGAAGCTGCCACAGGTCGACGAACCCGTGCTCCCCGAGGGAGCCGCCGCCGTCCTGTCGGTCATTGGACGCGCCTTCGTGATCCTTGATGACGTCGACGGGGTGGTCCGGGCCAACCCCGCTTCCTATGCCTACGGACTGGTGCGAGGACACACGCTCGTCCACAACGAACTGCTCTCGCTGGTGCGGCAGGTTCGCGCCGACGGCGTGATTGCCGAAAGCCAGTACGAGCTGCAACGCTCCACGCTGGGTGCCGGGCAGCTAATTGTCCATGTGCGCGTGGCACCGCTGGGCGACGAGTACATTCTCCTGCTGGCCGACGACCGTACCGAAATCACCCGTACCGAAGCGATGCGCAACGACTTCGTGGCCAACGTTTCCCACGAGCTGAAGACTCCGGTCGGCGCGATCGGCCTGCTGGCCGAGGCCATTACCGAGGCTGCCGATGACCCCAAGGCGGTACGCCGCTTCTCCACCCGGATGGACAAGGAATCGCGGCGCCTGGCCGCCCTGGTCCAGGACATTATCGAGCTCTCCCGCCTGCAGGCAACCGATGCCATCGTGCAGGGCCAGGAAGTGAATATCGACAGCGTCGTGGCCGAGGCAGTTGACCGCAGCCACCTGATTGCCGAGGAAAAGGGCATCGCCATTACCGTAGGCGGACATCTCGAGGAGCCGATCCTGGGCGATGCGGACCTGCTGATGACTGCGATCCGCAACCTGATCGATAATGCCATCCGCTACTCCCCGGAGAACACCACGGTAGGCGTGGGCATCCGGCAGCGTGATGGCTATGCGCAGATCTCGGTCACCGACCAGGGACCCGGGATTTCGGCCGAAGAGCAGGAACGCGTTTTCGAGCGCTTCTACCGCGTGGACTCCGCACGCTCGAGGCAGACCGGGGGCACCGGCCTGGGGCTGAGCATCGTCAAGCACGTGCTGGCCAACCACGGCGGCGAAGTGTCGCTGTGGTCGCAGCCCGGCCACGGATCCACATTTACCCTAAGACTTCCCCTAGCGGACGAAGAACCGGCGACCAGCAATGTGCTTGCCGGCCAGACGATGAAGGAACGAACGATCGAGACGAATGCGTCCGATCGTGAAGGAGGACGCCGATGACCCGCATATTGATCGTTGAGGACGAGGAATCGCTCTCTGACCCGCTGTCCTACCTGCTGGAACGCGAAGGTTTCGAAGTCCGGATCGCCGACGACGGCCTGAAGGCCGTGACCGAGTTCGAACGCCATGGCGCAGACCTGGTGCTGCTGGATCTGATGCTCCCGGGCCAGCCCGGAACCGAGGTGATCCGCCAGATCCGCCTGAACAGCCAGGTCCCGGTCATCATGCTCACCGCCAAGGACTCGGAGATCGACAAGGGCGTCGGCCTGGAGCTCGGCGCCGACGACTACGTCACCAAGCCGTACTCCTCCCGCGAATTGCTGGCCCGCATCCGTGCTGTGCTGCGCCGCCAGGGCGAAGGCGAAGAACTGATCAGCAATGTGGTCACCGCCGGTCCGGTGCGAATGGACGTGGAACGCCACGTGGTCTCGGTCGACAACACCGAGGTATCCATGCCGCTGAAGGAATTCGAGCTGCTGGAAATGCTGTTGCGCAACGCCGGTCGAGTGCTCACCCGAGGCCAGCTGATTGACCGCGTCTGGGGCAGCGACTACGTGGGGGACACCAAGACTTTGGATGTGCACGTCAAGCGCCTGCGCTCCAAGATCGAGGTCGACCCGGCGGTGCCCGAACGCCTGGTGACCGTGCGCGGGCTGGGCTACAAGTTCGTGGTCTAAAGCCAAAGAGCCCGGATACGGCAAGAGCCTCGGGCAGAATCTT
>NZ_JBLVOJ010000012.1:370807-376896 GCF_053543715.1 Glutamicibacter sp. AGC46
CCCCCCCGAGGCTCTTGTTTTGTCTTGCGCGAAGCTTAGTGGCCCGAAGTGGAGTGGGTCTCTTCTGGAATCAGGTGCTCGGTAACCGACTGGTCAGCACCGCCTGGTACGAAGTCGCGGTATTCAGCCAGGGTGCCATCGACAACTGGAACGCTGAATTCCACGTTCTCACCGGCAACGGTGAAAACCGAGTCGGCGTGTTCGCCGGCTGCAATGCCCATGTTCTTGATGATCTGCTGGTTCTTGTCTTCTTCAAGCTTGATGGTGCCGTCTGCAGGAACCTGGATGGAGACAGGTGCTGCGTTGTCAGCCTTGACCGACAGGGTCAGCGCGGAATCGCCGGCGTTGACTACGGAGCCGATCAGGCGGGCTTCAGTGTCGTCGCTGTTGGTGACGAACATCAGGTTGCGGACCTTTGCGTCTGCGACATCGACGTTGACGCCATCGCTGGCGGCGTAGTCGGTGTTGGTGGCCTGCTCGTTGATGGCGCCACAGCTGGTGACACCGAATGCCAGGGCAGCCACAGCGAGGGACGCGGCAATGCGACGTCCAGCGGTCATGCGTGCGGTGATCACGACACTAACTCCTCGGTGAGAAAAATGAGTTGCTTCGGTTCGTGGTCTGCTTAACCGAATGCACCTAGGGCAGGCGCAATCGAAAATTGGACCACGATTACCTCTAAGCCTAGCTGTTTTTCACGCAAAGACGCGATTTAGCGACGTGCAACACACGCATTTCGACAAGTTGTAGACAACCGATGCGGGGAAGGGAGTTGGTGCGCAGTCGACTGCCCTACCTTCTTCATAGCATGTTTCTCTTGCAAGTGGAAGAGGCATTTCCGCGTGAATTCGCGGTTATATGGGGCACAGTCGCAGGATCCGGAATAGCAAACATGGTAGACTAGGGCGTGGGAAAGGGGTTTATCCACATGGTTTTTGAGGTTGGCGAGACTGTTGTCTACCCGCACCACGGTGCCGCGATGATCGAAGAGATCAAGATGCGCAAGATCAAGGGCGAAGAGAAAATGTATCTCAAGCTCAAGGTGGCTCAGGGCGACCTGACCATCGAGGTTCCTGCTGAGAACGTTGATCTTGTTGGCGTACGTGACGTGGTAGGTCAGGAAGGCTTGGACCATGTGTTCGATGTCCTTCGTGCTGAATTTACCGAAGAGCCGACCAACTGGTCGCGCCGCTACAAGGCAAATGTCGAGAAGCTCGCTTCCGGCGATGTCATCAAGGTTGCAGAAGTAGTCCGCGACTTGTGGCGCCGAGAAAATGACCGTGGTCTGTCGGCAGGCGAAAAGCGCATGCTGGCAAAAGCTCGCCAGGTATTGATCAGTGAATTGGCCTTGGCCAAGGATCTGGACGAGGCCAAGGCAGAAGGCCTCTTGGACGAGGTTCTGGCTTCGGCTTAGCCCCGTTCCGGTAACGCATCGCCGTGAAACGCTCCCAAGCGTTTCACGGCTTTTGGCGTTAAAGCGGCCAAGGCCGAACCGCGCGGCACGATAAGCTGGGCGCTGTGAAGCAAAGCGAAGTGCATAACTCAAGCCTGATCCTCGTGGCTGCTGGAATGGGAACCCGCCTCGGCGCTGGCCTTCCCAAGGCGATGGTCCAGGTGGCCGGAAAATCCCTGGCTGAACATGCCGTGGACCGGGCGCTGGGAATTCCGCAGATCACCGAAATCATCGTGGTTACCCCGCCGCAGGACGAACGCCTGGCCGCGGCCATGGCGCAGTACGGGGACAAGGTGCGCACCGTGCCCGGTGGCGCCAGCCGCGCCGCGTCGGTCCGTGCCGGCTTGGCTGTAGCCAGTTCCGCCGCCACCAACATTCTGGTCCATGACGCCGCCCGTGCTTTTGCCCCGGCGAAGCTGCATGAACAAGTGCTTGGCGCTCTGGCCGACGAGCAGTGCAACGCCGTCATCCCGGCGCTGAACGTCGCCGACACCATCTGCGTGGTGGAGCTCGATGCCGCCGGCGAGCACGAAATCATCAAGGAAACCCCGGCACGTTCCATCCTGCGCGCGGTGCAAACCCCGCAGGGCTTTGACGCGCAGCTGTTGCGCGATGCCCATGCCCAACTGGATGGCTGCACCGAGGCAGAACTGGAGAAGGTTACCGACGACGCGTCGATCGTGCGGGCTTTCGGAGCCGAAGTCCATGTGGTGCCGGGATCGCAGCAAGCCATGAAGGTCACCTATCCCGGAGATCTCGACGCGGCAGGCAAGCTCGCGGCGAACCAGCCCGCGGCCACCCCAAGCGCAAAGGAAGAAACCATGATCCTGCCACGAGTCGGCAACGGCATCGATGTTCACGCGGTCAGCGAAGACCCGACTCGCGAAATGTGGCTGGCAGGACTGCACTTCCCGGAAGACACCGGGCTTTCGGGCCACTCCGATGGCGACGCGGTAGCGCACGCGGCCTGCGATGCGCTGTTCTCCGCGGCGGGCATTGGCGATCTGGGCACGCACTTCGGGGTGGACCGACCGGAATTCGCCGGGGCCAGCGGTGTGAGCCTGATTGCAGAAGCCGCCCGCCTGGTGCGGGAGGCGGGATTCGAAATCGGCAATGTCGCGGTGCAGTTCGTTGGCCGCCGCCCGCGCTTTGCCGCGCGCCGCGAAGAAGCCAGCAAAGTGCTGAGCGAGGCTATCGGCGCCCCAGCCAGCGTCATTGCGACCACCAGCGACGGGCTGGGCTACGAGGGGGAAGGCAAGGGCGTGACAGCCTATGCCACCGCACTGGTCTACCCGGTATCGGGCTAGGCCCCTTGGCGCAACCGCGGGGCTTCGATCATCGAGAGTGTCACAAGTGAAGTACAAAGGGTGCATCCATCGGATAACCTTAAAGGCGTGAGCCTGCGATTCTATGACACCAAAACAGCATCCGTACGCGACTTCCAGCCATTGGCGGAAGGCGAAGTCAAGCTGTACTACTGTGGCGCCACCGTGCAGGGCATGCCGCACGTGGGCCACGTCCGCAGCGCCATTGTCTTCGACCTGTTGGTGCGCTGGCTCGAATACCGCGGCTTTGCCGTCACCACCGTCCGCAACGTGACCGACATCGATGACAAGATCCTGGAGAAGTCGGCGAAATCCTTCGCCGAGGACTTCGAGGCGGATGCCCATTACAAGCCGCGCGAAGAATGGTTCGCCCTGGCGTACCGCTTCGAGCAGGAATTCGCACGGGCCTACGAGGCTCTGGGTGTCCAACGCCCGACTTACGAGCCCCGCGCGACCGGCCACATCACCGAAATGCATGAGCTGATTGCACAGCTGATCGAACGCGGTCATGCCTACCCGGCGGCCGACAGCTCCGGAGATGTCTATTTCGACGTGCGCTCTTATGAGCAGTACGGCGCACTGACCCGCCAGAAGATCGAAGATATGCAGGACGCGCCGGATTCGGATCCGCGCGGCAAGAAGGATCCACGCGACTTCGCGCTGTGGAAGGGCTACAAGGGCACCGATCCGTTGACCGCTTCCTGGCCAAGCCCCTGGGGACGCGGCCGCCCGGGCTGGCACCTTGAGTGCTCGGCGATGGCTGGCAAGTACCTGGGCAGCGAATTCGACATCCATGGCGGCGGACTGGATCTGCGCTTCCCGCACCACGAGAACGAAATGGCCCAGTCCAACGCGGCTGGCCACGGCTTTGCAAACTTCTGGATGCACAACGGCATGGTCACCTATGAGGGTGAGAAGATGTCCAAGTCCATTGGGAACACCATTTCCCCGGAAGAAATGCTCGCGCTGGCCGACGCCCGCGTGGTGCGCTACTTCCTGGGCCAGGCGCAGTACCGTTCGATGCTCGACTACCGCCCGGACTCGCTGACCGAAGCGGGGGCAGCGGTCGAACGCATCGACACCTTCATCTCCAACGCGCGCTACCGCCTGGGTGCCGTCGCCGAGTCGATCGTGGCCACCGGGGTTCCGGAAGCTTTCGGCACCGCGATGGATGATGACCTGAACGTTCCAATGGCGCTGGCCGCGCTGCATGAAACCGTGCGGCTGGGCAATGCATCCTTGGATAGCCGTGACGACGCTGCCACTGCCAAGGCCTTGGGCCAGGTCTTGGCCATGACCCAGGTATTGGGCCTGGATGATGCCGGCAGCAATGAAAGCTCGAAATCTTCTGCAGAGCACGCAGCCCTGGATCAGCTGATCCAGGCCCAGTTGGCTGAACGCGCCGAAGCACGCGCTGCCAAGGACTGGGCACGCTCCGACGCCATCCGCGATGCGCTGGCATCCGCTGGCATTACCGTGGCGGACTCGGCCGATGGCGCTCGCTGGACTCTGGACAACTAGTCGCGAACACGCGCGGCACCAACGAACTCAAAACTAAAGGACATGAACCAATGAACAAAAAGGGCCCAACCAAGGGTAGTGGTGGCAAGGGACGTCGTTCCCTCGAGGGCAAGGGCCCGACCCCCAAAGCGGAGGACCGCCCGTACCACAAGGCTTACCGTGCCAAGCAGCTCTCTGAGCGCTCGGCCGCCAAGCGCAGCACCGGCCGTCGAACCGACCGCATCAAGGTCAACGCCGAGTTCGTCACCGGCCGCAACTCCGTCGTTGAGGCGCTGCGCGCCGGCATCCCTGCCAAGGCGCTGCACGTTGCCATCCGCATCGACGTCGATGACCGCGTCCGCGAATCCCTGAAGCTGGCTGCCGAGCTGGGCATCCCGCTGATGGAAGCATCCAAGCCCGAGCTCGACCGCATGACCGATGACGCGATCCACCAGGGCATGGCCCTGCAGATCCCGCCATACGAATACAAGGATGCAGTCCAGCTGGCTACCAAGGCCATCAAGGACTTCGACAAGGGATACACCCGGACCCAGCCGCTGTTCCTGGCACTGGATGGCATCACCGACCCGCGTAACCTGGGTGCGATTGTCCGTTCGGCCTCGGCCTTCGGCGCAGACGGCGTGATCATTCCAGAGCGCCGCAGCGTCGGCATGACCGCTTCGGCATGGAAGACCAGCGCCGGTGCAGCTGTACGCGTACCAGTAGCCAAGTGCAGCAACCTGACCAGCGCACTGAAAGAAATCAAGGCTGCTGGCATTTTCGTGATCGGCCTCGACGCCGGTGGCGACATGGAGCTTCCGAACTTCGAATTGGCTACCGGCCCGCTGTGCATCGTGGTTGGTTCCGAAGGCAAGGGCCTGTCCCGGCTGGTCCGCGAAAACTGCGACGCCATCGTTTCGATTCCAATCGACTCGGCAATGGAATCGCTGAATGCTTCGATGGCTGTTGGCATCTCGCTCTACGAGGTATCGCGTTTGCGCGCTGGACAGTCCAAGTAGTCTCCAAGCACCGTGAAGGGGCCATAACTTTGCCAAGGCAAGTTATGGCCCCTTTTCATTGGGGTGACCTGCTTCATAACAACAATTTTCCGTTGTTTTTAGCCGATATTCACCTTGGACCGCAGGGAATCCGCATGATTCCGGGGATTCTGCGCAGGAAAGCATGGAAACTGGCCGATTTTGCGTCGTGGCGGAACCCGTGTAGAGTTTTATCTCGCGCCGCTGATCCGGACAGCCTGAAAGGGCGAAACGGAAACGGCGGGGTGAACAAGACTGAAACGTCGAGTTGACAACAGTCAACTTGGTGGTAAGCTTGTAAAGTTGCTCCGGAGCGAAGCAGTCATCGAAGGATTGGTGGTTGTGGTGTCGAGAGTGTTTGTTGTTTGAGAACTCAATAGTGTGCCAAGTTTGTTGATACCGAATATTTTTATTTGGTGAATACATAACATTTGCTTGAGGCATTGCACCCCCGTGCAGTGTTCTTGAGTGTTTTATTATTCGCCAGGACTTCATTGGCTTCGCCCTTATTTTCCAAGGGGTTGCCGGTGGCTTTTTATTTTTTTATGGAGAGTTTGATCCTGGCTCAGGATGAACGCTGGCGGCGTGCTTAACACATGCAAGTCGAACGATGAAGCCCAGCTTGCTGGGTGGATTAGTGGCGAACGGGTGAGTAACACGTGAGTAACCTGCCCCCGACTCTGGGATAAGCCCGGGAAACTGGGTCTAATACCGGATATTACCTTTGACCGCATGGTTGTTGGTGGAAAGATTTATCGGTGGGGGATGGACTCG
>NZ_JBLVOJ010000013.1:0-7647 GCF_053543715.1 Glutamicibacter sp. AGC46
AAGTTGGTCACCGAAGCTGGACTGGTCGGCCGCCGCCGCGGGCACTATCTCGGGTTGGGCATCGTGCTGACGGTGCTGCTAGCCGGTACCGTTACCGGTTTCATCCTCCTGGGCGACAGCTGGTTCCAGTTGCTGATGGCCGCAGCCTTGGGCCTGCTGCTCACCCAATTCGCGTTCCTGGCGCACGAGGCGGCACACCGCCAGATCCTGGCTTCGCACAAGCGCAATGACAAGCTGGGCCAGTTCCTGGCCAATATCGTCGTGGGCATCAGCTACCAGTGGTGGATGAACAAGCACAACAAGCACCACGCCACCCCCAATACCGTGGGCAAGGATCCGGACATCGAGTGGGACACCATCTCCTTCCAGACCGAGGACGCCAAGCGCCAGCGCGGCCTGCTCAAGTGGATCACCAACCGCCAGGGCTACCTGTTCTTCCCGCTGCTCACCCTTGAGGGCTTGAATCTGCATATGCATTCGATCAAGTACCTGTTCAAGGCCGGCCGGGTCAAGAACCGCAAGCGCGAGATGACCGGCATTGCACTGCGCATCGCCATCTACCTGGCGATCGTGTTCTACTTCCTGCCAGTGGGCATGGCTTTCGCCTTCCTCGGCGTGCAGCTGGCAGTCTTCGGCGTCTACATGGGTGCCTCCTTCGCCCCGAACCACAAGGGCATGCCGATGGTTCCCCAGGACGCCCGCATCGACTTCTTCTCCCGCCAGGTACTGACCGGACGCAATGTCATGGCCAAGTCCAGCTGGGGAAACCGCGTGCTCTCCCACGTCTACGGCGGATTGAACTACCAAGTAGAGCACCACCTGTTCCCGTCCATGCCGCGCGCCAACCTGGCCGGCGTCTCGCGCATCGTGCGCCAGTACTGCGACGAGCACCAGGTCCCGTACACCGTGGCCAGTGTCCGCGAATCCTACGCACAGGTGATCACCTACCTGAACAAGGTCGGGCTATCGGCCCGGGATCCTTTCGAGTGCCCGATGATCTCCGGTTACCGCGTCAGCGCATAGTCTAGGCTGAAGCAGCAAAGAGCTAGGATCCCTTGCCACCAAAGGCAAGGGTTCCTAGCTCTTTCCCGTCTGCGTCAAGGACAAGCATCTTTTCGCCGTCCTCCAGCTTGGCGGAGGCAGCGCGCGAGAGCCAGTCATCCACGCCTTCGCAGAACATCTTGGTCGAGGCGAGCGCGGCGAATTCCAGGTCTTCGGATGCGCTCCAGGTGCCGGCGAGGCGGTTGCAGCCATCGCTGCCGGTGATCTTGCCGTCTTCGGCAAGCTCCAGCCACGGCTGGCCTTGCTCCTTGCTGCCCCACAAGCCGACCGGATCCTGGAGTATCACGCTGGTCTCGCTTTCAGTTGGCTGGCTGGCGCCCGGCTCGCCCGGGGTCGCCCCGCAGGCGGCAACACCAAAAGCCAAAGACAGTGCCGCGGTGCGCAGGAAGAATCGCTTCATATCCCCCAGCCTAGGTCTTCGGCCCACCCGCTGGCCAGTACCGGATTACGGCTGGGAGTCTACTGGCTGGGTAGGCTCCTTCGGCCCGACAACCTCGATTGCCCCGGTCACCGTACGCTGCACGCCGGTGCTGACGGGAACGACTTCTTCGGCAACTGGCTTGCTGCGGGCAGCATGGCTATGGCGCAGATCAAGGATACCGACCAGCAAGGTGGCCAGGACCAAGAGGGAAATGGCAGCGAATGAGAGCGCCATGGCGATCGAGTACCCGGCTACGTGGTTCATGCCGTAGAAGACAGCGGTAATCACCGCAATGCCCACCGCAGTGCCCACGCGCTGGGAAGTCTGCATCAAGCCGCCGGCACTGCCGGAGTTGGCCACGGGAACTTCCATGAGGGTCAGCGCCTGGTTAGGCGAAATAATGAAGCCCTGGGCTACGCCGATGAAGGCCAGCGAAAGCAGCATCCACCAGATGTTCAGCAGCCCGCGATCCTCCAGGACCACCACGGCAATGGTGGCCAGCAGACCGAACAGGGCGCTGAGAATGCCGCCGATGACCATTTTTCGCCCCACGGTCATGACATAGCGTCCGGCGATGTCGGAGCTGAAGGCGGAGAGCAGGGCCGCGGGAAGGCAGATCAGCCCTGCCTGCAGGGCACTGAAACCCTGGGATTGCTGGACGTAAATGGCCACCAGCACCCAGACGCTGGAAACACCCATGAAGTACAGGCCCGCAATGAGCGTGCCGTTGGTGAAGCTGCGGATCTTGAACAGGGCCAATTCCACCATTGGTTCGCGCCCGAGCTTCTTGTACTTCTTCTCCCACCAGACCCAGAGCACCATGACCAGCACTGCCAAGGCCAGCAGCGACCAGAGCCATGGGGTTTCGCGGCCCTGGACGAATGGCAGGAGCAGGGCGAAAATGCCAACCGCCAGCAGGAGGCCGCCAACCGGGTCCAGATCCACCTTGCCCGCTGGCTTGTTGAACAGCGGCTTGGGCAGCCACAGCAGCGCCAGGACAATAGCCAGCACGCCGACCGGGACGTTGATCAAGAAGGTGGCGCGCCAGCCGGCGTCTTCGCCAAACCAGTTGATCAGCAATCCGCCCAGCACCGGCCCAATAGCTACCGAGAAGCCGACGGCGGTGCCCAGCAGCCCGTAGGCCCGGCCACGGGCCGCGCCACGGAAGTGCTGCTGGATCATGCCCATCACTTGGGGGTTGAGCAGGCCCGAGCCAACGCCCATGATGAAGCGGGCAATGTTCAATACCAGTGGATCCGCGGCCAGCCCTGCGAGGATGCTGGCGGCTGTGAAGATCGCCAAACCCGCCACGAACATCACGCCACGGCCCAGCAGGTCGCCGGCGCGTCCGGCAGCAACCAGAACCACGCCGAAGGTCAGCGCATATCCGGCCAATACCCACTGCAGGTCCGATTCGGTGGCATGCAGGGTGGAACCGATGGCAGGAAGAACCACGTTGACGATGCTGACCGAAACCAGCGACATGAACATCGCTGCCAGCAGCACGCCCAGCAATCGCCATCGCGCTCCGGCCGAGAGTTCTTCAGCAATTGGTACCGGATGCGGCTTGCTCTGGGACATGGGCCAACTTTCAAACGAATTCCAGGCCGCACAATCCTGCGGTCCTTCAACCTACAGCGTTGGCCAGCTGGCTAATATTCCCTGTCGAAGTGCTTATTTCATTCTTTGCGGTCTTCGGCGGCCCGGTTGAGCTCGAGCATCTGCGCAATGGCCAGCAACCGCAACTCGACGACTTCCCCGAAAAGGTCATCGCTGTCTTGCTGCGGCAGCTCGAGCGCTTGGCGTGCCAGCGGTGTCGGAACTTCCGGGTAGGCGTCAAGCAATTGGACCGGCACCAGCGAGCTCACGTAGTCCGGGCTGTCCTTCGAGCGGCGGTCATAGTAGTAATCCACATGCATCACGAAACCCAGGACATCCCGTTCCAGGGCGCGGACCATGGCCACTGCCTGCTTGAGCGTCAGGCCGATATCCACGAAGAAGGCGAGGATCCGTTCCATCAATTCATTGCGGAACGGGCCGGGCTCCACCTTGAGCTTTTCGTCGAGCGTCAATTGCGAGGCCCGGGGGTAGGCCCGGTAGGCCCGGCGCGTCGCGTTGTACGCTTCGGTCACCCCGAGCTTCCAGTCGTTGCAGTCGAACTCGATCAGCGGATTGATCGAGATGAAGCGCCCCACCGCCAGGTTGATGACTTCTTGGCGATCCGCCACGTAGTTGTACAACGCCCGCGGGGTGACATTGAATTCGGCCGCAAGACGGTGCATGGTCAGCGCGTCGTAGCCCTCGGCACCGGCGATTTCCAGAGCCTTCTGGGCCAGCTGCTCTTTGCTCAGGGACTGGAATTCAGAGTCCTTGCGCGGGCGCCCGCGACCACGTTTTGTCGGTTCAGAAGAGGAATTTTCCTTATTCTCGGCCATGTCACGAGGATATACGCATTTTCTCTGTAAATTCCCATTAAGCGCCTACAAGTATTGAAACTCCTAAAACAGGGCCAGCAATTTCCTGGCTCGTTCGTGCCACATGCCGGCAGCTAGCGCGAGATGTCCTACGGCGAAGCTCATGCCGCCAGCCAGCCACGGCCAGGCCAGGACCGCCCCGTAGGTTCCTGGCAGCGCAGCGACGAATCCAGCGGCCATCACCAGCAGGCCGGCTGCGACCAGCGCAATATGAGCCAGCTTCCAGCGGAAGGGCAACAGCATCGCCAGCACGGCCAGCAGCGCGGCCGGAGCCAGGATCAGCCATGGCGCAGCGCTGAAGCTGGCCAGGCCTTGGTAGCTGGCATACCCCAGGACCAGGATCAGCAGCACCGCCGCGCACACCAGCCAGCCGGGCCCGGGGCTTGCCATGGAACCGCGCATCATCAGCAGCGGGGTGAAAACCTGTGCCCAGAGCAGCACGGTCACCGGAATGAAAAAGAGCGAGAGCTGTCCGCCACCCGCCGCGCAGATAACGGTCATGATCACAGCCCCGACGATGTGGATGGTGGTGCCGGCACTATTGGGCAGCCACAAGGGAACCAGGCTGAGGATGACCGGAATGAACGCCAGCCAAATCAGCTGGGATCCGATCAGCAATTCGAGTTGCCCCAGCAGCCCGCCAACTCCCCCGGCAACAAAGCCGAAGCTCTGTTCGTTGGCCAAGGCGGCTTGCGGCGGGGCGAAAAGCACCACCATCAGGGTCAGCAGTGCGAGAGCGAAAATTGGCCACGCCAGAATACGCGTCAAGAAGTACTTGCCGCTGCCCACTTCCAGGGCTTCGGGCTCATGGCGTTCGAATTTGAGCGCGCGCGAGGCAGGCTCGCCGAGCAAGCGGATCAAATCGCTCTTGCGGCGTCCGCCGCCAGGCAGGCGGAGAATCTCCTGCTTGGTGGTTTCAATGACTTCGTTGCGTTCTTGCAAAGACAAGAAATCCAGCGCACGGCGAAGTTGCTCCAGGTAGTTGCGGGCGGCGCGCGGCAAGTAGGGCTTCATGCCTTTTACTCTACGTGCTCCGGCCCATGGGCTGACGCAGGCAAAATGGGGCAACGCCAGTGGCGTTGCCCCATCTGCCCGAAGTGGTCAGTTGCTGCGGGCTACTTGCCTGCGCCGGCGGTCAGGCCGCCGACAATGTACTTCTGCAAGAACAGGAACAATGCCATCACCGGGATCGCTGCCAGTACCGCACCGGCAGCGAAGACCGACCAGTTGGAGGTGAATTCCTCCGAGACGTAGGAGTACAGTCCCACAGCCAGCGTCTGGTTCTCCGGGGAGACCAGGATGACCGAGGCGATCACGAAGTCCGAGGTGCTGGAAATGAAGGACAGCAGGCCCACGACGGCCAAGATCGGTGCCACCAGGCGCAGGATCATGGTGAAGAAGATGCGGGCATGGCCAGCACCATCGATCTTCGCCGCTTCATCGATTTCCACCGGAATGGTGTTGAAGAAGCCGTACATCAGATAGGTGTTCACACCCAGTGCCCCGCCCAGGTACACCATGATCAATGCGATCTGGTTATCGATGCCCAAGACCGGGAAGACATCTCCCAGCGAGGTGAGCAGGATGAAGATCGCCACTACGGCCAGCAGCTGCGGGAAGATCTGCACAATCAGCAAGCTGACCAGGCCCACGCGGCGGCCGGTGAAGCGCATCCGCGAGAAGCTGTAGGCAGCCAAGGCGCCGAGGAACACCGAAGCGGCCGCCGTGGTCAGGCCGATCACCAAGGTGTTGATGAACCAGGCGCCGAAGGGACGCTGCTGATTCTGGAACAGCTCCACATAGCTGTTGAAGCCGATGGTGGTGAACAATCCATTGGAAGACAGCAGGGTTCCATTGGGGTTCAGCGAGGCCGAGAGCACGTAGAGCAGCGGGAAGGCCGCATAGATGCACAGGGCCACGCCGATCAGGTGGCGCCAGCCGGTGGAGGCGAACCATTTGCCCAGGCCCTGGCGCCCCGCGCGTCCCTTGGGTGCGCCGGCTACCGGCCTGCCGGTGATTTCGGTGCTCATTAGTTCAGCTCCTCCAGTGCCTTGGTCTGCTTGAAACTGATAATCGAGATGATCGCGACGATCACGAAAATGATGATGGAGAAGGCGCTGGCCAGCCCATAGTCGCGCTGGGAGCCAACGAAGGCCACCTTGTAGACCATGGAGATCAGGATGTCGGTGGATCCCACGTTCAGTCCTGCATCCTGCATGCGCGGCCCGCCTTCGGTGAGCATGTAGATCACGTTGAAGTTGTTGAAGTTGAAGGCGAAGGAGCTGATCAGCAGCGGAGCCACCGAGACCAGCAGCAGCGGCAGCTTGATCAACCGGAAGATCTGGAACGGCTTCGCCCCGTCGATGGTGGCCGCTTCGGAGAGTTCATTCGGAATGGACTGCAGCGCCCCGGTGCAGACCAGGAACATGTACGGGAATCCGAGCCACAGATTCACCCAGAGCACGGAGAACTTCGCCAGCCACGGGTCGGTCAGCCAAGGGATCTGCGCTCCGCCCAGGAGCACCTGGTTGACGAACCCGAAGTCGCGGTTGAGCATGCCGGCCCAGACCAGCCCGCCCAGGAACGCAGGGAATGCGTAAGGCAGGATCGAGATGACGCGGTAGACCTTCCGCCCCTTCATGCGCATGTCGTTGAAGACAATCGCCAGGAACAGCCCGAGGAAGAAGGTGGTCGCCACCGACAGGAAGGCGAAGGCGAAGGTCCACACGGTGACAGAGAACAGGGCGTTGCGGATCGAGGAATCGGTGACCGCACGGGTGAAGTTCTCGAAGCCCACGTTGATGGACCAGCCGGGCATCAGCTGCGAGCCGTCTTGCGCGGTATACGCGCCCACGCCGGTGTCCCGGTACACCACGCCGGTCTGCTGATCGGTCATGGTGTCCGCGGCTTCATCATGCTTGATGGAGGAAGTGTACTGGTAGGCGGTGCGGCCATCGCTGGTGCGCACGGTGCCATCTGCCGGGTTCTCGGTGAATGGAACGGCCAGCGAGGTGACCTCCTGCTGGCGGCCCAGCAAATCGGCGAAAGCCAGTTCGGAGTAGTCCCCCAGGCCAGCGGGGTCTACCGGGACGAAAGGATCATCCGCATCGCCGAGCAGCTGCTGGCCATCGCGCTCAATGAGCATCGCCAGCCCGTCTTGCCCCTCGAGGATGGACACCGGGTAGCCGGCTGATCCCTCGACGCGGTTCTGGTTGGATTGCAGCAGCGCGCTGATCGCGTCATCCTTATCCGAGTTGTGCCCCGAACCGTAGTTGGTGAAGGCGATATACCCGGTGTAGCCGATCACGAAGACCTGGAAAATCAGCAGGAAGATGGTGCCCGGCAGCAGGTACTTTGCCGGCAGCCATCCGCGCTTGAAGTAGACCACGTTGATCAGCACGGTAATGGCCGCGATCACCGCGGCGATCGCCCAGGCTTCGCGCCCCAGTGCGGTGAAGACCGCGAAGAGCGCGGTCGCATCGACGATCGCCACCAGGATGATCTTGGCGAGCATGGCGCCAGTGGAGGTACTGGTGGCGTTGGCGAAGCGCCTGGCTGCCGGTGACAGCTTGGGCTTCGTCTCCTCGGTGCCGGGTTGCGGCCCTTGGCGGGCGGTCTTTGTCATCTTCCAGATGTCCCTGTCGATCAAGTGCAGTTAGCGCTGGTGAATTGCAGGCGCGGGGGCCCGGA
>NZ_JBLVOJ010000013.1:7667-14606 GCF_053543715.1 Glutamicibacter sp. AGC46
CCCTCCCGGCCCCCCGCGCCCATCGTTGTGCCTGGTGGCAGGCGTTCCTACTTCGAGATGGCCTTTTCGATGTCCGAGGTCATCTGCTTCCAGCGCTTGGCCGGATCAGCCTTGCCGGTGATGATCTCGGCCTCGGCTACGCCCCAGAACTCCCATACGGCAGCCATTTCCGGGATGTTCGGCATCGGCACGCCGTTGGCGCCGACCTCGCCGAAGGCAGCGATGGTTTCATCGGCCTTGGCCGCTTCGAATGCCGCCTTGTTTGCCGGCGGGCGGTTGCCTACCTCGTACAGTTCGGTCTGGACTTCTTCGGTGCCGATGTAGTTGGTCAGGAATTCGGTAGCGGCCAGCAGGTTCTCGGTCTTCGCGGAAACGAAGAAACCCTGCACGGCGACGAATGGCTGGGCCTGCTCGCCACCGGCCGATGGAATCGGGTCGATTTCCAGGTTGATTTCAGCTTCTTCTACTGCTTCCACGTTCCATGGACCGGTCAGGAAGAATGGCGAGTCGCCGGAGACGAACTTCTCCTTGGCAATGTCCCCGTCGAGGCTGGTCTTCAGGTTGCCTTCTTCGCCCTCTTCAGCCAGCCACTTGGCGAATTCGATGCCGCCCTCGTTGCCGATCTGCAGATCTGCCGGGTCATAAGCGCCCGTATCATCGGTGCCGAACACCGGTGCGCCGAAGGAGGTCTGGAACGGGTAGGCGTGGAATGGATCGCCGACATCAGAGACCTGGACCAGGAACGGGAATTCGGTGCCGGCCTTCTCGCCGGCGGCAATCATGTCATCGAAGCTCTTTGGAGCTTCCTTGACCAGATCCGCATTGCGCAGCAGGGCCAGGTTCTCGGTGGCGTAGGGAACGCCGTAGGTGTTGCCCTCGTAGCTCATGGCGCTGACTGCGACGTCCTGGAACTCGCCGGCCTTGTCGCCCAGCTCAACTGGCTGGACTACGCCGTTGTTGACCAGGTTGCCCAACCAGTCGTGGGCGCCGATGGTGATATCCGGGCCCTTGCCGGTTGGAACCTGGCGCAGGAAGTCTTCCTGGATCTTGGAGAAGTCCTTGATCACGAGGTCCACCTTGACCCCGGACTGCTTCTCGAAGTCAGCTGCTGCATCCTTGAGCACTGGCTCGCGGTTGGCGTCGACCCAGACGGTCAGCTTGCCGCCGGAGGCAGCTGCCGGCGAGGATTGCGCCGCTGCGGGGCTGGAGGAAACTGCTGGCGTGTTGGAGCCAGACCCGCCGCAGGCGGTGAGCGAGAGTGCGGCAATGGCCGTCAGTGCTCCGCCGAGAAGCCAAGGGTGCTTATTCACCTTCATGGGATGTCCTTTCGTGACAACTGTGTCATCAGGGACCGGGTCGGCCACGATTTCCGCTGGGCCTGCCGGTCGGGTCTTTAGTGGTGCGAGTAACACATTGATTGTAAGCGTTTACAGCGTGGCACAGATCATGAAAATTGACAACAATGCCGATAAAATCAGTTTTATCGGCCGAGGCGCGAATTCTGACCTCACCATGGAACGAAGGCTTTAAAGCATAATTGCAAGCGTTTACAAACTCTGGTGAATCATTTATCGTTACCGTCATGACTTCAATTCGTTCAGCAGCTGATTCCCTTGTGCAATCCGAAGACTCGCAGTGGTGGCGCTCCTCGGTGATCTACCAGATCTACCCGCGCTCCTTCGCCGATTCCAATGGCGATGGGATGGGCGATCTGCGCGGCATTACCCAACGCCTGGAAAGCATCGCTCAGCTTTCGGTCGACGCGATTTGGCTGTCGCCATTCTTCACTTCCCCGCAGAAGGACGCCGGATACGACGTATCGGACTACTGCGATGTGGATCCGCTGTTTGGAACCCTGGAGGACTACGACGCGATGGTCGCCAAGGCCCACGCATTGGGCCTGCGCGTCATCATCGACCTGGTTCCGAACCACTGCTCGGACCAGCACCCGTGGTTCCAGGAAGCGCTCACGGCGGCGCCCGGCTCCCCCGAACGCGACCGCTTCATCTTCAAGGACACCCCGGCAACCGGGCGCCCGAATAATTGGGATTCGGTCTTCGGCGGCCCGATGTGGACCGAAACCAGGAATCCTGATGGCAGCGCCGGCCAGTCCTACCTGCATATCTTCGACTCCTCGCAGCCGGACTTCAACTGGCACAACGAGGAAGTGCGCGCGATGTTCCGCGACGTCCTGCGCTTCTGGCTGGACCGGGGCACCGACGGCTTCCGCGTTGACGTGGCCCACGGGCTGATCAAGGCCGAGGGCTTGCCGGACTTCACCCCGGACCCATCCGGTGCCTCCATGGGCGGCACCGACGAACTGGCTCCGTGGTGGGGCCAGGATGGCGTGCATGAGATCTACCGCGACTGGCGCAAGGTCATGGACGAGTACGACGGCGAGCGCGTGCTGTGCGCCGAGGCTTGGGTCAATCCCCTGTCGCTGATGGCCAAGTGGGTGCGCGAGGACGAGATGCACCAGGCTTTCAACTTCCCTTATCTCTCTTGCGACTTCGATGCCCAGCAGATCCGCGAAACCATCGACCAGTCTCTGGAGGAGTTCGGCAAGGTCGGCGCCCCGAGCACGTGGGTGCTCTCCAACCATGACGTGGTGCGCCATGCGACCCGCTTGGCGCTGACCGATGAGAACCCGCAGGGCGAGGGCATCGGCCTGAACACCCCAAACCTGCCGGAGGCTGCCGTGGGATTGCGTCGCGCTCGTGCTTCCAGCGCGTTGATGCTGGCCCTGCCAGGTGGCGCCTACATCTACCAGGGCGAAGAGCTGGGCCTGCCAGAAGCCGTTGAACTGCCAGATGAGGCGCGCCAGGATCCTACCTGGTTGCGCACCAATGGCGAGCGCTACGGGCGTGACGGCTGCCGGGTGCCCTTGCCCTGGGAAAGCGGCAAGCCCGCTTTCGGCTTCAGCGCGACCGGTGAAAGCTGGCTGCCGCAGCCGGCAGGCTGGGACTCCTACGCCCGCGATGCGCAGGTCGATGACCAGTCCTCCACGCTGAACCTGTACCGCCGCCTGTTGCAGCTGCGCCAGGATCATGCACTGGGCACCGGCACCCTGGATTGGGTCGAAGGCACCGGAGATGATGTTCTGGCTTTCGCCAACGGCACTGTGCTGGTCGTGGCCAACTACGCTGCAACTGCACAGCCTTTGCCTGCCGGTGCGCAGGGCGCCACCGAACTGGTGCGCAGCCAAAGCGAGATTTCGGCGGAACCGGGAATGATTCCGGGCGAAACCACGCTCTGGTTCCAGTTGCCGTAGCCGGCCATCTGCTGACCGGCTGCAGCCGCACCGGGTAATGTTGGGCAGGAGCCGTGGCCAGGGGAAGGAATTTCCCCTAGCCACGGCTGTGCCTATGAAGGAAGGAAGAGAAGTGGCCGGGATCAAAGACGTCGCACAAGCCGCTGGCGTATCCATTGCCACCGTCTCGCGCGCATTATCTGGCCGGGGTTCTGTCTCCGCGTCCGCGCAGGAGGCTGTGCAGCGCGCCGCCACCGAGCTGGGCTATGTGGTCTCATCTTCCGCGTCCGGGCTGGCCTCGGGACGCACCCGCAACATCGGCGTGCTCGTTCCGGTGATCAACCACTGGTTCTATGCCTGCGTGCTGGAAGGCATTTCCAGCCGCTTGATGGACGAGGGCTATGACACCACCCTCTATCAGCTGACCAAGGACCGCACCCAGCGCGAGAAGATCTTCTCCGATTTCCTGCTGCGCCAGCGCGTGGATGCGGTGATCGCGGTCAACGTCGAGTTGGCTGGGGACGAGGTCCAGGCGCTGCTGGCCATGGACAAGCCCCTGGTTGGCGTGGGAGGACCGCTTCCCGGTGTGCCGACCCTGCACGTGAATGACGAAGCGATTTCTGCCCTCGCGACCGGGCACCTCATCTCCCTGGGCCATGAACGCATTGGCTTCATCGGCGGCAACGCGGAAACCGATGTGGATTTCATGGTGCCCACCCACCGCCGCACCGGCTACGAGCGGGCGCTGGCCGAGGCTGGACTTGAACTGGATGAGTCGCTGTTCGCCAGCGCGGACTTCTCCATGGCCCAGGGCTACGCGGTGGCCAAGCAGCTGCTGGGCAACCCGGCATCCCGACCGACGGCAGTGTTCGCAGCCAGTGATGAAATGGCCATTGGCGCGATCCTGGCCGCCCGCGATCTCGGTTTGCAGCTGCCCCATGACCTGTCGGTCATCGGCGTGGACAATCACGACCTGGCCGAGCTCTTCGGCTTGACCACCGTCGAGCAGCGTCCGCATGAGCAGGGGCAGCTGGCGGTCGCCATGCTGCTGCGTGCTATCCGTGGCCAGGAACCGGCGCAGGCCCACGAGTTGGGCCATCGGCTGATCGTGCGTTCCTCCACCACCCGCCCCGCCCAGTAACCTGGCCAGGCAGTCGGGTCCCGCATGCCGGCGGCCTAGGCGCAATGGATGGCGGTGGCCGGACGTCGGCCGTGCAGCAAACTGCCCGCTGCATCAGCCTGCTGATCGCCAAACCACCGGTCGCCAGACGCGCAAATGCCCGCGCGGGCCAGGATCGCTTGATCCCTTGCCTGCGCGGGCATTATGCTGCCGCGAAACTAGTGCGCCACGCGCGAGTCGGTCTGTTCGCCCTCAATTTCTTCCACGTGCAGGTTGCGTCCACGGGTCTCGCCCACCCAGAGCACCGCTGCCACGGAAATGATGGTCAGCACCATGATGTAGATGGCAATCGAGATCGAAGAGCCTGTGGTCTCCAGCAGGATCTGCGCCACGGTGGCCGCGAAGGCGCCGCCCAGAATGGCGCCAATGGCGTAGCCAATGGAGATGCCCGAGTAGCGGATCTGCGCCGGGAACATCTCCGCGTACATCGCCGACTGCGGGCCGTAGGACAAGCCCAGGCCAACGGTCAGCACGAAGATCGCAATGGTGTACAGCACGATGTTTCCGGTGTCGACCATCAGGAACATCGGGATCATCCAGATGAACACCAGCGCGTAGCCGATCACGAAGGTATTGCGGCGCCCGATCTTGTCCGAGAGCCAGCCGCCGACCAGGGTGAAGATCAGCCAGCCCACCGAACCGATGGTAGTAGCCAGGAGGATCGGTGCCACCGGCATCTCGAGGACCTTGGTGGTGTAGGAAATGAAGAACGCGATCACCAGGTAGCCGGCGGCGTTGTTCGAGATGAAGATCAGCGCGGCCTGCAGGACCTGCTTGGAATGGCTGGTCATCAGCTCGCGCAGCGGGGTGTGCTCGGAAGCCTTGCGCTGGGCGAGCTGCTTGAAGACCGGGGATTCCTCAACCGCACGGCGGATCATGTAGCCCACGAAGATCAGCGCAATGGAGAGCAGGAACGGAATGCGCCAGCCCCATGCGGCGAACTCTTCCGGGCTCATCGCAACGCGCAGGATGTAGAGCAGGCCGGTAGCCAGGATCATGCCGATGGGCACGCCGATCTGCGGGTAGGCGCCGAAGTAGCCGCGGCGATCCTTCGGTGCGTGCTCTACCGCCATCAAGGCTGCACCGCCCCATTCGCCACCGGCCGAGAAGCCCTGGACTACGCGCAGGAGCACCAGCAGGATTGGCGCGGCCACGCCGATGGACGCGTAGGTTGGCAGCAGGCCAATGGCCGCGGTGGCAACGCCCATGAGGATCAGGGTGAGCACCAGGATGCGCTTGCGTCCGTAGCGGTCGCCCAGGTGGCCGGCAACCACTGCGCCCAGGGGACGGAAGAAGAAGGAGATGCCAATCATTGCGAAGGAAAGGATCTGCGCGACACCCGGATTCGACTGCCCCAGGGGCTCGAGGAACAACGGGGTCAGCAGGGTCGCGGTGAGCTGGGCGAAAATGAAGAAGTCGTACCATTCAATGGTGGTGCCCACCAGGGTGCCGGCAAGAACCCGGCGCTCCTCCTGGGTGCGAGTGACAGTCGATGACATGAGTTGGCCTTTTTTGCGAGTTGTTTACCGACCGTTCGGACGGTTTATGTCGCACACCATCATATGCCCACAGTGAAGCAGATCACAAGATCTATCCAAATCGTGACCAGCTCCAGCCAGGCACCCTCTCCCGCAATGGGCTGGGAATTCGGTGTTCTAATAGAGAACGACTAAAATCGGATATAGATCACCGACCGCTTGGTCCCCAGATTCACTACGAAGGCCCTCGACGACGTTCCAGCAGCGCCGCACGCCAGATTGAAGAGCAATGCCTACCTCCCAGACGCTTTCGCGTGGAATCCGCGTCCTTGAAATCGTCGCCAATTCCCCGGTCAACCTTTCCATCGCGGAAATCGCCGCGAAACTGGAAGTCCACCGCTCCATTGCCTACCGCATCATCCGCACCCTGGAGCAGCATCACCTGCTCAACCGCGACGAGGCCGGGCACATCCGTTCCGCTTCCGGCTTGGCCGTGCTCGCCCGCTCGGTCCAGCGCGACCTGCAGGCGGCCGCCACCCCGGAACTCACCGCGCTGGCCAACGAGCTGTCGATGACTGCTTTCGTAGCCGTCTGGGAACACGATCTGTGCACCACCTTGCAGTCGGTCTCCCCGTTGAACTCCCAGCGCGCGATCGTCCATCGCCCGGGCTCGGTGCACGGCATGGATGTGGGAGCAGCCGGCATCGCGATCCAGTCGTGCTATGCCAAGGCCGAGTGGGATGCCCTGGACACGGGCATCGAGTACCGCGAAGCTGCCGTCGCGGCCCGGATTGACGGCTATGCCACCAGCGAGAACGAAGTCATCCAGGGCGTGACGTCCATTGCCGTTCCGATCCAGCATTCCGGGCAAACCCCGGCGGCCTTGGCCGTCGTCTTCGCCGCCAGCACGGTCGGCGGGTACGAGCGCATGATCGAGGAACTCAAGCACGCAGCGGCGCGCATCAGCGAAAAGCTCGCGCACTAGCAATTCCCGGCGGTGAAAGAAGCATCCCCTTGCCCTTCGCCTGCTG
>NZ_JBLVOJ010000013.1:14626-21381 GCF_053543715.1 Glutamicibacter sp. AGC46
TGCTGGGCGAGGTGCACGGGGATGCTTCTTATCCAGCTTTGCTGGCCGGCCGCAAGATGCGCAGAGTTCTTGCCCTAGCGGACGCGGGCCAG
Source organism: Glutamicibacter sp. AGC46 (assembly GCF_053543715.1). Taxonomy (NCBI): domain Bacteria; kingdom Bacillati; phylum Actinomycetota; class Actinomycetes; order Micrococcales; family Micrococcaceae; genus Glutamicibacter; species Glutamicibacter sp. AGC46. Next base: position 14,719 of record NZ_JBLVOJ010000013.1, read on the forward strand.
CGTCGGGGACTTCGCGACAACGATCTTCATCGCCACAGCGGCCAGGAAGATCACCAGTGCGCCACCGGTGGAGACCCAGAAGGCGCCGAGGTAGCCCAGGGTCTCGGCGAAGACGCCGGCCAAGCCGTTTCCGATCGCGGTTCCCACAACAATGCCGGCAGAGAGCATGGTCATCACGGTGGACAGGCGCTGCGGCGGAGCGACTTCGCCGCCCAGGGTCATGACCGTGACGATCACCGGCCCTACCGCAAATCCTGCGATGAACAGGGCAACCAGCATCAGCGGGACATTGCCGGCCACGTGCAGGCCGAAGCTGAGCACGGTCAGTGCTGCGCCGCACAGGATCCAGCGGTTGATCTGCTTGAAGGCCTGCGGCCAAGCGGCCACGGAGATCGCGGCAATCGCGCTGGAGAAGCCCATGGCGCCATAGAGCAGGCCGCCGGAGTTGGAATCGCCCTGCGCCCCGGCAAAGGCCAGGGTACCGGCCGCCGAGGAACCGAAGACCGTGCCCAGCGCCATCATGCCCAGGACCAGGGCACCGATCGCGGCAACCTGCGCGCCGCTGATCGAGACCTTGGGAGTGTGCTCGGCGGTTCTCGCCGGCTTCACCGCATTGCCGGTACGGTGCGAGGCGAACACCGGCACCAGCACCAGGGTCAGCAGGGCGGCAAGGTAGAGCGGCAGCACCGGATCCACCAGGGAGGCCAGCAGGCCCACGGCAACCGGGCCGAAGACGAAGCCCAGTTCATCGAACATGGACTCCAGGCTCAGTGCCGCCGAAAGGACCTTGTGGTTCTTCTTCTGCTGGCGGGTGATTGCAATCCAGCGGACGCGGGACATCGGGCCGACCTGCGGGCCGGTAGCACCGGCGGCCAGGCACATGATCGAGAGCAAGGCCGCGGACATGTCCGGTCCCGAATCGGCAAACAGCGTCAGGGCAACCAGCAGGATGGTGTGGATGACCGCGACAGTGGTCAATACCGGGCGCTGGCCCACCCGGTCAGCCAGATAGCCGATGCTCGGACCGCCAATGGCGGACCCCAGGCCAACCATGGCCGCGGCCAAGCCGCCCATGGCATATGAGCCGGTGGTAGCAGTTACCAGGGTCATGGACCCGATGGTGAGCATCGCCAGCGGGAGGCGTGCAAGGAAAGTAAGCGGCAGGAAGGGTGCTCCCACCAAAGGAACTAACGCGGAGTATCCGGACATCTTCTCGGATTCCTCACTGTTTTCCTTCGACAAAGTAGGCTGAGTCAACAAAACTCCATGACGAAGCGTGCGTCGTCCCACACCCCCCGACGCACAAAATTTCCCAGGCATGCCTGATGGCACTACTTTCAAGATAGCTACTGCCCTGGGGCAAGTCCAATCTATCCAGCCAAGATCACAGTGCCATCGCGTTCAATGGTGGAACCGTGCTGGGTCTTGCTGACCGAAATCCGATTGGTGATGCGCTGCTTCATTTCCGCCACGTGGGAGACCAAGCCGATGGTCCGTCCGCCGGCACGCAAGTTTTCCAGTGCCTGCATGACTTCTTCCAGCGTCTCGGCATCAAGTGAACCGAAGCCTTCATCGACGAAGAGCGTCTGCATGTCCACGGCCCCGGAATGGTGCGAAATGACATCCGCCAGGCCCAGTGCCAGGGCCAGCGAGGCCATGAAGGTCTCGCCTCCGGAGAGCGTCTGGGTTTCCCGGCGCTTCCCGGTCCACGAATCGAGCACCTGCAGCCCCAACCCGGACTTCGAATTGCCCTGCTTGGAATCATCATGGTGCAGCGAGTAGCGGCCGCCGGACATCATGCCCAGGCGCTGCGTTGCGGCGATGGCCACTTCCTCCAGCCGGGCAGCGAGCACATAGGTGCTCAGCGTCATCTTGTAGAGGTTCTCTCCCCCGCCACGAATCACTTCAGCCAATCCGCGCAGCCGGCGGTAGTCTTCGATGACCGGGCCTGCCTCGGTCCGCTGGCGTTCAAGGTCAGTGGCTGCTTGCTCGTGGCGAGCGAGCTGGGTCTGCGCCAGCACTTCTTGTTCCCGCGCCGCTTCGAAGCGTTCTTCGGCGAGGGAAGAGAGCAGCTTCGCTTCGGCAATCCCTTCTTCGCTTGGCCCTTCCACACCCTGCGCGGATAATTCCTGGGCCTTGCGGCAGTCCTGCGACGCTTCAAGCGTGGCAATGGCACTGGCCAGGTCGGCATCGGCACGCTGCAGCTGGCGCAGGCGCTCGCGTTCGGCGCTGTCCAGCAAGGCGGCCTCGAAGGCAGCCGGATTCTCGAAACCGGCGGCCGTGCGCTGGCTATTCCAGGTGGCCTCGGCCTTCTCCAGCGCCTCGCCCGCCTCGAGGAAACGGCGCAGGTTCTGCACCGCACTGGCCAAGCCCTGGGACGTAGCGGACAGCTGCGCCACAAGTTCGGCCAGGTTCTCCCGGCCTTGGCGCAGCTGCTCCAGCTTGGCGTCGAGTTCTGCCAGCTGGGTTTGCAGGGACTGCGCCCGCTGCTTCGCGGTGGCGTGCTCGAGTACCGCCTGGGTTGCGCGCGCGTTCTGCTGCTCGGTACGCTGGCGCACCGCATCCAGCTTTGCCACGCGGGCAGCGATTTCTCCTTGCTGCTTCTGCTCCCGTTCCAGCCCGGCCTGCGCCGTGGCAAGCTCCGCCCGCAGGTCCGCGACCGGGGCATCGCCGGCAGCTTCCTGCGCGGTCTGGAACTTGGCCACCAGGGTGTCGCGCGCCTGCGCGGCCCGTTGCCCGGCAGCTCTTGCCACAGCCACCGCGGTTTCCAGCGTCTGGATCTGCTCATCGTCGATCAGCGGCGCATCGGCATCCGCCCGGGCCGGGGCGGGATGCTCTTGCGCACCGCAGACCAGGCACGGTTGCCCGTCTTCCAGCGCGGCAGCCAATCGCAAAGCGCTCTGGGCCAGCTGCTCGGTACGCAGGTCAAGCAAGGTATTGGCTACGCCTACAATCTCCAGCTCTTGTGCGCTGGACTGCTCCCGTGCGGCCAGCGCCTGCTTCTCCAGGGCGTCGCGCTCGGTGGCATGCTGGATCCTGGTCTCCAGCCCCTTCACCTGTTCCTTGGCCTGCTGGACCTTGCCGCCGGCGGCTACCTGGTCGAGGTCCGCGGCTTCCAGCGCAGCACGTTCGGCCTTGAGCATGGCAACTTCGGCTTCGGCCTGGGCACGGGTCTCTTCCTGAGCAGCGGCCAGTTCGGCGGCCTTGCGTGCCTGGCCGGCCAGGACGCCGCGGCGCTTTTCATCGTCCAGGCCCGCCTTGGCCACCGCTAGTTCTTCGGCCGCTTGCTGCGCCGGCAGGCGCAGCTGCTCCAGACCGGCAGCGTTGGCGCTGGGGTCCAGCCCCTGTTCGGTTTCAAGCCACAGCTTGCTGTCCAGCCAGGTTGCCTTGGCCTGCTCCTGGGCGACGGATGCCTCCTGGAGCTGGGCCTGGTAGGCACGCACCGCGCCTGCCTTGGCATCGCTGTCCAAGCGCGCGGCAGCCGCTGCGGCCGCTTCATGGTTCTGGGCATAGCCGGCCTGCATGCCGCGCAGCTCGGCCAGGCGCGCGAAGATCCGGCGGCGTTCCTCCAGGGCCTGCGCCTGCTCGCGGGTGCGGGTCATCTCGGTGCGCAGTTTGGCCGCTTCTAGGGCCGAGTCCCGGTGAACCGCCGCGATCCGGCGGTGATAGCCGGCGAACTGCTCGGCACTGCTCAGGTCCACCGCCGCGGCCTGTCCAGCGCCATCGGCGTCGGCGTTCGCTTCGCCGTCGGCCTCGGCGGGCTCATCGCTGGCTTCGCGGCCAGCGAGGAACGCCCGGGCAGCGGAATGGATGGCCTCTTCGCTGGCGCTCAGGCGTGCTTCCAGGCTCTCGGTTTTCTTGCGCTCTTCGGCCAGCCGAGCGGCGAATTCATCCTCGATCCGCGCATAGCCGCTGGTATCGAAGAGATTCGCCAGGAGATCTTCGCGGTCCTTGGCCTTGGCCCGCAGGAAGTCCGCAAAGCCGCCCTGCGGCAGCATGACTACCTTGGTGAACTGCTCGCGGTCCAGACCCAGCAGGCTGCCCAGGACGTGGCCCACCTCGTCGTTGCGGGTGGACAGTTCCTTCCAGCCCGAACCGGTGAACTCGCGCAGGAAGCTGGCGGCCTTCTGCTCGGTGGTCTTGTTCTTGCCGCGCTTGGACGGGCGCATCCAGGCCGGCGAACGGGTGACCTCGAAGCGCCGGGCGCCGATGGTCAGCTCGCAGACCACTTCCGGAGCCAAACCGGCCGGGGCATGGTCCGAACGGATCTGCCGGCTGCCGGCGCGGCTTCCGGGCAACGCACCGTACAGGGCGTAGCAGATCGCATCCAGGATGCTGGACTTGCCGGCACCGGTGGGGCCATCAAGCAGGAACAGCCCGCCTTCGGCCAATTCATCGAAGTCGATCTCTTCGGTGCCTGCGAAGGGCCCGAACGCCTGGATCTGGAGTTTGTGGATTCTCACTGGCTGGCCTGTGCCTCTCGGGTGGCTTGGATGACGGCGCCGATGACTTCCCGTTCCAGTTCATCGGCCGCGCGTTCGCGGACATGTTCCATGAAGTCCCCCACCACTTGTTCGGTGCTGGCGGCCTTGGCCATGCGCTCGGCATAGCTCGCCGGCTTGGCATCCCCGCCGGCGTGTTCGGGGGCGAAATTGAGCACCACGGTGTCGGGGAAACGGGTTCGAATCGTTGCCATCGCGTCGGCGGGGCGTTCGCTATCGATCAGCGTGACCTGGCACCATGCATCGGCGGCGGATTCCAGTTCCGGATCCGCCAGGAGCTCAGCGAGCTTGCCCTTGAGGATGGCCAATTTCTTCGGCACCGGAAGCAGGACTTCCTGCACGGACTCTATGCCCCGGGCGTTGGTGTCGATCAGCCATACGCCCTTGCGCTGCGTTGCCTCGGAGAAGGAGTATGCCAGCGGAGAGCCCGAATAGCGCACGTGCTCCTTGACCTTCTGCCGTCCATGCAGGTGCCCCAGCGCCGAGTAGTCGAAGCGCTCGAAAAGCTCTGCCGGAACCACGTCGAGGTTGCCGGTGCTCAGCTCGCGTTCGGAGTCGCTGCCGTAGCCGCCGGCGGCGAACAGGTGGGCCATCGCGATGGAAACTACCGGTTTTTCCCCTGCCCGCAGTTGCGCAAGATCTTCTTCGATCTGCGCGATGGCCGCTCGGACCACCGCTTCGTGGTTGGCCTTTTCCACGCCCAGGCGTTCCATCACCATGCGCGGTTCCAGGTACGGGATACCGTAGATGGCCACCCAGTGATCGCCGGCATCGTGGATAACCGGCAGCAGCATGCGCTGGAGGTCGGCGATGATGTGCACCCCGGCGCTGTCCAGGAGCTCTGCGCCGAAGCCCAGACGGGAGGCCGAGTCGTGGTTGCCGCTGGTGACCACGACGGCGGCCCCGGTGGCGCGCAGCTCGCGCAGCACCCAGTTGCACAACTGGACGGCATCCACATGCGGCAGCGCGCGGTCGTAGATGTCACCGGAAATCAGCACCGCATCAACCTGCTGATTAATCGTGATAGCGATGATTTCCTGCAGCACTGCGCGCTGCGCTTCGATCAGGGAGGCCCCGTGGAAGGTCCGTCCCAAATGCCAGTCCGAGGTGTGAAGCAATCGCATGTGTCCAACCTTATGCAATGCCGCGGACAACTTGGACATTAGAATGGTGATGTGAATGAAACCGGTGAAACTGCACTCCTGCCAGAGAACTACTCAGACAAGGTGTTTGCGATCCTCCTCGGCCTAGCCGATGGCGCAACCCACGCCCGTGACGAAATTGACCCCGGGGCCACCGAAATCCTCCCGCTCTACCTGGCCGACGGCCTGCTGGAAGCGCTGGAATGGGCCAACGACGGTGTCGCCAGCGACGAAGCGGCCTGCATGTGGCTTGCGGCCCTGCGCGGCTACAGCAAGATCGCCGGCTCCTTCCCGGAACGCGCCCCGCAACCGCTGGGCCGCTGGATCGACAAGGAATTCGCCAACGTCGAGATCTTCGAGAAGATCCTGGACGGCGATCCGCAGAACCTCGCCGGCCTGGACAGCCCCGACATGGGACAGCCGGGGCGTCCCACCGGCGCTGGCGCCGACTCCACCGGCGTGCTGCCGCGTGCCGCGATTGCCGCGCTGCTGGCCCGGGTCCCTGTGGGCACCACCGAGACCCTGGCCCGTTCGGCCGCCTTCCTGACCCACGACGACCAGGCGGCCAAGACCGCCATTGCCGCGGCGAAGATCATCCGCTCGGCCATGGAACGCTCCGAGGCCGCCGCCGGCGAATGGGCCGAGCTGCTCGTTGGCCTGCAGGGCCCGTCGGCCGATGCGCTGCGCGAGGTGGCCACCAGGATCGCCGAGAACATCTCGCTGTCCGCCGAAGAGGCCTACGCGGCGTACTTCGGCGAGCATGCCGCCGAGCAGGACGCGGAATCGGACATCGAGGCCGCCCCGGCGGCAACCGCCGAAGAAGAAGCTGCCCGGGATCCCGAGGTCGACGCCTACGCTGTAGCGCTGCTGGCTGCCATCTACGGCACCGAAGCCGTCGGCGAGCGCCCCGCGAGCGCACTGGATGACATCATCTCCGAGCTGCATGACCGCTGGATGGCACTGCTGGTCTAGGAACCGCGCCCAGAAAAAAATGGCAGAAGCGCGGGCCGGCACAGATT
>NZ_JBLVOJ010000013.1:21412-34596 GCF_053543715.1 Glutamicibacter sp. AGC46
GATCTGTGCCGGCCCCGCTTCTGCGGTCTGCTAGGCGGTCAGCCCGAACCCGCCAACCATCTGCATGAACTCGCCTTCGGAGATGATGCTGACCCGCTGGCCCTTTTCGCGCAGCCGGAGTACGTGCTTGGCCTTGTTGGTCAGCCGCCCGTTGGCCAGATCCTCCGGGACGAAGCCGTCTCCGACGACCAGCGCCGTGGTGGCGCGGGTGACCCGCGAGGCGGTCTGCGCGCCGTGTTCGGCGGCCAGTTCCTTGGCCTTGGGGCGCGGCATGGACAGGTTGCCGGTGAACACCATGATCTGGCCGAACAGCGGATGGCTGGGATCCGCGTTGTCGCTCGGCTTCGGGTTCGGCCCTTCCTGCGGCCAGTTGTTGAAGGAATCCTGCGGCGGCAACGGGTTGCCTGCAGCCAGCCAGCCTTGGGCGTCGCGGGTGGCGCGGGACAGTTCGTGGCCTGGCTGCCACGGCTGGGTCAGGCTCAGCCGGACGCCATAGTGGTCTGCCGTCTCCAACACGGACTGCTGTCCGCTGCGCCCGGCGATATCGATCATTGCCCAGGCACAGGCCACAGCGTCAGCCAGGGCCTCGTGGTGGTTTTCGATAGGGTGTCCCGCTTCTTCGGCAACGAACGGCAGCGAGTAGCTGGGCAGATCGTAGGCCTTGCGGGAGAGCTTGACGGTGCACAGGTGCGCAATTTCCGGTACCGGCAGTTCGCCGGCTTCGCACGCCGCGCGGATCACTCCGGAATCGAACGAAGAATTGTGGGCCACCAGCACGTCGGATCCGATGAATTCCAGCAGTTCCGGAATCCTGTCGGTCACCCGTGGCGCGGCGCTCACCATGTCGGGGGTGATGTGGTGGATCGAGACGTTGCGCGGGTCGAAGTGGTCGAAGCCTGCCGGCGGCTGCATGAGCCACTGTTCGGTTTCGACGATTTGCCCGGAGCGTACCTTGACCAGGCCCACCGAACAGGCGGAGCCGATAAAACCGTTTGCTGTCTCAAAATCTACTGCTGTGAAGTCCAATGCCACGCCCAATAGCTTACTCGCTTAATCGCTGGCACCGGCATGCGTGACATTCGCGCACCGTGCACCGCGCGGTGACCGCCGGGCGATAACGTGCCAATAATTCGCTGCAACCCGATTTTGACCTGTATCGATCAAGTTATCGGCGGCCTGGCTGGCTTGGGCGCAAGGCAGGGCATCTCACAATCATCAGCCGGCCGCATTGAGCGAGTCGAACCCTGCACGCAGGGAACTCAGTGCCCGAACAGCTCCTCGTAATGCTCACTGAGCGCCGGATAGTAATCGGCCTCGAAGTCCACGCTGTCGGCATCGGCTCCGTTCACCACGGCTGCCAGGCGGTCCAGGTAGTAGTCCCAGCCCGGCCCGACGGAGCCGGCGAGCTGCGGGTCAAGGCCCGGCATCCGGAAGACCAGGGAACTGCCCTCGCCGCAGGACTGCACCGCGAGCTCCAGCCGCCAGGCCGAGGGGCCTGTTCCAAGTTGCACCTGCAGGTGGTGCATGCGCGGATCGCAACGCAGGATTTCGACTCGTTCGGTGGGTGAACCGTCCTCGAGCAGCATCACTACGTCCACCGCGCCGCGCTCCGGGTCCCCGTGCCATGGGCCATACCAGAGCGCCAAGCACTGGGAGTCAGCCAGATAGCGCCAGATCCTGCTCGGGGATTGGGTGAACTCGCGGCGCATTTCCAGCGCTCCGTCTGCGGTTCGAATTCCGGTCGGCGAGGCGCTCATGATTTCTCTCCTGGGTTGCTCCCCTGCCGCCGCGGCACGGGCGGCTCCAGCGCCTTCACCGGCAGTCATTGAAGAATAGCAAATCGCGGTCCCGGGCCGCTGGGCGCCTTCTTGCAAAAGCAGGCACCGGTTCCCTTCCCCCAAGGGAAAGGGAACCGGTGCCCATATGCCCTGCATTTCGGACCCGGGCTAGGCGGTTGCCTTGCGCAAGGTGAGATAGGATCCTCCTGCCATCAGCAGGGCCACCAGGCCGCCCCACAGCGTGATCCCCGCGGCGGTCCAGGTCAAGGCCCAGCTCCAGAACTGGTCCCAGTAATTGCCGAAGGTGAACAGGGCGATGATTCCCAGCACCACCACACCCAGCAGGGTGAAGAAAACCACCATGCCCGTGGTGCGCCACCTCATGTAGATGGTCGCTATCAGGAAGCCGACCATGAACAGCAGCACCATCAGCACGAAGTAGAACAGGATCTGGACCAGCCAGTTGTTATCCGCAATCCATTGCAGGGCGAAGAACTGGCCGCCCATGCCCCAACCACCGGTGGCGACTTCCAGCAATCCAATCAGGTAGTAGAACACCGACAGAACCAGTGCGCAGACGGAGAACAGTGCCACGGTTCCCAGATAGAAGGTACGCCGCGAAATGCTCATGGCCATGGAGAACGGGAAAGTCAGCGTCAGCGCCTGGATACCCAGGGCCAAGAAGTACCACATCGGCGCTTGGGCGCCACCGCTGTACAGCCCTTCGTCGCTGCCGTTGCGCCGGACCAGCCACCAGATGGCCAGTGTGAAGAGGAACGATCCACCCAGGATTATCAGCGGGATTCCAATGAAAGTGGCTTTGTTGATCAGTTGCATGCGGGCGACTTTGATGATGCGGTTCATTTTCTTGCCTCCGTCCGTTCGTCGATCCCTGTTTCGGTGGTGCTGCTCAAGGCGCTGCGGACTACCAGTTGCTGCAGCGACACCGGACTCAGGTCCAGGCCCATGAGCTTCGCTTGTTCGCGCTGCTCCGAATCCAGCTTGGCCTTGATGGTGACGCTGGCCAGGGCGCCGAGTGCATCACGATGGATTATCTGCGCGGAGCCGATGAATTCCTGGACCTTGGCGTCCTCGCCAGTTACCGTTACCGCTGTGCCGCGCAGCTCTTCGGCATCCGAGTCGATGACGATTCGCCCCTTGTCGATCACGATGACGTGTTCGAGCAGGTTGGCGACTTCATCGATCAGGTGGCTGGAGAGCACGATGGTGCGTGGATATTCCGCGAAGTCTTCGACGAGGCGGTCATAGAAGATCTGCCGCGCTACCGCGTCCAGGCCGAGGTAGGGTTCGTCGAAGAACGTGATGTCCGCCCGCGAGGCCATGCCGATGATCACGCCCACCGCGGACAGCTGCCCGCGGGAGAGCTTCTTGATCCTGCGCCTGGTCGGCAGTGCGAACGCCTCGACGAGATCCTGGGCCAGTTCCTCATCCCAGTTCTCGAAGAACAGGGCTGCGGATTTGAAGGCCTGGTGGACCTTGAAGTCATCGGGGTACTTCTGGGATTCGCGGATGAAGCAGATGCGCGAGAGCGTCGGATCATGCTCGAAGGGGGCGTGGCCGAAGATTTCGGCGGTGCCTTGGTCCGCATAGTTCTGCCCGGTCAGGATGGACATGAGCGTGGTCTTGCCGGCCCCGTTGCGTCCAAGCAGCCCGTAGATACGGTCGGGTTCCAGTTCCAGGCTGACGTTGTCGAGCGCTCGCACGTCCTTGTAGGTCTTGCTCAGCTCGCGTGTGGCGATTGCTGTCGTTCGTGGCATGTCGTTCCTCCCTGCCTAGTAGAGATGTTTCAAGAATCCGAACCGGTCTTGATCATGGCGACCAGCTCATCCAGGCCAATGCCCAGCTTGGAGGCTTCTGCGGTCAATGGGGTGATGAATTGCTGTTGGAATTTCTCGCGGCGCTGTTCTCGCAGCCGCCGCGGTGCACCTTCGGTGACGAACATGCCGATCCCCCGCTTCTTGTAGAGCAGTCCGTCTTCCACGAGCCGGTTGATTCCCTTGGCTGCTGTGGCCGGATTGATCCGGTAGAACGCTGCGAATTCATTGGTTGATGGAACTTGCGCTTCTTCTGCAAGAACACCAGAGATGATGTCGTTCTCAATCAGCTCAGCAATCTGCAAGAAGATCGGTTTTGAATCATCAATCATGCTGGCTCCTCTCCGTGCTCATTTCCACTAGGTTAGTTAGTGGGTTAGTTACTCATGTAACTAACCATAGAACCTAGTTCGGTTCTGTGCAATAGCGGGGCGGCAAAATATCCACGGAAAATCCGGTACCCCAAACTGTCCGCCTCGCTATCTATGCTGGGAACTGTCGACGGGGCTGCCTGGAACGGGCACCGGCGATGGTGCGTTCACCGTGGTGAGCACGGAAATGGAGCGGCAGACCGAGACAACGCATGGCGCAACTCGAAACCGGGAAGGGCTGGCGATGGCTACGAATAATTTGCAGTATCTGGCCCAGGAAAATAGTGATCGCACGCTGGGCAATGACCGCAATCCACGGATTGCAGGCCTTTATGGGAGGGACCATGCAAGAACTTTTCAATCGCCTTGAGGCTCCGGATCCGCTTCTCGGAGCATTGGATCGCCAGATCCTGCTCGGGCTGTACAAGGTGCTTTTCCCCGAATCCACCGGTGAAGAAATGGCCCGCGCTACCCGGCGCGAGCTGATCGCCAGAATCCAGGACTCGCGCGCTGGCACCATGCAGCGTCCCGGCCGCAATATCCTGGACTACCCCTTGCGCCGCCCGAACCAAGCGGCATTGAATCGCGCACTGCTCACCGGCACGAAGGGCCAGCCGGTATATTGGTGCCGCCAGGCAAATGCACTGGCTTCCGCGGCGGCCCTGGGGCAGGAGAACGAGTCATTCCGCTGGAATTTGGAGGAACCCCTGCGGGCAGGCGATCTCGTCCTGACGGCATTGGAGGGCACTCCAGCGTTGATTGCCAGCCTTGAAATCACCGAAGCCGATGAGGCGGAGCGGCTCACCTTCACCAATTTGGCGACCTTCACCGACCCGATCTCCGTGGCTGAGCTCGAGTCCATGATCGGCGCAGAACTTCCAGGACGCTCGCAGTATTTGGCAGATTCCCTTGCCCAGAAGCTTCTGGGCAGCATCGGGGATCTTCTCGAACGCCCCCGCCCGATATTCGTCACCGCCGGACCTTGCACTCCCTCGCAGCCTGCGAAGGCCAATGAGGTGCTGGGCGTTGTGGCCATCCTCCAGAAGGCTTCACCGTATGAACCGCTTGCTTGCGAAATCTGCGATCGGGATATTTCTGCCAGACCCGAGGTCCATCTGCCGCAGAGCCATCACAACGGCCTGCGTTGGGAGATCCAGGACCATGCCGATGAGGTGGTGCTGCTTTGCCGTGGCTGCCACGACATGGCCCACCAGCCAACCCTGGAACAGCTCCGGAAGTTCGCGAAGCCTGCCTGCCCGGAATGCGGGGAACGCAATCCGCTGAAGATCATCTGGGGAATGCCAAGCTTCATGCCCAATGACGACGAGTACGTCACCGCTGGCTGCATGATGCCTGTGGGGCCTCCCGCACAGTGGCAGTGCCGCGCATGCGAAACCCAATACCTGGTGACCGAGTTCGACGAGCGGCCCTACCTGGCCCTGGCACGGTCCGGCGAGAACTTCCCGCACTAGCGCAAAAACGCCAGCAAATCCGTTTCAGGATTTGCTGGCGTTCTTGTTCTATCCGGGATTTGGAGGCTACTTGGCCAAGGCCTTGGTGACCTCATCGATGATGCTGGGCAGCAACGCGGCGAAGGCGCGAGCCCGGTGCGAGATCGCGTTCTTCTCCTCCGGAGTGTGCTGGGCCATGGACTTGCCGGCACCGGCCGGTTCGAAGATCGGATCATAGCCGAACCCATGCTCGCCGGCACGCTCGGTGCGCAGCACGCCCTCGACCTTGCCCAGTTCCACGTGCTCGGCACCCTCTGGGGTAGCCAGTGCCGCGGCGCAGACGAACTGCGCTGCGCGGTGCTCGGCTGCAATATCGCCGAGCTGGCCGAGCAGCAGATCGATATTCGCTTCGTCATTGCCGTGCACCCCGGCCCAGCGCGCCGAGAAGATTCCCGGCGCTCCCCCGAGCACATCCACGCTCAAGCCGGAATCATCGGCCAGCGCCACCAGGCCGGTGGATGCCGAGATCTCGCGAGCCTTTTTCAGCGCATTGCCCTGGAAGGTGACCTGGTCTTCAACCGGATCGGCAGCCCCAGCGGTGGCGGCGTCGATGACCTGGCTGTCAACATCCAAGCCCGGCACCTGCCCGCGCAGCAATTCGCGCAATTCGCGCAGCTTGCCCTGGTTGCGCGAGGCAAGCACCAGTACCGGCTTGCTCATTTGGTGCTGCTCAGGGTTTCACGCTGGATCTCGGCCAGCTCGTTGGTTCCGCCAAGGGCCAGGTCCAGCAGGGCATCCAGCTCCTCGCGCTTGAATGGAACCCCTTCGGCGGTGCCCTGGACCTCGACGAAGTCGCCGGATCCGGTGACCACGACGTTCATGTCGGTCTCGGCGCGAACATCTTCCTCGTAGGGCAGGTCCAGCATCGGGGTGCCATCGATGATGCCCACCGAGATCGCGGCGACCGAGTCGGTGAGCACCTTGGCGTTGGCCTTCACGATGCCCTGCGAACGGGCCCAGGAAATTGCTTCTGCCAGTGCCACGTAGGCACCGGTGATGGCGGCAGTGCGGGTGCCGCCGTCGGCCTGCAGGACGTCGCAGTCCAGCACGATGGTGTTTTCGCCCAGGGCCTTGGTGTCCACGACGGCACGCAGCGAGCGGCCGATCAGGCGGGAAATCTCATGGGTGCGGCCCGAGAGCTTGCCCCGGACCGATTCGCGGGAGTTGCGGGTGTTGGTAGCACGTGGGAGCATCGCGTATTCAGCGGTGACCCAGCCGGTGCCTTCGCCCTTGAGCCAGCGTGGCACGCCCTCGGTGAAGGACGCGGTGCACAGCACGCGGGTGTCGCCGAATTCGATCAGCGCCGAGCCTTCGGCCTGAGCGGACCAGCCACGGGTGATGGTAATGTCTCGAAGTTGCGCGGCTCCTCGGCCGTCAGCGCGTAAAGTCATGCTTCCATCCTAACCACGCGCACCGCTCGATCTGTACGGGTGAACCCGCGAGTTACGGTGAAATGCACCTCGTGGCGTATCCTTGGCAACTATTGAGGATGCACCACAACGCAGCATCGCCCCGGACGCGGGCTCAGCTCGGCCCGGCTGCAATCCAACTGGCACCCCTCCAAGACGCCTGAAACCAGTTCATAGTTCATGGAGCAGACCAGTTCGGTCTGCTGCTGCGCGACCAGATGGAAGGGGCAGTTCCCCATGGAGATCTCTCCTCGCTCGTCTGTTTCAGGCGCATAGCCCAGCTCGTCCAGCGACGGCACGAGCCCGTCACCGGCCTGCCCCAGGTTCTGCCCCTCGCCACGTGCCGCCTGACGCAGCGCCTGGAGCACAGCCCCCGAGGCATCGGCACTGGCCGCGTTCGCCAGCAAGCTGCCCAAGAGGCGGTAATTGCGCGCTGGCAAGCTCACGGATACTTCCTCTTGGGCGAGCGCGTAAAGTTTCGCGGTGCGCCCGGCCCCCGGCCCGTTTTTGCCTTCCGGCCGTGCGAAAGTCACCGCCAGCAATCCTGCGCTTGCCAGCCGGTCCAGATGGTAGGCGGCCAGGGTCCGGCTGATTCCTGCGGCCTTGGATGCCGCGTCGCGTCCTGCCGGTTGCGGACTTTGCGAAATGAATTCGAACAGTCGCCGCCGAACCGGATCGTTGAGCGATTTGAGGACCGCATCTTGCTGCAAGCTCAGTTTTGTCGACATGCCAGAATTCTATCAACAATGGATCTTGACAAATAGGCCCGAGAGGCGAATTCTGGGTATACGTTCAAACCTTTGGAGGGTGATCGCCATGAGCGCCTCATGGAGCGAGAAGCATCCGGTCTCGCACATACGGGCAACAACAGCTGCACGAGTCAACACCGACCCGTCGTTGAGCGCATTCTGGATCCTGCGCATTGGATTTGTCGTCCTGCCCCTGCTGATGGGACTGGACAAGTTCGCGAACGTCATGACCTACTGGCCGGAATACCTGGCCCCGTGGATCATTGCCATCGTGCCGTTCTCCGCGCAAACCGCCATGCATTTCGTTGGCGTGGTGGAACTGGTTGCCGCCGCATCGATGATCATCAAGCCGCGCTACGCGAGCTATGTGCTGTCACTGTGGCTGCTGGGCATCATCGTCAATCTGGTCTCGATGGGCATCTTCCTCGATGTCGCCCTGCGCGACGTGGGACTGCTGGTCGCCGCATTGGCCCTGACCCGACTGGCCAGCAAATACGACAAGCCCTGGGGCGCCAAGCACGGCGCCGGCTAGGCTGCTTCCGGGAACGCGAAAAGCACCGGCGCAGAGGATATTTCTTCCTGTCCGCCAGTGCTTTTTCCCGGTTCCGCGTGCCTACTTCTTGCGTTTGAGCAAGGGGAACTTGCGGGTCTTCTCGTACTTGATGGTCGGCATGGTGCCGGTACGGGTCTTCAGGTAGTCGGTACCGCGCTCCCCCTTGAACAGGGCCGGGTCCTTGTCTTCCTTCAGGCTGCCGGAGTACACGCCGTAAGTCACCCCGGAAACGGCAACAGCGATCCCGCCGTCGTAGGTTTCCTTGGCTTCCTCGACTACCTTGTTGATGTCGGTCCATACCGGAATGTGCGTCAGCAGCATGCGCTCGGCACCGGCCGCGGTCGCCATTTCGCCAGCACGCTTGCCCGTCAGGTGCACGCCGTCGATATGGTCATCGCGGCCCTCTTCGAAGGCCGCTTCGCACAGGAACATGTCAGCGCCGCGGGCTGCCTCAACCAGGCCATCGCAGCTGTCGGTGTCCCCGGAATAGGTCAGCACGCTGGTCAGCAACTCGCCATCGGGGCCCGGCTCATGCGCTTCCACGCGCAGCGCATAGGCTTCCTTGATCGGGTGGCGCACCGGGTAGGGAGTGATGGTGAAGGGACCGATGTTCACCGGCTGCAAGGATTTCCAGACCTGGAAGTCGTAGTCCTTGGCCATGGTGTCGCCATCGGGCAGGGAGTAGGCCGTTTCAATGCGTTCGGCGGTATCTTCCGGACCGTGCACCAGCATCCGGTCCCGGCCCCAGCCCTTCGGATCCCAGCGAATCGCCACATGCAAACCGCAAAGGTCCATGCAGTGATCCGGATGCAGATGGGAAATCATGATCCCGTCAATGTCTTTTAAATCGGTGTAACGCTGAAGCACGCCCAATGCGCCTGAGCCCAGATCCAGCAGGATCTTCCAGTCGCGCGTGCCATCAAAGGCCGACACCAGGTAGCAGGAAGCGGGCGATCCCGGCCCTGGGAATGACCCGGTGCATCCAATGATGGTCAGCTTCATTCGTTACTCGCTTTCGACGCGGCAATCATCTGCGGGGTAATCCGCGAAATAGCTCCGGTCGGATAGTGGGCGGCTACATGGTCCACGTGGCGCACCTGCAGCACCTCGGGTCCGAGGAATCGGCGAGCCAGTACACCAAAGCTATCAGCGTTGCCTGTGGCTAGGAACTCATGACGCGCCGCGGCGCCGTCGTTGCGCACCAGGGCATGGCGGGTCAACGCCCGGAAAACGTCCTTTGCCGTTTCCTCGGCACTCGAAACCAAGCTGACCGAATCCCCCATGACATAGGAGATCACGCCGGTCAGCAACGGATAGTGCGTGCATCCCAGAACCAGGGTGTCTACATCGGCGGCCTGCAGCGGCGCCAGGTATTCCTGCGCGATCTCCAGCAGCTCGGCACCGGCGGTAATGCCGGACTCCACGAACTCCACGAAACGCGGGCAGGCCACGGTGGAGACCTGCAAGTTCGGCGCGGCCGCAAAGGCGTCCTCGTAGGCGCGTGAACCAACAGTCGCCTGGGTGCCGATGATGCCGATCTTGCCATTCTTCGTGCCGGCTACCGCACGGCGCACCGCCGGCTGGATGACCTCGACGACCGGGATGCCATAGCGCGCGGTATAGCGCTCGCGAGCATCGCGCAGCACTGCGGCAGAGGCCGAATTGCAGGCAATCACCAGCAGCTTCACGCCACCATCTACCAGCTCATCCATCACCCCCAGCGCATTGGCCCGAACCTGGGCAATGGGCAGCGGGCCATAGGGAGAGTTGGCGGTATCCCCCACATAGATCAGCGATTCGCCCGGCAGCTGGTCAATGATCGCGCGGGCCACGGTCAGCCCGCCAACGCCCGAGTCGAAAATGCCGATGGGGGTATTGGCCTCCGGGGCCGAGACCTGCCCGGTAGCAAAGTAGGAATTCATGGATTAGAACTCCGCATCCATCAGTGCAGCCATCAGGGTATCGAGGACCCATGAAATCAGGTTGTACACCAAGGACATGTATTCGTCCGGGGTGTTCACCTCGGATGCATCGAGCACCTCTGCGACCCGGGCCGAATCCTCTTCACTGCGGATTTCCAGGCGCTCTGCGAGCACCAGGCGCACGTCGTTCAGCGCTTGGGCAAAACGCGTCGCGGTGTCCTTGTCCAAGACCAGCTTTTCGGTGTCCAGCAGCATCTGGGCCTCGCGCAGGCGGCCAACCTTTTGCGCGATCAGGTCGGCTTCGGTCAGCCGGCGATGCTCCGCGGCGGCCACTGCGTCATCGCTGGCATCCGGCAGCAGCCTGGCCAGCGCTGGATCGGAAACCGGCGGCAGGTCCATGGACTCGGGCCGCATGCCGGTCAGGGCGTAAAGCGGATCAACATCTTCGGGCAGCTGGTGCAGCTGCGCACGCTCCTCGAGCATTCCAATGACATCGCCGAAGAGTTCGCGGATCAGTTTTCGTTCTGCGGAGTGCAGTGTTCCGGTAATGCCCTTGGAACCGTTCTTGAAGGCCTTCGCCACGTTCAGGCTCCCTGGGTCATCGTTGCGTTCAGGCCGAATCCGTGCATTGCCTGCACATCGGATTCGATAGCTTCGCGGCTGCCGCTGCGCACCGTGCAGAAGCCGTCATGGTGCACCTGCAGCATGAGCTTCTCGGCTTTTTCCGCGCTGAAACCAAAGTAGGAACGGAACACGTAGGATACGTAGCTCATCAAGTTCACTGGATCATTCCACACGACCAAGCGCCAGGGCTTGTCTTGGGATACCAGGGTTTCAAATTCGGAAAGTACATCGGGCATTGCGGTCATGGCTTCCATTTTACGCTTGGAAGCTGAACGCAACACCGGACACGGCAAATATCACCTTGAGCGTGAGCCGTTATACAGTAAAACCGGTCTGCTTTCCCAAGCAGCACCGTATAAGGCCTTTTCCGATCATCAGGAGCGTCACAT
The DNA here is from genome assembly GCF_053543715.1 of Glutamicibacter sp. AGC46. Classification (NCBI taxonomy): domain Bacteria; kingdom Bacillati; phylum Actinomycetota; class Actinomycetes; order Micrococcales; family Micrococcaceae; genus Glutamicibacter; species Glutamicibacter sp. AGC46. The sequence goes on from NZ_JBLVOJ010000013.1 coordinate 32,554, forward strand.
GCGCACCAGTCTCTTCACCGACCACTATGAGCTGACCATGCTCCAAGCAGCGCTGGGATCCGGTGCAGCTCACCGCCCGTCTGTCTTCGAGGCATTCGCTCGCCGCTTGCCCGAGGGCCGGCGCTATGGCGTGGTCGCAGGTACTGGTCGCGTGCTCGAAGGGTTGGCAAACTTCCGCTTCGATGACGAACAGCTGCGTTTCCTCAGCGACAACAAGGTAGTCAACGCGGAAACCATCAAGTACCTGGAGAACTTCCGCTTCACCGGCAGCATCTCCGGCTACGCCGAGGGCGAGTTGTACTTCCCGAATTCGCCGCTGCTGACCGTGGAGTCGACTTTCGCTGAAGCCTGCGTTATCGAGACTTTCCTGCTCTCGGTCATGAACCATGATTCGGCCATCGCTTCGGCGGCATCGCGAATGATCGCCTCGGCCGGCGAACGCCCATGTATCGAGATGGGCTCGCGCCGCACCCATGAGGAATCAGCAGTGGCTGCCGCGCGGGCCGCCATGATTGCCGGATTCACTTCAACGTCCAATTTGGAAGCCGGTGCCCGCTATGGCTTGAAGACCGTTGGCACTTCGGCCCACTCGTTCACCCTGCTTCACGACACCGAGCGCGCCGCCTTCGAAGCGCAGGTTGCCTCGCTGGGCAAGGACACCATCTTGCTGGTGGATACCTACGACGTGGAGAAGGGCGTACGCACCGCGGTTGAAGTTGCGGGTCCGGAACTAGGCGGAGTCCGGCTGGACTCGGGCGACCTGGTGCAGCAGGCAGGCTGGGTTCGCGAGCTGCTTGATGACCTGGGCAACTGGAACACCAAGATCACCGTGACCTCGGACCTCGACGAGTACGCGATCGCCGCCCTGGCCAGCGCCCCGGTTGACGCCTATGGCGTCGGCACGGCATTGGTCACCGGCTCCGGCCATCCGACCGCGTCGATGGTTTACAAGCTGGTTGCCCGCCAAGACGATTCGGGGCAATGGATTCCGGTCGCCAAGGCCGCGGCGAACAAGGCCAGCGTGGGCGGGCGCAAGTACGCGGTGCGCCAGCTCAATGAACGCAACCGCGCTGTCGCTGAAATCGTCTCCACTTCCGAGTACACCACCGGCGGCCCCGAGCGGGATCTGGTGGTCCCGTTGGTGCGCCATGGCGAGATCGATCAGGCGTACGTGGGTGCAGCTGGCGTCAAGCTCGCCACCGAGCGCCACTTCGCATCGGTCCAGGAACTGCCAGGCGTGGCACGCAAGATGCAGCGTGGCGAACCGGTCATCCCGACCGTCATGATCCAGGACTAGTCGAACACACGAAAATCCCAGCTGCGGGACGTAGGATCCAGATTCAAGGATCCTGCGGTCCGCAGTTTTCCAATCTCTACACTTCCCCCAGCCAGGAGGCAGCGATGAGCAGAGCCCTGTTGATCATTGATGTCCAACCCGACTTCTGCGAAGGCGGAGCCCTGGCCGTGACCGGCGGCAACGCCGTCGCAACGGCCATTGCCGCGGATATTGCCGAACGCCGCGATGCCTACTCGGCAATTGTCACCACCCAGGATTGGCATATCGAGCCCGGGAATCATTTCTCGGAAACCCCCGACTTCATTGATTCCTGGCCGGTGCACTGTGTCGCCGGAACATCTGGCGCCGCCCTGCATCCGCAGCTCGCCGAGGTGCCCCTGGATGCGCACTTCGCCAAGGGGCGCTTCACCGCAGCCTATTCGGGTTTCGAAGCCAGAGTGCTGGATCCATCGGCTGACCAGGCTGATGAAAGCGGAGAACTGCTAGGTCCATGGCTCAAGGCCAGAGGCATTGACTCTGTAGATGTCGTAGGGCTCGCCGCGGATCATTGCGTAAAGGCGACCGCCTTCGATGCAGCTGAAGCAGGATTCACCACGACCATCATTTCTCCGCTGACCGCAGCAGTCTCGCCGGAGAATCTGCCGGCGATACGCGAGGAACTGAGGGCAGCCGGGGTAACGGTGATTTCGCTGGGTTGATGATCCCCCGGAAAGCAGAAACGGCGTTTGCTCCTGACCGAATTTTCC
>NZ_JBLVOJ010000013.1:34616-48641 GCF_053543715.1 Glutamicibacter sp. AGC46
GAATTTTCCGGTCAGGGGAAAAGCCCGTTCTCTCGTGGAACCTATTTTCGCCCGACGAACCAGTCCTGCAGCTTGTCAATGCGCGCCTGCAGCTGGTCAGCAGTAGCCTGCGGCACGGCAGGCCCGCCGCAGACGCTGCGCAGCTTGTTGTGGATCTGCCCGTGCGGGGTGCCGGTGCGGGCGGCCCATGCCGAGACGTTCTTCGACAGCTTGGTGCGCAGCTCCATCATGCGGCGGTGGTCCGAGACCGGCTCGGGCTTGGTGCCGCCCTTGGAAATCTGCTTGTTCTGCTGCTTGCGCAGCAGCTCGGAAACCTGTTCGGTATCCAGCAGGCCCGGGATCCCCAGGAAGCCGAGTTCTTCTTCACTGCCGATGTCGGCGCCGGTACCGAATTCGCCGCCGTCGAAGAGCACGCGGTCAAAGGAGGCCTGCGAGTTCAGCGCCTCGAACTTGTTGCGCGTCAGCTCGTCGCTGGCCTTGTCTTCCTTGTTCGCCGCTTCCAGCAGCGAATCGTCCAGCCCGTCTTCGTCCTTGGAACCTTCACGGTCCAAGGCGTGGTCGCGTTCGACTTCCATCTCGTTGGCCAAGGCCATCAGGATCGGCACCGAGGGCAGGAAGACCGAAGCCACCTCGCCGCGCTTGCGGCTACGCACGAAGCGGCCGACCGCCTGGGCGAAGAACAACGGAGTGGAGGTGGACGTCGCATAAACGCCCACGCAGAGACGCGGAACGTCCACGCCTTCGGACACCATGCGCACCGCAACCATCCAGCGCGCGTCGGATTCGGAGAAATCGTCGATCTTCTGCGATGCCTTGGGGTCATCGGAAAGAATGGTGGTGACCTTCTCGCCACAGATCGCTTCGAGCTGGGCCGCGTAGCCGCGCGCGTCCTCGTGGTCCGTGGCGATGATCAGGCCGCCGGCGTCCTTCACGGTGCGGCGGACCTCCGAGAGCCGCCGGTCAGCGGCCTGCAGCACCGACGGGATCCAGTCGCCGTGCGGATCCAGCGCGGTACGCCAGGCATGGGCGGTGACATCCTTGGTGAAGCCTTCGCCGAGGTTTGCTTCCATCTCCTCGCCGCCGGAGGTACGCCAGCGCATATTGCCCGAATAGGCCATGAACAGCACCGGACGGACCACGTGGTCGGCCAGGGCGCTGCCGTAGCCGTAGGTGTAGTCCGCCTTGGAACGGCGAATGCCATCGCCCTCGTCCACATACTGCACGAAAGGAATCGGGGCCGCATCGGAACGGAATGGGGTACCGGTCAGGGCAAGCCGCCGGGTAGCCGGTTCGAATGCTTCACGAATGCCATCGCCCCAGGACAGGGCATCGCCGGCGTGGTGGACCTCATCCATGATCACCAGGGTGCGGGCATCTTCAGTTTTCGCGCGGTGCACCGCGGGCTTCAGCGAGACCTGGGCATAGGTCACCACCACGCCCATGTAGTGCGAGCCGTGCCGGCCGTCGGAGTTCTTGTAGTTCGGGTCCAGTGAGATGCCCACACGCGCCGCCGCATCCGCCCACTGCTTTTTCAGGTGGTCGGTGGGCGCGACAACGATCATGCGGTTGATCTTGCCCGAGTCGATCAGCACTTTGGCCAAGCGCAGCGCGAAGGTGGTCTTACCTGCGCCAGGGGTCGCCACCGCCATGAAGTCCTTGGGCTCCGTATCGAAGTACAGAGCCAAGGCCTCGGCCTGCCAGGCACGCAGCTTCGGCCCAGTTCCCCAAGCCGCACGTTCCGGATACGCTACCGGCAGCTTGTCTTCTAGTGGAAGCTTGTCGCCAAAATCAAAGAGTGTCTCGGTCATTTACCTTTTCCCGGCCGCGTGCATTGTGTGAAGTAGTGCTAGTTCATTCGCAGCACTACCCCATCATGGAGTCGTAGACTTCCTTGCACTCGGGGCATACCGGGAACTTCTGCGGATCTCGGCCTGGCGTCCAGACCTTGCCGCACAGAGCGATCACTGGGTCGCCGGTCATTGCCGACTCCATGATCTTTTCCTTCTGCACGTAGTGAGCAAAACGCTCATGATCTCCGGCCTCGACACTCTGGGTTGTCTCGGTACGTTCAATCGTGGCAGTGCCACCGCGGGTTTCTTCAGACTGTTCCACCATGCCTCCAAGTCTAATACGGATTGCCACTGCTGTCCGCGTGGCAAGCATGGGAGCTTGTCCACATTGACTTTGCCGCGCTGCACTAGGCCGCCCCATCGATTTCTTCCTCGCTGCAAGTCAACAACCATTTTTCAATGTTCTTGCGATGCGTTGCGGTGCCGTTGGAAGTCGATATTGCGCCAATTGGGCGCGACCCGATCAATATCCTGTGAACCTCCTTGCACCCAAGGCAGGCAAACGGCCGCCTAGCGGAAAACAGCGTCCCGCTAGACGGCCGGAGGCAGCAATTCGGCTGCTGCGCCTACTTATTGAGGATGACCGACTGCATCAGCTCAGGAGTGCGCTTTTCGTACCATTTGCCACCGAGGGCAATGCCGCCGAGCATCAGTCCGATACCCACGGCCAGGCCCGCGCCCAAGGTGATGAAGCCGAAGGACTGCGACTGCTTCACCCAGCCGATGATGTAGGGAATGAGTACCGGGATCAGCAGGAGGCCCATGGCAAGCATGATTCCCAGCTGGGTCAGCGCAATGCGCATGCCATTGCCCGGAGGGGTCTTCATCGGGTTATCACCCGGCAGCGGCACCGAATAGGTGTAGCGGGCCGAGGACACCGACGCGACGCCCAACGCGATGAGCAGCCCCGCCAGTGACAGGCCCAGGTCTCCCGGGATGCGCCACAGCGCACCGGAGATGAGGCCCGGTAAAATGGCTGCCGCCAGGACCGGAACGATGGCAATCAGGAAACAGGACAGCACTCGCCCTGCCCGATCAGCACGTCCGGAAATGCCGGTCAGCGCGTGCAGCGCAAAGGCGGTGTTGTCATAGGAAATGTCGGCCGAGATGGAGAAGCCCATCAAGATGCCGATCAACGGGCCCAGCAGGAACATCATCACGTAGCTGCCGGTCTGGTTGCCGGTGAACCAGAAGAGCAACGGCAGCATCGGCACAATGAGCACGCCAATGGCATAGCGCGGATCCTTGAACCAGTAGGTCAGTGCGCGGGCAGCCACGGCGCCCGTTGGCGTGGCCGGCATCAACTTGAAGAAGCCCAGCCCCTTGGCCGTGGCAGCGCGCTGCTCTGGCGGCGGGGTCACCGTGGCTTTGGCGGTAGCTCGAGCCAGCAGGAGGTACAGTCCGCCAAGGTAGAGCAAGCCCAGCGCCAGATGGATCGCCATCTGGCCGTAGTGCGCCGAGGCAAAAGCCCCGGGAATCGCGGCAAAGGCACCCAACGGGGTGTAGCCCAAGACCGAGGCAATCGGCTGGATCCAGTCGCTCATGCTCTGCGCGGCAGCCAATGCCGAGGTCACGATCGGCCCCAAGGCGATGAGCACCACGAACAGCAGCACGAAGGTCAATTCACGGAATCGGCGCTTGGCCCGCAGTGCGGTCGCCATGATCACCAGATACTGGCAAAGAAGAATCGCCATCACCGCGGTCGCCACCGCTGCCAGCAGGGCCAGCATGAGCGCGCCCGCATCGAAGCGCCACATCAGCGAGGCGCCGAGCAGGCCCGCAATGGTCAGCACCGCGGGAATCGAGATGAAGCCAGCCAGCACCAGCGCTGGCCCCAAGGTCTTTTCCGGAATCCCGAAGTGGACAAAGCGTGAAGGTTCCAGGGTGAGGTCAACACCGGTCAGCAGCGGCGGGATGATGGCCCAGCCCAGCACCACGGCCGAGCCGATCAGGGTGAAGATTTCGCTCTGGAAAGGAATATCGCCGGCGGTAAACCACATGGCCAAGGTCAGCATGGTGATCATGCCCAGTGCGTACAGGCCACCGATAATGACGCCGATGAGCTGGCCGACGGAGCGCTTGAAGCCGTTGGCGAGCAAGCGCAGTTTCAGGCTTAGGACGTGCGCAACCATGACAGCCCTTCATTATTGGCGCGGCCGCCCACCAGATCGACGAAGCGATCTTCCAGGCTCATGCCGCCGCGGACTTCATCCACGGTGCCCTGCGCCTTGAGCATGCCATCGGAAATGACCGCGACATGCGTGCACATGCGCTGGACGAGGTCCATCACATGCGAGGAAACGATGACGGTGCCGCCGAATTCAACGTAGTTATTCAGGATGTCGCGGATATTCGCCGCAGATACCGGGTCCACCGCCTCGAACGGCTCGTCCAGAACCAGCAGCTTTGGCGAGTGGATCATCGCGGTAGCCAAGGAAATCTTCTTGGTCATGCCGGCCGAGTAGTCCACCACCAGCTTGTCGCCGTCATCGAGCAAATCCATCACGCGCAGCAGGTCTTCGGTACGCTGGGCAACTTCTGCGCGTTCCATGCCGCGCAGCAATCCCGAGTAGGTCACCAGCTGGCGGCCGGTCAGCCGGTCAAACTGGCGCACGCCATCAGCCAGGACTCCCAACGTGGCCTTGGCCGCTTGCGGATCAGCCCAGATATCCACGCCGTTGACCAGCGCTTGGCCTGAATCCGGGCGCAGCAATCCAGTGGCCATGGAAAGCATGGTGGTCTTGCCGGCACCATTGGGTCCGACAAGACCGTAGAAGGAACCCGCAGGAACTTGCAGGCTGACGTTGTTCACGGCAATCTTGGCGCCGAATTGCTTGGCAAGACCCCGAATGTCCAGTGCGATCTGATTCATAGCTTAAGGCTAGCAATGCCCCTAGTCAGAACGCATCATCCTTTGGAGTTAAACCCAGGTCTAAGACAACCGCCGCGACCCAGGGAAAAACCCTGGGCCACGGCGGTTGAACTGCTTGGTCCAGTCCCTGGACGTCAGCCTAGAAGAGTACGCGTGCCAGTTTCTGCCGCGAGGCAGCCACGCGTGGATCGCTGTTGCCGATTACCGCATAGAGCTCAATCAGGCGACGGCGGACCCGCTCGCGGTCTTCATCAGCCAGGCGGGAGATCAGCGAAACCAGTCGGGCGAAGGCATCTTCGACATGCCCGCCCACCACGTCCAGATCTGCTACATCCAGCTGGGCTGCGATGTCTTCAGGGTTCTGCGCGGCTTGCTCGCGGGACTTGTTCAGATCCAGGTTGTGCGTACGCGAGAGCAGTCGAACCTGGTACACGCCGATCTGCGCGTCCTTGTCGTTCGGCTTCTCGTTCAACGCTTCCAGGTAGGCGGCCTCGGCGGCGGCGTAGTCCCCGGCATCGATGGCGTCCACGGCCTTCTGGTGCAGCGGCGGCAGCTCTGGTTCAGGTTCGCCGGCCTGCCCGGAGAATGCCGGGGCGGTACCGCTCATGCCCTGCTGGACTGCGAGCTGTTCAAGCTGTGCGAAAACCTGGACAATCTGCTGTTCCTCGGCAGGACCCTGGAACAGCGGCACCGGCTGGCCCTTGATCAGCGCCACCACCATCGGGATCTGCTGGGCCTGGAAGGCCTGGGCGATCTGCGGGTAGGTTTCCGCATCCACCAGGCCGAGGATGAATTTGCCGCCCTTGGCATCCACCAGCTTGCGCAGCGTCGCATCCAGGTCTGCCGAGACCTGCACGCGAGGCGAGCCGAGGGAAACGATGGCAGGTACCTGCTGGGACATGCCGACGAACTGCTGGAACGCAGCCTCATCCAGATTGGTGGTCCAGCTTGCCGGACCAGCCGGCATGCTGCCGGTAGCTTCCGGGCCTTGGCTGGCCAGGGCGGAGAGATCTACCGCACCGCGGGTTGAGGGAATGTTCTGATCAGTCATGGGGGTTAGTCAACTTCCTTCACATCGAGCAGGATCTGGCTTGCAGAGATCAGCTGGATCTTGTCCTTGGAACCGTCGGCTGGCAGGTAGAACATCACCGGTTCGGCGTAGGTGCTTTCCACGTCGCCGTTCGAGGAGCTGGATCCCAGCAGCTGTTCGGTCAGCTTGTCGGTGCTCTTGAGCGGGTCAGCGTCTTCGGTGCGCACGAAGAGCGCCTTGTTGTTCAGCTTGCCGGTAACAATCGCTCCGCCATCCGGGGTGGAAACCACCTTGGTGTCGCCCTTGGTGACCGTGCGGTTGTACTTGACGTCCGCCTCGTTGGCTTCCTTGGACTCATCCTTCTGGGCTGCGTGCACCGCCTTGATGAAGTCCGATTCGGCAAACTTGTCCTTGTCCTTGGCATTGCCATCGGTCAGCACTTTGCCCAGTGCTTCCAGGGCCTTCTCCGGGGTCATCTGCAGGCCCTCGGCGTTGGCAGCAAGCTGCTTGGTCGACGGGTCGCCAACGGCGATGCCCGGGAAGGTGGAGTTCGGCAGCATCTGGCCGGCGAAGACCACCTTGAAGTTATCGCGGGCGTTGGCCTGCACCAGGGTCAGCGCCTGCGGCAGGGTGTCGGCATCATTGTTCTTCGCGGTCACCACGGAGATTACGCGGGGGAACTTGGCTTCATTCGCATTCGGCACAGCGGCCGAGCGGATGACCTGGGTATTGAGCGCCAGCGGCTTGTCTACCTCGAACTTCTCCTTGAGCATGTCGTAGCGCTTATCGCGCAGGTACTTGAACGCACCGGCGGTGCGTGGTTCCAGGGCCTTGGCGTCGCTCTTCTCATCGGCCTTGGCTACCTGCTTCTGGGCATCAGCCAGAACGCGCTTGAGCTGCTCTTCGGTGATGACCGGGAAGCTGGATACTTCTCCAACCGAGGAAGAGGCGGACTCGGAGCCCTTGGCATCATCGGACGCCTTGGCGTCCTGCGACTTCTGCTCGGATTCCGAAGGCTTGGCGCTGGACTCGTCGCTTGGCGCCATGGGCAGAGAAACACCGGAGATCGCCAGGGCCACCACGGCCACGGCGGCGACCGAGTGCTGGGTGTTCGCCCCGCTCTTCGGCTTGCCCGGGCGCATGACCAGCAGGGCCAGTCCGAAGACCAGCAGCAGCGAGCCGGCAATGATCAGCGGCAGGGCAAATGGCATGGCGTCGTCGTTCGCGTAGGTTACCGAGATATCCACCGGAGCGGCATCCTTTCCGCCTGCGGCCAGCAGCAAGGACCAGTCGCCGGAATCCGGAGCGGTCCAGCGGTAGGTCATGGTCTGATCCGCGGTCTGCGAGTCGAAGAAGATGTCATCACCGGCGGGATTAGGCGCATCGGCCTTGCCCTTGGCGTGCTCGGCGATCATCTTGTGGTTTTCGGTGTCGATGCCGGTGACCGATACATGCGATGCATCGCCGATCCACGCCTCGACGTCATAGTCGCGGCCCAAGGAAGCAGTGAATTCACCCTTCGACTTGATCACCAGTTCCACCGGGTCCAGCTTGGGGTCGTTGACCGAGGATTCAATCAAGGTCAGCGGTGCCTCATCAGCTAGTTGCGGCATGCTCGCGGTCACCGTTTCGGGCGGGGCCCAAAAGGTCTTCTGTCCGATGCCGACTACCAGGGCCGCGGCCCCCAGCAGCATCGCGATCACGGAGATTACTTTTCGCACAAGTTCACCTATTCGCCTACGTCTCACAGCTGTTCTTTGACAAGTCTAACGAGTTGCGGCCGATCATGGTTCCGATCCTCGCCTGTGAACTGGCTCAACAACGCAACAGCACGGTGTCTTGAACCACTTAACAGTGGCCGATGCGCGATATGCTCTGACCCATGGAGCCTGATCAGCCGCACCCGCATCGCGATAAGCACGTACCCGAGCAGCGTTCCGACGCGTCGGATCGCTCTTCCGGGCCGGCAACCTCCGGCCCGGAATCCACAGCGCATTCCCAGCCTCATGAGGGCAATTCCCAACCGGAATCACCTGCGGCCGCCAGCGCGCAGGCCCGTTATCCGGGCGCTGCGCCGACGGGCGCTAATCCGTCCCGCGAGGGCTGGTCCAAGAAGATCGCCGAACGCGTGGGCAAGATGCTCAACACCCCGCAGCGCAGTGCGGCCCTGGGCGAGGAACCGGAGCATCCGCTGGATGGCTCGCCGGAACCGATTCCGGCGCTGCACCCTATTTCCATGGGCTTCTTGGGCACCATTGGCGTGGGCATCGCCCTGGGCGGCTACTACCTGCTGACCAACGTCGGTTCGCTGATGACCTGGATTGCCATTGCGCTGTTCATCGCCTTGGGCCTTGATCCGATTGTGCGCTTCATGATGCGCAAGGGAATGACCCGTCCGCTGGCCGTGGCCGCGACCATGGTCAGCTTGCTGGCGATCTTCGGCGGCTTCATGGCCTTGATCATCCCTACCCTGGTCAACCAGATCACCGCCTTCATCACGCGGGCGCCTGAAATCGTGGATGATTTCCTCAATAGCGATTGGGTCCGGGAAATCGACCGGCAATACGCGATTTCCCAGCGCATCACTACCGAGGTCGACCGTTTCTTTGGCGATTCGGGCGCGGTGACCAATGTGTTCGGCGGCGTCCTGGGCGTATCGCAGACCGTCGCCCAGTCCATGTTCGGCGTGCTGATCGTGCTGGTGCTGGCCATCTACTTCCTGGCTTCCCTGCCAGGGATGATGGGCTTCTCGCTGCGCCTGGCCCCGCGCTCCAAACGCGACCGCGTGGCCGAATTGACCGTGCGCATTACCCGCTCCGTGGGCAATTACGTGATGGGCCAAGCCACCGTGGCCATACTGAACTGCCTGGTGGCGCTGGTGCTGATGAGCATTCTGGGTGTTCCATTCACCGCGCTGCTCACCTTGCTGGTGGCGATGCTGGCCTTCATCCCATTGGTCGGCGGGGTGATCGCCGGCGTGCTGGTTACCTTGGTGACATTGTCACTGGGCTGGCAGACCGCCCTGATCTACGCGGTGTGCTACTTCGGCTACCTGCAAGTCGAGGCGTATTTCGTTTCGCCGCGCATCATGCGCCGTGCGGTGGCAGTGCCCGGCGCGGTCGCGGTGATCTCGGTGATTGCCGGCGGCACCTTGGCCGGGGTCACCGGTGCGCTCATGGCCATCCCGGTGGCAGCCAGCGCCATGATCCTGCTGCGCGAAGTCTTCATCGCCCGGCAGGACCGCCGCTAGCACCTGCCCCTCCAGGCAGCTGGCCTAGTAGCGGTAGGAACGGGTTTCCCAGCAGTGCGGATGCCAGTGGCGGCGCGCGTTGGCCGCGGCGTCATCGCCCGACCAGTGGTCCGCGCGCCAGGCAACAACATGGGCAACTCCAACTCCGATGGAACGGTGGCACCCCGGGCAGGAATAGGGCTTGTTGGCGTTCATCGGCGCAATCTTGCGCACATGCCATTGGCCGTCGGGGGCATCCTGGCGCAGCACCACGCCGAAGCGGGCACGCTGCATCCACTCTTCCTGGCCCGAACCGTAGCCCTGCTCTTCATCCCCGGAACCGTAGCCGGAGCCGGATTTCCGGCCTTGGGCGGGTCGGGAATTCTTGGAGCGGCGCGGGCGGTTGGAACGTGGCATGTCTTTAATCATGCCGTATCTCCCGGCACAAGTCGCAACCAGCTAGTAAAGTGTGTGGGGTGCGTTTAGTGGTAGCGAAGTGTTCAGTTGATTACGAGGGCCGTCTTCGAGCCCACCTTCCGTTGGCGACCCGCTTGATCATGGTCAAGGCCGACGGCTCGGTACTCATCCACTCGGACGGCGGCAGCTACAAGCCGCTGAATTGGATGAATCCGCCGTTGATCCTGCGTGAGGCAGATCCCGATGAGGACGCCGCTGCGTTGGGTGCCACCGCTACCTGGACCGTGTCCAGTGCGAAGACCGATGACAAGCTGACCATCCACTTCCATAGCTTCGAGCACGACTCGGCCCACATCCTGGGCACCGATCCGGGGCTGATCAAGGATGGCGTCGAAGCCGACCTGCAGCGCCTGCTGGCCGAGCAGATCGAGTTGCTCGGCGCTGGCCACCAGTTGGTCCGCCGTGAATACATGACCGCCATCGGTCCGGTGGATATCCTGGCCCGTGATGCCAAGGGCGCCACGGTTGCCGTAGAGCTCAAGCGCCGTGGCGATATCGACGGAGTGGAACAGCTGACCCGCTATCTGGAGCTTCTGAACCGCGATCCGCTGCTCAAGCCGGTTACCGGCATCTTCGCCGCCCAGCAGATCAAGCCGCAGGCCCGCACCTTGGCCGAAGACCGCGGCATCCGCTGCCTCACCTTGGATTACGACGCAATGCGCGGAGTCGACGACTCGGCAGGACGCCTCTTCTAGGGTTGCGGGTCCTCCCCGGGCTGCCTGGCCCTGGCGCATCCGCCTCCGGCCGGATGCTGCTGCCTGGCAGCCTTAGCTTGGCCCTGCAGAAAACTGCATCCCGACTGCTAGTCTGATCTCCTCTACCAAAAGCGCTCGGTGCCGCACGGCCCGGGCCGCCAGGCTCGGGAGGTCCATTGGATCCGCTGACAGCTTCGCTCATGGCCATTGGCAGCGGTTCCGCTGCGGGCCTGCGGCCGTATTTCACGGTATTGGCCCTGGGCATCGCGGGACTCGTGATCCCCGATACCGCACCTGACATGATCGCTTCTGCGGCACGGCAGATTCCTGAAAGCATCACCAATCCGTGGGTCCTGGCGATCTGTGCCGTACTTGCCATCGGCGAGGCCGGCCTGGATAAGATCCCTTTCCTCAATCTGTCCATGGAAACCATCTCGGTGTGGCTGCGACCTGTTTTCGGCGCCCTGGTTGGCATCGGCCTTGGCGCCAATTCGGGAGTCGAGGTTGCCGTCCTCACCGGACTGCTCGGTGCGGGCTCCGCGCTGTCGGTGAGCCTGGGCAAATCGTCGATGACCGCGGCGACCAATGCCGTGCCCGAACCCATCACCCAATGGGTGCGCAGCCTGGCAGAAGATCTTGGCGCGCTGGTTCTCGTCTTCGCAGCTGTGCTGGTTCCGGTACTGGCCGCCGCGCTCGGACTCGTTGCCATTGCCATCGGCTTCTTCCTCTACCGCATGTTCCGCCGGGTCTACCGGTCAATGAAGAACCGGGTCGGCAGCATCAGGCAGAACCGGGCCGCCGCGCACTCCGCGCGCGAAGCGCAGCTGGCCTCCGGCACGAAGACCAGTACGCTGCAGGCGCTGCAGGCCCTGGCCACCGGCAACGCGCCGGCTTCCGAAGATCCTGCGGGCAAGGGCAGCTAGCTCCTTGCCGTGGCCAGGCGCCCGGCGCGCTGGGGCTGCTGCGTTCCCGGTTCGCTAAATGCCAAGTCCGCTGAGAAAATAATCCGTCGAGTCGGTGACTGGACGCGTTCTCTCTTCTAAGCTGGGAACATGACTACGACGCGCTACGCCCTTCATGCCACCCTGATTTCCGATGGCCTCAAGGTCACCGATGGCGTGCTCGCCGTGGAAGGCGACCGCATCCGCTTTGCCGGCAACCGCGATGACTTCAACGCCCTGGCCGATGCTGCCGACTACCCGGTACGCGAGGTAGCCCCCGGCTCCATCATCATCCCGGGCCTGATCGACCTGCATTGCCATGGCGCCCGCGGCGCGGACTTCTCGGCACCGGATCATTCGAGCGTCACCGAAGCGGTGGAGTACCTGCACCGCTCGGGCACCACTACCCTGCTCGCGTCGCTGGTCACCGCAGAGCCCTCGTCCATGATCGAGGCCGCCGAGCTGCTCGCCGAGCTGGCGGAGGCCGGCCAGATTGCCGGCATCCATGCCGAAGGCCCGTTCCTCTCCGTAGACCGCTGCGGCGCCCAGGACCCGCGCTTCCTGCAGGATCCGGATCCGGAATTCGTCAGCGAGCTGGTGGCTGCCAGCCGCGGCCAGCTGCGCACCATGACCTACGCTCCGGAATTGGCCGGCAGCGAGGAACTCGTTGAGCAGCTGGTCTCCCACGGCGTGGTCCCGTCGCTGGGGCACACCGATGCCAGCGCCCAGATCACCGCGGATTCCCTGCGCTTTGCCCGCGAACAGCTGCGCAGCGCCGGGGTGGACGGCTTCACCGAACGCCCTACGGTCACCCACCTGTTCAACGGCATGCCTTCGCTGCACCACCGCGAACCCGGTCCGGTGGCCGCCTGCCTGGAAGAGGCGGTGAACCGCAATGCGTTCGTGGAGCTGATCGCCGACGGGGTGCACCTGTCCCCCGATACCGTGCGCCTGGTCTTCCGCTTGGTCGGTGCGGAGAACATCTTGCTGGTCAGCGATTCCATGGCGGCCACCGGCTTGGCCGATGGGCAGTACACCCTCGGCCCGCAGGATGTGAATGTGGCCCTGGGCCAGGCACGGCTGGCCAGCGACAATTCCCTGGCCGGCGGCACCTGCACGCTGCTGGAAATCGTGCAGCGCGCCGTGCAGGCCGGGGTCTCACTGGTCCAGGCGGTCAACTCGGCTACGTCCATCCCCGCCTCGCTGATCGGCCTGGCCGACGAAGTCGGTTCCCTGCACTACGGCTTCGCCGCCGATGCACTGATCCTGGATGCCAATCTGCAGCTGGTCCAGACGATCCGCAACGGGGAATACCTCTAGCCCACCGAAAATCCCGGACTGCGCTAGCCCTGCCGGATCCGCCCGAGCTGGCCGAGCAGCTCAAGCTCCTCGGCCCGGCCGAGGCCAGCACGCCGGGACCGGTCCAGTCCGCGAGCCCGTTCATCGGCCAGCACGTCGCCAAGCAAGTCCTCCAGGTCCCGCTCCGGGCCACCGGCCAAGGCGTACCGCTGGTTGCTGCGCTGGGCGAAGCCGTGGTCCTCCAGCGCAAGCCACAGCGGCAGCGAACGCGCCCCGGCCCAGTAATTGACCTGGCGTTCGCGCAGCCATGCGTCCTGGGCGGTGACCAGTTCCCCGCTGAATCCCGCAATCCGTGCGGCCGTACTGAGGAACTGGGCGAAGCCATGTGATGTTCCGGCCACGTTGAAGGTTCCGGTCAGCGAACGCGCGGTGGCGTCGATAATCCACGCGGCGGCATCGCGCACGTCGATGACCTGCACATGGCGGCCCGCGGTTGGCGGGATGAGGACCTGGCCGGCACCGGCCAAGGCCAAGCGCGAAACCCAGTAGGAAAAGCGGTCGCTGGGATCGCCAGGTCCGGTAATCAGCCCCGGACGGGCAATGAGCAGCCGGTCGGCAACCATCGCCGTGCTGGCCCGTTCGGCAAGGACCTTTGCATGCCCGTAATCGCCGGGATCGGACGGTTCATGCAGTTGCGCGTCTTCGCCGGCACCGGGCAGTTGCGCGCTGGCATACACCGAGATGGAAGAAACCAGGGTCCAGTGCCGCGCATTCGCGGCCAGGGCCGCCAGCGCTTCGTGCACCCATTGCAGCTCATAGGACAGCTCGATGACCGAGTCGAATCCGATGCCCTGCACGGCATCATAGGCCCCGGGCTGGCTCCGGTCGGCACGCACCAGCTGCGCGCCCTGGGCAACCTCGCCGGAATTGCCGCGCGCCAGGCAGGTGACTTCGTGGCCACTGCGGATCAGCTGCCGCGCCAGCTCGCGGCCGAGCCACGCGGTGCCGCCAAGGATCAAGGTTCGTTTCATGGGAACAGTCAACTACGTCCTGCGCCACGCGCCCAGGCATTTCGCACTCAGCGCAGTTCCTGCCGGCCGTTTCCGGATCGGTGGCTGCGGTGCCCGGGATCCGGAGGTGCTCCCCCAAGCCGCCACGCGCAGCTGAGCAGTGCGCCGAGCAGGCAGGCGATCCGCAGCGGCCCCCCCAGCCTGCCAACGCTGCCTGCCAGCATTGACTGGCCAGGGAACGCGAAAACCGCCGCTGCATCTGCAACGGCGGTTTTGCTTTATCAAGTTCTAGATCTGCCAGCTCCCGGCGATCGGCCCGGCTTCGAGCCAGGCCGAGAAGCCGGTGTAGTCGCGGTAGTCCATGGCCAGCAGCAGCTCATCACCGCTGCGCACCAGCATCACGATGATGAATCCTGGCGGGATCCGCGAGGTTTCCTCATCGGTGGGCTGGCGTGTCCCGGTGATATCCAGGCCACGGCGCTCGATCACGAAGCTCGGGACCGGGGAGACAGAGAAAAACCGCAACAGGTCCACATGCGCTCCGCCGTAGCGGCCGATGACCATCATCCATTTGCCCGAAGGCGCCAGGATGGATGCATCGAAGGTGCCCAGCGTGGGGGGG
>NZ_JBLVOJ010000013.1:48706-51485 GCF_053543715.1 Glutamicibacter sp. AGC46
CCCCCCCACGGCCATGGCCCCGAAGAACATGGCGATGCCGATCAGGATCAGCAACGCGATCAGAACTGGTGCGGTTATCTCAAACAATTCATCGCCTACGCTGCGGTACCAAGCACAGCGTTGTCAGCAACGATCACTACGCGATCCGAATCAACAGAGAAGAAGCCTCCGTCGATCTGGACCGAGAAGCGGGACTCGGAAACCGGTTCGATTTCCAGGTCCCCAGCGGCAAGCACGGACAGCATCGGAACGTGACCGGGCAGAACACCGATCTCGCCGTCCACCGAACGAGCCTTGACCAGCTTCGCAGCGCCCGACCACACGAAGTGGTCAGCCGCGACGATTTCGACCTGAAGCTCAGCCATAATTAGCTGGCCTTCTGGATTTCGGCCCACTGGCGCTCGACGTCGTCAAGACCGCCGATGTTGAAGAACGCCTGCTCTGCAATGTGGTCCAATTCGCCATCGCAAATGGCCTTGAAGCCTTCGATGGTGTCCTTGATCGATACGGTCGAGCCCTCGACACCGGTGAACTGCTTTGCGGTGTAGGTGTTCTGCGAGAGGAACTGCTGGATACGGCGTGCACGGGCAACGACGATCTTGTCCTCTTCGCCCAGCTCGTCGATACCGAGGATCGCGATGATGTCCTGCAGTTCCTTGTTCTTCTGCAGAATGGCCTTCACGCGGATGGCTACATCGTAGTGATCCTGGCCAATGTACTGCGGATCCAGGATTCGCGAGGTCGAGGTCAGCGGGTCGATCGCCGGGTACAGGCCGCGCGACGCGATTTCACGCGACAGCTCGGTGGTTGCATCCAAGTGGGCGAAGGTTGCTGCTGGAGCCGGGTCGGTGTAGTCATCGGCCGGGACGTAGACAGCCTGCATCGAGGTGATCGAGCGGCCCTTCGTCGAGGTGATGCGTTCCTGCAGCAGACCCATTTCATCGGCCAAGTTCGGCTGGTAGCCCACGGCGGAAGGCATGCGGCCCAGCAGGGTCGACACCTCGGAACCGGCCTGGGTGAAGCGGAAGATGTTGTCGATGAACAGCAGCACGTCCTGGTTCTGGACATCGCGGAAGTATTCCGCCATGGTCAGAGCCGACAGTGCCACGCGCAAACGGGTTCCAGGTGGCTCATCCATCTGGCCGAACACCAGTGCGGTGTCCTTCAGGACGTTTGCCTCGTCCATTTCGACCCAGAGGTCGTTGCCTTCACGGGTGCGCTCGCCAACACCGGCGAATACCGAGGTACCACCGAAGTTACGTGCAACACGGGTGATCATTTCCTGGATCAGCACGGTCTTGCCAACGCCGGCGCCGCCGAACAGGCCGATCTTGCCGCCCTTGATGTACGGGGTCAGGAGGTCGATCGACTTGATGCCGGTTTCCAGCATTTCGGTCGAGCCCTCGAGCTCCGAGAACTTCGGAGGCTGGCGGTGGATTGGCCAACGCTCGGTGACCTGGATCTCCGAGTTGTCAACGTCCAGGGCGTCGCCCAGAACGTTGAAGATGTGGCCCTTGACGCCGTCGCCTACTGGGACGGAGATAGCAGCGCCGGTATCGGTCACCGAAGCACCGCGGACCAGGCCGTCGGTGGCCTGCAGCGATACTGCGCGGACCAGGCCCTCACCGAGGTGCTGGCTGGTCTCGAAGGTGATCTTCTTGGTTTCGCCGTTGAGGGTCAGCTCAGCGGTCAGTGCGTTGTAGATAGCAGGCAGTGCGTCGGCTGGGAACTCGACGTCCACGACCGGGCCAGTCACGCGCGCGATGCGACCGATGGCCCCTGCGGTAACCTGCTCGTTGAGTTGGGCAGTCATCTTTCTCACTTCTTGTCTGGTCGGAGTATCGGTAATTAGCTGTTCAGCGCGTCGGCGCCGGCGATAATTTCCGAAAGCTCCTGGGTGATTTCAGCCTGACGGGCATTGTTGAGCAATCGGGTGTACTTCTTGATCAGTTCACCAGCGTTGTCGCCTGCGGCCTTCATGGCGCGCTGGCGGGCAGCGAGCTCGGAAGCAGCGGACTGCAACTGGCAGTTGAACAGTCGAGAATCGATGTAGCGCGGAAGCAGTGCGTCAAGCACTTCTTCCGGCGATGGCTCAAACTCGTACAGTGGCAACAGCTCGTCGGTTGGAGTCTCGGATTCATCCTCGACAACCTCCAACGGCAACAGACGGATGACCGTCGGTTCCTGCGTGACCATCGACTTGAACTGGGTGTAGACGACGTGGATCTCGTCCACGCCACCCTGCTCGAAATCGGTGTCGAAGTCCTCCAGGAGGACATCGCGCAGCTCGCGTGCGGTTTCGAAACGCGGGGAATCAGTTTCCCCGGTCCACACTCGTGCGTACTCGCGTGAACGGAAATCAAAGTAAGCCTGGGCCTTGCGGCCGACCAAGTAGGTCTTGACTTCCTTGCCTTCTTCACGCAGGAGTTCCACGAGGTGCTCTGCCTGCTTCAGAACGCTGGCGGAGTAGGACCCGGCAAGTCCTCGGTCCGAAGTCATCACCAAGACCGCGGCGCGGCGTACCTGCGCCGGCTCGGTGGTCAGTGGATGCTCGACATCGGCCTGGGACGCGACGGCGGTTACTGCACGGGTAATCGCATTGGCATACGGCAGCGAGGCCGAGACACGCGTACGTGCCTTACCAATGCGGGATGCAGCGATCAGTTCCATCGCCTTGAAGATCTTGCGCATCGACTTGGTCGATCCGATCTTCTGGCGGTAGACCCGAATCTGGGCTCCCATGTGTGTCCTTTCCTTATCCCCTACCTCGGGAGGGCGG
>NZ_JBLVOJ010000013.1:51524-59397 GCF_053543715.1 Glutamicibacter sp. AGC46
CCCGCCCCCGCTCCCCCTTGGCAAGGAAATTGTCAGCGCTTCTGCTTGACGATCTTTTCCTGGTCAACGGACTCGGAATCGAGAGCGTCGTGCTCTTCGTGTCCGGCGGCGACAAGCTTGTCGTCGCCTTCGCCGAAGAAGCCGGCCTTGAAGTCCACAACAGCGGTCTTCATGGCTTCCAGAGTCTCGTTCTCCAGCTTGCCGGTCTGGCCAATCACGGTCAGTACATCGGTGCGGTGGCGCAGGTAGTCGATGAACTCGCCCTCGAAGCGGCGTACATCCTCAACCGGGACATCGTCCAGGTAGCCGTTGGTGCCGGCCCAGATCGAAACGACCTGGTCCTCAACCGGGTACGGGGTGTACTGACCCTGCTTGAGCAGTTCCATCAGGCGCGCACCACGGGTCAGCTGCTGCTTGGAAGCAGCATCCAGGTCCGAGGCGAACATTGCGAATGCCTGCATGTCGCGGTACTGGGCCAATTCCAGCTTCAAGGTACCGGAGACCTTCTTCATGGCCTTGACCTGTGCCGAACCGCCAACGCGGGATACCGAAATACCCACGTCGACAGCTGGACGCTGGTTGGCGTTGAAGAGATCCGACTGCAAGAAGATCTGGCCGTCGGTGATCGAGATGACGTTGGTCGGGATGAACGCGCCCACGTCGTTAGCCTTGGTTTCGATGATTGGCAAGCCAGTCATCGAACCTGCACCCAGCTCGTCCGACAGCTTGGCGCAACGCTCAAGCAGGCGGGAGTGCAGGTAGAAGACGTCGCCTGGGTAGGCTTCGCGTCCTGGCGGACGGCGCAGCAGCAGGGACACGGCACGGTAGGCTTCAGCCTGCTTCGACAGATCATCGAAGACGATCAGAACGTGCTTGCCGCCGTACATCCAGTGCTGGCCGATGGCCGAGCCTGCGTATGGAGCCAAGTACTTGAAGCCGGCTGGGTCGGATGCCGGGGACGCCACGATGGTGGTGTACTCCAGTGCGCCCTGCTCTTCGAGGGTCTGGCGAACGGCAGCGATGGTCGATGCCTTCTGGCCAATTGCCACGTAGACGCAGCGAACCTGCTTGGTCTGATCGCCGGATTCCCAGTTAGCACGCTGGTTCAGGATGGTGTCAACCGCGATAGCGGTCTTGCCGGTCTGGCGGTCGCCAATGATCAGCTGACGCTGGCCACGGCCGATCGGGATCATGGCGTCGATAGCCTTCAGACCGGTCTGCATTGGCTCGTGCACGCTCTTGCGCTGGGTCACGCCTGGTGCCTGCAGCTCCAGGGCGCGACGGCCCTCGGCTGCGATTGGGCCCAAGTTGTCCAGTGGCTCGCCCAACGGGTCGACCACGCGGCCCAGGTAGCCGTCGCCGACTGGAACCGAAAGGATCTCGCCGGTGCGCTCTACCTTCTGGCCAGCTTCGATGCCGGTGAAGTCACCAAGCACAACGACACCGATTTCGCGGGTATCGAGGTTCTGGGCCAGGCCCAGGGTGCCATCTTCGAACTTCAGCAACTCGTTGGCCATGACGGAAGGAAGGCCTTCCACTCTGGCGATGCCGTCGCTCGCGGCGACGACGCGTCCCACCTCGGTGCGCTCTGCCTTACCCGGTTCGTAGGAAGATGCGAACTCGTTTAGGGCATCGCGGACGTCGTTGGCATTGATGGTCAAATCGGCCATCTGCAGTCCCTGCTCTCCTAAATTGTGATCCGGTCCATTGGACCGAATCGAATGTGAATGAAGTCTGTTGTGGTCCTGGCAGCCAGGAACACCAGGCGAAGGATCACTCCCTAGCCCAATGAGTCCTAGCTGGCCAAGGCGCGGCGCAACTCGGCCACGCGTGATGCCACGGAAGCGTCGACAACTTCGTCGCCAACCTTGACTACCAGTCCACCGACCAGCGATGGGTCGGTAGTGGCGTTGAGCTTGAGCTGACGACCGTATAGCTTGTTCAGGCTGGTCTCCAGGCGCGAAAGCTGGGCTTCGGAAAGTTCTACAGAGCTGGTTACCGAGGCAATCCAGCGCTGCTGGCGCTTGGCCACGAGCTCTACGAAACGTCCAACCAAGGCTGCTGGCTTCAAACCGCGGGGGTTCGAAACTGCCTGGGAGATCAAAACCTGCGAGGTCTGCGACGCGTTAGGCACGAGCTTCAGCGCGAGAGTGCGCTTAGCCTCGACTGGGGCCTGTGCATCATCCAACGCACGCTGCAGTTCGTGATTGCCACGCACTACCTCGATGAAGGAGAACAGATCCTGCTCCAGCTTGTTCAGCCCCGAAGCGCCGTCCTGCTGCTCTGCCACTGCGGTGACCGCAGTGACAGCCAGCGATTCGAGCGCATCGCTAATGTCGCGTTCCGAGCTCCAGCGGGTAGAAGCCAGCTGTGCGACGACGTCCTCGGCGTCAGCCGAGACCTTTCCGTGCAGCAGCTGAGCCAAAAGGCCTGCCTTGTCGGCATTTCCACGGGCTGGGTCAGTCATTGCGCGGCGGAGACCGGCATTTGCATCCAGTACTTCCAGGACCGCGAACAGTTCCTTAGGCAGCTCAATAGATGCCAGTGCCAGCTTGGGTTCCAGGAACGCCAAAGCCTTTGCCAGTGACTCGCTCGATACACTTGCCATTAGTTCGATGCACCTGCGTTCTGCTGAGCTTCCAAATCGGTCAGGAACTTGTCAACCACGCGCTGGGCACGGGCATCGTCCTGCAGAGCTTCGTCAACAACCTTGCTTGCAAGCTCGGTAGCCAATGCGCCCACGTCGGTGCGGAGCGAAGCCAGAGCGGATACGCGCTCAGCTTCGATCTGGCGGTGCGACTGCTCGGTGATACGAGCTGCCTCATCGGTTGCCTTGGTCTTCAGATCCGCAAGGATCTGAGCACCTTCGCTACGAGCTTCCTCACGGATGCGGTTTGCTTCGGTGCGTGCTTCCAGAAGCTGGGCCTTGTACTGTGCCAAGGTCTCCTCTGCTTCCTTCTGCGCTGCTTCAGCCTTCTCAAGGCCACCTTCGATCGCGGTGACGCGATCTTCATAGGACTGCTCGAACTTTGGAGCAATTACCTTGATGACGATGAACAGAAGGACCGCGAAACCAACACCCGTGACGAGAATTTCCCACGGGTTCGGCAACAGCGGGTTGACCGATTCGCTCGCAGCGAGGATGAAATCAGTGCTGTTCATTCTCACTATTCCTTATCTACTAGTTTCCGCTTGTGTGTACGCCTCGCGATAGTGGCGAGGCCACTACAGTTGCGAAAAGACTAGGCGCCGATGACGAAAGCGAAGACCAGGCCCAGGATGGCCAGTGCTTCAGCAAGTGCGAAGCCAAGCATGGCGATTGGCTGCAGGATGCGCTGAGCCTCAGGCTGACGTGCAACACCGTTGATGTAGGCAGCGAAGATCAAGCCAACGCCGATAGCCGAACCGATAGCAGCCAGGCCGTAGCCGATCATATTCAGGGAGCCGTGCAACATGTGATTATGTTCCTTTCAAGATACCGAGCTTTTGCCGGTAGGTTGTGAGGTATTCCTTGAGCGACTCAAGGAAGATCTTTATGGGTTGGAAGAAAAGAAGTGTTGGCCTAGTGGGCGTCGGCTTCGATTGCACCCTGGAGGTAGATCGCGGTCAGCAGGGCCAAAACACACGCCTGCAGGACCATGATCAGCAGTTCCAGGAAGTACATGGCGACCGAGCCAACGATGACCAGGATGCCAAGGCCGTTCATGGCCAGGGAGTCCTGGACAACGATCAGGTGACGAGCGCCGGCAGCTGCCAGCATCACGATCATGTGACCGGCCAGCATCGTTGCCATCAAACGCAGCGAGTGCGTCAGCGGGCGAACGATGAAGTTAGAAATGATTTCCAACGGAATCATCAGTGGCATGATCCAGCCCGGAACACCGGACGGGACGACGGCCAACTTGAAGTAGCGGATACCGTGGTTCTTCAGGCCTACAGCAATCCAGGTGCCGTAGATGATGATAGCCATCGCGTATGCAGAACCAGCGTGTGAGAACGATGGAAGCTGCAGGAACGGAATCGCGCCGAAGAGGTTGTTCAGCAGTACGAAGAAGAAGGTCGCGAACAGCAGAGGAATCCAAGGACGGAAGTTCTTCTCGCCGATGATGTCGCGGCCAATTCCGTTACGTACAAACGCGTAACCGGACTCAGCGATGTACTGCATCTTGCCTGGAACCAGCTTCGGGTTCTTGATGGCCACGGTGAAGAACCAAGAGATAAGCACGATCGACAAAACGATCATGAGCATCTGCTTGCCGAAACCCGTGCCGTACTCAGCCATCCACGGGAAAAGATCCGGGAGGTGGGTATCGGAAACGGATGGCGGTACGAAGCCGCCTTCTTCTGAGGCCATTGGGAGCGCAAACGCGAACAACGCGCTGTCCTCTCTGCAGTAACGGTCACGGGCAAAAGGCGGTGACTGGCGGTAACTGCCTCTCACCGTGTGAAGAAAAGATCAAACGGGGATCCCATCATGGCCCATGCCAGAAGCATCAACCCTGATGAAGGTCCATCTGCGGGTTACCCCGCGGATGCATATTGCGTATTCCGCCCGCAGTTGAGCGGACGGCCAAAAATGACCCGAAGTAAGCTTATCAAACTCACAGCACCCCACCGACACAAAGTCGCGCGGAATACTCTATTCCTCGTTGTAGATAGCCAGGCGCGCCTTCATGAAAGCGCGCACCTCGCCAACCTGCCAGGCAACAAGGGAGATAGCTGCTGCAAGAACGAATCCCTGGCGATTAACCCAATCGGGCAACCCCAGGTTCAACAACACGAAGGCGATGCCAAAAACCTTGATGACAAAGACACCCAAGAACGCGGGCATGGCCCACGAGTGGCGAATTCGCCCTGCAGCTTCGGCAATGAGAATGCCAATCGCGAAAAAGCCAATCACAATCCCGGCAGCCAGCGCGCCAGAAAGCGCGTAGCGAAGATCGGCAACCAACCATGAAATCAGGAAAAATATGGCGGTAGCGATCAGCGAATACACCAGTGACAAGCCAAGAATCGGCAACCAGATGGATTTCGGGGCTGACGAAGCACTGACGCGGGCAGAACCAGAATTCACGTCCGCAACCTTTCTTCGTCAACACCGAGGAACCATCGTGCACCCATCGATGCTGATGAAACTTGAAACTTCCACCTATTCCCTAAAGAGCAGATGAAAGAAGATCCAGATTGAATTCTACACGAGATAGAAACAGATTGCTTGTGCGTTACCCTGCTATTTGATCGGGCTAGGCTTTGCCCATGCGCTTGCGTAAGGCCTCGACCCGCTTGATCACCAGGGGACGCCACGTTGCTACCGCTGCCACTAGGAACAACAGCAAGGCCATCGGGACCACCAGAATGACCGGGATGAAGGCGATGGAAACCACTGAGACGGCAATCACGGCGGCCCACAGGTAGAGCAGAACTACCGATTGGCGCACCGAGTGGCCCTGGGCCAGCATCCGGTGGTGGATGTGCTTGGCGTCCGGGGAAAAGGGTGAGCGTTTGTTGGCTAGCCGGCGGAAGACCGAGAGTACAAGGTCCAGTACTGGTAGGAAGACGATCACCATCGGCAGCAGCATCGGCATGTAGGCCGGGATGTTGCGGAAGCGCCGGGCCTCCAGGCCCTGCACATCACCGGTCACCGCCACCGCGGCCACCGAGAGGATCATGCCGATGGCGAGAACGCCGGTCTCCCCCATGAAGATATTCGCCGGGTTGAAGTTGTGCGGCAAGAAGCCCAGGCAGGCACCGAGCAGCAAGGCGCAGAGCAAGGCCCCGATGTTCGCGTAGTCATCGGCGCTCACGTGCGTGGCCAGCACATAGGAGTACACGAAGAAGGTCGCCGCGCCAATGGCGGCCAGGCCCGCGGCCAGGCCATCCAATCCATCGGAGAAGTTGATCGCGTTCATGGTCAGCACGATCAGGAAAATGGTCACCGAAATCTGCATCCATTGCTCATCGATCTGCCACGAACCCACGGGCAGGGACTGGATGACGATTCCGTTGGTGGCGACCAGCCAGCCGATCAGGATCTGGCCGGCGAGCTTCAGCCACCACTTCAGGTCGAACATGTCATCGGCCAGGCCCATGAGCACGATGACGCCCAGGGCGTAGGCGATTCCGCGGATGGCGTCGTCATTGCCGAAAACCCCGCGGAAGAAGTGGAAGTTGCTGGCCAGCCATAGCCCTGCGGCGAAAGCGGCGATAATCGCCAGGCCGCCGAACTTCACGATCGGTTTTTCGTGCTGGTCGCGTTCGCGCACCAGCTGGTTGCCGGTGAAACGGTGGCCAAGGGTGCGGATGATCGGGGTGAGCAGGAACGAAACCGTAAAGCTGAATGCTATGAGCAGTACGTATGTTCTCATGCGCCGGTTTCCGGTGCGTCCTGTCCCAAATCGAGAATGCCAGGGACGACCACGCGCAATTCCTCAATGGAAATCGCGCCCGAGCGAACCACCCGCAGGTTCTGGCCGGTGCAATCGATGATGGTCGATGGCAGGACCTCTTCCCCGGCCTCGCCGCGCGGGCCGCCGTCGAGGTAGACATCCACCGACTCCCCGAGCTGAGCGAAAGCCTGCTCGACATCCAGCGCCGCCGCGTTGCCGGTGCGGTTGGCCGAGGACACGGCCAACGGGCCGGTCTGGCCCAGGAGTTCCAGGGCGGTGTCGTCGTTGGGCACGCGCAGCGCCACGGTGCCGCGGGTCTCCCCCAGATCCCAGGTCAGCGAAGGCTGGGCCTGCAGGATCAGGGTCAGTCCGCCTGGCCAGAACGCTTCGGCCAGCTTGCGCGCGGCCTCGGGGATGTCCCTGGCCAATCCGTCCATGGTGGAACTCTGGGCGATCAGCACTGGCGGGGGCATGGTGCGGTTGCGGCCTTTGGCGGCCAGCAGCATCGCCACGCCCTGGGCGCTGAATGCATCGGCGCCGATCCCGTAGACGGTATCTGTAGGCAAGACGATGCAGCGCTTGTCCGCCAGCGCGGCCTTGGCTGCGGCGATGCCTTCAGCGTGTTCCTGCTCGTTGCTTACCGAAAATGTTGTGCTCACGGGATCATTCTTTCATGCACTGGGTGTGGTTTGGTTATTGCGGCGCGTAGC
This sequence comes from Glutamicibacter sp. AGC46, assembly GCF_053543715.1. Lineage (NCBI taxonomy): Bacteria > Bacillati > Actinomycetota > Actinomycetes > Micrococcales > Micrococcaceae > Glutamicibacter > Glutamicibacter sp. AGC46. The sequence continues at coordinate 58,621 of NZ_JBLVOJ010000013.1, forward strand.
CGGATGTGGCGCGGGCGCGCCCGGTCAAATCTTCATGGCCAGCTACCTGCGTGAATCCGGCCGCGCGCAGCATGGCTGCCGCGGTTTCGTGCTGCACTTCGGCGTGTTCCATCACGTAGTAGCCGCCGGGACGCAAGAGCTTCATGGCTTGGGCGGTAATGGCTCGCGGAATGTCCAGTCCGTCCTCCCCGAGCCCGTATAACGCCATTTCCGGGTCGTGCTCGCGCACTTCCACTTCGCGCGGCACCGCGTTGGGCGGAATATACGGCGGATTGGAGATCACCAGGTCCATGGTGCCTTCCAGTTCCCCGGGGACCGCCGTGGCATCCTGGTGCAGCACGGTGACCCGGTGCGGCTCGCAGTTGGCCCGGGTGTAGCCGATGGCATCCTCCGAGAGCTCCACGGCCCAGACGCTGGCTGCTGGCACTTCGCTGGCCACGGACGCTGCAATGGCGCCGGAGCCTGAGCACAAATCAATGCACCGCGGGGTGCCGATGCCTTGGCCGGCCAGGAAATCAAGGCCGAGCTGCACCACGGTTTCGGTTTCCGGGCGCGGGGTGAATACTCCCGGTCCCACCTTCAGCTCCAGGTAGCGGAAGTACGCCACGCCAGTCAGGTGCTGCAGCGGGATACGGGTGCGCCGGGCGGCCACCAGGGCGGTGAATTGCTCCCGGGATCCAGGGTCGAGGCCCTCGCCACGCAGTTCGCGCAGCTTCAGTTCCGAGCGGTCAATGCCCAGCACGTGGCACAGCAGCAGGTCGACGTCGACGCCGGGGC
>NZ_JBLVOJ010000013.1:59424-60703 GCF_053543715.1 Glutamicibacter sp. AGC46
CCCCGGCGTCGGCCAGCGCCGCAATCGCCTGGCGGCGCACGGCAGTGAGTTCTTCCAAGGCGTCGTTACTCGCCCAGCGCTGCCAAGCGCTCTTCCTCGTCCATCTGGATGCAGGATTCAACCACCGGCTGCAGGTCCCCGTCCATCACGGCGTCGAGGTTGTAGGCCTTGTAGCCGGTGCGGTGGTCGGCAATGCGGTTTTCCGGGTAGTTGTAGGTGCGGATGCGCTCGGAGCGGTCCATGGTGCGGATCTGGCTTGCACGCTGGGCCGAGTTCTCCTTGTCGATGATCTCCTGCTGGTGGGCCAGCAGGCGCGAACGCAGCACGCGCATCGCGGCTTCGCGGTTCTGGATCTGCGACTTCTCGTTCTGCATGGCCACCACGATGCCGGTGGGCAGGTGGGTAATGCGCACCGCGGAGTCGGTGGTGTTCACCGACTGGCCGCCGGGGCCCGAGGAACGGTAGACATCGATCTTCAGGTCGTTCTGGTGGATGTCGACTTCTTCGGGCTCGTCCACCTCGGGCAGGACCAGCACGCCGGCAGCCGAGGTGTGGATGCGGCCCTGGGATTCGGTGACCGGCACGCGCTGCACGCGGTGCACGCCGCCTTCGAACTTCAGCTGGGCGTAGACGCCTTCGGCCGGGTCATTCGATTTGCCCTTGATGGCAACCTGGGCGTCCTTGTAGCCGCCGAGGTCGGACTCGTTGAAGGAGATCATCTCCACCTTCCAGCCCTTGTGCTCGGCGAAACGGGTGTACATGCGCAGCAGGTCGGCTGCGAACAGCGCTGCTTCGTCGCCGCCCTCGCCGCCCTTGACTTCGAGGATCACGTCGCGGCCGTCGTTCTCGTCGCGCGGGATCAGCAGGCGGCGCAGCTTCTCCTCGAGCTCTGGCAGGGCGGCGGTGAGGGTTTCCACCTCTTCTGCGAAGTCCGGATCCTCGTCAGCCATTTCCTTGGCTGCTTCCAGGTCCTCGGTGGCGGCGTGCCACTTGTTGTAGGCCTCGACGATGCCGTTCAGCTGTGCCGAGCGGCGGCCGAGCTTGCGGGCCAGCGCCTGGTCGGCGTACACCGCTGGATCCGAGAGCTGCGCCTGGATTGCGGCATGCTCTTCTAGTAGCGACTTGACGGACTCGAACATGGTGGGTGTGCTTCCTTGTTGGCGTTTTCCGCGCAGTGCCGCCGGCTATTGCGGCTGGGGCACTGCTGGAATTCAATTCTAAACGCTGCGCCGGCCGGGGCCGGCGTGCGAGGTGTCACTACGCGCCGATGGCGTGGGGG
>NZ_JBLVOJ010000013.1:60730-64376 GCF_053543715.1 Glutamicibacter sp. AGC46
GCTGGCTGCCCCCCATGGCGGTGGGTGGTGCTAATCCTTGTTTGGAGTGGTCTTGTTGACCAGCATCAAGAATTCCGCGTTCGATCCGGTTTCGCGGATCTTCCCGGTGAGCACTTCCAGTGCCTGCTGCGGATCGATGCCCGAGAGCATGCGGCGCAGGCGCCACATGATGCGCACTTCTTCGGCACTCATCAGCTGCTCTTCGCGGCGGGTCGAGGAAGCGTTGACATCCACTGCCGGGAAGATGCGCTTCTCGGCCAGCTGGCGCGAAAGGCGCAGCTCCATGTTGCCGGTGCCCTTGAATTCCTCGAAGATGACCTCGTCCATCTTGGAACCGGTCTCCACCAGGGCGGTAGCCAGGATGGTCAGCGAGCCGCCATTCTCGATGTTGCGGGCTGCACCGAAGAAGCGCTTCGGCGGGTACAGCGCTGCCGAGTCGACGCCGCCGGAGAGGATGCGGCCCGAGGCCGGAGCGGCCAGGTTGTAGGCACGGCCCAGGCGGGTCATCGAGTCCAGCAGGACCACGACATCCATGCCCATTTCCACCAGGCGCTTGGCGCGCTCGATGGCCAGCTCGGCCACGGTGGTGTGGTCATCGGCCGGGCGGTCGAAGGTCGAGGCGATGACCTCGCCCTTCACGGTGCGCTGCATGTCGGTGACTTCTTCGGGACGCTCATCAACGAGCACCATCATCAGGTGCACTTCCGGGTTGTTGATGGTGATCGCGTTGGCAATGGCCTGCAGGATCAAGGTCTTGCCGGCCTTCGGAGGCGAAACGATCAGGCCGCGCTGGCCCTTGCCGATTGGCGCGACCAGGTCGATGACGCGCGGGCCGACCAGCTTCGGATCGGTTTCCAGGCGCAGGCGCTCGGTCGGGTACAGCGGGACGAGCTTGTTGAACTCGACGCGTTCGCGGTTGTCCTCTGGCTTCTTGCCGTTGACCGAAGTCAGCTGCACCAGGGCGTTGAACTTCTGGCGCGGGTTCGGGGTCTCGCCCTCGCGTGGCTGGCGGATCGCGCCAACGATGGCGTCGCCCTTGCGCAGGTTGTACTTCTTGACCTGGCCCAGGGTGACGTAGACGTCGTTCGGGCCGGGCAGGTAGCCGGAGGTGCGCACAAAGGCGTAGTTCTCCAGCACGTCCAGGATGCCGGCGATCGGCAATACGACGTCGTCCTCGCTCAGCTGCGGCTCGTCGTCATCACGGCGGTTGCGGCGGTTGCGGTTGTTGCGATCGTTACGGTCGTTGTTGCGATCGTTACGGTCGTTGTTGCGATCGTTGCGATCATTGTTGCGCTCGCGGCGGTTGCTGCGGTCATTGCGATCGTTGCGGTCGTTGTTGCGCTCACGGCGCTCGCGGCGGTCATTGCGGTCGCCACGCTCGGAACGGTCCTCGATGTTCTCCGAGTCGTTCGAGTCGTTGTTGCGCTCGTTGCGATCATTGCGATCGTTGTTGCGCTCAGCACGATCGTTGTTGCGCTCATTGCGGTCGTTGTTGCGCTCGTTGCGGTCGTTGTTGCGCTCGTTGCGGCGGTTGTTGCGCTCGCGGCGCTCTTCGCGGCGGTCGGTGCGCTCTTCAGCGTTCTCCGACTCGGCAACTTCGGTGCGCTCGGTGCGCTCGGTGTTGCGATCGCGGCGGTTGCCACGCTCACGGCGGTTGCCGCGCTCGCGGCGCTCTTCGCGTGCTTCGCCGTTGCTCTCGGCGTTCTCCGCCGGTGCCTCGGCCTGCTCGGCTGCCTGCTCTGCTGGCTGGTCAACCGGCTTGTTGTTCCGCGAGTTGCGGCGCTGGCGTGGAGCCTTGGACTCCTCGGCTGCTGCCTGGTTCTCGGCTGGAGCCTCAGTAGCGGCTTCGTTGGCTTCGGCAGGAGCCGCAACCTTGCCCGAGTCGGTCACACGGCGCGAGGTGCGGCGTGCGCGAGCTGGCTTTTCAGCCGGAGCTTCAGCAGCCGCGCCGGCCTCTGGTGCGCTCTCGGTCTCAGCCTGCGCCTGGGCCGCGGCCTTTGGCGCACGACGTGCACGGGTCTTGGTTTCCTTGGCCTGCTCAGCTGGAGCTTCAGCCTTCGCTGCGGGAGCTTCGGTCTTGGCAGACTTCGCTTCCTGTGCGGCCTTGGCGTCCTTGGCGGCAACGGAACCACCGCGCTGGTGGTCGCCGATGGCCTTGACCAGATCAGCCTTGCGCATCCGCGAACCGCCGGTGATACCCAGCTGCGAAGCCAACTGCTGGAGCTGGGTCATTTTCAAAGAGGCCAGTCCGGCGCTCTTGTTTTCGGAAGTCTTGGTGTCCACGCCTTCGTTGAGGCTCGTGGTTTCGGTCACGAAAGTTCCTTCTGACTCGTAGGATGGGCCGCTTCAAGGCAGGCCCACTATGCCGTAAATGATGTTCAGCAGCCGAAGATTTCGTGGCTACTTCACTTTCTCCCCGCAAGATGGCCCAGAATTCGAGGCAAAACTGCAGTGGATTAGAGAGACTGACATCTCCTAGGCACGAAGACGTACCTGAATGCGGGATATCAAAGTTGCTGCGAACTGCAGGAAGATCCGGGACGGCTGGACGGATGAAATGGGGTTCGAGAACCGAATTTATCCGCATCAACACTGGCCACAAAGGATTCGGACCGGGCTACTGCCCAGCTATCCGGCCTGCCATGGTGTTACAGCACTTCTACTGTAACACCGTTGGCGGCCAGCTTGGGAACTTCAGCACGCCATGACACTGGAGATCCTGCAGAGAATTCATCGATGGCCGCTTGCACGGCAGCGACCTGTTCATCGCAGGCCACCAGGGTCAACACGGTCGGTCCGGCACCGGAAACCACTGCGGCCAGTCCTGCGCCGCGCAGCTTGGCAATCAGCGCCGCGCTTTCGGGCATGGCCGCGGCGCGATAGTCCTGGTGCAGGTAGTCCTTGGTGCCGCCCAGCAGCTGGCGCGGATCGTTGCTCAGCGCATGGATCAGCAGCGCGGCGCTCGCGCTGTTCGCCGCGGCTACCGCGTGGTCGACCTGTGCAGGCAGCGCGCCGCGCGCGACCTCGGTGGACAAGCCGTTGGACGGGATCGCCAGCACTGCGCGCAGGTCCGGGTGCAGGGGCACCTGCACCGAGCTGAAGCTGCCGGCGGCATCGGTGGCAGAGATGCTCAGCCCGCCAAAGACCGCCGGAGCCACATTGTCCGGGTGCCCTTCCCACGCTGCAGCCGCCTGGAAGATCCGCTCGGTCCCGCCACGAGCTGGGGCTGGAAGCAGCGCATCGGCGGCGGCGTAGGCCGCGACAATCGCCGCGGCCGAGGATCCCATGCCGCGCGCGTGCGGGATGTTGTTGTGCGCGACCAGCTGGACGCCAACCGGTTCAAAACCGGCGTCTTTCCAGTAGCGGTGCATTTCCTTGATGATCAGATGCGACTCATCGCGTGGCAGCTCCTGCGCCCCATCGCCGAAAATCTCGACACTGCTGGACCGCGCGGTGCGCACTTCGAGGCGGTCGCGGTATTCCAGGGCCAGGCCCAGCGAATCGAAGCCAGGACCGAGGTTGGCTGAGGTGGCCGGCGGGGAAACGATCAACTTCTGGCCCAGGGCGATCTGCTGCGTCATGGTTCCTTCAAGAATTCGGTGCGATAGGTATCAGGTGCGCAACGGCCCGCCCCGATTGGCTCCCC
>NZ_JBLVOJ010000013.1:64427-82789 GCF_053543715.1 Glutamicibacter sp. AGC46
GGAGAGCCAATGACGCGGCGGGCCGTCGTGCTGCCGGCGGCTGGCCGGCGAAAAGCTGCTAGGCCAGGCCCAGCGCGCCGGCGACCTCGACCACGTCGAAGGCCACCTTCTTCGGCGCAACTTCCGAGCCGTCGGCCTGCTTCAGGGCCCAGTCCGGGTCCTTCAGGCCGTGGCCGGTCACGGTGATCACGATCTTCTTGCCGGTCGGCGCAGTGCCGGCGGCGTGGTGCTTGAGCAGGCCGGCCACGCCGGCTGCCGAAGCTGGCTCCACGAAGACGCCTTCGCGGCTGGAAAGCCAGCGGTGGGCTTCGAGGATCTGCTCGTCGGTGACCGAGTCGATCTGCCCGCCGGACTCATCGCGGGCGGCTTCGGCCTGTTCCCAGGATGCCGGATTGCCGATGCGGATGGCGGTGGCAATGGTATCCGGTTCGGTGATCGGGTGGCCGGCCACGATCGGGGCGGCCCCGGCGGCCTGGAAGCCCCACATGACCGGGTTCTTGGTGGAGACCGGCTCCAGTTCCTTGCCGGCTTCGTTGGTCCACTTGGAGGAATACTCCTTGTAGCCCTTCCAGTACGCGGTGATGTTGCCCGCGTTGCCTACCGGCAGCAGGTGGTAATCCGGGGCGTCGCCCAGGAAGTCGACGACCTCGAAGGCGCCGGTCTTCTGGCCCTGGATGCGGGCCGGGTTCACCGAATTCACCAGGAACACCGGGTAGTTCTCGCTGAGCTTGCGCGCAACTTCCAGGCAGTTGTCGAAGTTGCCGTCGATCTGGATGATGTCCGCACCGTGGGCGATCGCCTGGGACATCTTGCCCATGGAGATCTTGCCATCGGGCACCAGCACCGCGCACTTCAGCCCGGCCTGGGTAGCGTAGGCGGCGGCCGAAGCGGAGGTGTTGCCGGTGGAGGCGCACACCACGGCCTTGGCGCCGGCAGCCACCGCGGCGGTCATCGCCATGGTCATGCCGCGGTCCTTGAAGGAACCGGTCGGGTTCATGCCCTCGACCTTCAGGTACACCTCGTTGCCGGTCTGCGCCGACAGCGCCGGGGCGTAGACCAGCGGGGTGCCGCCCTCGCCCAGGGTGATGACCTTGGTGTTTTCGTCTACTGGCAGGCGATCGGCATATTCGCGGATCACTCCGCGCCACTGGTGAGCCACGTTAGTTTCCTTCAACTCGCATAACGGATAGAACAGAGTGCACCGCGTCCAGCGCGGTCAGCGCCTCGACGGTGCTGGCCAGGGCCGCTTCGGTGCCCTGGTGGGTCAGGATGCGCAGCTGCGCGCCCGCTTCGGCGTCCACCTGCTGGCTCATCGACTCGATGGAGACCCCGTGCTCGCCGAAGACGGTGGCGATGGCGGCCAGCACGCCGGACTGGTCCTTGACCGACAGGCCAATCCAGTAGCGGGTGTCGATGGCCTCGAAGTCCAGCATCCGTGGCGCCTGGTTAACCGAGCCGTTGGGCAGCGGGGCTCCGGCAGCGATCTGGCGGGCCACGGCAACGACGTCGCCCATGACCGCCGACGCGGTCGGGTTGCCACCGGCTCCAGCCCCGTAGAACATCAGGTCGCCGGCGTTCTGCGCTTCGACGAACACGGCGTTGAACGCGCCATGCACGGTAGCCAGCGGGTGGCTGCGGCGCACCAGGGCCGGGTAGACGCGCACCGAAATCCCGGCTTCGGCCTGCTCGGCGATGGCCAGCAGCTTGATCACGTAGCCGGCGGCGGCCGCGGCCGCGACATCGGCGGCGCTGACTTCGGTGATGCCCTGGGTCCAGACCTGGTCCGAGGACACGGTGGTGTGGAAGGCCAGCGAGGCCAGGATCGCGGCCTTCGCGGCGGCATCGTGCCCGCCCACGTCGGCGGTTGGATCGGCTTCCGCATAGCCCAGCGCCTGGGCTTCGGCCAGCACGTCGTCGAACGCGGCACCGGTGGTGTCCATGGCGTCGAGGATGAAGTTGGTGGTGCCGTTGACGATGCCCATCACCTTGGTGATGTGGTCCCCGGCCAGCGAGTCCGCAATCGGGCGCAGGATCGGGATGGCCCCGGCCACCGCGGCCTCGTAGCGCAGCTGGGCGCCGTTGTCGGCAGCGATCGCGTTCAGTTCGGCGCCCTTGAGCGCAATCAGCGCTTTGTTGCCGGTGATGACGCTGGCACCCTTGGCAAGGGCGGCGGCGATGTATTCGCCGGCCGGCTCCATGCCGCCGAGCAGTTCGATGACCACATCGGCCTGGGCGATCAGCCCGTGGGCGTCGGTGGTGAAAAGCTCCTGGGGCAGCACTGCATCGCGCTTGGCATCTGGGTTGCGCACGGCAATGCCGATCAGCTGCAGGCCGGCGCCCGAGCGGGCCGCTAGTTCGTTTGCATCTTCCAGCAGGATCCGGGCCACCTGGGCTCCGACCGTGCCGCAACCCAGCAGGGCTACCTTCAGGTTCTTTTCGCCGCTCAATTAAACTCCCATGTCACGGGCCAACAAGTCTGTTTCCGTTTCCCTGCGCACGATCAGACGGGCTTGGCCATCGCGTACCGCTACCACCGCGGGGCGGGTGAGGTAGTTGTAGTTGCTCGACAGCGCCCAGCAGTAGGCGCCGGTGGCCGGAACGGCGATCAAATCGCCGGCCGCCACGTCATCGGGCAGGTAAACGTCCTTCACGACTATGTCACCTGACTCGCAATGTTTCCCAACTACACGAGAAATAATTGCGTCGTTTTGCGTCATACGGCTAGCCAGCACGGCGGTGTATTGCGCGTCGTAGAGCACCGGGCGCGGGTTGTCGCTCATCCCGCCGTCCACTGAAATGTAGCGGCGCGGGTGCAGCGCCCCTGAGCCGTCTTCCACCTGGACGTCCTTGCGCACGCCGGCCTCGTAGAGGGTGAAGGTGCTCGGGCCGGCGATGGCGCGGCCCGGCTCGATGGAAATGCGCGGGCATTCCAGCTCGAGTTCGGCGCAGGGCGCCGAGACCACTTCGGCCATCTGCCCGGCCAGCTTGGCCGGGGTGGAGGGGTGGTCCTCGGAGGTGTAGGCAATGCCGTAGCCGCCGCCCAGATCCAGCTCGGGCAGGGAAACACCATGGATCGAGCGGATCTTGGCCAGCAGGCCGAGCATGGTGCGGGCGACCATTGCGAAGCCTTCGGCCTCGAAGATCTGCGAACCGATGTGGGCGTGCAGGCCCAGCAGGTTGATGTTCTGCGCCTCGATCGCCTGGGCGACCGCACGCAGCGCAGGAGAAGTGCCGGAGGCATCGTCCAGGATGGACAGCCCGAACTTCTGGTCCTCGTGCGCGGGGGCGATGGCCTCATGGGTGGAGGCGTGCACGCCGGGGGTAATGCGCAGCATGACCTGCGCGCTCTGGCCCATGGCGTCGGCGATCGAAATCACCCGGTCAAGCTCGTCCAGCGAGTCGATGACCAGGCGCCCGACGCCCATTTCGATGGCGCGGGTGATCTCGGCTGCCGACTTGTTGTTCCCGTGCAGCGAGAGGTTGGCAGCGGGCACCTTGGCGGCGTTGGCCACGGCCAGTTCGCCCCCGGAGCAGGTATCCAGGCGCAGGCCCTCGTCGGTCACCCAGCGGGCCACCTCGGTGCACAAGAATGCCTTGCCGGCGTAGTAGACGTCGACTCCCCCGCACAGCTGCCTGAACGCGTCGTCGAAGGCGGTCTTGAAACCCCGGGCGCGGGCGCGGAAGTCGTTCTCATCGAGCACGAACAGCGGGGTGCCGAACTCGGCGGCCAGCTGGGAGACGGGAAGGCCCTGGATGGACAGTTCGCCGCCAGCCTCGCGGGAAACCCCCGAAGCCCACTCGATCTGTCGAAGTGCGTTGATGTTTTCCGGGAATTGCAGCCATTGCGGGGCTAGCGGCGATACGGCCATAAGGTCTTACATCCTCTCTGGGGCGGAAACGCCCAGCAGTTCCAATCCATTTGCCAAAACGGTGGTGGCGGCGTCGTTCAGCCACAGCCGGGTGCCGTGCACCGGCGCGACCGCTTCGCCTTCGCCCACCGGGGTGATGCGGGTTGCGGCGTACCACGAGTGGTAGGCGCCGGCGACCTGCTCCAGGTAACGGGCAATGCGGTGCGGTTCGCGGAATTCCGCGGCACCGGCAACCACCGACGGGAACTGGCCGAGCACGGCCAGCAGCTCGTTTTCGGTCGGGTCGGTCAGCAGCGCGGCATCGAAGCCGTCACGGGTCACGCCCTTGGCGGCGGCATTGCGGGCCGCGGCGCACGAACGGGCATGGGCGTACTGGACGTAGAACACCGGGTTGTCATTGGTGTTCTTCTTCAGCTGCTCGGGGTCCAGCGCGATCGGCGAATCAGCCGGGAAACGGGCCAGCGAGTAGCGCAGCGCGTCGGCGCCGATCCAGTTGATCAAATCGCGCAGCTCGATGATGTTGCCCGCGCGCTTGGACAGCTTGGCTCCGTTGACGGAGATCAGCTGGCCGATCAGCACCTCGATGTTCTTGTCCTTGTCATCTCCCGCGCAGGCGGCGATCGCCTTCAGGCGGTTGACGTAGCCGTGATGGTCGGCGCCCAGCAGGTAGATCTTCTCTTCGAAGCCGCGGTCCTTCTTGGACAGGTAGTAGGCGGCATCGGCGGCGAAGTAGGTCGGCTCGCCGTTGGCGCGGATCAGCACGCGGTCCTTGTCATCGCCGAAGTCGGTAGTGCGCAGCCAAACCGCGCCCTCCAGATCGAAGATGTGGCCCTGTTCGCGCAGGCGGGCCACGGCGTCAGCCACCGCACCGCCCTCATGCAAGGTGGTTTCGGAGAAGAACACGTCGAAGCTGACGCCGAAGTCGGCCAGGGTGGACTTGATGTCTTCGAGCTGCGCCTTGTAGGCGGCGTCGCGCAGGGCAGGAATTGCTTCTGCTTCGTCCAGCTCGCGCAGCTGCGGGGCTTGGGCCAGGACGGCGTCGCCCAGTTCCTTGATGTATTCGCCCGGGTAGCCGCCCTCTGGCACTGGCAGGCCGTGGATGCGGTTGTACACCGAACGGGCGAAGACGTTCATCTGGTTGCCGGCATCGTTGATGTAGTACTCGCTGGTCACCGAAGCGCCCGAAGCGCGCAGCACGCGGGAGATGGCATCTCCCAGCGCGGCCCAGCGGGTGTGGCCGATGTGCAGCGGGCCGGTGGGGTTCGCGGAAACGAATTCCATGTTGACCACGTGGCCGGCCAGGGCCTCGTTGCTGCCGTAGGCGGAACCCGCCTCGACGATGGTGCGGGCCAGCTCGCCGGCAGCGCCGGCTTCGAGGGTGATGTTCAGGAAGCCGGGACCTGCGATGTCCACGGCGCCGACTCCTGGGACCGAAGCAAGTCGGGTGGCCAGGATCTGGGCGAAGTCGCGCGGGGCCATGCCGGCCTTCTTGCCCAGCTGCAGCGCGATGTTGGTTGCCCAGTCGCCGTGTTCACGGCTTTTCGGGCGGTCCACGCGTACGGTCTCTGGCACCTCGACGGAGATTTCGCCGGCGGCTACGGCTTCGGTGAGGCATGCGGATATTGCTGCGGAGAGTTCTTCAGGAGTCACCGTTCAAGAATACCGGCAATTGCCGTGCTTCTTCAGCATTCATGACTTGCATCGACTGTGAGACTGGCCCGACCCGGTGACTTTTGCAACACATGCGTGCCAAGGTGCTGGAATTGCGCAGATCAAGTGACGACCTGATAGTATTTTTCCTGTTGCCCAGCAACACGCCTCTGTAGCTCAGTGGATAGAGCGTCTGCCTCCGGAGCAGAAGGCCGAAGGTTCGATTCCTTTCAGGGGCACCACCTAAATTGCAGGTCCTGGTTACCAGGGCCTGCTTTTTTTCGCTCTTCTTCTCACGCCGCAGCTCGCGCGAGGCCGCGAACAATCTCCTGTCAGCATTTTCTGGCAGCTTCCCCGTCGCCACAACCTTTAGCTTCGGCTAGGCCCTAAACTCGGATAAACCAACAAGCGCTTAAGGGCACCATGAAAAAAACCATTCTCATTACCGGAGCCAGCGACGGGATCGGGGCCGCATCGGCCCGAGAACTGTCACGACAGGGGCACCAGATTGTCGTTGTCGGTCGGTCGCAAACCAAAACCCAGGCCATCGCCCATGAGCTAGGCGCCAGCTATTTCGTGGCAGACTTCAGCCAGCTCGCACAGGTACGCGGCCTGGCCACGCAGTTGCTCCAGAAGTATCCCCGAATTGATGTGCTGGCTAATAATGCCGGCGGGATCAAGGCAGAGCGCGAACTGACCGTGGATGGATTCGAAAAGACTTTCCAAGTCAATCATCTAGCGCCCTTCCTGCTCACGAATCTGTTGTTGCAACGACTAATCGATTCGGGTGCCACGGTCATTCAGACCGCCAGCATGGCTGCGCGTCTCATGGCCAAATTCGACATTGCGGACCTACAGGGCGAAAACAGCTACTCACCGAGGGCCGCCTACGGCAATGCAAAGTTGGCGAACATTCTGTTCACCTCGGAATTACAGCGGCGCTTTGGCGGTTCCGGGATTAACGCCGTGGCGTTCCACCCCGGGATCGTTGGCACCAGTTTCGCCTCGGACTCCAAGGGGTTATTGAAGTTCCTTTACCACGGTCCGCTTAGGCGCTTCTTCACGGTCGACTCGACCAAGGGTGCCGACCAGCTCGTCTGGCTTGCGGAGGCGAAGCCTGGCGTGCAATTCGAACCGGGCGCCTACTACGAGTCGGGAAAGATCGCATCGAAGGTCAACCCGCTGATCCATGATGAGGTACTAGCGAAGCAACTCTGGGACCGCTCGGCGACCTTGCTTCAAATCCAGAACTGCACATAGGGGAACTCGGAGTCGACCCGACCGGCCTATTCGGGAACTACTGCCGGCATGGACCGGGCTCGTCACCAATCCGAGATGGCGATACCCGCATCAAATTGCCCGCGGCCGCTAACTGCCCACCGCTTGATGGAAAGAGCGATACTCCATCCACTCGACACTGAATTCGCATCGCTACCATTCAAGAGTTCCTCGGCAAACTACCCGAGCGAAAACGCGGGAAATCGAAGTACTCTCATGAACTCTTGATTTTATCCCGCTAAAAGATAATCTTGACACATGACGAAACGCCTCTTTGGAATCATTTCACTTGCTTCTGTGATTGCTTTGGCACTGTCTTCATGCAGCCCTTCGACTTCCCCTGAGACAGCGCTTGGAGAGATTCCTTCGTCAGATACGTCGGGCAGCACCTCGGAATCGCCAGATCCCCTAAAGAAGCATGCCGAATTCCTCGCCCAGAGCGAAGACTCCTTCAAGATTCTCAATGAAACTCATTCCGTGGGCTCGACCACTCTGCGCCTCGGGGATCTTCCCGGAGGATTTGATTCAGTTGGCTTCATAATTTCATGTGATGCAACGTCCCCTTGGGAGATTATCCTGCTAGGTGGATCAAAAACCGGTGCGAGTGGTTGCGATTCGAATTCAGAAATATATACGAGCCTTTCTACCCCGGCACATCAAATCAACACCAATGAGGTACAGCTCGAATTCAAAGTGCCGGTGGGAGTCTGGGTCACTGTTTATGCCACGAATGAAGAATAAACAGGCGTTTCCGATGTTTCATTTGGACACTAGGCGAAAAGCCTAAAGACATCGCGCGGCAGCTGACTGTCCGCGCTAATGATTCGGCGAAAGCCTAACCGGCATTGCCGAGAGGGAACCAAAGCTCCACTTAGAGCAATAGCCGGGGAAATTTCGCTTTGTATCGCGCTTACGAGATACCCGGATGCCAAGAATCCTGAATCACTAGAATTGCAAAGCTTAGGGATCAACCGTGGATGACTGGGATGCCGGATGCTCGGGCGCAGCAGGATACAGTTCCTCCGGTAGCCCTATAGTGAATCCTTCCTCACGGATACTATGGCCACCGACCCACAGTGAGTGCCGAGCATACTGGTTACCGTCAGTCAGGTGAACGGATACTGCGCTTCCAAACTGCTCTCCAACCACTACCGACACATTTTCAGGTGTAATGCCGTGGTTCTCTAGAATCTGCCGAGTCTGGCTGACCATCTCGTCATCCAGGTTTCCTCCTGGAAATGGCGAAGTAACCCGGCAAACTCCAGTGCGATCGCCAGCATACGCAGCAACTACCAATTCCGTGCCCGCCTGCTCTAACGAGCTGACGGGTTTGTGGCCATCGCAGGTTTCATCGGAGTATTTCCCAGTCAAAGAGCAACCCGACAGCAATCCAGTGATGAGAGCCAGACCGACGACTCCTGTCGCTGCAGCTATGTACGCGCTACGGGTTCTCAATAGTCCACCATTCGTTTCGCAGAAGGTGTTAATCCTAGGCAGGTTTATAGCAATGCATCTTTAACTGCATGAATATTTCTCAAATTCATATTGAGTATCGAAGATCAGCTGCATGAGTAAACCCATTAATGCCACCTACGATGCCAGAGCTGCGGCCGCGCATGTCGCGCTCTCTCATGAGCTAGCAGTTGAAACGGCAGAAATCGAGTCTTCTAGCATGCCGTACCTCGTGAACTAGGATCTTGACAGCGCAGGCAGGCCGACAGGTGTAGAACTGATCCATCCTGCTGGTCACTGCCCCAGCCATGTCCAGTCTGCTTATCGCCAGCAATGCATGTGCCGAGGCGCTCTATCGCCGTTGCGGGTACCAATGGACAGGACAGCAAGTCATCGACCGGAGCTCGGGACGCGTCGAGCACCGCCTGCGCAAACCGCTGACTTAAACCCGACAGGCCCCCCACCCATCGGGTGCGGAGCCTGCACGGATACTGGCCAGCTGCTACTGCAGCATGGTCTTGTCATCGAGCTGTGCGCCCTTGATCTTGCTGAATTCCTCCAGCAGGCCCTTGACGGTCATCTTGGACTTCTCTTCCTGGTCCAGGTCCAGGATGATCTGCCCGTCGTGCATCATGATCAGCCGGGTGCCCAGCTGCAACGCCTGTTCCATATTGTGCGTCACCATCAACGTGGTCAGCTGGTGGCGTTCGACAATTTCCTTGGTCAGGCGCGAGACCAGCGCGGCACGCTGCGGATCCAGGGCCGCGGTGTGCTCATCGAGCAGCAGGATCTTGGGCTTGGAGAAGGTGGCCATCAGCAAGCTCAGCGCCTGGCGCTGGCCGCCCGAGAGCAGGCCCACCTTGGTCTTCAAGCGGCCTTCCAAACCGAGTTCCAGGCTCTTGAGTTCCTCGACGAACAGCTCGCGCCGCTTGGAGCCTACGCCCAGGCCCAGGCCGCGGAAACGGCCGCGGGCGTAGGCCAGCGCCATGTTCTCCTCGATGGACATGGTCGGCGCAGTGCCGGCCATCGGGTCCTGGAATACCCGGCCGATGTACTTGGCGCGGGTGTAGTCGGCCATCCTGGTGACGTTCTTCCCCGCGATGGACACCGAACCGGCATCGGGCTGCAGCTTGCCTGCAACCATATTCAGCACGGTGGACTTGCCGGCGCCGTTGGAGCCGATGACGGTGACGAATTCACCGTCGGACAGGTTCAGGTTGATGTTGCGCAGCGCCTTGCGCTCGTTGACAGTTCCCGGGAAGAACGTGCGCGACAGGTTCTTGATTTCAAGCATTGGTGCGAACCTCTTCCTTGGTTTCAACTTCTGCTGGGGTGCGCTTGAAGTTCTTGATGATCTTCTGGAAGCCCTTCCACTTCGGCAGCAGCAGGGCGACGACGACGAGGACCGCGGAGATCAGCTTCATGTCGTTGACCTCCAGGCCTGCCGACAGGGCCATCTGGATCACCAGGCGGTAGATCACTGCGCCGAAGACCACCGCGATGGCGGCCAGCCAGATGTAGCGCTGGGTGAAGATCGCCTGGCCGACGATGACCGAGGCCAGGCCGATCAGGATCAGGCCGATGCCCATGCCGATATCGGCGAAGCCCTGGTACTGGGCGATGACCGCTCCGGACAGCGCCACCAGGCCGTTGGACAGCGCCAGGCCCAGGATCTTCTGGTTGTCGGTGCTCACGCCGAAGGAACGGATCATTTCCTGGTTGTCGCCGGTGGCCCGCATGGCCATGCCCAGCTCGGTGTGCAGGAACCAGACGATCGCTGCCACGAAGACCAGGCAGACGGCAAAGAGGATGGCCACCGACGCCCAGGAGCCGAGTAGGCCCGAGACGCGCATCGGGCTGATCAGGGTCTCCTCCCCCAGCAAGGGGGTGTTGGCCTTGCCCATGATGCGCAGGTTGATCGAGTACAGCGCGATCATGGTCAGGATGCCGGCGAGCAGGCCGTCGATCTTGCCCTTGGTATGCAGCAGGCCGGTAATGACACCGGCAACCATGCCGGCGAAGAAGGCCAGCACGGTGGCCAGCCAGGGATTCATCCCGTTCACGATGCCCACCGAGGCGACGGCGGCACCGGTGGTGAAGCTGCCGTCGACAGTCAGGTCGGGAAAGTCCAGGATACGGAAGGTCAGGTACACCCCGAGCGCCATGATGGCGTAAATCAGGCCGAGTTCAACCGCTGTGATCATGTGTGGATCCTTGAGTTGTAAGTTTTGCAGGTAATCACGACGAAAGGCGAGGCACCAGGTTATGCGCCTCGCCTTGCGTCGGTAAGTTGTTGCCGGGGCTTAGTAGACCTCTACGGCTTCGGACTTCATCTCGTCGGTGAATTCGATGCCTGCCTTCTTGGCGGCATCTTCATTCAGGTAGAGATCGACCTCGGAGATGGTCTCCACCG
This sequence comes from Glutamicibacter sp. AGC46, assembly GCF_053543715.1. Taxonomy (NCBI): domain Bacteria; kingdom Bacillati; phylum Actinomycetota; class Actinomycetes; order Micrococcales; family Micrococcaceae; genus Glutamicibacter; species Glutamicibacter sp. AGC46. The sequence continues at coordinate 75,090 of NZ_JBLVOJ010000013.1, forward strand.
GCAGGGTTGCCGGCTCGGCCTCGCCCTTGAGCAGCTTCACGGCCATGGCAGCGGTCTGCGCGCCCAGCTTCTCGTAGTTGATGCCGTAGGTTGCGGTAGCGCCGCGCTTGACGGACTCGCCGTCAGCCGAAATGACCGGCACGCCGTTCTTCTCGGCAACCTGCAGCAGGCCTTCCAGGGCGGAAACGACAGCGTTGTCAGTCGGAACGTAGTACGCGTCGACATCCAGCGAGCTGGCGGCCTGCTGGACTTCGCTGGACGCCGAGACTGCGGCTTCTTCAATGGTCAGACCCAGGCCCTTGGCTGCTTCCTTGGCCATCTTCACCTGGACTGCGGAGTTGGCTTCACCCGAGGAGTAGACAATGCCGACCTTCTTGGCATCGGGCACCAGGTCCTTGAGCAACTGCAGCTGCTCGTCGACCGGGTTCATGTCCGACGTGCCGGTGACATTCGCGCCCGGAGCTTCATTGGAGGCGACCAGCTTGGCATCAACCGGGGCGGTCACAGCGGAGAAGAGCACCGGAACCTTGGTAATCGCCTGCGCCGCAGCCTGGGCCGATGGGGTAGCAATTGCCAGCACCAGGTCGATATCCGAATCAGCGGCGAGCTTGCCGGCAATCGAGGTGTTGGTAGCCTGATCGGTTTCGGCGTTGTTCTCGTCGTAGCTGATCTTCTCGCCGGTGTAGCCGGCTTCTTCCATGCCTGCCTTGAAGCCGGTGACCACTGCGTCCAGCGAAGGGTGCGAGACGAACTGGGAGATGCCGATCTTGACGGCCTCGTCGCCGCCCTCCGCGGTGCCCTGCTCGCCACTGCCGCCGCAGGCGGTCAGGGCCAGTGCGCCAGCTGCTGCGATGGCAGCGAATTTCATGGCGGTGAAGCTCTTCATTGAAGTTCCTTTCAAAGTTCCCTTGCGAGTGATTCCCACCGATAGCGCGGAAGCCTGGTTATGAAGCGCAACTGGTGCGCAGCATGCGGGAACCGTCCAGGCATCACATCGATGATTACCCCCGATCTTACATGTGAACGACCTCACCTTGCCTACAATCAAGGTCGATTCCTAGACGTTTGCATCTTGATACGGATTCTTGTGGACACAAATGCTCCGCCGGGAAGCAGAATCTGGAAGTTTTGTATTTACCGGCCCGAACTTGTCGACAATTGCTTGGACAATCTGAAAATTTGACTCATGGAGCAATGCGTCCGGGAGCACATTTCCTGCCCCGAATCGGGCTTCGGCCCGGCGGCCACCACGAAAATGCGTGGCGCGAATAGAATGGGAACATCATGGCGCTCAGCATTACGTATCCCGAAGCCCTTCCCGTTTCAGCCCGCCGCGAGGACATCCTCGCCGCGGTCCGCGAAAACCAGGTCGTGGTAATCGCCGGCGAAACCGGTTCGGGCAAGACCACCCAGCTTCCCAAGATGCTCATCGAGCTCGGCCTGGCCGAGAAGGGCATGATCGGGCACACCCAGCCGCGCCGCCTGGCCGCGCGCACCGTGGCCGAGCGCATCGCCGAGGAAATGGGCACCGAAATCGGCGAGGAAGTCGGCTTCCACGTGCGCTTCACCGGCGAGGTTTCGCGCAAGACCAAGCTGAAGGTGATGACCGACGGCATCCTGCTAGCCGAGATCAAGCGCGACAAGCTGCTCAAGAAATACTCGGCGATCATCATCGACGAGGCCCACGAGCGCAGCCTGAACATCGATTTCCTGCTGGGCTACCTCAAGCAGATCATGCCCAAGCGCCCCGAGCTGAAGATCATCATCACCTCCGCCACCATCGACCCGCAGCGCTTCGCCGAGCACTTCGGCAAGCCGCTGCCCGGCGGCGGCGTCGAGCCTGCCCCGATCCTGGAGGTTTCCGGGCGCACCTTCCCCGTCGAATTGCGCTACCGCCCGCTGCAGGCCGAGCTCGATGTCGACGCGGACGAGGCCGCGGAGAACACGCTGGAGGAAGAACGCGACCCACTGGATGCGGTCACCGACGCGGTCAAGGAACTGAGCGGCGAAGCGCCCGGGGACATCCTGATCTTCTTCTCCGGCGAGCGCGAAATCCGCGACGCGGCCGAAGCCTTGCGCGCCATGGTCACCGCCAATAAGCGCCTGCCGCGCTATGAGGTGCTCCCGCTGTTCGCCCGGCTGTCGCTGGCCGAGCAGCACCGGGTCTTCCACCCCGGTGGCGCCCCGCGCATCATCCTGGCCACCAACGTCGCCGAGACCTCGCTGACCGTGCCGGGCATCAAGTACGTGATCGATACCGGCACCGCCCGCATTTCGCGCTATTCGCACCGCACCAAGGTGCAGCGCCTGCCCATCGAGCGCGTTTCGCAGGCCAGCGCCAACCAGCGTTCGGGACGTTGCGGCCGCGTGTCGGAGGGCATCGCCATCCGCTTGTACTCGGAGCCCGACTACGAGGCGCGTCCCGAATTCACCGACCCGGAAATCCTGCGCACCAACCTGGCCAGCGTGATCCTGCAGATGATCTCCATGGGCGTGGTCGCTTCGGCCGCCGAGGTTGCCAGCTTCCCGTTCGTCCAGCCGCCCGAAGCCAAGGCCATCACCGATGGCGTGAACCTGCTGCGCGAGCTCGGTGCACTGGAGCAGGACAAGGCCGCGAAGCTGACCGAAACCGGCAGGGCGCTGGCGGTGCTGCCGCTGGATGTGCGCCTGGGCCGGATGATCGTCGAGTCCGCACAGCGCGGGGTCGCCAAGGAAGTGATGGTGCTGGCTGCCGGGCTGAGCATCCAGGATCCGCGCGAGCGTCCCAGCGAGGAAACCGGGCAGCGTGATCGTGCGGTGGAGCTGCATAAGCGCTTCGCCGATGACAAGTCCGACTTCATTGCATTGCTGAATTTGTGGGCCTACCTGCAGGAGCAGCAGAAGGACCTGTCCTCCTCCGCTTTCCGCCGGCTGTGCAAGAACGAGTTCATCAACTACCTGCGCGTGCGCGAGTGGCAGGACCTGTTCACCCAGCTGCGCCAGCTGGCCAAGCCGCTGGGCATCACCATGGCGGCCGCCCCGATCGACCCGGCGGCCAATGAGGACCAGGTGCACAAGTCGCTGCTGTCGGGCCTGCTGGGGCACATCGGGCTCTACGATGAGCGCAAGCGCGACTACCTGGGCGCGCGCGGCACCCGTTTTGCGATCTTCCCCGGCTCGGGCCTGTTCAAGAAGTCCCCGACCTGGGTGATGTCCGCCGAGCTGGTGGAAACCTCGCGGCTGTGGGCCCGCACCAACGCGGCCATCTCCCCCGAATGGGTGGAAGAGCTGGCTCCGCACCTGCTCAAGCGCACCCACTCCGAGCCGCACTGGTCCAAGCGCACCGGTTCGGTCATGGGCTACGAGAAGGTCACGCTTTTCGGCCTGCCGATCATCCCGCGCCGCCAGTTCCACTACTGGCGGGTGGATAAGGACCTGGCTCGCGAGCTGTTCATCCGCCACGCGCTGGTGGAGGGCGATTGGCGCACCCACCATAAGTTCTTCGCCAAGAACCGGGCGCTGCTCGAAGAAGTCGAAGAGCTCGAAACCCGCATGCGCCGCCATGACCTGCGCATTTCCGATGAAGACCTGTTCGCCTTCTACGATGCCCGGGTGGGCGCCGAGGTCTACTCGGAGCGCCACTTCGACCGCTGGTGGAAGAAGGCCCGCGCCACCGATCCCTCGCTGCTGGACTTCGACCCCGAGGCGCTGCTGGCCGAGTCCGATGCGGTTGACGAGGCCGCGTTCCCCACCACCTGGCAGCTGGGCAGCATCCACTTGCCGCTGTCCTACGAGTACAACCCGGCGGCCGCCCCAGGAGAAGGCGATGGCGTGTCGCTCACGGTCCCGGTGGTGTTCTTGAACCAGCTGGATCCCGCGCGCTTCGCCTGGCTGATTCCGGGGTTGCGCCACGAGCTGCTCACCGCGCTGATCCGTTCGATGCCCAAGGCCATCCGCAAGAACTTCGTGCCCGCCCCGGATGTGGCGGCCAAGGCGCTGGCCATGCTGGAGGCGGACTTCGATCCGGCGGCCGATGACCTGGCCGATTCCCTGGCCTTGGTGCTGCGCCGGCTGCGCGGCATGGTCGTCGAGCCTTCGGTCTTCGACTTCTCGACCCTGCCTGCGCACCTGCGCTTCGGCTTCACCGTCACCGATGCTTCGGGGAAGGTGCTGGGCAGCGGCGATGACCTGGCCGCGTTGCAGTACAAGTTCGCCGCGGCCAACCGCGCCGCGCTGGCCAGCGGGGTCAACTCCCCCGGTGTCGCCACCGGCAAGCCGGGGGTGCCTGGCAAGCCTGCGGCCGCGTCGAAGGCGCAGTCCAGGAAGAAGGGCGCCGCGGCCACCGCAGCGGCGGCCACCGGCGCCTGGGACCAGAAGTCGCTGGATCATTGGCCGCAGCTGGAATCATCAGGCGATACCCTGGGCGATACGCTGCCTGCCAAGGTCACCACCACGGTGATGGGCCAGCAGATCACCGCCTATCCGGGGCTGATGGACACCGGCGAAAAGGTCGACCTGAGTGTTTTCCGCACCCAGGCCGAGCGCGATGCGGCGCACCGCACCGGTGTCATCCGGTTGCTGATGCTGCGCTTGCCGCCTGCCGGGAAGTTCGTGATTTCGCACCTGAAGAACGCTGAGAAGCTGGTGTTTACGCAGAACCCGCACGGGTCCATCGAGAAGCTGATTGCCGATTGCACCATGGCCGCGGTAGACCAGCTGGTGCCCGAGAAGCTACCGATGAACCGCGCCGAATTCGAGGCGCTGTTCGAGACGGTGCGCGCCGAGCAGATCGACACGGTCTTCACGATTACCGGGATCGTGGCGAAGGTCTTCGGCTCCTCGACCCGGATCAACAAGGATCTGAAGAGCACCAACTCCCTGGCGATGTTCGCGGCAGTCACCGATATCCGCTCCCAGCTCGAGCAGCTGATCTATCCGGGCTTCATCGCGGCCACCGGGGCAGCGAACCTGATGCGCCTGCCGCGCTATGTGCAGGGCATCGAGAAGCGCTTGGAGAAGCTGCGCGCAGGTGCGGTCACCCGTGATTCCCAGGCCCTGGTCGTGATCCAGAAGCTGGAAGACGAATACGATACCGCCCTGGATCGGGTTCCGCCCGGAGCCCGGGTGCCGGCGGACTTGGCCCAGGTGAAGTGGATGCTGGAGGAAATGCGCATTTCGCTGTTCGCCCAAGAGCTGGGCACCGCCTATTCGGTCAGCGAAAAGCGCATCCGCAAGGCGATCAAGGATTCGCTGGCGCAGCTATAGCGGCCAGCTGAGGATCCCAACGTAGACGGCGGTACCGCCCAGCACGCTGAGCACCGCATTGGACTTGAGCAGGTGCAGCACCACGGTGGCCGCCAGGGCGGTGGCCACCGGCCACGCCACGGCCGGATCCGCAATGCCGGCAGGCACCGTGGAAGCAACCAGCACCACCATGATTCCCAAGGGCATGCGCAGCGCCAGGTAGTTGATGAACGCGTTGCTGCGCAATTTGGCGATGAAGGCGAAGGGCAAGGCACGCAGCCCGAAGGTCACTGCGGTGCTCAACGCGATGGCCGAGAAGAGGTAGAGGCTATCGGGCATCGGCTGCTTCTCCCGCCTGCTGCCCGCCGGCCTGCTGAGCGGTGCCGGTGCGCCGTCGCAGCAGGTAGGCCGCCGCAAGTCCGGCCAGGAAAATCGCCATGGCTACCACCATCATGCTCTGCGGTGCGATCCAGCTGGCCGCCACGGCGCTGATCAGCGCCAGCATGGACAGCGGCACACTGCGGTAGGCCTTGAACGCTTCGATCGCCAGCACGGCAAACAATGCGGTCACCGCGAATTCCAGACCCCTGATGGATTCGGGGATCATTGCGCCCAGCAGCGATCCGCCCAGCACGCTGGTGGTCCAGCTTGCATGGAACAGGCTCTGGATGGCCAGGATCCGCGTCGAGGGATAGTCCTTCCGCTCGGCCTGCAGGGTCAGCGCATAGGCCTCATCGGTCAGCGCAAACATGCTGTAGAACTTCGCCCCCTGGCCCTTGACCCGGTGCAGCGGGAAAGAGATCGCATAGAATACGTGGCGGAAATTGACTACCAGCGTGGTCAGGGCGATATGGGACAGCGGCGCCACGGCGGCAAGCAGCCCGATCAAGAGGAATTCCAGGGAACCGGCGAACACCAGCCCGGCAAGCAAGGGAGCTGACCACCAGGGCAATCCCGAGCGCACCAGCAGCACGCCCAGGGCCAGGCCCAATGGCATGACCGCCAGACTGGCGGGAAGCACATTTTTCGCGCCCAGCCTGATCTGCTGCCATCGGCCCTGGTCGGACAAAGGCCGGGAACCTTTAATTGCCAGTTTTTCGCTCATGAAGCAATATTAGGAAATTCCAAGCCAAATATGGTTGCCAATTCTAGCCAACCGACGGGTTGGATCGGCAATAATAGATGCATGGATGATCTTGACCGCGCAATTATTGCCGAACTGGAAAATGACGGCCGCATCAGCAACCTCGAGCTCTCGCGCAGGGTGGGCCTGACCCCCGCTCCCTGCCTGCGCCGCGTCCAGCGCCTGGAGGCCGAGGGAATCATCCATGGCTACAAGGCGATCGTCAATCCCAAGGCCTATGGCAGGGGCTTCGAGGTTACCGTGGCCATTGACGTCGAAATGAACAACGAGCACAGCCTCGACGAATTCGAGAAGGCGGTGGACACCGTTGCCGGCGTCACCGAAATACGCCGCCTCTACGGCCAGCCCGACTACTTCCTGCGCATCCAGGTGGCCGATGCCGAGGCCTACGACCGGGACCTGATTCCCAAGCTGACCGCGCTGCCGGCGGTCCGCCGCGTCACCTCCCACATGACCATGCGCCGGGTGAAGGGCTAGGGCACTGCGGGCGTGGCGATCACCTGCACGTCATCTTCGTAGATGATGGTGCCCGGAGCACTGCTTTCCAGCTTCTCCCAGCCGATCCGGTGCGCGTCGAGCAACCGCAAATACGGCTCGACGCGCTCCAGCAGGTGCTGCGCGCTGCCCTTGAACCACGCCACGGCCCCGGGGTTGATCGCATGATCGTAGATTGCCCGATGGGTGCGGCTCGGGTTCGGATAGGCAGCGTCGTACCAGTCGTTGCCCGCACGCCAGATGGCGTGTTCGGCGGCGCTCAGCTTCCCGCCGTGGCCCAGGGAATTGGCCAGCGCGAAAATCCCCAGGTGCACGCCGCGGTGGTTGGGCTCGGTGCCCTGGTAGCGGATGAATTGCACCGGCTAGACCCTATGAGTAAGAGGTTTTTTCGCCAGGCCTCTTGCGGATCAGGGCCTCACGGTGCAGATTCGTGGATCATCCCCGAGAACGGCTCGGGGATGCCGACATGCAGCGGAGGCCCTGATGTTTACCCAGCGTACTGCGATCGGACTGGATGTGCACGCACGATCCATCCGCGCAACAGCCCTCGACACCCGCACGGGTGAAGTCCTCGAAGCGAAACTCCCCGGCGGGAACGAAGCCGTCACGACATGGATCAACGGGATCGCTGCCGACCACGGACCCGTCGCGGTCGCCTACGAAGCCGGTCCTACCGGATTCAGCCTCGCACGCACCCTCGCGGGCATGCACTACCCGGTGACCGTCGCGGCCCCGTCGAAGCTCCTGCGCCCTTCCGGGGACAAGGTCAAAACCGATGCCCGCGATGCCCTGCTGCTGGCACGACTGATCAAAGTCGATGAACTCGTGGCAGTGCGCG
>NZ_JBLVOJ010000014.1:0-8794 GCF_053543715.1 Glutamicibacter sp. AGC46
TCGGAGTTTTTCCAGGTAAGCGACCTTGGCTAGCAGTCGTTTATTTTCTTGGCGGAGCTTGTCTTCTTCGCTCAAAGGCGATTTAGGTACGGAGCCTTTTGGGTGTCCTTTAGGTTTGGGCATCAGTGCGTCGTCGCCGCCTTTTCGCCATAACCGCACCCAATCGGCAACCAACACGTCGGAACTGACGTTGAACTTTGCGGCAAGTTCCATGGCAGTTTCACCTGCAAGGAACCGGTCAACGATTTCCTTCTTGGTCTCGAAGGAATACTGCTTTTTTGCTGGTTTCTGCATGAGGCATAGCCTGCCATGTAACCGCCACTTATTGTAGAGGCGCTTGCTCGCGGATGTACCGACTTTAATCACTGATGCCACAGACCTATATCCATAGCCTTGCTCGAAGAGTTCCACGAGTTGCTCGCGTTGGTACTCGGATAGTGTGCTTCGTGCGTGCATGAAAATGCTCCCCTAAAGTTGTTGACTTTTACAGTCCAACTTTCGGGGAGCAGTTCAATGCCGGGGCCTGATCGAGAGACCTGTCAGGTGCCCGGGCTACTGGTGGATATCCTCGGAGACCTGCTCCGCGGTTTCCGCTTCAAGCTTGGCGAAGGACTTCGCTTCACGGTAGGCGGCGGCCTCATAGCGTTCGTGCGCCACCTTGGCCAGGTGCGCGGCGCGCAGTGCCTGGTGCTGGGGGTTGCGGCGGATGTACAGGTAGCCTGCGCCCAGGATCAGGAACCATGCCGGGGTGATCAGCAGGGCGCTGAAGGTATCAACCTGGGTGGTCAATGCCCAGAGGATGAAGCCGAAGAAGCCGAGTACCACGTAGGGCATGACGACCCCGCCGGGCACCTTGAACTTCGAGGCGTCATGCAGGTGCGGGCGGCGTGCGCGGAAGACCAGGTAGCTGAGCAGGATGATGGTCCACACGAACATGAAGCACAGGGCCGAGACTGTGGTGACCAGGGTGAAGGCGCCCATCACCGAGTCGCCACTGTAGAGCAATGCGACGCCTGCCAGCAGGAACATGCAGGAGAACATCAGTGCGTTCTTCGGCACCTTGCGGCTTGAAAGCTTGGCGAAGCCCTGGGGCGCATCGCCTTCCATGGACAGGCCGCGCAGCATGCGCGAGGTCGAATAGATCCCAGAGTTGGCGCTGGAGGTCGCGGAGGTGAGCACCACGAAGTTGATGATGCCCGCGGCACCGGCCAGGCCGGCCAGGGCGAACATGCCCACGAACGGGGACTGCTCGGCGGAGAACAGGTTCCACGGTTCCACGGTCATCAAGATGATCAAGGCTCCGACGTAGAAGAACAGGATGCGGATGGGGATCGAATTGATCGCCTTGGGCAGCGTCTTTTCCGGGTCCTTGGTTTCCGCTGCGGTCGTGCCGACCAGCTCGATGCCCACGAACGCGAACACCGCAATCTGGAAGCCGGCGACGAAGCCCATGAAGCCGGTGGGGAACATGCCGCCTTCGGTCCACAGGTTGGAGAAGGAAGCGGTGGCCGAGTCGTGCTCGAAGCCGGTGATGACCATGACCAGGCCGACTACGATCAGCGCGCCGATGGCCACGATCTTGATCAGCGCGAACCAGAATTCGGTTTCGCCGAAGGCCTTCACGGTGGCCAGGTTCAGCACCAGCAGCAGTGCGATGCAGCCCAGCGCCGGGATCCACAGCGGAAGGTCGCCCCACCAGAAGGCGACGTAGTGGGCGATGGCCACCACGTCGGCAATGCCGGTGACTACCCAGCAGAACCAGTAGGTCCAGCCGGTGAAGAACGCCGCCCACGGGCCCAGCAGGTCCCCGGCGAAGTCGGCGAAGGTCTTGTATTCGAGGTTGCTCAGCAGCAGCTCGCCCATGGCGCGCATGACGAAGAAGAGCATGAAGCCGATGATCATGTAAACGAAGATGACCGACGGGCCGGCGACCGAAATGGTCTTGCCCGAGCCCATGAACAGGCCGGTGCCGATAGCGCCGCCAATGGCGATCAGCTGGATGTGACGATTGGAGAGCCCGCGCTCGAGAGTGGGATCAGAACTGGTGGTACTCATGCTGGTTGCCTTCCAGGAGTGTGGCGTGACGCCCTGAAGGTGTCCTGCCTCCAAGCCTTCATGGCTTGGAGCGCAGGGACTGGCTTCGTTGAACACATCCGGTACGGAGGATTCCAGCTGGCATGCCCGGCAAGCTGCGCAAGGAGCAGGAGCCGGTTAAGCCACGGGGAGTACCTCGAAACCGGTGCGCTCGGTGCGGCACTGTTCTAGGTCCCTCCCCAATCTGTATGTATACCTGAGAGTTTTCACTTCGGCCCGACTACTGGGCGAAGATTGCTCCTTCGGTGAGCGCGGCGGAACCGTGCTGCTTTCCAGATTTGCCTCTTCGTGGCGGTACGGGTGCCTGAGAGTTTCCCGGGGAGGAAATTGCTCCTACGGCGCCCGCCCATGGTGTGGACGGATCTCTCCCGCCACGCATCAACGGCATATGTGGTGATTGCCATCACAGTATGCGCAGAAAAACGAACGTGGTGCAAGTCGCAATTTCACACTCCAGGCCCCGGATAACCGCTTGGACACGCCAATCGGGGAAAGTGGCGGGCGAAATGGGGGATTTTCTGCTTCGTAATGATTCGGGAAGCAAGGGGCATGGATACGGCTAAGCGGGGCATCGGATCAACCGATGCCCCGCTGTGGAAGCCCGGAGGCCTACTTCCCGAACCGTCGCAGTCGCAACGAGTTCAGTACCACCAGCACCGAGCTGGCTGCCATGGCCGCTCCGGCGATCATCGGGTTCAGCAAACCCAGGGCCGCAATCGGAATGCCGGCAGTGTTGTAGGCGAAGGCCCAGAACAGGTTCATCTTGATGGTGGACAGGGTCCTGGCCGACAGATCGATGGCCTGCGTGACCTGATGCAGGTCGTTGCCCATCAGGGTAATGTCCGCGGCTTCGATGGCCACATCGGTGCCCGAGCCCATCGCGATGCCGAGGTCGGCCTGTGCCAGTGCTGGTGCGTCATTCACGCCATCACCCACCATGGCCACGACCTTGCCCTGCTCCTGCAGCGATGTGATCGCCTTGGCCTTGTCGGCGGGGAAGACCCCGGCGAATACGTCTTCGGCCTTGATGCCTACCTGGGCGGCGACCTCGGTAGCCACCGATTGGTTGTCGCCGGTCAGCAGCACCACGCGCAGGCCGCGCTCCTGGAGTTCGGCAATAGCTTTCGCGGAGCTGTCCTTGATCTTGTCCGCCACCGAGATCACAGCTTGGAACTGCTGGTCCACCGCGACCAGGATGGCGGTCGCGCCGGCCTGTTCGGCTTCCGTGAGCATGGCCTTGGCGGAGTCATCCAAGGAGGTGCCCTGGGCTTCGAGCCAGCTGAAGCGGCCTACGGCAACGCGATGCCCGTTGACCGTGCCGACCACGCCGCCGCCTGGATCCGAATCGAAGTCGCTGGCCTCGGGCAATGGACCCAAGCCGGCTGCGGCCTTGGCGATGGCCTGGGCGATCGGATGCTCGGAATGGTGTTCCACGGCACCGGCCAAGGCCAGGACCTCATTGGGATCGACCCCGTCGATGGCCTTGGTGCCTTGATGGGTCATGATCCCGGTGGTCACGGTGCCGGTCTTGTCCAGCACGATGGTGTCCAGCTTGCGGGTATCTTCCAGGACCTGCGGGCCGCGGATCAGGATGCCCAGCTGCGCGCCGCGTCCGCTACCGACCAGCAAGCCGATCGGGGTCGCCAGTCCCAATGCGCAGGGGCAGGCGATGACCAGCACGGCGACCGCAGCGGTGAACGCCTGGTAGGGATCGCCGCTGGCAAAGAACCAGATCATGAACGTGAGCAGCGCAATGGCCAGTACGATCGGCACGAAGACGGAGGAAATCCGGTCAGCCAGGCGGGCAATGGGCGCCTTGCCCGACTGGGCTTCGGAGACCAGCTTGCCCATCTGGGCCAAGGTGGTGTCCGCGCCAACGCGGGTAGCTTCAATCACCAGCCGGCCCGAGGCATTCAGGGGCGCGCCGGTGACTTCATCGCCGGGCGCAACTCTCTGCGGTACCGATTCACCGGTCAGCAGCGAGGTGTCTACCGCGCTGGCGCCGTCAATGACCACGCCGTCGGTGGCGATCTTCTCGCCGGGGCGCACCACGAAATGGTCCCCGACCTGCACCTGCCCGGCAGGGATCTTCACTTCCGTGCCGTCGCGAAGCACCACTGCATCCTTGGCGCCCAGGTTCAGCAGGGACTTCAGCGCATCGGATGCCGAGGACTTGGCGCGGTGCTCCAGGAAGCGGCCTAGCAGCAGCAAGGTGGCCACGACGCCGGCCGTTTCAAAGTAGAGCGCATGCTCGGACATGGACATGCCGACATGGGCAGTCAGCTGCGGATCGAGGATCAGCTGCACTGCAGAGAAGAAGTAGGCCGCGAGCACACCGAGGGAAACCAGGGTGTCCATGGTCGAGGCCAGGTGCCGTGCGTTGACGGCCGCTGCCTTGTGGAAAGGCCAGGCGCCGTAGAAGACCACGGGAGTGGCCAGCGCGAAGGCGACCCAACCCCAGTGCGGGAACTGCGCTGCGGGAATCATGGAAATGATGAACAGCGGGATGGTGAAGATCGCGGAGACCAGCAGGCGGCGCAGCAGGTGGTTGGGCACCAGGTGCTCGTGCCCGCCGTGCTCATGCTCACCATCTCCCTGGTGATCCGAACCCGCAGGTTTGGGCGGGTGCTTGAGGGAAGCGGTATAGCCGGCGGCTTGCACCGTATCGATCAGTGCTTCATCGGTGACATCGGCTGGGACCTGGACCTTGGCGGTTTCCAGGGGCAGGTTCACCGTCGCGCTGACACCGGGCAGCTTGCCGAGTTTGCGTTCCACCCGATTCACGCACGAGGCGCAGGTCATTCCCTGGATGTCCAGATCGACGGTGCGCAATTCGGGGATTGTTTCATGCGGGGCATGGGAAGTCATGATTTACGACCTTGCACTTTCTTGCCGTTGTGGCTTGGTGCCTGGCTTTTTTGCGGCTAGGCGTTAATTGCTTCGACGGTGTAACCAGCCTCGTCGATGGCATTGCGAATGCTTTCTTCGCTTACGGTTGCGCTGGTGGTGACGTTGGCGGTGGACACGCCCTTCGCATCGAGTAACACTTCGACCTCTTGCACCCCGTCAAGCTCCTTGAGCTCCTCGGTGACAGAGGATACGCAGTGGCCGCAGGTCATGCCGGAGATCTTGATTTCCACATGGCTAGTCAGCGGGGTGCTCTGCTCGCGGGGAATGATCTGCAGGCCCTGGTTGGAGTTCTTTTCCGAGGAGCATCCGCAATTGCAGTTGTGGCTCATGATCTTGCTCTCTTTCGATGAATTCTGTGTGAATTGGAAATGGGTCCGTTGGGGCGCGCTCAGCGCACCAAACGGGAGATGGCGGCCGTGGCCTCGGCGATTTTGTCTTGCACGATGGATGGATCACCCGTCTCGATGGATGACTTGGCCGCATCAACCACGCAATGGCCGATATGGTCATCGATCAGCTGCACGCTGACCTTGTGCAATGCCGCGTTGATAGCGGAGATTTGGGTCAGGATGTCGATGCAGTACTTGTCTTCATCGACCATCTTGGCCACTCCGCGCACCTGGCCTTCAATGCGCTTCAGGCGTCGTTCCAACGCGCTTTTATCCGCGTGATAGCCGTGGTGCTCAGCTGTTTCATGTGGCGTGTGGTTGGTATCCATATTTCGATCATACCCCCTAGGGGTATTAAGTCAAGTACCCCCTAGGGGTATCCAGCATCCCCCAGCCGGAGAGGGAAGCACGGTAGGATTTCACCCGTGAGCCACAACGAACTTCATGTGCGTCCGATTTCCGGCACCGAGCACTCAGCATTCCTTGAGACCGCCCAAGACGTCAGCTTCCTGCAGCGTCCCGAATGGGCCCAGGTCAAGGGCGGCTGGCGCGGTGAATCCCTCGGCTGGTTCGAGGAAGACGAGCTGGTAGGCGCGGCACTGGTGCTGCATCGTGCAGCCCCGGTCATCAAGAAGACCCTCGCCTACATCCCCGATGGCCCGGTCATCGACTTCGGCACCTATGCTCCTGGACAGGTAATCCAGCCGCTGGCCGCCTACCTGAAGAATCGTGGCGCATTCCAGCTGAAGATGGGCCCGGGACTGGCCGTGCGCACCTGGGGTGCCGCCGCGGTGCGCAAGAACCTGGGCAAGGAAGGGTTCACCCAGCTCGCTGACCTTGAAACCCAGAGCACCTCAGGCACCGCGCTAGCGCTGAATGACGCCTTGCTGGAAATGGGCTTCTCCAAAGAAGATGTGGGTCTGGACTTCGCTGCGGGCCAGCCGGAATTCGTGGCCCGCGTGGCGTTGCAAGATGATGACGGCAACCAGCTGGACGTGGACCAGGTCATGGCCAGCTACTCGGCGACCACCCGCAACGAGACCCGCAAGGCGCTGAAGAGCACCCTGGAAATCGAAGTCGGCCAGACCGAGGACATGGCCCGCTTCCATGCCCTGTACAACCACACCGCGGACCGCCAGGACTTCACCGGCCGCCCGCTGGGATACTTCGAGAAGATGCACACCGTGCTCAACGAAGCGGTGCCGGGCTCCTGCACCCTGTACATCGCCAGCAATGAAGGCGTGGACCTGGCCGCATCCATTGTCATCCGTTCCTCGAACCTGGCCTGGTACCTGTACGGCGCTTCCTCCTCGGAGCAGCGCAAGCTGTTCGCGCCGAAGGCGATCATGCAGCACATGGTCATCGATTCCATCGAGGCAGGTTGCCGCTATCTGGACCAGGGCGGCGTGAGCGCGACCCTGGACAAGGAGCACCACCTCTCGGGGCTGACCAAGTTCAAGACCAACACCGGCTGCGACATCGTGCAGACCAACGGCGAGTGGGACCTGGCGCTGAACAAGCCCCTGGCGTGGGCCTTCGAAAAATACATGAACTGGCGCAAGAAGTAGGGAAAACACCACTTTGGCAATCGATCCAACCCAGCCATTTGTCCCGGTCATCCTCGGCGGGGACATCGGCACCTACACCTTGGCGCGCGAATTCTACGAGGCCTACGGGGTACGCTCGGTGGTTCTGCCGGCTGCCGGCAACGGCGTCATCGAGCACTCGGTAGCCATCGAACTGCGCCCCATCGGCTCCATGGCCGACGAGGGACGCGTAGTCGCGGCCCTGGTCGAGCTGGCCGATGAGCTGAAGGCCGCGGCGGATCGGCCGCTGATGCTTTTCGGCTCCCTGGACTTCCACATCATGCTGATCGCCAAGAACCGTGAGCAGCTTGAGGAACAGTACGTCATCCCGTACCCCCAGCTGGAAACCATCGAGGGTGCGGCACTGAAAGAGAACTTCTACGCGCTCGCCGAAAAATTGGGCATCGCCCACCCGCGCACCGCCGTGTATTACCCGGGAACCCCGCTGGATTCGCTGGTTGGTTCCTTCGACTACCCGGTCATCGGCAAGCCATCGAGCTCCGCGGATTGGATCGCCGCCAAGTTCGAGGGCAAGCAGAAGATCCACACCATCGACAGCCGTGCCGACCTCGAAGCCCTGATTTCCAGAATCGATGGCAGCGGCTACGACTCGGGCTACATCTTCCAGGAGTACATTCCGGGCGGAGATGACGCGATGCGCCTGTGCACCTACTTCGCCACCCAGGAAGAAAAGGTCATCTTCGCCGGCTACGGCGAAGTGGTGATCGAGGAGCATGCCCCGCTGGTGCTGGGCAATTCGGCTGCCATTGTCACCGGTCGCAACGATGCGATGGCCGCCGATGGCGCGCGCATGCTCGAAGAACTGGGCTGGCGCGGAATTGCCATGATCGATGCCAAATACGATCACCGCGATGGCCAGATCAAATTCTTCGAGATCAACCCGCGCCTGGGCCGCAACCACTTCTACCTGACCGCAGCCGGGGTGAACCCGGCCCGTTTCTATGTCACCGAGTTCCTCGGCGCGCCGTTCGATCAGTCGAACCCGGAAACCGACGCGGTGGTGGACACCGGGACAGGAGTCTTGCAGCTGTCGCGCCAGCGGCTATTCACCGTGCTGCCGCACCACTTGCTGCGCCGCTTCCTGGACAGCGGAACCGGCCGCAAGGCGGAAGCACTGCTCAAGGCCGGCAAGGTCTCGAACCCGTTGAAGTTCGCAGCCGAGAAGAACCCTCGCCGCAAGCTCTATCTGCTGTTGAATGCGGCCAACCACTACCGCAAGTTCAAGGCGTTCCCGCCGCGCACCCAGTAGGCTTGCCCAGGCCTGATATGTGCCCGTAATTGTCAAGTAGGCATGGGTTAGCACCCGCTCGGCTGGATTGCCGAGCGGGTGCTTTTCACCTCCCTGATCGACCCGGTGGTGCGGCGTGTCTTGGTGACGCGTGGTCAGTCTGACATACGCGGGTTGGTTACCGCATGACCCTGTTTCGGCGAGAGCAACCAGCTTGTCTAGGATCGAGCGTGGCACCTCTTGGGATGCTGCTCATAGGCCTTCCGCTGATGCGCTCTTCACGCTGCATGCTCCACTTGGCATGATATGAGAGGCGAGTCTTGCAGAATTATTCGTCCATCACGGCCAATGACCAGCACCAACCGGCAAGTTCACGGGCAATCGCGGTGCACGCGACGGTGTGCTTCTTCTTGTGGCTGGCCAGGGTATTCCACCGCTGGTTCAGGCGCCGATTCCCGGCATCGCCCCGTGCCGCTGCCTGGGCCGATGCCTTGGCCCACCGGTCGGTCATGGTTTTCCCCGGCTGGTACCGCGGTTTGTGATGCCATGCAGCCTCGACGAGCAGC
>NZ_JBLVOJ010000015.1:0-9513 GCF_053543715.1 Glutamicibacter sp. AGC46
GTGCCACCAGTCAAAACGCTGATGCCCTTGGCAACAACATCTTCCTGGGTCAAACGCTCAGCCAAAATACGCGCACCAGCCAAGGTCCGCTCCTGGCGCTCCTTGAACTCCGGCGAAGCGGCAATCTTGAACGCCACCGCCTTGCCAGCAATCACGTGCTCCAACGGACCACCCTGCTGGCCAGGGAACACCGCCGAGTTCAGCTTCTTCGCAATCTCCGCATCATTCGAGAGAATAATGCCGCCACGAGGACCAGCAAGCGTCTTATGCGTCGTGGAAGTCACCACGTGAGCGTGCGGGACCGGCGAAGGATGCAACCCGGTTGCCACCAGGCCAGCGAAGTGCGCCATATCCACGAACAGGTACGCGCCAACCTTGTCAGCGATCTCGCGGAAGCGCTGGAAATCCAGCTGGCGCGGATACGCCGACCAGCCAGCAACAATCATCTTCGGCTGGTTCTCGATGGCAAGGCGCTCCACCTCGTCCATGTCCACTTCATAGGTTTCCTCGTCCACACCGTAAGGAACGATGTTGAACAAGCGGCCCGAGAAGTTCAGCTTCATCCCGTGGGTCAGGTGGCCACCGTGGTTCAGGTTCAGCCCCAGCACGGTATCGCCCGGACGAACCAGCGCGTGGTACACCGACGCGTTGGCCTGCGCACCGGAATGCGGCTGCACGTTGGCGAACTTCGCCCCGAACAGGTCCTTGAGCCGCTCGATCGCCAGCGTCTCGATGACATCAACTTCCTCGCAACCGCCGTAATAGCGGCGGCCCGGGTAGCCCTCGGCATACTTGTTGGTCAGTACCGAACCCTGCGCCTGCATGATTGCTTGCGCAGTGTGGTTCTCCGAAGCGATCATTTCCAGACCGCGCTGCTGGCGCGCCAGCTCAGCGTCGATACGCTGCGCGACCTCCGGGTCCAGCGAAGCCAGCGACTGGGTCAACGTTGCAGCGGCAACGGATTCAAAAGTCTGGTTGCTCATTACTCGACGTTTCCACCGTTCGCGCTTGCGTAGTCAGCTGCCGAAAGCAGCGGACCCTCTTCGGCGACCTCAACGGTGAACAGCCAGCCGGCACCGTATGGGTCTTCGTTCAGGATGCCTGGGTTGTCCACTGCCTCGCCGTTGATGGCAACGATGGTGCCGGTCACTGGCGAGTACAGGTCGGAAACCGACTTGGTGGACTCGACTTCGCCACAGGTCTCGCCTGCGGTAACGGAGTCGCCGACCTCTGGCAGGTCGACGTAGACCACGTCGCCCAGGGCGTCGGCGGCAACCTGGGTGATGCCGATCTTTGCTGGGGACGATGCATCGATCCACTCGTGTTCGGCCGAGTAGCGCAATGACGAAAGAACTTTACTCACGGTATTTCCTCTCCCAAGGGAATTAGCGGGCGATTTGCTTAGCCCTACTGATGTTTAACGTTACTTGGCTCGGGTGTAGAACGGCAGTTCGACTACGACAAAAGGCAAAGTCTTACCACGCAGGTCTACCTCCAGCTCGGTCCCCACTGCACCGAATTCGGCGTCGACGTAACCCAGTGCAACCGGGTAGCCCAGGGTTGGCGAAGGCTGGCCGGAGGTGATTTCACCGATGGTTGCGCCGTCCTTGACGATGGCGTAGCCGCCGCGGCCGGCACGCTTGCCCAGGCCCTTGAGGCCGACGAGCTTGCGTGGCGGGGTCGCACCGCGCAGCGCTTCCAGGGCTTCGCGGCCCACGAAGTCCTCTTCCTTCTTGAAGGAGACCACCGGGCCGAAGCCGGCATCGAACGGGGTGCGTTCCAGGGACAGCTCGTTGCCGTACAGCGGCATGCCGGCTTCAAGGCGCAGCGAGTCGCGGGCAGCCAGGCCGCAAGGAACCAGCTCGTGGTCCTTGCCGGCTTCAACGCTCTTTTCCCAGAGGGCTGCCGCATCCTCGTTTTCGATGATCAGCTCGAAGCCGTCTTCGCCGGTGTAGCCGGTGCGGGCCAGCAGCACGTCGATGCCGCCGAGCACCACCTTCACCGCAGCGTAGTACTTCAGCTCGGTGACAGCCTGGGCAGTTGCCTCGTCGGCGGCCAGCTTGCGCACAATCGCCTCAGCGTTCGGTCCCTGGACGGCGATCAGCGACTGGCGGCCCGAAGCGTCGTCCACGACGACGTCGAAGCCGGCGGCGCGGGCAGCCAGTTCGGCGGCAACCACCGGGGCGTTGCCGGCGTTGGGCACGACGAGGAACTTCTCCTCTTCCAGGCGGTAGACGATCAGGTCATCGATGATCTTGCCCTCGGCGTCAAGGATCAGCGAGTACTTCGCCTTGCCGACCTTCATGATGCCCAGGTTCCCTGCCAGGGCGGCGTTCAGCGCCTTGCCGGCTTCCGGGCCGGAGAGGTAGACCTCGCCCATGTGGGACAGGTCGAACAGGCCAGCGGTGGAGCGCACGGCCTTGTGCTCTGCCAGTTCCGAACCGTACTTCAACGGCATGTCCCAGCCGCCGAAGTCGGTGAAGTTGGCGCCGAGAGCTTCGTGCTGCGCGTGCAGCGCGGTGTGCTTGAGTGCTTGAGTAGTCTCAGTCATCTCTAACTCTTCCTTAGTCTTCGAAGGCTTCGGGAGCCGGGCAGGAGCAGATCAGGTTGCGGTCGCCACCGGCGCCGTCGATGCGGCCCACGGTTGGGAAGTATTTGTCGAACTTCAGCGCCGGGACCGGGAAGGCCGCCTGCTCGACCGAGTACTTGCGGTCCCACTTGCTGTTGACCACGGCGGAGACCGTGTGCGGAGCGTTGCGCAATGGGGATTCCTCGATGCTGTAGGCACCGGAGAGGACCTCGTCCATTTCCTGGCGGATGGTGATCATCGCTTCAATGAAGCGCTCGATCTCGGCCAGGTCCTCGGATTCGGTGGGCTCCACCATCAGGGTGCCTGCCACAGGGAAGGACAGGGTCGGCGCGTGGAAACCGAAGTCGATCAGGCGCTTGGCCACGTCCTCGGCGGTGACCCCGGTCTTGGCGGTCAGTTCGCGCAAGTCCAGGATGCACTCGTGGGCAACCAGGTCCTTGTTGCCGGTGAACAGTACCGGGAAGTGCTCGTTCAGGCGCTTGGCAATGTAGTTCGCGTTCAGGATCGCGTGCTTGGTGGCTTCGGTCAAGCCGTCCCCGCCCATCATCGCGATGTAGGCCCAGGAGATCGGCAGGACGCCGGCCGAGCCGAAAGCGGTCGCCACCACCGGCACGCCGTCACGCTCGGAGTAGGTGCCCGAAGCATCGCCTGGCAGGAATGGCAGCAGGTGCTCGCCAACGCCGATTGGGCCTACGCCTGGGCCGCCACCGCCGTGCGGGATGCAGAAGGTCTTGTGCAGGTTCAGGTGCGACACGTCGCCGCCGAACTTGCCTGGCTGGGCCAGGCCAACCATGGCGTTCATGTTCGCGCCATCGATGTACACCTGGCCGCCGGCGGCGTGGACCTTGTCGCAGACCTCGCGCACGTCGGAGTCGTAGACGCCGTGGGTGGATGGGTAGGTGATCATGATGGCTGCAAGGACGTCCTTGTTGGCCTCGATCTTGGCATCCAGGTCGTTCGCGTCGATGGTGCCATCGGCTGCGGTCTTCACGACCACCACGCGCATCCCGGCCAGCACTGCCGACGCGGCATTGGTGCCGTGGGCCGAGGCCGGAATCAGGCACAGATCGCGCTGGCCTTCGCCGCGCGAACGGTGGTAGTCCGAGATCGCCAGCAGGCCCGCGTACTCGCCCTGCGAGCCGGCGTTGGGCTGGATCGAAACGCCAGCGTAGCCGGTGATTGCGGTCAGGCGCCCTTCCAGGTCGGTGATCAGCTCGCGCCAGCCCTCGGTCTGCGCTGCAGGCGCGTAGGGGTGGATCGAGGCGAATTCCGGCCAGGTGATGGATTCCATCTCGGCGGCCGAGTTCAGCTTCATGGTGCACGAACCCAGCGGGATCATGGTGCGGTCCAGGGCCAGGTCGCGGTCCGAGAGCCGGCGCAGGTAGCGCATCATCTGGGTTTCGGAGGAGATGGTGTTGAAGATCGGGTGGGTCATGAAGTCGCTGGTGCGCACCTGCCCGGCCGGGATCTCGAAGCCTTCCGGAGCCGAGAGCTCTGCGCCGAAGACCTCGAGCAGGGTCTTGACGACGCCCGAGGTGGTGGCCTCGTCGGTGGAGATGCCCACCTGGGTCTCGCCCACCTTGCGCAGGTTGATGCCTGCTTCGATGGCCTTGGCAATGATGGCATCGGCGTTCTCGACGTTCACCACCACGGTGTCGAAGAAGGAATCCGAAGCCAGGGTGTAGCCGCCTGAAACCAGCGAGCTGGCGATGACCCGGGCGTGGTTGTTGGCGCGCGAGGCGATCTGCTTCAGGCCGGCTGGGCCGTGGTAGACCGCGTACATCGAAGCGCAGATGGCCAGCAGGGCCTGTGCGGTGCAGATGTTGGAGGTGGCCTTTTCGCGGCGGATGTGCTGCTCGCGGGTCTGCAGGGCCAAGCGGTAGGCAGGGACTCCGGCGTCATCGGCCGAAACGCCTACCAGGCGTCCTGGCATGGAACGGGTCAGGCCATCGGCCACGGCCATGTAGGCAGCGTGCGGTCCGCCGAAGAACAGCGGCACGCCGAATCGCTGGGTGTTGCCCACGGCGATATCGGCACCCTGCTCGCCCGGAGGGGTGATCATGGTCAGGGCCAGCAGGTCGGCGATCACGGTAACCATGGCGCCGGTTTCCTTGGCGGCGGCGATGATCGAAGCGTGGTCCGCGATCGAGCCGTCGTTGCCAGGCTGCTGCAGGACAATGCCGGAGATCTCGCCCTCTGGCAAGCCTGCGGCAAGGTCGGCAATCTCGACTTCGAAGCCCAGTGCGTCAGCGCGGCCCTGCACGACCTTGAGGGTCTGCGGGAAGATGTTGGAGTCCAGCACGGTCTTGCCCTTGGACTTCTTCTTGTTGGCGCGGCGCATCATCAGCACGGCTTCGGCGGCAGCGGAGGATTCGTCCAGCAGCGACGCGTTGGCGATGGGCAGGCCGGTCAGGTCCATGACCATGGTCTGGAAGTTCAGCAGGGCTTCGAGGCGGCCCTGGGAGATTTCCGGCTGGTACGGGGTGTAAGCGGTGTACCAGGCTGGGTTTTCCACGATGTTGCGGCGGATCACAGCTGGGGTGATGGTGTCGTAGAAGCCCTGGCCGATCATCTGGGTCTTCATGACGTTCTTCGAGGCAAGCGCACGCAGGTGGGCTAGGGCTTCGGTTTCGCTCAGAGCATCAGGGATATCCAGTGCGGAGTCCTGGCGGATGTCTGCCGGAACGGCGGTGTCGATCAGTTCTTCCAGGCTGTCGTAGCCCAGGGTCTGAAGCATGGTGGTGACGTCGGAAGGACGTGGGCCGATATGGCGTGAAACGAATTCAGTATTCGCTCGTGCCGAAGTCTGCGTGATGGTCATGGTGCTGGTATCTCCATGGGATCTGTCTTGGCGCATGCCAAAGGAAGGTCTTTTTACCTCCCCATCCCTGTTGCATAACCTGAGAGTTTTACGCATCCAGCAAACCAAGCCGGGCACTTGCACCTTCGGTGAACCGGAACGGGCCGGTTTCTTTCCAGAGTTGCCTCATGATGGCGGTACGGGTGCCTGAGAGTTTCCTGGGGAGGAATTGCTCCTACGGCGCCCGTCCATGGTGTGAACGGGACTCTCCCGCCATCCGTCTATGGCGCGCGCTGCCGGCCGGAGACCTGCAGCACACCACCATGTTACCTGCCCCGCCCCCAAGGTCAAACAGGAGCGGGGTCCGGAAAAGTCATAAATGCGTTCAGTTGGCGTCGGCAGTTAAACGGATGTAATCAGGATATTTCGCTGACAAGGAATCACCCGACGAGGTGCCGGTGATCCGGCGCTTGACCCACGGAGCCAAATGCTCTCTGGCCCAGCCCAATTCCTGCTTCAGCTTTTCGCCGCGCGAGTTCACGGCCAGTTCCGGCAGGGACGGCTGCTGGATCCTGGAGGACCAGTTTCCCTCGGTGATCCGATGGGTGCCGAGCACGTCAAGGACCTTCGAGGCCATCAGCGTGTGGCCCAGCTCGTTCATGTGCAGCCGATCCACCGCCCAGTAGCGCAGATCGGAGAATTCGCGCCACCGCCAGTAATCGGCGATCACCGCGCCGTACTCGTCCGCGATTTCGCGAACCTTCTCGTTGTAAATGGCCGTGCGCGGACGGGTCTTGGAGAACAACGGTGATTCCACGGTGTCGAAACCGGTGAACAGCACGACCGCGCTTCCGGCTTCGGCAAAGCGGCGCACCATGCCTTCATAGCCGCGCATCAGCGCATCCAGGTCCGCCTTCGGGCGCAGGATGTCATTGCCACCGGCATAGATGGTGACCAGATCCGGGGCCAGTGCGAGCGCCTGGTCCAGCTGCTGGTTGATCACCTGCCCGATCTTCTTGCCGCGCACCGCCAGGTTGGCGTATTCCCATTCGCCTTCGGCGCAGAGCACTTCCGAAACCCGGTCCGCCCAGCCGCGGACCTGGTTGGGCCGGGTCGGATCCACATCGCCAACGCCTTCGGTGAACGAGTCACCTAGTGCCACAAACTTCTTCACTTCGCTCCTGCTTCGTTCCATTCCCGATGGGTTTACTACGCGTTGCTGCCGGCAGCCTGGGCCGACATGTTCTTCTGCATGATCAGCTGGCGGGCCAGCTGGCTGAGCTTGACCCCGGTGGAGATCTCCTTGACGCCTTCATTGCGCGAGGGGATGAAACCGAAGCCCAGCTGGTGGGCTGGATCGGCGAAGGCCAGCGAGGAATTCGCACCGTCATGGCCGTAGGCGAAAATCGATCCGTAGTTGTTGCGCGCGGTGGCCTTCATGAACCCCAGGGCGAAGGCCTGCAGCAGCCCGTTGGTCCGGTCATGGCCGTAGACCAGCTCGGTGGAAACCTGGGACCAGGTGTCGGCGGTGAGGAATCCGCGGGTGGCGCCCAGTGCCGGCACTGCACCGAATGAGGCGGCATAGATTGCGGCGAGGCCTTGGGCATTGGCGACCGCGCCCATGGATGCGGGGCCCAGTTCGCGCACCTGCGGCGCGTTGGCCAGTTCGTGCCAGTTGTAGACCGGGCCGTTTTCCAGCGCGAAACCGGAGGCCGAGTTCACCGAAAGCCCGGCCGGGGAGAACGGATCGAAGAATTCCGGTGCGGCGTCAGCGCCCGGCAATACATCGCGGTAGCGCGATTCCAGCGCGGGGTCCTGGCCGATGTATGCTTCGGCTCCCAGCTGCTTGCGGATGCGCTCCTCGAAGACTTCTTTCAGTTCCTTGCCGGTGACCCGGCGTACCAGTTCTTCCATGAGCACGCCCATGGTGATCGCGTGGTAGCCGACAATGTTCTGGCCCAGCGGCCAGACGCTTGGCATGGAAGCGAGCACCTTGGCGTATTCGGCGGAGTTCAGGAGGATCTCGCTGGGCACGCCCCCGGGCACGCCGAGCACTCCCGCTTGGTGGCTGAGCACCTCGCCGACGGTGAGCTGGGTTTTCCCGTTGTCCCCGAATTCCGGCCAGTAGGTGGCCATTGGCGCGTTCGGATCAATCAGCCCATCTTGCACGAGCAGTGCCACGACCAGCGCACCCAGGCCCTTGGTGCAGGAGAAGACGCAGGTCAGCGCGTCACCAGAGAGGTGCTCGCCAACGCTGTGGCTGAGCACCAATTCGCCGCGGTGGTACACGGCCAGCTGCGCCGAATAACCTTCTTCCTCAGCGGCTCGCGCCTCTAGTGCTTCCGCCAGGGGCGCGAACTCTTCAGTGATCACCGATTGCATCTAAATCCTTCAAAGTGCTTGTCTCTCATCAACTAACCCTAACCGCTTCGATCCCATGGCCCGGTAGTTCCACACGCTGACCCGACACCTAGCATATAGGTACGTCAGCTCACAGCATTGGCTTGTTTAAGCCACTAATCGACATTTCACTACCGCTGGACCCCAAGTTCTGTGAGCCAGCCTTGAAGCCGGTTTGCCCACTTCATGCGCTGACCCTAAAGTTGTAATGTTTGCCTACAAAATTGAAGGAGATGATCTCGATCGCATGACTGTGAACAGTGACACGGCCGTTACCGACGGCAAAGAAACAGAACTCCGCAGGGTGATTGGCCCGAAGCTGCTGCTATTCCTCATCATGGGCGATATCATCGGCGCCGGAATTTTCGCCATCACCGGCAAAGTTGCCGGCCAGGTGGGCGGAGCCGCCTGGCTGCCGTTCCTGATCGCTTTCACGATCGCGACCCTCACCGCCTTCAGCTACCTCGAACTGGTGACCAATTACCCGCACGCGGCCGGTGCCGCCTTGTACATCCACAAGGCATTCGGCATCCACTTCGTCACCTTCCTGGTGGCGTTCACCGTGGCTTGCTCGGGCATCACCAGTGCCGCCACCTCGGCCACCTTGGTGGGGCGCAACCTGCTCATTGGCATTGGCCAGTTTGTCGAGGGTGTTCCCAACACCCCGGAAGCGGGCATGTGGGCAGCTATTGCGATCATCGTGATCCTCGCAGTGATCAACTTCCGCGGCGTGGGCGAGAGCGTGAAGTTCAACCTCGTGCTGACCATAGTTTCGCTGGCCATCATGGCCGCGATCATCGGCATCGGCTTCGCGGTGATCGCCTCGGGCCAGGGTGACATTTCCCGCCTGGTGGTCTTCGAGACCCCCACCGACCGCAGCGTCTTCGCCGCCGTGACCATGGGTACTGCCATTGCGTTCTTCGCGATGGTGGGCTTCGAGGATTCGGTGAACCTGGTTGAGGAAACCAAGAATCCCAAGAAGACCTTCCCGAAGATCATGCTCATCGGCCTGGGCATCTGCGCCTTGATCTACATGCTGGTGGCCGTCACGGTCATCATGGTGATCCCGACCGGCGATCTGCTGAACCCGAAGAACCCGGATGCCGGCATCCTGCTGGATGTTGTGCGCATTGGCCTGCCGAACCTGCCAGTTGACGCGATCTTCCCGTTCTTGACCGTCTTCGCGGTGGTCAACACCGCGCTGATGAACATGCTGATGGCTAGCCGCCTGCTCTATGGCATGGCCCGCCAAGGCGTGCTGCCGCAGTTCCTGGGCAAGGTGCATTCGACCCGACGCTCGCCATGGGCCGCGATCCTGTTCAGCACCGTGCTGGCCATCGCCTTGGTGGTCTACGTGAACTTGAGCAACGGAAGCAGCATTGTCGGCTCGCTGGGCGGCACGACCGCGCTGCTGTTGTTGTGCGTGTTCGCCGTAGTCAACGTAGCCCTGCTGGTGCTGCGCCGCGACAAGCCGGAACCCGATGCGTTCCGCGCTCCAACGATCATCCCGATCCTCGGCGTGTTCTTCTGCCTGTTCCTTGCCGGCCCTTGGGCTCGTTCGCGTGAAGACTGGGTCCAGTACGAGATTGCCGGCCTGCTGCTGGTCATCGGCGTGCTGCTGTGGGCCGTGACCTGGTTGGTCAACCGGATCAACTACAAGAAGGGCGTCATCGAAACCCGCCCGGGACAGTACTGATCCCAAACCGTTAAAGCAGTGATGGGC
>NZ_JBLVOJ010000015.1:9586-37879 GCF_053543715.1 Glutamicibacter sp. AGC46
GCGGCCATCACTGCTTTAAGCGTGTTTTCTATGCGGTCTGCTCGACCGTTTCCTGGCGGAACCGAAGCTTCAGGCCGCCTTCGGTGCTCTGCCACCAGGAAGATACGACAAGCACCGGGCCCTCTGCAGGCTTCATGCGGTACGCGAGCAGCACCATCTGGGCATCCACTTCCCGGGCCGCAAGGACCTGCACCGCACCGGTACTGGGCAGGCTCGCCCCGGATTCCAGCATGGCCCGGACCGTGGCCACATCCAGCAGGCCGCCATGGCGAGTCACTTCCTGGTAGCCCGGATGCAGGAAGTCGTTGAGTTCCGCGAAACTGGTGCGGATCTGCGGGTCGAGGAAACCTTGTTCCAGTTCGAAGACGGTGGTCGCGATGTCCACGCCGGGTTCCGGTGCGGCGGCGGGTTGCCCGCCGGGTGCCAGCACGGCATCTTCAGCCGCTGGAGCTTTGGAAGCCGCTGGGCCGCCGACTGCGGTGTAGCCCGGTCCGGCCTCTACTACAGAGCCCTGCTGGTGCGCGGTCGCAGCCGCACGCGCATGGCCGTCAGCAGCTTCATTCAGCTCATGTCCGGCATGGCCCTTGACCCACTCGAAGGTGTACTTGCGCCCGGCAATGGCCCGGTCAAGTTCCTTGAGGATGTCCTGGTTCAAGACCGGTTTGCCGTCGGCCTTTTTCCAGCCCTTCTTCTTCCAACCCGGCATCCACTTGCTGATGCAGTTGATCGCATACTGCGAATCGCACAGGATCCTGAGTTCTTCTTCTGGCAGGTGCTCGGTGGCCCGGAAGAGTTCGAGCACCGCTTGGAGCTCCCCCATGTTGTTGGTTCCGTGGTCCCAACCGCCAGCGGCCCAGTTGTCCTGGTCCACGTACCAGGCCCAACCTGCCGGTCCGGGGTTTCCTAGGGCTGATCCATCCGCAGCTGCAATGATCGTCATGCTTTAATCCTGCCACGTTGACGCCCGCACTCGGTTCCATGCATTGGGCCATGTCGCCAGCGAATACTTGCACAATGGATCACAGCATCCAGCCAGGTCCAGGCCTAGGATTGGGATGTGAAGAAAATCCTGCCTGTATTGGCCACCCTGGTTCTGGTCCTGTCCGCATGCGCTGGCCCCTCGGTTGACGAGCTGCGCCAACTCGATCCCCAGGGCCATACCGCCTGCGTGCATTTTGGCGGGGGCTTGGTTGACCCCGAGGGCATCGGCGCAACGAATATGCAGAAAGCCGCTGATCATGGGGCGAAGGCTTCCACCGAACAGATCAGCGCTGCGGTGGCCGCCGATGAATCCGGGGATCCCCAAATTACTGACTTGTCCGCTTTCCAGGAAGCTTGCGAGGGGCAAGGCTTCGATTTCGATTAGGACAGATCGGCCCAGGACTCCTCGAAATAGCGGGCTCCTGAGCCGATCCGCGGCGGATCGCCAGCGCGCCTAGGCGGGGTACAACGGGTTGTGCCCGGCTTGGACCCGCTCGTCGGCCCGGACTTCGCCCGGTGCTGTACCGTTCAGGAACGGACCGTTCTCGGCCAGCTCATCTCGGCCCGGCGCTTCGAGCCAGTTCGCCAACTCCGGCCCCTTCGGGATGATCCTGGTCGGGTTGATGTCCTCATGCACCACGTAGTAGTGCGCCTTGATCTGCTCGAAGTCGATGGTGTCGCCGAAACCCGGGGTCTGGAACAAGTCCCGCGCATAGCCCCAGAGGTTCGGCATGTCGATGAGCTTGTTGCGGTTGGCCTTGAAGTGGCCATGATAGACCGGGTCGAATCGCACCAGCGTGGTGAACAGCCGGACATCGGCCTCGGTGATGTGATCACCCATCAGGAAGCGGCGGGTGCCCAGCCGATCTTCGAGGTAGTCCAAGGTGGCGAATAACCGGTCGTAGGCATCGTTGTAGGCCTGCTGGTCCCCGGCGAACCCGGCACGGTAGACGCCGTTGTTGACCTCGGTGAAAATCCGCTTGATCAGCGGAAGCATCTCATCGAGCTGGTCCTGCGCAATGAGGTCCGGGGCGCCTTCCCGGTGGAACTCCTTCCACTGCGTGGACATGTCCCAGGTGATCTGCGGGTAGTCATTGGTGACAACCGCACCGGTGGGGATATCGACGATTGCCGGCACGGTGATGCCGCGTGGATAGTCGGCAAAGCGCTTGAAGTAGTTCTCCTGGACCCGCTCGGTACCCAGGACAGGGTCCTTGCCCCCGGGGTCCAGGTCAAAGGTCCAGCTGCGTGCGTCGTGGGTTGGGCCGGGCAGTCCGACGGACAGCGCGTCTTCCAAGCCCAGCAGGCGGCGAACGATCAGGGTGCGGTTGGCCCAGGGGCACGCGCGGGCTGCGACCAGATGGTAGCGGCCAGCTTCCACCGGCCAAAGCCGGGCCCCGTCCGAAAGCCCCGCGTTGGGATGCCCGATCTTGCTGTGGCTGTTTCCCTCGCCATAGTGCTCGGCGCTGGCATCAGCGACGATGCGGTCCTGGATGTAGTTGGTGTCCCGGGTGAATTCTCCGCCGGTGACGTAGGCGCCCTTGGTCGAATATTCCTCGCTCATCGCATTCCTTCCAAAGAATTTTGAAGTCCCGTGCATAAACCATTCACCTCGAGACTATGGCAGTTGGGCAGGTATGGAAATGGCGCAATGCACTTTTCCATTCCCCTCCGATTTCAACCCGGTCTAGGCGTTGACCGTGGCGCCTTCGCGTACGGTGCGCATCGCCTTGCTCCAGGCGAGCACCTGTTCAAGCATGGGCTGCACGCTGTTGGCCGACCGTTCGGTCGGAGCGAAAGCCGAGAAGTTCTCGAAGTCGGAGAATAGCGAGAACATGCCGGTCTTCTGCACGTGGGCGATCTGCAGTTCCGAGAGGATCCCGCGCAGGTGCTCCACGGCACGCGAGCCCATGGCGGAGCCGTATCCGACCATGCCGGCGGCCTTGTTGTTCAGTTCTGCATTCAGGTAGCTCAGTGCGTTGGCCAATGCAGGCTGGACGGAGTGGTTGTACTCGCCAACAATGAAAATGTATCCATCGAATTCGCTCATCTTGGCGGCGAAGGCCTTGGTGTGCCCGTTCTGGTAGTTCTGGTAGGCGGCCGGGAACGGCTCGTCGAGCATCGGCAGGTTGAACTCGACGATGTCCACCAGCTCGTAGTCGGCACCACCGAATTCCTGGGCCCTGGCCAGCACCCATTGGGCGACGCCCTGGTTGACACGTCCTGGACGGGTGGAACCGGTAACGATAGCGATCTTCGACAAGTTGCTCTCCTTGGAGTTCTCCGGCCAACAATTTAGTTGACACGTCATCTTCTCTTGCTAAATTCCACTATACAGGAGATGATTGATGCGTCAACAATATTTTGAATGTCCCCCATGGGGACAACATGGTTAGGAAAGAGAATGAAGAGCGAAGAGACCCGCTGGCTCACCGACAGCGAGCAGGACCTCTGGCGCACCATACGCGAGTTCCTCTGGCAGTTCCCCAGTGGCATGGATCGCCAGCTGCTGCGCGATTCGAACATGCTCTCCGGTGAATACTCGGTGCTGGCTGTGCTTTCGGAAACAACCGAACCAAGTCTACGCCCGGCCGACGTGGCGACCGCATTGCGCTGGGACCGCGCGCGACTCTCCCACCTGCTGCGCCGCATGGAAGCCAAGGGCCTGGTCAGCCGCTGCTCAGATGAGACCGACCGCCGCGGGCACCAGATTACGCTCACCGCCCAGGGGCGCAAGACCATTGAGGAAGCCGCGCCAACCCACGTGAGCTTCGTGCGTGAAACCATTTTCGATTCCCTGAGCCCCTCCGAACGCACGGCATTGGAATCGGCGCTGCCGAAGATCCTGGCCTCGCTGGAAAAGCAGGGACTGAAAGATGGCCAGTGCTAGCTGGCCCTTTCGGCCAGTTCGCTCTTGGCTACCAGCTGGGCGAATTGCCCGCCAAGCTGGACCAGCTCGTCAAAAGTTCCCGCTTCGGCAATCCGGCCAGCTTCTAGCACGACGATGCGGTCCGCTCGCATCACGGTGCTCAACCGGTGCGCGATCAGCAAGGTAGTTCGCCCCAGTGCGAGCTCGTCCAGCGCCCGCTGCACCAAAGCCTCGGTGACCGTATCCAGGGCACTGGTCGCCTCGTCGAGCACCAGGACCTTGGGCTTGCGCAGCATGGTGCGGGCAATAGCCAGTCGCTGCTGCTCGCCACCGGAGAAACGGTGGCCGCGCTGCCCCACCTGGGTTTCCAGGCCCTGCGGCAGGCTGCGGACCAGCTGCGCAATCTGCGCGGCTTCCAGCGCCTGCCAGAGCTCTTCCTCGGTGGCCTGGGGCGCTGCCCACAGGAGGTTCTCCCGAATCGAAGCATGCAGCAGGTAGCTTTCCTGGGCAACGACGGAGACCGCCTGGGCGATGCCTTCAGGATCGAATTCCTTCAGGTCAATGCCGTCGAGCAATACCTGGCCCTCGGTAGGGTCAAGCAGCCGGGGCAGCAAGGACCCCAGGGTGGACTTTCCCGAACCGGTGGAACCGACAACCGCGGTCATTGTTCCCGCCTCCAGGGTCAAATCCAGCTGTTCCAGGGTGGCGCGGTCAGCCTCGGGGTAGCGGAAGCTGACATTGCGCAATTGCACTTCGCCACGCAGCT
Source organism: Glutamicibacter sp. AGC46 (assembly GCF_053543715.1). Classification (NCBI taxonomy): domain Bacteria; kingdom Bacillati; phylum Actinomycetota; class Actinomycetes; order Micrococcales; family Micrococcaceae; genus Glutamicibacter; species Glutamicibacter sp. AGC46. The sequence continues at coordinate 14,203 of NZ_JBLVOJ010000015.1, forward strand.
TCCCGGGTTCGACCGCTCGCGGCCGCTGGGGTACCGGCAGCGCCTGGTCCGTATCCAGGTATTCGAAGACGCGGCTGAACAAGGCCAAGGCCGAGACCCACTGGACCGAAATCTGCATCATGCCCATGACCGGACGGAAGATTCCGGCCTGCAGCCCGGTAAAGGCCACCAAGGTGCCGATGCTCATTCCCTGCCCGGTGGCGGGCAGCCCCGCCACGATGTACAGCACCGCGGGGATGGCCGCGAAAATGATGCTCATCGTGGCCATGCGCCAACGCCCGGCCAAAGCGCTTTTCATTTCCAGGTCGATGAGCTTGTGGCTGGACTCTCCGAAGGCCGCCGCATCAGCGGCTCCGGTGCCCATGATCTTGGCCAGGCGGACCCCGGAGATGCTCAGGCGCTCGTCGATCAGCGAAGCCAGGTTCGACATCTCGCGCTGGCGCTTTCCTGTCACGGCGCGGCGCAGTTTCGCGGTTTGCTTGGCAAGCAGCACCGCTGGCGGCAGCACGACCAATGAGATCAGGCTCAGTTTCCACGAGATCGCCACCATCGCGCAGGCGGTGGCCACAACGGTGGTCAGGTTCGAGGCAATGCTCGTGGCCGAATTGGTAATCACCGATTGCATCTGCCCCACGTCGTTGACCAGGCGCGACTGCACGTCCCCGGAGCGCGAGTTGGTGAAGAATCCCAGGGATTGCTTCTGCAGGTGCGTGAACAGCCCGGTCCGCAGGCCATGCATGACGCGTTGGCCCATCAGGGTTGCCCGCCAGGTCTGGACGACTTCCAGAATCGCGGTAGCCAGGGAGATCAGCACCAGTCCCACGGCACCCAAGAGCAGCAATCGGATATTGCTGTTGGGAATCGCGTCATCAATGAGTTCGCGGATGATGAACGGCTGGGCCAGGCCGATGACCGACGCTGCCACGATCAGCGCCATGACCGCAATCACCGATCCCAGATGGGGCCGGAAGAGCGCGGCGATGCGCGCCAGGGACACCGGATGCTCGGTGAGCCGCTGCTTGTCCCGGGCGGCGTTGCCGGACCGTCCTTGCCCGCCACCGCCCGGATGCGGCCCCGGCATTCCCATTGCACTCATGGACTCCCCCTCTACCTCTGGATTTCTCAAGTCCAGAATAACAGAGGGAACCTCACTATGTGGTTGCATCTTGAAATTGTTCCCAGAAACACACTATCCTTGAACATATGCAGAACGAAGAGCCCAAGCCTGACTTGGCAGATCTTTTCCTCCACGCTTCACGCATGCTTCGCGGCAGATGGAGGGACAGCTTGACTCCCCTGGGCATCACTCCGCACCAATCGAGGGTGCTGACCTTGCTGTCCCGGGCCGATAAGATCGGGCTGCGCAACTCGCAGCTCGCGGAACAGCTGCACATCGCCGCGCGCTCGACCACCGAGGTAGTCGACCAGCTGGAAGCCAAGGAGCTTGTCGTGCGCACCCCCGATCCGGCCGATCGCCGCGCCACGTTGATTGCGCTCAGTGCCACGGGCCGCGCCCAGCTCGGCGAGCTCGCCGAATTGCGCCGTTCGAGCATGGACGGCTATTTCGACAAGCTCGGCGACGAGGACCGCGCCGAGCTCACCCGGCTGCTGGCAATCCTGGACCGCGAGAACCCGCGGCCGGTGCGCGGCGCTTGCAAGAACCCGGCGAAAGAAAACTAGCTGCCAGCTAGCGGATAGAACCCGAGGCCCCGGCATATGCGTGCCGGGGCCTCGGGCGCTGGTTGCCGCTGCTGGCTAGTTCTCGGTCTTCCCGCGGCGCCAGTAGCCCATGAAGGCTACCTGCTTGCGGTCCACGCCGGCATCGCGCACCAGATAACGGCGCATTTCCTTGACCGTGCCGGCTTCACCGGCAATCCAGGCGTAGAACGGTGCGGAATTTTCCTGGCCCGTCTCCCACAGGATGTCCGCATCAACATCGATATCTTCCGGCTCGGCGTTGGTATGGACCACGCCGGCTGCTGGAATCGCGACTACCTGGCGCAAGGCCGACTGCAGCAATTCGCCGTGCTCATGGCTGCCACGGGTCAGCCACTGCACCGAGACGCCGGAGCGGGTGGAGGCACCGAGGATATCCGTGGTCTCCGGGACCTCGATCAGCGCATGGCCGGTGACGTTGGAGGGCAAGGCTTCGAGGATGGCGCAAATCGCCGGGGCTGCGGTTTCGTCACCGGCCAGCACCACGCGGGTTGCCTCGCCGCGGCGGAACTCGATGCCGCCGTAGCTGGAGTCGTTCAGGGTCTTGTTCGGGCCCAGCAGCAACAGCTGGTCGCCCACCTTGGCCCGGTCGCCGAACTCCGTAGCCGGCCCGCCCTGGAGCTGGCCGTCAACCATGTGCCCGTGCATCACGAAGTCGATATCCAGCTCGGCTGTGGCCCCGATATTGTCCCGGTGCCCGGCTTCGCGGAAGGCCCGCACGGTATAGGTGCGCATGTGGCCGCGGGTATCGGGATCAATCGACAACCAGCGCTTGTACCAGCCCTGCTGCTCGGCAGGACTGGTCATCGCCCCGGGTCGCATCGAGGCGATCTCGTCGGTCAACGCAGTACCGCCGGCCGGTGGCAGCAAGAGCTTGATGCGCATATCCAGCGGGTGGCTGTTGGTGCCGAAGTACTCCAGGTCCTCGCCGCTGACGGTCACCCGGCGGAAGGATGGCGCGAGCTGCTGGCTATTGACCACAGTGGTATCAAAGGCCAACGTCGGCACATGCTCATGGGCCGGGCGCTCCGATTGCGGATCAAGGGCGGCGGCTGCTTGGGCAGCTTGCTTCACATTTGCCGCCTGCTTCACCGCAGTTTTCTTCGCAGAAGCTTCGGTACGGAAAATGCCCTGGGAAGCCAGCACCTGCTCGGTGCGCAGCACCCGGTGGCGGCCAATGGGCAGCACCAGCGGAGTGCCGCCCACCGGGTCGGGGATCACGCGGCTGGGCATGCCGAAAACATCCTTGACGGTCTTTTCGGTGACCACATCGTTGGGATGGCCGGCAGCGTAGATCTTGCCGTGGCGCAGCGCCACCAGGTAGTCGGCGTAGCGGGCGGCCAGGTTCAAATCGTGCAGCACGATCACGACGGTGATCCCGCGGCTGCGATTCAGCTCGCTGACCACATCCAGGACTTCGAGCTGGTGCGCCACGTCCAGGAAGGTGGTCGGCTCGTCGAGCAGCAGCAGGTCGGTCTCCTGCGCCAGGGCCATGGCGATCCAGACGCGCTGGCGCTGACCGCCGGAGAGCTCGTCCACCGAGCGGTCGGCCAGCTCGGTAGTGCCGGTCAGCTCCATGGCGCGATTAACCGCTGCCTCGTCCTCGGCAGAGAAGCGCTTGAACAGGCCCTGGTGCGGGTAGCGGCCGCGGCTGATCAGCTCGCGGGCGGTGATGCCGTCCGGAGCGGTGGGCGATTGCGGCAGCAAGCCCAGGGTCTTGGCGACTTCCTTGGCCGGCTTGGAGTGGATGTCCGCGCCGTCCAGGAGCACCTGGCCCCCGGCTGGCTTGAGCAACCGCGACAGTGCGCGCAGCAGGGTGGACTTGCCGCAACCGTTGGCCCCGACGACGATGCTCACCTGCCCGGCAGGGATATCCAGCGACAGCTCGTCGACGACGGTGACCTTGTCATAGGCCAGGGTCAGATCGCTTGCCTGCAAAGTGGCCATGGGTTATGCCCCGCTTCCAGTTGAGTTTGCGCGCACCAGAATCCAAATCAGGAAGGGTGCACCGAATGCGCCGGTGATAACGCCCACCGGCAGCGAAAGATCCGCGAACAGGTTCGCGGCAAAGAAATTGGCAACAGTCACCAGCGTTGCCCCGGTCAGGCCGGAAAGCAGGATGTTGATCGGGCCGCGGGTCAGCGCGGCAGTAATCGGGCCGGCCAGGAAGGCAACGAACGCCATCGGCCCGGTGACCGCAATCGGCAAGGCGCTCATGGCCACCGCAACAAAGACCAAGATCGCCCGGGCCCAGCCCACGTGCAGCCCCAGGGCCGCCGCGGTGTCCTCGCCCAGCTCCAGCATTTTCAGTTGGCGAAGCACCAGGGGCAGCAACAAGATGCCGATGGCGCCAAGGGACGCCAAAAGCAGCAGCGCATTTTCCCAGTTGCTCGAGGCCAGTGAACCCGTCAGCCAGTGCATCACATCGCTGGCCGTATTCACCTGCGCCTGGGTCAGCAGGTACTGGATCAGCGCCTGGAGCATCGCGCCGATGGCCAGGCCCGCCAGGATCAGCCGGGGACCGGTCCGCTTGCCCGAGGCCGAGAGCCAGTAGATCAATGCAGCGACCAGCAGCCCGCCGGCCAGTGCGAAGGCGTTGAGCTTCCAGTCGGCATAGCCAAGGGTGATCATCGCGAAAACCGCGGCCGCCGATGCGCCGTAGCCCACGCCGATCACGTCGGGACTGGCCAGCGGGTTGCCCAGCCAGCGCTGGAACAAGGCACCGGAAATGCCCAAGCCGGCACCGGCCAGGGCACCCACCGCGATGCGCGGCAGGCGGTCGGACATGATGATGAAGCTGGTGCCCGGCACCTTTTCACCGCTGAGCACCTGGAAGACTTCGGCAGCTGGAAGGCGGTCCCGCCCCCAGAACAGGTAGGCCGCCACGGCGAGCACCAGGGCCAGGGCCATCCACAAGGCGGTGCGGCGCACCCGGGATCTGCGGCGGGCTGCCAGCGCCGGTGCGGCTTTCGAGGCCGGGGCCGTCGCCGGTCCGGCCGTTTCCGTGGTGCTGCGGGGCTGGGTCATGTTGGCTGCTGCCATTTCGCTCGTGCTCACAGGCTCACCGACTTCATGCCGCTGCGCATCATGATGATGAAGATCGGTCCACCCAGCATGGCGCACATGACGCCTACCTGGATCTCGCTGGGCGGGGCGATGATTCGTCCCACCGTATCAGCCAGCAAGAGCAGGATCGGCCCGGCGATCAGGCTCGCTGGCATCAGCCAGCGGTAGTCGGAACCGACCAGCAAGCGCACGGCATGCGGGATCATTAGGCCGACGAAGGCGATGGGCCCGGCCACGGCGGTGGCGGTGCCAGCGAGAATGACCACCCCGATGGAGCCGATCAGCCGGGCGCGGTTCAAGTTGAAGCCCAAGGCGATCGCGGTGTCATCGCCCATGGACACGGCATTGGATACCTTGGCGGTGGACAGCACGATCAGTGCGCCGGCGGCCACCACGGGAATGGCCCCGAGGAAGGTGTCGATGCCGCTGCTGGATAACGTGCCGATCTGCCACATGCGGAAACGGTCCATGGTGGCATCGGAAATCATCAGGATCGCATTGGTAATCGCGCCCACGCCCACAGCCATGGCGGCACCGCCCAGCGCAAGCTTAATGGGCGTGGCGCCTTCACGGCCCACGTTGGCCACGAGATAAACCAGGGCCATCACCCCAGCAGCGCCGAGGAAGGCGGCCACCATGATTCCAGCCAGGGAGCTGACGCCCAGGAAGGCGATCGCCAGCACCACGGCCATGGAGGATCCTGCATTCAAGCCCAGGATCCCGGTATCGGCCAGCGGGTTGCGGGTCAGGCCCTGCAATCCGGCGCCAGCCAAACCCAGGGCAGCGCCAACCACGATGGCTCCGACGGTGCGGGCGAAGCGGGACGCAACCACGCCCTGGTCGCCATTGGACGGGTCGAAATTCCAGATGGCATCGATCACGGTGCCCATCGAGACGTTTCGCGCGCCCAGCAGCAGCGAAGCGAATAGCGCCAGCCCGAGCAACAGGGCAAGGAGCAGCAAGGCGCCGAGCTTCCGGCCGGCTTTTGGCGACTTGGCCCCCGGTGCTTGGCGCGTAATACTTTCAGTCGCGGTCATTGGTTCCTACACTCATTGCTATGGCTCTTCTTCCCTTGCCCACTATTATCGCTCCAGGCATCGGCCTGCTTCGCGCGCAGAACCCTTCTGAAATGACGTTGGACGGGACTAATTCCTATCTGCTGTTCGACCCTGCAGTGGATGAACTTCTTCCTGGAACTCCGGTCGTCCTGATTGATCCGGGCCCTGAGCTCGAGGACCATCTGCAGGCCTTGGCGGCCTTCGACATCCAGCTGGTGCTCATTACCCATCGGCATGCCGATCACACGGGAGGCATCGATGCGCTCTACGGGATGACAGGTGCGCCGGTGCGTGCCACGCTGGAGCAGTACTGCCGGGATGCCCCGGTCTTCACCGATGGCGAAACGATCAGCGCCGCCGGTGCCAGCATCCAGGTGGTCTTCACCCCTGGCCACACCTCGGACTCGGTGTGCTTCATCCGCCAGGGCGGGGCTGCCCACTTGTTCACCGGGGATACGGTGCTGGGCCGGGGCACCACCATCTTGGAACACCCGGACGGCACATTGGCCGACTACCTGGATTCCCTGCAGCGGCTGCTCGCGCTGCCCGATATGGCTTTGCATCCGGCGCACGGCGAGCAGCATGATTCCTCGCATCCGCTGCTGCAGATGTACATCAAGCATCGGCATGCGCGGCTGGACCAGGTGCGTGCGGCTTTGCAGAAACTCGGCAAGGCCGGGGTCCACACGCAGCCAGCTGAATTGCTGGAGCATGTCTACCCCGACCTCGATGCGCGCTTGGTGGGCGCAGCTACCCATTCCCTGGAAGCCCAATTGCACTATCTGTCAGTGAATCCCTAGCCGGATCTACTTCGCGGCAGCTGCGTTGTCAGCAGCCTTGACGATGCCTGGAACTACGTTATCCAGTGCCCATTCAATGGACAGCGGCGAAGCCGCGGAGATTGCCAGGGTTGCTTCATCGGTGCCTGGCAGTGCCACGGCATCGTTCTTCGCGGCAGGGATCTGGCCGTAGAGCGGCTGGCCCTTGACGACGTCTTCCATGGTGTTGCCCGCAACAGCCGAAGCGAAGACGATGTCCGAATCCCACTCGTTGACCTTTTCCGGCGACACGGTGAAGAAGAAGGTGTCCTTGGCGGCATTCTTCTGCACGTAGTCGGCCTGGGTCATGCCCAGTGCGCTCAGGAAGCGCGGGCGGGTGTCGCCTTCGGAGTAGATGTAGGCGGTATCCGGCGCCGAGAGGTCAGCTGCGATGAAGGTGGTGTCCTTCAGCGCTGGATTGTCTTCGCCGACCTTGGCCAGCTTGCCTTCGATCTCTTCGATCAGGGCGTCGGCTTCTTCTTCCTTGCCCAGCATCTGGCCGGCAACTTCGGTGACCTGTTCCCAGCTGGTCAGGTAGTTAGGCTCGATGGGGCCAACGACCGGAGCGATTTCCTGCAGCTTCTCGTACTGCTCCTTCTTCAACCCCGAGTATGGAGCGAAGATGACCTGGGGCTTGCTGGCGGCGATGCCGGTGTAGTCGATGTCATCGCCCACCTTGTACTGCACGGGCGCCTTCTCGGAGCCGATGGAAGCGCCCTGCTCTTCCAGAGCGGCGTCCTTCCATGCGGTGGAGTTGTTCTCGTTCATGCCGTAGGTGTCGGTGTCCATGCCGACCGGCACGGTATCCAGAGCCAGCAGGGTATCTGCGTTGACCCACGAGATGGTCGCAATGCGTTCCGGGACTTTTTCGATCGTGGTTTCACCATAGATGTTCTCGATGGTGACCGGAGTGAAGTCTTCTGCGGCCTTGGCTGAAGTGTCAGCCGACGGATCCGCTGAGTTGCTCGACGCGCCGCAGGCGGTTAGGCCCAAGGCGAGGATGGCAGTTGAAGCGGCGAAAATTCCGGCGCGACGTGAATTTTTCATGGGTCGGTGATTCCAGACTATGCGAGGTTCTGTCAACGTTTTGTTTAGCTAGGTTAGGCAAGCCTATCCGGGCCGTATGCCACGATACGCGTTTCTCTGCGCATTACGCAACACGAAACGTCCCTAATCACCGACCCTGAAGTGACCCTAACCAAATCGGGCGGTTTTTTCGGTGGGCTGACCAGAGACTTTATTCTCTAGTTGCTAGCAGCTTGCGCGGATCAGCCACCAAAATTGCTCCCCGCACCAGCAGCAAGCCGAGTAACACGGAGACAATTACCGTGATGACCGTCAGCGGCTTGAGCAGGATGGCGGCCCCGGCCAGGGGCAGCACGAGCACCGTGGAGGCGATGGCGAAACCGATCGAGGCAGCCAGCGCCGGGATCATGATCGACTTGGTGCGCGCGGCGTTCATCGTTTCGTAGGGCATGCCCAACCGGTTCAGCCCGCGATACAGCTCAGCGCGATCCAGGGTACTGGCGCTTTGGGAGATCGCCGCCGAAGCGGCCACGCAGATGAAGCTGATCGCCAAGGTCACCAGCACGCCGGTGGTGACATCGGCCGGCACATGCTCCAGCCAGGTGCCCTGATCGAGTTCGCTTCCGGTCAGCTCCATCAAGGCGGCCCCGCTGCCGCCCACCACCGCGACGAACGAAGCCATGGCAACCCCGGATACCTGGCGCCAGGATTCGGCAGGGCTTTCCAGGATCATGCGAGCTGCCAGCAGCTCTTGCGGAGTTCTGGCCTTGCGCAGCTTGGCCTTGCCCACCTTCGCCACCAGATACGGACCGACCAGGTTCATCACCAGCAGGCCGAAGCCGAAACCGCCAACCACCACTGCGATGATCGCGGCGATGGACTGCACGAACTGGCCCATGTTGGAGAACACCATGTACAGCACCAGAATGCCGGCAAGGGTGATCACCGCGCGCAGCCAGCTGGGGGTGGGCACCGTGCTGCGGGTTGCCACCGCCAACGGGGTGATCACCAATTTGCGCAAGCCGGCAGCTGCACTGCCTGCCGAGAGGAGCACGACAGCGACTACTGCTATCGCCAGCACCCACAGCGGCAAATAGATGGCCGAACCGATCGGCGCACCTTGGAACGGAATCAGCGAAGCCAATGGTGCGGCCAGGAGGTAGAGCACGATTCCGGCGAGTGCGCCGGCCAACGCCGTGCCGGCGGCTTGCAGCACGGCCACGAGGCCGATCTGCGCCCCGGGCGCGCCGAGCAAGCGCAAGGACGACAGGGCACGGTCATTGGACCGCGCGGAGAGCCGGGCAGCGGCCGATCCCAGCACCAGCAATGGGACTACCAGAAGCACCACGGCGAAGGCTGCCAATGGCAGGTACATCCCCTGGGCCGCGGATTCGAAACTGGTAAAGGAGTAGGCGCCTCCCAGCACGATCAGCAGGATCGCGCTGACCATGGCGTAGGCGCTGGCGGTCAGGATCAGTGGTGCCAGCCGGGACTTCGCCGGCCGGCCAAGCATCCATGACAGGTGCAGGATATTCACTTCTGGGCACCGCCATCCACGGTGGCCGATGGGTGCAGACTGTCGCTGATCAGCTGGCCGTCCTGCAGCTGCACTACACGGTCGCAGCGCGCGGCGACATTGGGATCATGGGTCACCATCACCAGGGATTTTCCGGCACCGACGGTGCATTGCAGCAAGATCTCCAGCACTTCGAAGCCCGTGGTTGAATCCAGCGCGCCGGTAGGTTCATCGGCAAAGACCACCATCGCCCCGGTGACCTGCGCGCGGGCAATGGCTACTCGTTGCTGCTGCCCGCCGGAGAGCTGGCCGATGCGGCGTTGCTCCATTCCTGCCAGGCCCAGTTCCGCCAGGGCCGCCCCGGCACTGGAAATGGCGGCGTTGCGTGGCACGCCGTTGATCATCAAGGCCATGGCCACATTCTCTTCGGCAGTGAGCTCGGGAATCAGCAGTCCGGATTGGAAGACGAAGCCGAAGGATTCACGGCGCAGCCTGGTGCGCGCCTTATCCTTGAGCCCCTGGATATCCACCGGTGCACGGCCCGGGAAGTTCAGCATGATGCTGCCGGCGTCGGGAAGTTCAATACCGGCCAAGGCGTGCAGCAGCGTGGATTTTCCGGAACCCGAGGGGCCCATGATGGCAAGGGACTGGCCCAGTGAAATCTGCAGATCGACGCCGTTCAGTGCAGTGGTGGAACCGAAGCTGCGGTAGAGTCCGTGAGCGGCGAGTACGGGAGGATGGCCAAGGGAATTTTCAAGCATGACCCAATGTTTTCAACAAATGGCACCCGCGCACATCAGCGCAGGGTTCCAAGTAGCCTCCGGCCAGGCTCATCCCCCGGTAGGAGCAGCCGGCAGCTGGTTCACGACGACAGCAGGAGCAGTAGGCAACAGATGAAGCTGGAACTGTATACGCAACCATTCTGCGCACCGTGCGTGCGCACGCGGCTGGCTGTCGCCCGCGTGCAGGAACTGCTGCCCGCGTTGGAGGTCGAAGAGATCAATGTCGTGGAGCAGGTTGAGCGCGGCGAGGAAATGGGAATCACCAGCACCCCGGTCATTCGGCTATTGCAGGAAGGCACGGAGAAATTCCGTGCCAGCCAGACACCGACTATCAATCAGCTGTTGACCGCTATCGCTGAAGCCAGCGACTAGTCTCACGCCAGCTCGAAGCCCAAGGTGCACGGTTCTTGCCCATTCATGGGGAAGAATAGGTCAAGTGATTACTGTGCCCGGCGTCCAACATGAATGCTTCGAACGTGTTCTAGCCGACTCTTCCAACCGCATTGAGTGGCTCCGCGCACGGGCCCAGGGCATCACCGCAACGGACGTGGCCAAGTTGTCCACCGAGAAGTCCATCAAGAACGCCGCATGGGACAAGCTCTACGGCAATGGCTTCTCCGGCAATCCCTACACCGATCACGGGCGCAAGCGCGAACCGGTCATCGCTGCCTGGGTCCAAGAGAATTTCAATATTTTCCCCTCCTCCCAGCTCTTCCACTCGCAGCATTCGAGACTCCATCTGGCGACTCCCGATGGCTTGGGTTTCGATGCATCGGGAGTTCCGGTTTTGGCTGAAATCAAGACCACCAACAAGCCCTTCAAGAAGATCCCCAAGAGCTACCTGCGCCAGGTGCTCTGGCAGCAGCATGTGATCGGGGCCGAACGCACGTTGTTCGTTTGGGAAGAGCACGATAATTTCGTGCCGGTGCGCGCGGTTCCCGAATACCTTTGGGTGGAACGTGACGATGACTTGATCCAGGATCTCATCGGCAAGGCCGAGTCGCTCATCTCGGCATTGCGCGAAGCGACGGCCCGCCAGGAGCGCTACAACGACTACGGACCCGCTGCGTTGCGGCTCTAGGTCCCCGGAAACGGCAAAAGCCGCTGATCCCAGTTCACAGTACTGGGACCCCCCGCTTCCGTTATGCCGCTAGACCGGGTTGCTTGGAATCATCCGGGGATCCGGCAGGCAATCAGGGTAGTTTTCCACCAGCTCGGCCAGCAGCTTCTCCCGAAGCATATTGCGCAGGTTCCACAGGTCCCCGGCGTTGCGCGCGGATAAATAAATGGTCACTGTTTGCAAGCCGTTTTGCGCGTCGGTCACGAGCAGCTCATTGTCCCGGCCATCCCACCAGTCGGAGGCTTCAAGCAGTTCGCTGCTACGCTGGCGCAGGTAGGAAATCGGCGCATTGAGCTTCAGCTGCAGTGCTACGTTTCCGGAGATCTCCGTGCTGCGCCGCGACCAGTTCTCAAATGGCGTCGTGGTGAAGTAGGTCGATGGCAGGATCATCCGGCGCCCGTCGATCAGGTGCACCACGACGTAGGAGAGGGTGATCTCCTCTACCGTGCCGCGTTCCCCCTCGACTACCACTGTGTCGTCCACGCGAATCGAGTCGGTAAAGGCCACTTGCAAGCCGGCAAATACGTTCGCCAACGTTGACTGCACGGCCAGGCCAACGACCACCGAAGCCAGGCCAGCCGAGGCCAACAGGCCGGCGCCCAGCGCCCTGACTTGCTCGATCGTCAGCAGCACCGCGGCGATTGCAATGATGCAGAGCACCGCAACCAGTACCCGTCGCATCAGGCCGACCTGCGTCTGGACCTTGGCCAGCCTGCGCCCTGGACCGAATCTCGCCTCGAAGCGTGCCATCATGCCGGTCTCAATCACGCGCACCAGCTTGATGATGAACCAGGTGAGGAAGAAGACCAGAATGATCAGGATGGCGAACTGCCAGGGGTTGTACCAAGTGCGTTCTCGATAGAAGACCGCGAAGGCCGACTTGGCAATAATCGAGGTAACCAGGCCGAAGAACGGGAATCTGGTGGCTTTCACGTCGGCTTCGTCCACGCCGATCCCGCGCAGCACGCGGCGGGCAACGCCGCTGAAAACAAACGCCAGGATTGCGGCTACGAGCGCACCGATGAGCAGGACAACCCAAAATTGCAACGATTCGGGGAGGAAGCTTGAGGCTGTAATGACTTCCTCGACGGTTTCGCCGATGGGTTCAACGGGGGTAGGTGACATGTTTAAAGCATGTCATATGGCGCTAAATAAATGCTGTGTGGAACCTGCCTTCCGCCCTACGGCCCGGGAGTTCTCCGGCTCCATTGCAGAAGCGTCTCAGAGTGGTTCCAATTCTTTTCTGCCCTTGCGCTTGCCGCATTCCAGGCCTTTAGTTGACTCACTGGCAGTCCGCTCTGCCTGCGGGCGCAAACCAAGAGAGACGGTGATCCATATGCGCAACGGAAAAATTGGAATCGTTCTAGGCACGGTGGCGGCAGCCTTGCTCGTGGTGACGCCCGCTTCCGCGGCGGCCCCCGCTCCGGCCGCCCTCGCGTCTGCTTCCTGCCCAACGGTTTATTGGGGATCCTTGGCCAAAACCAGCTCCTTGTCCACGCATTCCGCAGTGGAAAATCTTCGGACCGGACGGCACCTGTGCTTTGACCGGCTGGTCATCGATCTCGCAGGACCAGCTGCCAGCCATTCAGCCACGTATGTCAGCGAACTGACCGGAATCGGTTCCGGCCTGCAGGTGGACACCACTGGCGGTGCCAACCTGGAAATCCTGGTGCAGGCCCCGGCAACCGAGGATTTCAACCCGGGCGCCGAAGTGAAGAATCTGGGCTACACGACGTTCCGCCAATTGGTGTGGCTGGGCAGCTTTGAAGGCCAAACCAAAGTGGGGCTCTCGACCAGGGCACGGCTGCCCATGCGCGTGTTCGCACTGCCTGGACCTGGCGACGGTTCACGCTTGGTCATCGATGTTGCGCACCATTGGTAAAGAAGGTTCATTTCCTTGATGCGTTCGCAACTTTTTGCGTGACGTACCACGTAACACCGGGTCAACCTGCTGATTAATGTGCCACCATGCTAAGTATGTCGCGCACATTCTCTTATCAGCAGGTTGATGTCTTTGCACCCACTGCTTTCAACGGCAATGGCCTGGGAGTCGTGTTCAATGCCGACAGCCTGAGCGATGACCAGATGCAGCACTTTGCGCAGTGGATGAATCTTGCGGAAACTGTATTCTTCGTCGAGCCCACTGATGAGGAAGCGGACTACGCCATTCGCATTTTCACCCCGAGCACCGAGCTGCCCTTTGCTGGCCATCCGACGCTGGGCGCGGCTCATGCTTGGCTGGAGTCCGGTGGCGAGGCTGGTCCCGCAGGCCATCTGATCCAGCAATGCGGTGCCGGACTGATTCCGGTGCGTGTGGAACGGGAAAGCAGCGACCGCCACTCGCGGCGCTTGGCCTTCCTCGCACCCCCGCTGACCAGGTCGGGCCCTTTGGAACCAGATGTCCTGCAATGGGCGATTGCCGGGCTGGGCATTCGCGAAGAAGACGTGGTGGACCACCAGTGGCTGGTCAACGGTCCGCATCCTGCGGGCCTGGTGCTGCGTGACGCCGATATCGTGCTGGGCATCGAACCTGACTATGAGGCGCTGCAGGGATTGGAAGTAGGCGTCATCGGCCCCTACACCGCAGCCAGCGTTTCGCAGAGCGTGTGGCAACCGCGCGGATCGGTCATGCCGCGCGTTTCCGGTACCCGCGAAGAGCTGCGTCCGCTGGACTTCTCTGATTTTGAGCGTTCCGAAGAGCGCTTCCGCAATGTGGTGCTGCAGCCTCCGGCGGACTATGAGGTCCGTGCCTTCATTCCCGGCGAGGCTGTTCCGGAAGACCCTGCCACCGGTTCGCTGAATGCTGCGTTCGGCATCTGGCTGACGCAGACCGGTTATGCACCCCAGCGCTATACCGTGCGCCAGGGCACGCGTTTGGGCCGCGAAGCGATCTTGCATATTGAAGCTACCGAAAAAGGCGTCTGGGTCAGTGGCGATGTCGCCACCCGCATCTCGGGCGATGTGAGTTTCGACTGATTTCCTATGCATAGTTTCGCTATCCGTTCCGCACAGGGCTGATAGGGACTAGCCTTGACCAGTGCCTGAAACTGCGAATCCCGAAACACACTTCGACAAGAAAGCCGCCTGGCGTGCCCTCTGGGCACTGGTCATCGGCTTCTTCATGATCCTGCTGGACACCACGATCGTGTCCACCGCAATGCCCTCCATCATGACGTCGCTGGACGCCGATATCTCCAGCATCTTGTGGGTCAACAGCGCGTACCTGCTCACCTTCGCGGTGCCGCTGCTGGTCACCGGGCGCCTCGGTGACCGCTTCGGTCCGCGCAATATCTACCTCATCGGCATGGTGGTCTTCTCGCTGGCCTCGCTGTGGTGCGGCTTGTCCGATTCCCTCGGCTCGCTGGGGGCGGCGCGCGCCGTCCAGGGCCTTGGCGCTTCGATGATTTCCCCTCAGGCGATGACGCTCATTACCCGCCTCTTCCCTTATCAGCACCGCGGTGCAGCCATGGGCCTATGGGGTGCAGTGGCGGGCATCGCTTCGCTGATCGGTCCGATTGCCGGCGGTCTGCTGGTGGACTCCATCGGCTGGGAATGGATCTTCTTCATCAACTTGCCCATCGCGGTAGTCAGCTTGACCATGGTCTTCAAATTCGTGCCAGCCCTTGAATCCCAAGCGCATTCCTTCGACTGGTTCGGCGTCATCCTTTCGGCGTTGGCCATGTTCTGCTTGGTCTTCGGCATCCAGGAAGGCGATGCCACCAATTGGGAACCATTCATTGGCCCGCTGAATTCGTGGCATCTGATTATCATCGGCGCGGTGCTGATGGGAGCCTTCATCTGGTGGCAGTCCAAGACCACGTCTGAACCGCTGGTTCCGCTGCGATTGTTCAAGGTCCGCAATTTCTCCTTGGCCAATGTCGCGATCACCTTCATGGGCCTGACCATCGCGACCATCGCCTTGCCGATGGTGTTCTTCTTGCAGAATGTCCGAGGCCTGACTCCCACCGAATCCGCGTTGATGATTTCTCCGATGGCTTTCGTGGCGATCTTCCTCGCGCCGCAGCTGGGAAAGAAGGTCAATCAGCTCAGCCCGCGGATCTTGGCCGTGCCCGGGTTCTTCCTGTTTGGCGGTGCCACGGTGGTCTACGCCTTCATGATGCACGCCGATATCCCGCTGTGGATGCTGCTGATTCCTTCAGCGGTTCAAGGCATCGGTTCAGCCATGATCTGGCCATCGCTGTCGCTGGCAGCCACCAAGGACTTGACCGCGCGTGATGCGGGTGCCGGTTCAGGGATTTACAACACCACCCGGCAAATCGGTTCAGTGCTTGGTTCTGCGCTGATCGCGGTGATGATGGATGCCCGCATTTCGGCACAGATCGCGCAGGCAGATTCCAAGGATCCTGCGGTGATCATGGAAGCCACGTCTGTTGGCCTGGGACAGGCACTGATGCTGCCGGGCTTCATCGGCGTGGCTGCTGTGCTCGTTGTAGCGTTCCTCAGCGATGGCAAGAAGGCGCAGCGCCACTAGCCAGAGGCAGCTCTTAACGGAGCCAGCGCCTGGTCCGGGACTCGAAAGTCGCTGGATCAGGCGCTGGCTTCGTGGTCGCTAGACCTTGTCTTCAGGTTCTTCGTTGCTATCGCCGTTCTTGAATTCATCGACCTTCTCGCCGATTTTTTCTTGGGCGTCCGCTGCGAAGTCCTTCGCGTTTTCGACTGCCTCGCCCAGCTTCTTCTTTGCATCATCTAAGAAACCCATTGGTTCTCCTCTTAGCTTGTAGTTCAAATGTGGCCGCTGAAAACCGCAGTCTCCAAGATCAACTTACGGCGTGCCGAGTGTTTTGCTCAAGCGATTCCGTCCGCTTATTTTGCTTTCTTGATCTTCTTGGCGCCCTTGCGACCAAGAATCAATGCCACAGCGATACCTGCCAGCCATACGTCCTTGGCCAGGGCGGTGCCATCCGCGGTTGGGCGGATGCCGTCGGATTCTGTCATGCCCGGAGTGCGCAGGTAGGAAGCCAGCAGCACACCGGAGAATGCGCCCAGGCCTAAGCCGGCCAGCCGCGATGGGATCAGCGGCAGCAGCAAGGCGCTACCCAGCGAGATCTCGCCGATGGATACGGCCTTGCCGAAAACTGCCGGTTCCAGCTCGGCCAGCTGAGGCACGCCGTTGGCTGCCATCTGCTGCAGGCCTGCGGCGCTGGCTTCATCGATGCGCAACTTGTTGATGCCGCTGTTGAGAATGAACGCACCACTGACCAAACGTAGCGCGGCGTTTGCAATCGAGATTCCCATGGGCCCTCACTTCTCTTTCATTTCGTCCAAGAATGGCGTTCCGGCATGGAACGCCCTGATGTTCAGCGTAGTCATGGGCGCAGTAGTTCACAATCATTTGCGCGGCGCGCATAGCTGAACCCAAGAATTTCCCAGCTTGAATCGTGCTAAATTCGTGAATCATGATCGCTTCTTCCGCAGTACCCCCAGCAGCCCTTGATCTACTCATTACCCAGGGCTTCGATGCCACCAGCGTCGACGAGCTGGCAGCTGCCGCTGGCATTTCCCGTTCCACTTTCTTCCGCCGTTTCGGGTCGAAAGAGAATATGGTCTTCGCCGACC
The DNA here is from genome assembly GCF_053543715.1 of Glutamicibacter sp. AGC46. Lineage (NCBI taxonomy): Bacteria > Bacillati > Actinomycetota > Actinomycetes > Micrococcales > Micrococcaceae > Glutamicibacter > Glutamicibacter sp. AGC46. Next base: position 30,882 of record NZ_JBLVOJ010000015.1, read on the forward strand.
AGGAAATGATCATTACACACGTCGAGACCACGCTGGCCGCCTCGTCGGTTGATGCAATCACTACGCTCATCGATGCCGCGCATGTGGTTTTCGACCAGTACACGGTCAACCCCGAAGGTGCCCAGTTGCGCCACAAGCTGCTCTCCTCGGTGCCGTCGCTGCGAGAGCGCGAGCTGGTCTCCACTCACCGTTACGAACGGGCGTTTTACGGGTTCCTGAACCGTCGCGATTTGGCAAAGAGCGCCACGGAGAAGTCGCTGTGCCTGGGCGTTAGCGCTGGCCTGGTTGCGATCCACAACGATCATTTGCGCAGCTGGCTGAAAGACGCGCAATGCACGGACCGCACCAAGCTGGCCAACGATGTGCGCCAGTTCCTGAACCGCTTCGCAGATCTGCTCGACCCCGGACAGGCAGCGGCCGCCCCCAAGCCTGCGGCCCCCAGCGTGGTGGTTTCCGTGCTGGATGCCGGCGCCGATGAGCAGGCGATTCTCCAGGCCGTCTCCCGCGCGCTCAAAGAGCACGGAAACTAATCGATTCCACCCAACTCTTGAAACCAAGTTTCTTGACATGGCACTGCGTTCCACTAGTCTAGGAGTGAAGCTTTTTTCACCGTAGCTATTAGGAGCATCTGAAATGTCCCAGCTGGAGACCGGTTTTGAATTTCCCGCCGGCGTTGTCGAACCCGAATACGACCTGTGGTCCGGAGACGTCAATATCGATCCGACCGGAATCTTCGCCGAAGTAGGCGAAGCGGACAACGCGTGGCGAGCCAAGGCCCGCGCATTCATCCTCGACGAGGTCAAGGACGACATCCACGAGTACTGGGACAAGGCCGACTACCCGCTGCATCTGCTCAAGAAGCTTGGCGATGCGGATCTGCTGCGCGATGGCCTGAACCTGGAAGGCTACGAGGAAATGAGCCCGCTGGCTGCCGGCTTGGTCAACATGGAAATGGCCCGTGGCGACGGTTCGGTCTCCACCATTGTTGGCGTCCAGGGCGGTCTGGCTCTGCGCTCCGTGCTGTACTGCGGCAATGCCCAGCAGATCAAGAAGTACGCCATCCCCATGCTGCGCGGCGAACTTCCAGGCGCTTTCGCGCTGACTGAACCAACTCATGGTTCCGACTCGGTTTCGCTGGAAACCCGTGCCGCCAAGGTCGAGGGCGGATACCGCCTGAGCGGTGAAAAGAAATGGATCGGCAACGGCTCGGTCGGCGGCGTGAGCATCGTTTGGGCCCGCGACGACGAAGGCAAAGTCCGCGGATTCATCGTGCACCAGGATGCCGAAGGCTACAAGGCCACCACCATCGAAAACAAGCTCTCCCTGCGCGCTATCTGGCAGGCGCATATCCGCATGGAGAACGTCTTCGTTCCGGACCACGATGTGATGCCCGAAGCCAAGAGCTTCAAGGACACCTCGCGCGTCCTGTTCGCCACCCGGCTGGGTGTCGCCTGGTCTGCCGTGGGCCACGCGACCGCTTGCTACGAGTCGGCCGTGAGCTACGCCAAGCAGCGCGTGCAGTTCGGGCGTCCGCTGGCCGCCAGCCAGATCGTCCAGGAGCGCCTGGCCCGCATGCAGTCCGAACTGGCTACTATCCAGGTTCTGGTCATGCAGGCGACCAAGCGCGAAACTTCCGGTGAGCTGACCGGCCCGCAGGCGTCGCTGGCCAAGTACACCGCTACCCGCACCGCACGCGCCATCGCAGCGAACGCCCGCGACCTGCTCGGCGGCAACGGCATCCTGACCAGCAACCGCGTGGCCCGCCATTTCGCCGATGTGGAAGCAATCCACACCTATGAAGGCACCGAAACCGTGCAGGCCTTGATCATGGGCCGCGACATCACCGGCTTCTCAGCGTTCGCCTAGAACCTGGGCGCCGGAAAGCACGCCGGGACCTGGCTCGTTCTTCCGGGCCTCGGCCCCGGCGTGCTTTTGCCTACTGCTGGCCCAATCGGTTCTTGGTCTTTGCCGTTGCCACGTGGTCCCATGGATTCTCCGGCCAAGGATGCTTCGGGTAGCGCCCGCGCATTTCAGAACGCACCTGGGCGTAGGGCCCATTGAAGAAGCTAACCAGGTCATCGGTCACCGCCAGCGGCCTGCCACCGGGTGAAAGCAAGTGGAACTGGACGGCAAGCTTGCCCTTGACCAGCCGCGGCGACTCATCGAGCCCGAAGCATTCTTGCAATTTCACGGCGACGACCGCTGGACCGGTTTCACCGACCTCGGGATAGGCCACGGAAATCCTTGATCCCGAAGGCACCTGGAGCCGTTCGGGCACCAGCGAATCAAAATCATGGGCATGCTCCCACGGCAGCAAGGTCCGCAATGCCGAATACAGGTCAACCTTGGCCGCGTTCTTGCCGGCGGCTACCTGCCGCAAGACCGGCTGCAGCCAGTTGCCCGCCGAGGCAATCAGGGCCTGGTCATCCACCGCGGCAAAGGGTTCGCCCAGCAGGCGATGGGCCACGGCCATTCGCCGGCGCAAGGCATCAAACTTTTCATGGGTGCCGAAGAAGGCTATCCCCTGCGTAGCTATGGCGCTGGCAACAGCCTGCATGCCCAGCTCTGCGGTGGCCTTGACCGGATGGGCCGCCAGCTCGATCTCGCCGAAGCTCTCGATCTGGCGAGCGGTGATCCTGCCGTCAACCAGCTCCGCCATTTCGCGCTTCTGGTGCATCTGCGGCAACAGGTCGACGGCAGTGCCAAGTTCGATGCCAACGGCCCGTCGGATCACCGCTTTGGATCCGGCACGGGAGACCTCGGCGACCGCAAGGAATTCCTCATGCATCAGCTGGCTGCCGCGCGGCAAGGTTGCCCGGGTCCCCGAAGCCAACAGGTATTCCTCCGGGCCGACCTTGCGCGCAATCCATTGCGGGTAGGCCAAAGCGCACACGCCTGCCAGAGCCGCAGCTGCCGGTGCAGGCTGCCGCCCGGTGCGGTTTTCCGCACTGCCCAGGAGCTTTTCCAGGCGCTGCGCTTCATGCTTCCAGGCACGATGCGCCGGATGCGAACTCCGGCGCACCGCGGCAAGCAATTCATTCAGGTCCGCACTGGCAATGCGTTCCGAGCTGGCCAGCAATGCGACAGCATCCGAGGCAGCCCGGGTGCCGAAAATCCGGCTGCCTTCGAGCAACGCGCGGGCGGCACGCGGGTCTGCTGGAACCTTCATCATCTGCTCGCCCAGGGTGGTGATCTGCCCGGTCCCGTCAACCGCGTCCAGGCTGCGCAGGATCTGCTCATCGCTGGCCATGGCGCTAGCCGGCGGCGCTTCCCACATGGCCAGCCCCTCGCCACGCGGGGTCCCCCATGCCGCGAGCGACAAGCCGGCGGCGACCAGGTCGCCGGTGCGGATTTCCGGTGTGGAGTGCGCCGGGGCGGCGGCAAAGGACTTGGGGTCCAAGGTCCGCACCACCTTGCCCGGCCCGAGTCGTCCTGCCCGGCCCGCCCGCTGGGTGGCCGCGGAACGGCTGGCCACCACGGTCATCAACCCCGAGAAACCACGCGAGCTGTCTCGGCGCGGCTCGCGGGCGTAGCCGGCGTCCACCACCAGATGCACGCGCGGCACGGTCACCGACGATTCGGCAATGGAGGTGGAGACGATGATCCGCGGGGCGCTGCCAGCCTCCGGCTCGCTGAGGATCCGGTCTTGTTCCTTGGAAGAGATCTGCGAGTGCAAGGCCAGGGCTTGCACTCCGGAGGCAGAAATCTGCGAGCAGACGCGGTCGACTTCCCGTACCCCGGGGACGAACACCAAGGTGTCCACCGGGGTTGCGCTTGCTGCGTTGGCTGCCGCGCTGTGGCGTACCGCGACGGCGGCAACGTGGCGCAGGTAGTCATCGTTCAGCCCGCGTTCGGTGTTCCGGATTCCGGCGAAGCTGTCGAAAGCTTCTTGCACGGCAAACTGCGCGGTGTGGGCGCTGAGCACTGGAGCGGCCTGGCCACGGGCCAGCAGCGCCGAGAGTTCCCCGGCGTGCAAGGTGGCACTCATCAGGATCAGCGACAGGTCATCACGCAATTCGCTGACCTGGTTGGCCATCGCCAGCAACAAATCCGTATCGATCGACCGCTCGTGGACCTCATCAATGATCACCGCGCTCACACCGGCAAGATCCGGATCGGCCAGCAACCTGCGCAGCATCAGGCCTGCGGTCACGAATTCCACGCGGGTCTGCGCCGAAGCTTGCCGTTCCCCGCGCACGGCGAAGCCAACACGCTGGCCCAGAACCGATCCATCAAGCTGGGCGAGGCGACGGGCAGCAGCCCGGGCAGCGACACGGCGTGGCTGGGTCACGATGATCTTGCCAGCCAGTCCTGCCTGGTCCAGGGCGTTGGCTACCGTGGGTGGAACTATCGTCGTCTTGCCGGATCCCGGTGGCGCCTGGATCACCAGCGGCTGGGCAGGAATAGCCACCAAGGATTCATGGAGTTCTTGTCTGCTGGGACCGAAAGCCAGCCCTGAGGCAATCCTGTTCAGGTCGAAGCGGGCCGAAATCATGCTTGGCGTCCAGCCCAGAAGGACTCGATGGCCTTGACCACAGGCTCAATCGGGAACAGGGTGCTGCCGTGGGTTCGCCCCGGCAAAGCCACCATGCGCGCGTTGGGCAAGGTGCGGACCATGATCTTGTTCTGGTCGAAGCGCGGCTGGTCCCGGGTGCCGATCAGCAGCAAGGTCGGGATTCTGATCTTGCCCAGCTCGGACAGGTTGATGTTCTGCAGGGTCTCGGCCGCCTCGTAGTAGGCAGCCAGGGCCAGCGGGTCGTTGGACTTGAAGGCCATGCGGGTTGCTGGATCCAGGCGTCCATTCTTTTCCTGTCCGGTGACGAATCCTTCGATGTCGCCATTGCGCAGGACCTCGAGGTAGCCGGGGAAGAAGAGCTTCCCGATTTCGCCGGGGGTAATTTCGTAGGTGCCGCCGAGCATGATCAGCGAGATCACCTGCTCTGGGTGGTGCATGGCCATGTGCAGCCCGGTGCGTGCGCCAAAAGAGTAGCCGACAATGTGAATACGTCCGATGCCCAGGTGATCCATCACCGCGCGGATATCGCCGGCCACCTTGTCCATGGTGTAGTCGGCCACGTCGTGGGATTTGGCCGACTTGCCATGCCCGCGCAGGTCCATGCGGATGGTGCGGTGCCCCTGGCCCAACGCCTTGGTGTAGCCGAGCCCTCTCCAGATGGACCGGGACAGGGCGGAGCCATGGAGGAAGAGAATCGGCTCCCCGGCAGCCCCGTCATCGTCAAAGAAGATTTCGGAACCATCTGCGGGATTATTGATCATCGGCATGCCTTCGATTAAATCCTGTATTGACGGTGAAGGCGAAATCTGTGTTTGCCGCCGCCCTCGACATCCGCGGCTAATAGGTGAACACTGAAGACACAGGGTCCAGCCATCCGCAGGGGGTGGCCCACGGAAGTTGGGAGGAAGATCATGCCTGAACAATCAGCTGCTGGGCAGCCCGGTGGCGCTGAAGAGGAAAAGCTGCGACTGGCCGCAGAAGAAAAGAAGCGCCATGACGAGCACGATGAAGCTCTCGTCGAAGAGTGGGAAGACGAGTCATTCCCGGCTTCGGATCCGCCCTCGAATTATTAGCAAAAGCCTTCTCCCAAGAGACCGCACACCTCGCATTCAGCTACTTTCAAGTTTCAGCTCCTAGTGTGGTTATTACCTTCTCAAGGTGCGAGTGATCTAGATGAACCGATCCGCACAGGCGTTACCTCCTTGGCCTGGCGGGTCGGTTCATCATTTAATCCAAACCCACGAAACCTTTACGCACACAGCGGATTCACCTTTGCGCTATTTATTTAGTTCAGGCTCTGGCCTATTGTGGAAACTGACGTCAAATCGATTTCCGCTCGCCAGCGCTTGACCTGGCAGAAAGGTGCCTCGTGGAATACGAACGCCTCCCGTCCATCCCGGAACTGCACCGTCCCTACACTGCTGCCGCAGACCGCTATGAGCACTTCGGCTACCGCCGCGTTGGCGATTCCGGCCTGCGCTTGCCCCCGCTATCCCTGGGACTGTGGTGGAATTTCGGCGATAACCGTCCATTCGATTCCCAGCGCGAGATCCTGCGCCACGCTTTCGATAACGGCATCAACCACTTCGATCTGGCCAACAACTACGGTCCTCCGGCAGGTTCAGCCGAAGAGAACTTCGGCCGCATGATGGAAAAGGACTTCAAGCCCTACCGCAACGAGCTGGTCATCTCCTCCAAGGCCGGCTACGACATGTGGCCAGGCCCGCACGGCACCTTCGGCTCGCGCAAGTACCTGCTGGCCTCCTGCGAAGCCTCACTGAAGAAGATGAATCTGGACTACGTGGACATCTTCTATTCGCACCGTTTCGATCCGAAGACTCCCCTGGAAGAAACCATCGGCGCTTTGGATACCCTGGTTCGCCAGGGCAAGGCCACCTACGTGGGCATCTCCTCGTACTCGGCAGAACGCACCGCCGAGGCTGCCGCAATCGCCAAGGACCTGGGAACCCCGCTGGTAATCCATCAGCCGTCGTACAACATCCTGAACCCCTGGGTAGAGCACGGCCTGCTGCAAACACTGGAAAAGGACCGCATGGGCACCATTGCTTTCACCCCGTTGGCCCAGGGCCTGCTCACCGATAAGTACCTGGAAACCACTGATGTGGTTCGCCAAGGCGGACGCCGTTCGCTCGAAGCCCAGCTGACCGATCAGAACCTGGCCAAGGTCCGCAGCCTGAACGAGGTTGCGCAGACGCGCGGGCAGTCGCTGGCGCAGATGGCCCTGGCCTGGCTGCTGCGCGATGGCGCGGCAACCTCGGTATTGATCGGCGCCTCGTCCACCAAGCAGCTCGACGAGAACTTGGGTGCGCTGGACAACCTTGAGTTCTCCGAGGCGGAATTGGCCCAGATTGCCAAGATCGCCCAGGGCGATGCCGGAATCGACTGGTGGCGTTCTTCCGCTATCGGCTAGTAATCCACTGATCACACAGGTAATACCTGTGTTCTTGAGCCGCGGGGGGGA
>NZ_JBLVOJ010000015.1:37920-42344 GCF_053543715.1 Glutamicibacter sp. AGC46
CAAGACAAGTCTTGAAACCCGCGGCTTTTTCATTCGCTTCCGTCTGCAACTTCTGCTCAAGCCAAATACCTGCTGTTCCTTGGTGGCTGAATGTTGTTTCTGCGGATAAGCTCGGAGTAGACGCAATATGAAGTGAATTACATTCATTTATTGCGTGGAGTCCGCTAGCGTTAGATCCACACGGCTTACGCTGACCACTTTTGTGCATACGACAGGAGCATTGATGAGCGCCCCAACCTACAAGGTCTTGAACCCGGCAACCGGTGAAGTCGTCGAGGAATTCGCCGCGGCCACCGATGAGCAAGTCGAACAGGCGCTGGCTGCCGCGCAGAGCGCCTACGAATCATGGCAGGACGTTGACATCAACGAACGCGCCAAGATTGTTTCCAAGGTAGGCACGCTCTTCGCCGAGCGCGCAGCAGAACTCGGCAGGATCATGACCACCGAAATGGGCAAGCCATTGTCCGAGGCCGTGGGCGAAGCTGAATTCTGCCAGGAGATCTTCGAGTACTTCGCCACCGAGGGACCAGCCTTGGCAGCGGACCAGGAGATCAAGTCCTTCTCCGGCGGCAAGGCCGTCGTTCAGAAGCGCCCGGTTGGCCCGCTGCTGGGCATCATGCCGTGGAACTTCCCGCTGTACCAGGTAGCGCGCTTCGCGGCACCTAACCTGATGCTGGGCAACACCATCATCTTGAAGCATGCCGAGTCCTGCCCGCGTTCAGCACTGGCCATCCAGGAAATCATGGATGAGGCTGGCGTGCCGGCCGGCGTCTACAACAACCTCTTCGCCACCCACGACCAGATCTCCACCATCATCGCCGATTCCAGGATCCAGGGTGTTTCCTTGACCGGCTCGGAGCGCGCTGGCGCCATTATCGGCGAGCAGGCCGGCCGCAACCTGAAAAAGGCCGTACTGGAGCTGGGCGGGTCGGATCCATTTGTTGTCCTGGACTCCGATGACGTACCGGGCATCGTGGATACCGCTTGGGGCTACCGCATCGACAACACCGGCCAGGCCTGCAACTCGAACAAGCGCATGATCGTCATGGAAGACATCTATGACGAGTTCGTTTCCGAACTGACCAAGCGTGCCGAAGGCCTGCGGCCTGGCGACCCGATGGCGGAAGCCGAGGGCACCTTCGCTCCGTTGTCCTCCCGCAAGGCGGCAGAGTCCCTGCACGAGCAGGTCCAGGACGCCGTGGCCAAGGGCGCTACCCTGCACGCCGGCGGCGTGCTGCACGACGGCCCTTCGGCCTACTACTCCCCTGCGGTGCTCACCGGCATCACCAAGGAGATGCGTGCCTACTACGAGGAGCTCTTCGGCCCGGTAGCAGTGGTCTACAAGGTATCCAGCGACGAGGAAGCCACTGAGCTGGCCAACGACACCATTTACGGCTTGGGCGGTTCGGTGCACTCCACCGACGTCGAGCGTGCCTCCAGGGTGGCTCAGAAGCTGCAGTCCGGCATGACCAACGTGAATGCAGCCAGCGCAGAGGGTGCAGAAATGCCATTTGGCGGCGTGAAGCGTTCGGGCTTCGGCCGCGAGCTTGGCCCGCTGGGCATGGACGAATTCGTGAACAAGCGCCTGTTCTACGTAGGCGAATAATTCTTTAAACGATATGGGGTAGCTGAACCAAAAGTTCAGCTACCCCATATTTTTGTGTTTAGCTATCGTCCAGCTGCAACCAGTTCCTTTTCTTCGAAAAGTTCGTCTTCGATCGAGCGCCTTCGAAGAATCTTTCTGTTCACGAATCCAGCGATCGCCGCCCATTCCTTATTGGAAATGAAGAGCAAGTCCAAAGCGATCATGACCAACGAGAACTGCCAGAGACCTGCCAGTAGAAGCGCGATGCCCATGTGCATAGTGAATAGGACCGCCACAGCCCATGGACGCAGCTTGCGCCACAGAATGAAAATGATGAAACCGCCCTGGGCAATCAGAGTCATCCACGATGATATTTTGATGAACAAACTGGACTGCCAAATCAGCTCGTTGAGTCCTGGGTAGATCTGATAAGACTCCAAATTCAAGGCATAGTAGAAGCCCGTTCCATCAAGCCAGTTATCCCCGATGACTTTCAGATAGCTGGAGATAACGTAGACAATGACGATCTGCGCCATGCACAGCAGAAGCACGATATTGTGGACCGCGTTCCATGCTGGCTTGTTCTTGCGATTGACGGTCTTTCCCTTACGTCGCCGCAACCAAGAATCCACTGAGAAATGCTCGTTGAGGTTGGCGAAAACAAGGAAGAGCAAGGTAATTCGCGTTAGCGTATCCCCGCCGTTGGTGAGATATGGGTTGTTGGACTGCAACGCAACGAGGAACAGCAGGAACAACGGCGTGATGTACTTAGTCTTCCAGCCAGCGATGAAGATCAGCACGATGGCTATGAAAGCCATGTACCCAAGGCTGAAGAGCAATTCGTCGCTCTTGGTAAGAATCGTGTCAAAGGTCCAGTAGCCGCGCCGTTTGGCTTCCGGATCAACCCACCAGGAGGCTGGCCCCCAAAGTATGGAACGGTCTTCCATGCTTGGCAGCAAGACGGTGAGCATACCGATGCCGTAAATAATACGCAGCAACGAGAAGCTGATCAGAGAGTGTTTAGATTCGAGAAGCCAGTTGCCGAATTTATCAATAAGAGATGTCATTTCCTATCGGCCTTCCTGGCGGTCAATCATGTTCTCCAAATGCTCCACGGCATGTTCGTACGGGCTGGCATCAGCCGCACGCCATCCGAAGGTTCGCACGCTCGTTTCGAATTGCGCGTCGTCCATGAAGCGGTGGTTGAAGTCGTTATTTCGATCTCCGACGATGCGCCATTGCACATCACGTGCTTTCTTCCCGGTATAGGCTTCAGAGTAAACCGTGGCGTAGCGAACAAGCATGTAATCCATACGTACAAAGCTCACTACACGTGATGAGTTTTTTTCTTCACCCTGGATGGCTTTGACGACTTCACTGTCGGTCATGACATCGCGTTTCTTACCGTCAACAGAGACAAAGTTCTTCCGTGCAGTTTCCCGCTGATCGGACTTCAGCTTGTTGAATCGTGAGAGGTAAACACTGGTGGTGTTTTGAGAAAGTTTTTGAATCCGGGAGGGGGCCAAGCTGCCTTTATTCAGTAGTCGCTCTACTTCGGTAACGGGAATCCATTCCGATTCTGTGATTTTCCCGTCGTCGTCATATGCCCGGGAGCGAACCTCCAAGTAGGAGTCGCGCTTCTGAATATTGGGAGCAAAAACATTCCATTTCTGACTGAAGAACGGCGATAATTCGCGCTTCACTGGATTAGATGCTTCCACTGCCATGGATACTGCTACTGCGCTATAACCAAGGACCATTACCAACGCAACAATTACGGCTATCAGCCTTCGCGTGTGACCTTTTTTGGTCATCCTTACCTCTCGAATGTCAGGGCGTCATTCCGCTTGCCGTCATTGCCCAAATTTTCTATCGACATCGGTCTCTGCTGAACACTTTGCCGGGCATTCAGCCAGCTACTGAAATCTTCTGTATCGATTACTCGCCTATTTAAGAGAACTATATTCCAACAGAACAAGGTTCAGATGCGCAGCCACATCTAAGTCATGTGCCAAATAAAAAGTCTTGAGCTGGGCAGCTAATATTAGCTGCCCAGCTCAAGATTTATGGTGCTACTTTACGATAGCTTAGGCCTTCATACGACGGAGCACGGTTACGGCTCCACCTGCGAGGACCAGCAGCAAGGCGATTCCGCCGATTACCAGTGGAGCGTTTGCGCCGGTGTCGGCCAACTTGTCCTTCTTGGAATCGTTCTTAGAATCGTTCTTGCCCGAATCGTTGCTGTCGTTATCGCCAGCATCGGTAGCGTCAGCATCGGTAGCGTCAGCATCGGTAGCGTCAGCATCGGTAGCGTCAGCATCGGTAGCGTCAGCATCGGTAGCGTCAGCATCGGTAGCGTCAGCATCTACTGCAGCTTCAACTACCTGGAAGGTGGTGGTGTCGTTGGTGCGACCGTCATCGGCGAAGACCGAGTATTGGCCAACTTCAACTTCTTCGAAGATTACTTCCCAGTTGCCTTCATCATCTGCCGTAACCACGAGCTCTGGAGCTGCGATGGCGTTCTGGAAGAATGCGAACACCTTTGCAATAGCGGAATCAGCGACTTCGGTAGCCTTGACAGTTACCACAGCATTTGGATCCGAGGTGCCCTTCACGAGCACGTTAGGTCCTTCAACAGTCGAGCCTTCGAGTGGAGTAACGATGTCCACTGGCAGGTATTCACCGTCTTCGTCGCCGTCCACATCCGTGCCATCTGCATCGGTAGCGTCAGCATCAACGGCATCAGCATCGGTAGCGTCAGCATCAACTGCATCGGTAGCGTCAGCATCAACGGCATCAGCATCGGTAGCGTCAGCATCAACTGCATCGGTAGCGTCAG
>NZ_JBLVOJ010000016.1:0-5220 GCF_053543715.1 Glutamicibacter sp. AGC46
CGCGCACTGCCACGAGTTCATCGACTTTGATCAGTCGTGCCAGCAGCAGGGCATCGCGGGCATCGGTTTTGACCTTGTCCCCGGAAGGGCGCAGGAGCTTCGACGGGGCCGCGACGGTCACCGGGTAGTGCATGCCCGCGAGGGTGCGTGCGAGGCTGAATCCGGTAGGACCGGCTTCGTAGGCGACCGCGACGGGTCCGTGGTCGGCAGCGATCCCGTTGATCCATGTCGTGACGGCTTCGTTCCCGCCGGGGAGTTTCGCTTCGAGGACTTCACCCGTGCGGGTGTCGAGGGCTGTTGCGCGGATGGATCGTGCGTGCACATCCAGTCCGATCGCAGTACGCTGGGTAAACATCAGGGCCTCCGCTGCATGTCGGCATCCCCGAGCCGTTCTCGGGGATGATCCACGAATCTGCACCGTGAGGCCCTGATCCGCAAGAGGCCTGGCGAAAAAACCTCTTACTCATAGGGTCTAGGCCGGCGGGAACAGCAGGGTTCCGCCTATCGACACGGCGATGATCACCAAGGTGGACAGCAACCCCAGCAGCAATGAACGTCCGCCGGTTTTTACGATGCTGCGCAGGTGGACCCCGAGCCCCAAGGCGAACATGGCCGCGGCAAGCAGGAGCGTCTGCGCGCTGGCCGCAGCTGCAAGCCACGCCTCGGGAACCAGCCCGGTGGTGCGCAGCAGCATTGCCACCAGGAACCCGAGCACGAACAGCGGCACCAGTGGCGGGTACTTGCCGCCTTGCACCGATTGGCGCCGCCGCATGAAGACGCCGACGCCGGCAATGATTGGAGCCAGCAGGACCACCCGGGCCAGCTTGACGGTCACCGCCACGGCCAAGGCGCCGGCACCTACCGACCCGCCGGCGGCGACGACTTGTGCGACCTCATGGGTGGACGCGCCGATGAGCATGCCGATGCTGCGTTCATCCAGCCCGAGCAGCAAGCCCACCGCGGGCATGAGCGGAATCATCAATGTCCCGAAGAGCACTACCAGCCCGATCGCGGTGGCGACCTGATCCTGCTTGGCCTTGACGACGTTCTCCGCACCTGCGACCGCGGCGGCACCGCAGATGGAGAAGCCGGTGGCGATGAGCAGACGCTGCGGCAGTTCCATGCCGAGCTTCTTGCCGATCCACAAGGTGGCCAAGAACGTGATGCCAACCGAGAGAGCCACCACCAGCAGTACCCCGGGGCCCAGGCCGAGGATGGTGCCCAGCGAGAGCTGCAAGCCCAGCAGTACAATGCCCAGGCGCAGCAGCTTCTTGCCGGCAATTGCCGTGCCGGGGGCAAAAGCCTGCGGAACCGGGGCAAGATTGCGCCACAGCGCACCGAGCAGGATAGCCAGCAGCAGGGCGCTCAGGCCATGGATGTAGCGGCTGGCGAACATGCACAAGATGCCGGCGGCAAGGCAGAGGAGCAGTCCCGGAAGAGCAGGAGCAAAACGCGAAGCAGGTTTTCGATGTCCGGACTGGTCAGGTTTGGTGATGGCAGATTCTTCGACGGGACTTGTGGAGTCGTGGATGGAAATAATTGTTCTCCGGCTTGGCGAATTGCGGTATACCACTTCTTGCTATCGCGGACATATGATCATGATATGGAAAGCAGCTCGTCATCTCTCGAAGACATTGCCCGCTGGATTCAACCCTCCTCATTGGAGTTGCTGGTCGGCATAGCCGATCACGGGAGCCTGAGCGCCGGTGCCCGTGCGGCCGGGATGGCGCAGCCAAATGCCACCCGCGCATTGAAAACGTTGGAGCGCCGGCTGGGATACCAGCTTGTGGCACGCAAGACCACCGGATCGCGCTTGACCGCAGAGGGAGTGCTGACCGTCCAATGGGCTCGTGAAGTCCTGGACAGCCTGGAAACCTTCGCCGCTGGCGCGCGCTCGCTGGCTGAAACCGGAGAGGGAGAGCTGGAATTCGGAGCCAGCATGACGGTGGCTGAATTCTTGGCGCCAAATTGGATCGGACTACTGCATCGTGCCCTGCCACGAGTCATCCCTCGAATGAAGATCATGAATTCCCAAGATGTTATTCGTGCAGTGCAGCAGGAGGAATTGGGACTAGGATTCGTGGAGACCCCTCACATTCCTCTGGGCCTGAAAAGCCGGCAGGTACTTCACGATGAAATGCTCGTGGTCACGTCGCCTTCACATGCTTGGGCACAACGGAAGGAACCGCTGAGCCTGCACGAATTGCAAAGCACGGCGCTGATAGAACGCGAGGAAGGCTCCGGCACCCGGGCATTCTTGGATTACATTGCCCATGCTGAACGCCCGAATCCGGTCGCTGTCTTCAACTCGAACGCAACGATTTGCCAGTGCGTGGCGCGCGGAATGGGGCCCGCTGTGCTCAGCCATTTGGCGGTAGAGAGCCAGTTGGAGCAGGGGCTGCTCGTCGAGATCCCGTTTGCTGGGCCGGCGCTGTTGCGCGAGCTGCGGGCGATATGGCCTGCGCACCGTGTCTTGAAAGCGACCGAGCAGAAGCTGCTTGAGATTTCCGTGGAATCACGGATTGCGCAGGGCTAGCCGGAGATCCAGGCCCCGGCTTGGAACTGTGCGGACTTGGCCAGGAGGCGGACAGCAAGCTTCCCATCAAGGATGCAAGGGCGGCCATTTGTACCGGGCCGTGAGCTCCCGGTACAAGCCTCCGGACTTAGAGATTCAAGATCTCGTTGTTGAGCAGGCCCGACAGTCGCTGGACGCCTTCGTCGATGGTCTTCTCGTCAACGGAGCAGAAAGCCAATCGCAGCTTGTTGTCGGCTTGGCCGCTCGGGCTGAATGCCGCGCCTGGGATGAAGATGACCCCGGCCTTCACGCCCTGCTGCAGCAACGCGTAGGTGTCAATGCCTTCAGGCAAGGTCAACCAAACGAAGAAGCCGCCTTCGGGACGAGTATGGGTGACGCCTGCCGGCAGGTACTTGGCCAATGCTTCGAGCATCGCGTCGCGGCGGGAACGGTACAGGTCGTTGTACTTGGTGATCTGCCCCTTCCAATCATGCTCGTTGAGGTAGGCGCTGATGATCATCTGGTTCAAGGTCGGTGGGCACAGGGCTACCGCCTCGCCGGCCAGGTAGAAGCGGCGGAAAAGGTGGGTCGGGACCGCTGCCCAGCCGATGCGCAGGCCGGGCGCGAAGATCTTGGAGAAGGAACCCATGTAGATGACGTTTTCCGGGTCCAGGCTCCGCAGGGTAGGCGCAGGGGTTCCCTCGTAGCGCAGCATTCCGTACGGGTTGTCTTCCAGGATCAGGATGCCGGCTTCGCGGCAGATGTCCACGATTTCCTGGCGGCGTTCGGCCGCCAGAGTGATCCCTGATGGGTTGTTGAAGTTCGGGATGGTGTAGAGGAATTTGATGCGCTCGCCGGCGGCGCGCAATTCGGCGATGCGCGCACGCAAGGCGTCAGGAATCAAGCCATTTGCATCGGTGCCCACGGGGCGGGCGGACACCTGGTAGGCCTCGAAGGTATTCAGGGCCCCGACATAGGTCGGATCTTCGCAGAGCACAGTGTCTCCGGGATTGCAGAAGACCTTGCAGGCCATGTCCTGTGCTGACTGGGAGCCGTTGGTGACCACGACATCTTCGACCCCCACGTTCGTGATGCCTTCAGCTGCCATGACATCGATAATTTGTGCACGCAGTTCAGGAGTGCCAAGTCCGGAGCCGTATTGCAATGCTTCGGGACCCTGCTCGACGATGATGCGCCGGGCCATTTCACCGACCTTTTCCAGCGGGAGCAGCTGCAGGTAGGGGTTGCCTCCGGCCAGGGATACCAGGGAAGGGTCCAAGGAGAGCTCGAATACGTCGCGCACCGCGGACTGCTTGATTCCGGCCGCGCGCTCGGATAGCAAGGATTCGTGCGAAGTGGTCAGCGATTCTGATGCGGTGGTCATGGTTCTCCTCGGCAAGGCTCCCGGGGCGGGGGAGCGGGGTTCCTGCGCTGGGTGCGGCACAAGAATTGTTTTCAAATAGAATACTTTGGTATTCCAGCAGGAAATTCAAGGCTTGGCAAGAGCTGCACTTTCAGCAACGTGGTTCTCTGCTCCAGCGCGAGGCGTTGCGTTCCTCGATACTCAGCTGGCCCAGTGCCGCATTGACGCGGCTATGAAGTGTCTCGGCTAGAATTCGGGGCTTGCTGCCGGGCAGCCAGCACTGCCCGGCCAGGAGGACCAGCAAATCGACGCAGTCCGCCGAGGCCCGGAAATTTCCGGACCGGAACTGGGCAATGGCAGCATCGATGATCATCAGGGACGAATCCAGCGCACTGTCGGCAGCTTGCGTGCTGCGTTGCCCGCTGGAAACCTGGCGCTCCCGCACCACCAGGTTGCGAACCTCGGCGATCTTCCTGGGAATAGAAACCACTGCTCGGTACGCCCGGTTCTGGACGCCCATGAGTTGCAACGGACGCAGGGCAACCACAAGCAAGCCGATAACGACGAACGTCGACAGGCCGGCAAGGCCAAGCTTCGCCAGCAAGATTCCCGCAGTGATGGCTATCCCGGCGATCCCGAGGATCATTGCGAAAAGTGCAAGGCCGCCGAAACGTGGCTTCTTCGGTTCCGGGCCATGAGCCCGGATGCTGATAATCCGGTCGAGCTTCGCGCGGATTTCGGCCACGTTGGGAACACCCAAACTGCCTTGGGAGATCCGCTGGGCGTTTCGCCATAACTGGATGCGCCGGCGGCTGCGCAGGACCTGGAAGATCTGCCAACCGGCCAGCAAGGGAAGGGCGAGGGCGAAAAAGAGCAGCGCTGCGGTACCCAAGGTAATGTCCCCGGCTTGGTACATGCCGTAAGCGCCCAGCCATGCGAACAGGGAATAGCCCGGGACCCGGATGAGCAGGCGATCCCACCAAACGACCTCCTGCGGGGCGCTGGCGGATTCGCTGGCTGGTTGGCTCATTTCTCGGTTTCGGTGCGGGAATCCAGCCACTGCTGGATGGCGCTTGGGCGAATGCGGCGATGGGTGCCGCGGTATTCCACTGGAATGATCCCGGCGTCGGCCAGCTTGCGCAGGTAGCTGTTGGAGATTCCGGCCATTTGGGCTGCTTGGGAAGTATTAAGGAGCAGCTCGGGTGTGCCGATGCTGACGGACTCGCCATCTGCAAACCGTGAAAGCACCTCGATCAGCGCCTGGTGCGCTTCTTTGGGCAACTTCAACGCGGTGCCGTTGACGAACACGGTCGTGTCATCCGACTCGTCCAGCGCGCGGCGG
>NZ_JBLVOJ010000016.1:5293-29652 GCF_053543715.1 Glutamicibacter sp. AGC46
CCCCGGTGGTCTTCTCATCTAACGCCTCGAAGGTGCGGACCCTGCCCAGTGCTGAAGTCGGTGATGCCATGGCCCTTATTTTGCCTGAGATGTCCTTCGGGTGCACCTCATGACGCTGCAAATGGACTGCCTGTCGCAACTCCTTTATGACACAGATGCGACGAATGGGGGTTGTACAGCGCCAAGCGGTTCCCGTATGGTGGAAAACGTAGGTCTAAAGAAAGTACTGACCAGCCATCTTCCGGCACACCATGACGGATCCTTCAGCCTCACCCGGCGGAGCCCCTCTGGGAATTGTGTACATGGAAGCCTGACGCCCTCCTTAATTGCCTGTGGGTCACGCTCCATTGCGGTCGGATGAATGGTCATGCGCGTTCCTACGCTCTGCCACCAATTTCGTGGGTACTGCGTTTTCGTCAATCAGAACTTTCTTGAAAGAAGAGCTATTCAATGTCTGTTGAATCCACTAAAGACCTGTCCGCCATCACCGACGAAGAGATTTTCGACGCCCATCTTGGCGGCAAGCTTTCCGTCTCATCGCAAATGCCGCTGAACACCAAGCGCGACCTGTCCATCGCCTACACTCCGGGTGTCGCCAAGGTATCCCAGGCCATCGCAGATGATCCAGCCAAGCACGCCACCCACACCTGGGCCTCCCGTCTGGTCGCTGTCGTTTCGGACGGCACCGCTGTGCTGGGCCTGGGCAACATCGGTGCGGCTGCCTCGCTTCCGGTCATGGAAGGCAAAAGCGCCCTGTTCAAGGAATTCGGCGGTCTGGATTCGATCCCGTTGGTATTGGACACCACCGACGTCGATGAAATCGTCGAAACCGTCATTCGCCTGCGTCCGAGCTTCGGCGCCGTGAACCTGGAAGACATCTCCGCCCCGCGCTGCTTCGAAATCGAAAAGCGCCTGATCGAGGCGCTGGATATCCCTGTTATGCACGATGACCAGCACGGCACCGCGGTGGTGGTGCTGGCAGCTCTGATCGGCGCGGCCCGCCAGACCAAGCGCGACATCAGCTCGTTGAAGGTCGTCATCTCCGGTGCCGGTTCGGCTGGCGTCGCCGTCACCAACCTGCTGCTTTCGGCCGGCGTGGATGACGTCATCGTGCTCGACTCGCGTGGCACCATCCACCGCGATCGAGACGACCTTAATCCGGTCAAGGCCGACCTGGCCAGCCGCACCAACCGTGAAGATGTCATGGGTGGCCTGGCCGAGGCACTGGACGGCGCGGATGTCGTAGTAGGACTTTCCTCGTCGACCTTCGAAGAAGCTGCCGTGGCGAAGATGAACAAGGACGCCATCATCTTCGCGCTGTCCAACCCGACCCCGGAAATCATGCCGGATGCTGCCGCGAAGTATGCGGCCGTGGTGGCCACTGGCCGCAGCGACTTCCCGAACCAGATCAATAACGTGCTGGCCTTCCCGGGCATCTTCCGCGGCGCCCTGGACTCGGGCGCCAAGAAGATCACCGAGGGCATGAAAGTCGCGGCGGCCCATGCCATTGCCAACCTGGTTGGCGATGATCTGGCAGCAGATTACATCATTCCTTCGGCAACTGATGACCGCGTGATGCCTGCTGTTGCCGCGGCTGTGGCTGCGGAAGCAGAAAAAGCCAAGTAGAAGAAGCTGGCGAAAAAGCACTGCCTGCAACGACTCGTTGCGGGCAGTGCTTTTTTCATGCGCCGGCCTATTCTGAGGCCGTTGTCTCGGGATATCCACAATCGTAGAAAGTTCCTGCCGGGGCGATGAATTCGCGCCATACTTGCTGGCATCAGATCAACCAAGGAGGAATGCGATGAGTAATCCTGAAGGCGTCCATCTCAGTGTCCGCAGCTCGTTGCCCGAAATGCAGCTACTTGGCGTTGTTGCGCTGCGCGAAATATCAGAGAAGGGGTATGCCGTAGTGCTCAGCACTATGGCAAGGCAGCAACAGGTCCTGGGGTACACACTGGGATTGGCGAAACGAGGGCATCCTGAAATCGTCAGTATCGGTGGAGACGAAGATGATGTTTTTGGGCTTCTCACGCATCTGGCATCACAAGTCGTCGAGCATGGACAAGTCTTTTCCGAAGGTACCCACAACACATCGCTATTTAGCGAGCTCATTTTCTCGGAGCCAGAGGCGGAACTGAACACTCTTCCCCTCACCAGTCTGATCCTTGGCGACATCCCGATAAGAACTCTGCATTGCACGGAACCCAGGGACTTCGCCGTGATCCAGCAACAGTCGGCTCACTAGGAACTGCGCCGCATCGTCAAAAGATGAGCAGGCAGAGGAAAGGAACTTGACCATGTGCGATATGTGCAATGGCATGACACGCAAGCAACTGGAAGCCCTGATCGACCAGCGGATCCGCGACTACGGACATGAAGTGATTTTTGTTGAGTCGGACCGGATCAGCCCATCGCTTGCCTACACCGTTGGCCTGAGTCGCATCGGGCACCCAGAATTCCTTGTTCGAGGGCTGGACATGGATGACAGCATTCAGATGCTCAACGGATTTTCTGCGTCCGTGCTGGAATGGAATGAGGTTTTCGCCCACGGGCACACCGGCCGCTGGAAGGACGGAACACTGTTGTACTTCTCCAAGATCAGTACCGGAATCCGCAAGCAGGTGCCATTGGCTTATCAGAGGTACGGAGAAAGCCTGGGGTTGCTAGAAGTCTTACTCGTCGGCCGGGATATCCCTTACGAATATGTAGTTGCCCGGCACAATTAGGCCTTGGCATCCTTTGCCAAGGGCCTAGCTTCGCCGATGGATTGCAGCGGCCTCATTCTCCGCGCGGACTTTTGCCCGATGTGCTGCGCGCAGGGCCTGATGGCCATCGGATTTGCGCACCTTCAGGTAGAACATTCCAACTACAAGGAACCACAGGGGCGTAGCCAGCAACGCAGCACGCGTATCGGCCTGCGTGGTCAATGCCCACAGGACGAATACGAAGAAGGCTAGGACTATGTACGGGGCTCCCATGCCGCCGGGGACCTTGAACTTGGAGGCATCATGCAGCTGCGGGCGGCGCTTGCGGAAGGCCAAGTAGCTGATAAGGATCATTGACCAGACGAACATGAAGCACAGGGCAGACACCGTTGTGACCAACGTGAAGGCCTGGGCTACGGAGTCACCCGCGTACAACAGCACGACGGCAGCAAGAAGGAAAATGCAGGAGAACAGCAACGCGTTGCGTGGCACCTGCGTGGCAGAAAGCTTGCTGAACTTCCGCGGAGCGTCTCCATCTTGCGACAGGGCGTACAGCATGCGCGATGTTGAATAGATCCCCGAATTTGCACTTGAAGCGGCGGCCGTCAGCACGACAAAGTTGACCAGACCCGCAGCTGCGGCCAAACCAGCCATCGAGAACATGCCAACGAATGGCGATGCATCCGCGGAGAACTTGTACCAGGGGGTGACGGCCATCAGGACGGTCAAGGCACCGACGTAGAACAGGATCACGCGCAGCGGAATGGAATTGATGGCCTTCGGGAGATTCTTTTCAGGATCCTTGGTTTCAGCCGCAGCCGTACCTACCAATTCAATGCCGACGAAGGCGAAAACGGCGATCTGGAAGCCTGCGACGAAGCCCATGAAACCAGTGGGGAACATGCCGCCGTGTGCCCACAAGTGGGCGAAGGAAGCGGTGTCTCCCTCCGGAGAACTGAATCCGGTGGCAATCATTGCCAAGCCGCAAACGATCAATGCCAGGATTGCAACGATTTTCACCAATGAGAACCAGAACTCGGTTTCACCAAAAGCCTTGACGGTGGGCAGGTTCAGCCCGACCAATAGCAGGATGCAGCATAGCGCCGGGAGCCATAGCGGGATCTCGGACCACCAGTAGGCGACATATTGGGCGATCGCGACTACGTCCGCAATGCCGGTGACGACCCAGCAGAACCAATAGGTCCAGCCGGTGAAGAAGGCAGCCCAAGGTCCCAAGAGATCGCCGGCAAAATCTGCGAAGGTCTTGTAGTTCAAGTTGCTGAGCAGGATCTCGCCCATGGCACGCATGACGAAAAAGAGCATGAAGCCGATGATCATGTATACGAAGATGACCGACGGACCGGCAGCGGAAATGGTCTTGCCGGAGCCCATGAACAGTCCGGTGCCGACTGCTCCGGAGATCGCCATGAGCTGGATGTGCCTGCTGGACAGTCCGCGCTCAAGATTCGTTCCATCGGAAACGGTTTTCAGTTGCGTGGAATCGTTCGCCACGGCTGCACCTTTCATGAGCAGATCCCTTCGGTTTTTCGAAGGAGACGGCCTGCTTCGAAGGAGAACGAGACCGCTGAAAGAGGTTATCGCAGATATATTGACCAGCTATATTTGTTCGTCACCCTGGACTGCGAGCAAGCTTAACAGTTGTGAAGTTGGTTATACGCCACTGGATTCGGGTAGGTAGTCCGCTGCTTCGCGCAGTGGCCAGATGGGCAGAACCTGCACTTGAATGGGGCATTTGGTTGCTGCTGGACCTCCGGGTGGCAGCCTGTGTCCGAGAATGAAGCCGCGGGAAACTATGCGAAGGAAATCCTCCGGTTCCGGCGAATGGAGTTAGCGGGAGGCAGTTGATCTGCAGAATCAGAACCACCGATGATCAATTCCCACGTTTCCAGCCTGCGGTAGGACTTCGGAAATGGCAGAACGCGGGAGCCCGTGGAGCGCCGCAGGCAACACTGCATCCATGCTCAGCTCCACTGCGCAGAAGGCTACCCGGTTCAGGTTGGTGCCGTGCATCCGGACTGCTCCAGTGCTGCATTCCGCGCCTTTTGGTTCACTTGAAGCAAATACTGTACATGGCCAGTGGAAGCTTGGAGGGCCGAGTGAGTAGTGTAGGACGTATGGCATTCCGAAATCGTCGAGCTGCGGCTCTTCCTGCAAAATTGTCCCGTTCCTGGCTCTTGGTCAATGCGGCCAAGGAGGAAACTTTCGCTCCTTCGCTGGCTTGTGAAGCGGACTCGGTGATTTTTGATATGGAAGCTGCCGTTCCTGACGACCAGAAGATCCAGGCTCGCGATAACGTAGTGCGAGCACTGTCCAATGGCATGACTGCGTGGGTGCGCGTCAATGGCATTGACACTGATTTCTGGGCCGATGATCTTGCCGCGCTGTCGGGAACTCCCGGCCTGCGTGGAATCATGCTGGCCATGACCGAGCAGCCTGAACAGGTTACCTACAGCGCAATGCGGCTGCGCGCGGGCACTCCGGTCCTGGCCTTGATCGAAACCGCTTTGGGTATCGAGAATGCTACGCAGATCGCTTCGGCCCCGGGTACCTTCCGCCTGGCGTTCGGCATCAACGACTTCCGCAAGGACACGGGCGTCTCCGACGACCCGATGGCACTGGCCTACGCACGCGGCCGGCTCGTGATCGCTTCGCGTGTAGGCAAGCTGCCTGGCGCTATCGACGGACCTCCACCAGCAGGCGCCGATGCCGCCAAGGTGACCGAAGAAACCCGCATCACCGCCTCCATGGGCATGACCGGCAAGCTGTCGTTGTCCACCGATCATGTAGATGGCATTAACGCCGCGTTGGCACCCAGCGAAGACGAGCTGTCTTGGGCCATGGAACTGCTCGAAGCGCACGCCGCCGGCGCTTCGGTGGGCGATGGCTCATACCTGCCGCGTCTGGCCCGTGCCCAGAAGATCGCCGACCTGGCCGACTCCTACGGCCTGTGGAACGCCTAAGCCTCTAGCTGTCTTCCAATAGCAAAGAACCCGTCCAGCATCTGGTATCAATCAGATGCTGGACGGGTTCTTTGCTGTTTGCGGAGCCTATGCCTCGTGGGCACCGCGGTTGCGCGAGGAACCGACGACGTCGCCAGCCTTCCATTCAGCCCAACCCGGACGCTCATTCATGAAGTCCTCGATCTGCGCCTTGTTGGCTTCCAGCTTCGGGTCATGCTTGAGGTACCAGCGGGTTTCGCGGGCCACCATGCCCGAGAGGATCAGCAGGCCGATCAGGTTCGGCAGCGCCATCAGGCCGTTCATCATGTCCGAGAAGTTCCAAACGGCGGTCAGCTCGGTGGTGCAGCCTACGTAGACGACCAGCGAGAACACGATGCGGAACGGCATCACGAGCTTGCGGCCGAAGAGGCGCTCGATGTTCCGCTCGCCGTAGTAGCACCAGCCCAAGATAGTGGAGAAGGCGAACATGACCAGGCCGACGGTCACAATCCAGTGGCCCCACTGTCCGGGCAGGCCATTGGTGAATGCCTGGCCGGTCATCAGTGCAGCGGAGATCTGCTCGCCGGTTTCCCCATCGAGCATCTTCCAGGTACCTGTCGTGATGATGACCAGGCCGGTGCAGGTAACAACGATGATGGTGTCGATGAAGGTCTGGGTCATGGAGACCAGGCCCTGGCGAACCGGGTGGGTGGTCTGTGCCGAAGCGGCGGCGATCGCTGCTGAACCCATGCCGGACTCGTTGGAGAAGATGCCGCGGGCCACACCATACTGGATAGCAATGATGATGGCCGAGCCGACGAAGCCGCCCACTGCCGAGGTGCCGGTGAAGGCATCGGTGAAGATCTCGCCGAAGGCGGCAGGAATGCCGCCCACATTGGCGATCAGGATGTAGATCGATGCTGCTACGTAGAAGACGATCATCACTGGAACGAAACCAGCGGTAACGCGGCCGATGGACTTGATGCCGCCAACCAATACGGCGATGGACAGCACGGTCAGGATCACGCCGGTAACCCAAGGGGTCACATGGAAGGAATTATCCAAGTTGGCGGCAATCGAGTTGCCCTGGGTCATGTTGCCGATGCCGAAGCTGGCCAGGGTGGCAGCGATAGCGAAGAACAGGGCCAAGAACTTGCCCAACGGACCCTTGACGCCGCGTTCCAAGTAGTACTGCGGACCGCCGGACTTTTCGCCTGCGGCGTCGGTGCCGCGGAAGCGCACGCCCAGATACGCCTCGGTGTACTTCGATGCCATGCCCAGCAGGCCGGTAACCCACATCCAGAACAGGGCGCCCGGACCACCGATGCCGATGGCGGTTGCGACACCGACGATGTTACCGGTGCCAACGGTGGCGGCCAGTGCTGTAGTCAGTGCCTGGAACTGCGAGATATCGCCTTCTGCCTCGGCATCCTTGCGCTTGAGCAGGCCAAGGCGCAACGCTGCGGCGAGCTTGAAGAATTGCAGGCCGCCCAAACGGATAGTCAGGTACAGGCCAGTGCCCAAAAGTAGCGGGATGAGGACAAACGGTCCCCAAATGACGGAGGAAATATCTCCGAAGAGAGCGCCCAAATCGTCCATGGATTTAACATCCTTATTTGCGAGTGACTGATGATCAAGAGTCTCAAGCCAGAAGCCGATCCCCTTATGTGAGTGCCATCATATGACAAGGGGAGAGCCGTGTCACAAAGCGCGCTGGACGATGCCATGTCCGGTTCGTTAACTTAATTTCACGAAAAGGCCAAGGGCTCGAGCTGGCTGCCGCATTGCCGGCATCCACTGACGTGGACGCCGGCAATTCCCGGGGTTCAGCCCTGCCGTGCTTTCATGCGCGGATTCTTCTTGTTGATCACGAATACGCGACCTCGTCGTCTGACCACCTGGGAGCCGGGCGCCTTCTTCAGTGCACGGATGGAGTTCCTAACTTTCATGCCATTCACCTCCTTCATGATGTGCGGAGCTGAACAGGTCCTTGAGTTCTTCTTCGGTGACCTGGCATTGCTCGAAGACCGTCTCGATCTGCGAAGCTTCGTGTTCGGATCCGTAGAGCAGCAATTCCGAGACGGCGATATTCGAATTCCACGCGCCGGTGTTTTCCATCCAGATGCGCGGACCGGCTCCGCCGATGGCGACGCGCTCGCTGAGGGCACTAGCCACCCAGAGGATTCCGCGGATGCAGGTGCAGGATTCGGCCAGGGACGGCAGGGCTTTGCGGAAGCGCTCGGGGTGAAGCGGGCGCTCGGCGTGCAGGCGGATCGGCATAGTGCGGGCATTGGTTGCTGTTTGCGGCAGGTGCCCGGCCCTGGTGCGTTGGCGCGCTGCTCCGGGGTGGAAGGAGCCGAGTCCTTCTTCGTGCACGCAGATATGCGCATGCGGTGCCATCTGCCGAGCTAATTCTAGGCCGGCTTCAAAGTCGGGGCCGCCTGCGCGTCGTGGACCGGTGGCACCTTCGAGCAGTTGGGTTTCCAGGCCTTCGACCGGAATGAGGGTATCTGCCTGCATCAATTCGGTGAAGAAGAACTCTCCCGACGTCCTCGCATCGCGTTCCATGGCGTTGAATCCCGATTCCCAGAGGGTGTGCCGGTCCCACATCTGGTTTTCCAATTCGGCGGGATCCAGGGACAAGACGATGCTGCTGATCCGGATTTCCAGTGGTTCGAGCTTTGTCCCGAGCATGTCCAGCACTGTTCCGCTATGCCATGTGGCGGGCAACGCCAGGATCATTGTGGCCTCGGAATCTTCGGGGGCCAGGCGTTGGATCGTCGGCAGGATCTCGAACTTCGTGGCACAGCCGATGCAGGGGTGCCCAAGAACGGTTTCGGCATGTTCTGCGGCTGCAGATCCGGAGACGTGGCGCACCAGCCGATTGCCGTCGACGAAGTCATAGCGCAAGATGACGGCGTCAGGATGGTGGTGTCCCAGGTGGCTGAGGCCGGAGTCGCGGCTGGAAGTATCAAGTGCGGAGAGAACGATGAGATTCACGCGTTCAAGCTTATATGAGAATGAGTCTCAATAGCAAAATTGGGAACGGGGCTTAACGCCTCGGGGGCCCGCCCGCCAATGCGGACAGGCCCCCGGAAGCGACAAGGAATATCAGTTCTGTGGCGCGTTGAAAACTACCGCAGAGGTACCCAGGCCTTCGATCGAAGTTTCAAGTGAATCGCCGTGCTTGAGCCACGGGTGACGCCCATTCTCGTCGCGGCGGCCTAACGCAACACCAGAGGGCGTACCCGTCAGGATGACGTCGCCTGGCTGCAATTCATTGAATGTCGAGAGGTAGGAAACCAAGGCGTCAGCCGAGAAAATCAGATCATCGATCTGTTCGTCCTGCACCACGGTGCCATTGACCGTGCTGGTAATGCGGGCGGCGGGATCCAGCTCATCCGGGGTCACGAGCCACGGGCCCAGGGGAGTGGAACGATCCCAGATCTTCCCCTGCAGCCACTCTTGGGTGCGGCCCTGGTAGCCGCGCATCGACACATCGCTGGCCACGGCGTAGCCGGCAATATGCGCGGCAGCATCCTCCTGGCTGATGCGGCGACCCGGCTTGCCGATAATGATAGCCAGCTCTGCTTCGTAGTCCACCCGGTGGTCTTCCACTGGAATTTCGATGGTGTCCTTGGCGCCGCATAGGGTGGAAGCGAACTTCGCGAACACCGTCGGATACTTCGGCAGGTCTTCGCCGACCTCGGCCGCATGCGTCTTGTAGTTCAAACCGATGCAGTAGATTTTCTCCGGCTTGGGAATCAGCGGAGCGTAGTCGGCTTCGCCCTCGGCGATGGAATCACCCACCAAAGCGCGAGCAACTACTTCTTGCTGAGTTGCGTCATCAAGACGCAGGAAACGCTGCACTGAATCGAGGTTGTCCAAGTAGTAGGCGCGGCCATCTTCAATGACAGCAGCGGTGGTATGGCCTGGTTCGCTGGCGAGGCGGAGCGTTGCAAGTTTCATGAATCTATCTCACTACACTTTTCGCTGAAAGTGCACCATATTTCGTGATCGGCAATTGATAGCAATTGGCCTTAAATACGGCCGAGCCAGAGCTTTGATCTGGAAAACGTGGCTTGGCCATGCTCCGCTGACCCGGCTAAACTCATGGCAAGCTACGGTCCCAGAGACCAGTCTTGAAATAACGATCTAGATACGAAACTAAAGTGAAGCAGGTTTTAATGTGGGTGACTTTTTTGGCGAGCGATCTCGCCATATCCTCTTCGCCTCGTGGCAGCACTTCTCGCTAGTCGCGCAGTGCTTGATCCTGGCGACAATTATTGCTGTGCTGATTGCCGTATTGGTATACCGCAACAAGCCCCTATCAGGCTTGGCTAACGGCATTAGCGCCATCGGCCTGACTATTCCGTCCTTTGCCCTGATCGGTTTGCTTATTGTCCCCGTGGGCTTCGGGGTTACTCCGGCAGTCATCGTGGTGACGTTCTTCGCCGCCCTGCCAATTCTGCGCAACGCGATCGTTGGGCTGAACAACATCGAACCAACCATTATCGAGTCAGCGCGCGGCATCGGCATGAGCCGGCTGAAGACTCTGATATCAGTAGAAATTCCCATAGCTTGGCCGGTGATCCTGACTGGCGTACGAATTTCAGCCCAGATGGTGATGGGCGTCGCCGCAGTGGTCTCCTACGCCCTGGGTCCTGGCCTCGGCGGGTTCATCTTCCAAGGACTCTCGCGTCTGGGCGGCGCGAACTCCCTGGAATCCGTGATCACCGGCGTAGTTGGCGTCGTGATCCTGGCGCTCATTCTTGATTTGATTTTGCTCGGCATTGGCCGACTGACTACCCCGCGAGGTATCCGTGTCTGAACATAAGATCCCTGAAAATGCCGTGGCCCAGAATGTCACTGGCGCTTCGATCATGCTTGAAGAAGTAACCAAGACCTACCCGGGACAAAAGAAATCGGCCGTAGGCGGCCTGACCCTGGAGATCCCTGCCGGGTCCATCGTGATGTTCGTGGGGCCATCGGGCTGCGGCAAGACGACCACCCTGAAGATGATTAATCGCCTGATCGAGCCGACCAGCGGCAAGATCGTCATTGACGGCGAAGATGTCACCGGCATGAACGGTGATGAACTGCGCCGCCGCATTGGCTATGTGATCCAGGCTGGCGGTCTGTTCCCGCATATGACCGTGGCGACCAATATCGCCATGGTTCCAAAGATGCTGGGTTGGCCCAAGGAGAAGATCGCTGCCCGCGTCAACGAGCTGCTGGAACTCGTCTCGCTGGATCCGGAACTTTACCGGGACCGTTTCCCCAAGGAGCTCTCCGGAGGCCAGCAGCAGCGTGTGGGCGTCGCCCGTGCATTGGCAGCGGATCCACCGGTCTTGCTGATGGATGAGCCATTCGGTGCAGTTGACCCCATTACCCGCCAGCGTCTGCAGGATGAGCTGCTGAACATCCAGTCTGAAGTCCAGAAGACGATCGTGTGCGTGACCCACGACTTCGACGAAGCGGTGAAGCTCGGCGACTGGATTGCGATCTTCAACGAAGGCGCGCAGCTGGAGCAGTACGACTCCCCAGAAAGGATCCTGGCCAATCCGGCCAGCGAGTTCGTGGAGAATTTCATCGGTTCGGGTGCCGGCTTGAAGCAGCTGACCCTGACGCGGGTGAACGAAGTGGAACTGGGAGAAGCCATCACCACCACACCGGGCAAGAATGCTTCGGAGGTGCTCTCGCAACTGCAGGGCGCCGGACGCAAATACGCGGTAGTGCTTGATTCGCGGGGACGTCCGCTGCGCCGCATGGACCGCCGGCAACTGTCGCGTGCCCAGATCATCGAGGGTACCTACGATGAATCCATGCCGGTCGTCGGTGAGCAGGCCACCTTGAACGACGCATTGGACACCATGCTGGTGGCCAGTTCCGAGTCGGCCCTGGTAACGGGACGCCGTGATGTGCTCACGGGTGTCATCACGGTGCAGACCGTCATGGAGGCGATCGCGGCCGCGAACAACACCACGGATGCTAATCACGAGGCGCCGGTTGGCCTGAACTCGGGTGCCATCAACGTCGTGAATATCGACAGTGCGGCCACCGGGCAGGATGGTGAATCGGCATGAGATCCGAAACCCGCAGCTTGATTTGGCAGATCGCCGGAATCGCAGCTGCTTTCGCCATCTTGGTGGGTTGGCTGGTGACAGCCGACCTGACCGAGACCGAACAGCAAACGCTGGATCCGGCAACGATTTGGGGCTACACCCTCGACCACCTGAAGATCACGGTCATCTCGGCGCTCATCGTTCTGCTGATCGCGATTCCGCTCGGCGTGCTGCTCACTCGCCCCGGACTGCGCAAGGCAGCCCCGGCGGTGCGCGCCATTGCCAACTTCGGCCAAGCTGCACCCGCCATTGGCGTCATCGTGCTCTTGGCCTTCTGGTTGGGGTTCGGCCCGAAAACTGCCATTGTCTCACTGGTGATCTATGCGATTCTTCCGGTGCTCTCCAACACCATTGTTGGCCTGCAGCAGGTTGATGAACGCCTGGTGGAGGCCGGGCGGGGAATCGGCATGAGCCAGATGTCCGTGCTGTTGAAGGTCGAGCTGCCGTTGGCCGTCCCGGTGATGCTATCGGGCATCCGCACAGCCCTGGTGCTGCTGGTAGGCACCGCGACGTTGGCAACCTTTATCAACGGCGGCGGGCTGGGCATCTTGATCACTACGGGAGTGAACCTGAACCTGAATGTGGTGCTGATTGCCGGCTCGTTGCTAGTGGCCTTGCTGGCTTTGACGATTGATTGGCTTGGCCGCGTCGTCGAACAGGTGGCACGACCGAGAGGACTTTCGTGAACCGCAAACTGAATTTAGCTGTCCTGTCCATGGCCGCGCTGATCGGAATGACCGGGTGCGGACTTAGCCCATCGACCGGGACGGTGCCCAACGCCGGCCCCGCCGAGATCAAGCCGCTGGTCGAAAACGCTGAAGACACCACCGTGACCGTCACGTCCAAGTCCTTTACCGAGCAGCTGCTGCTGGGGAAGATCACCGTGATCGCGCTCAAGGCTGCCGGCTATGACGTCACCGACCTGACCAATGTTCCTGGCTCCCAGCCGGCACGTCAGTTGCTGCTTTCCGGCGACGCGAGCGTGCTCTGGGAGTACACCGGTACCGCGTGGCTGACCTACTTGGGCCACGAATCACCTGTTGTGGGTGAAGAAGAGCAGTGGCAGTCGGTGCACGATGGGGATGTTGCCAATGGAATTATCTGGGGAAATCCGGCACCGTTGAACAACACCTACGCATTGGCGATGAACGAAGAAACGACCAAGCGGCTGGGTATCACCAAGCTTTCCGAACTGCAGACGCTGGACCCCGAAGATCTGACGTTCTGCGTCGACCCGGAATTCAATTCCCGTCGAGACGGTCTGACTCCAATGCTGGAACACTACGATATCGACCGTGGTTCAGAAGTGGCTGAGGACAATATCGGCCTGTACGACGTGGGTGCCATTTACCAGGCAACTGCTAATGGCGCGTGCAACTTCGGTGAAGTCTTCACCACTGACGGGCGCATCAAGGCGCTTAACTTGACCGTGCTGGAAGATGACCGGAAGTATTTCCCAAGCTACAACGCCGCCCCGGCTTTCAACGGAGAATTCCTTGAAAAGCACCCGGAAATCCAGCAGATCATGGACAAGATCGCTCCGTTGCTGACTGATCAGGTTTTGATGGAACTGAATTACCAGGTGGACGTGGTTGGCCGTGAACCGGCGGATGTTGCCTTCGAGTGGATGGTTGACCAAGGCTTGGTCTCCAGTCCCTAACCGAGACAACGAAAACTGCATGGATTAGGCAATGGATCCCCGGCATCGCGATGCCGGGGATCCATTTCAATGTCGCCGAGGATTCACTGGGGATTGGTTTCTCTCGGATGGATTTGCTTGCAGGATAGAAATAGGTGGAGGCCATCTACCTATTGCTGGTTCCGGGTGCCTAGCTCGCCGTCGACTTCATCGGCGATTTCGGTCGTGGCAGCGGTAGTGATGGATTCTTCCTGCCAAATTTCCTCTAGCTCTGCGGATAACTCGGCTTCTTCTTGGGCATTATCGGGAACTGGGTCATTTGCGTTCATGGCCTCAGTCTAGCCATGTACGCGTCTGAGTAAAGGGGTGCATGAAAAATGACTTCAGTAGAAACTTTCCTAGTCAGTATCAAAATACGGATCTCTTGAATAGCCAGATGAAACTTTTTTATGGAAAGTGGTTGACGCTTCAACTTCATTAGTGTCATACTGGTATCAGCAAAACAAATTGAGGCGTCAACTACTTGATGGCCCGACGAAAGGATTTAGACATGACTGCATCTGCACTGACCACCGGAACCTGGAACCTCGACGCATCGCACTCCGAGATCGGCTTCTCGGTTCGCCACGCAGGCATCTCCAAGGTTCGCGGCAGCTTCACTGAATTCGACGCAACCCTGACCACCGGCGCAACCCTGGCAGATTCCTCGGTCGAGGCAACCGTCCAGATCGCATCGGTCAACACCAAGGACGCTAACCGCGACGGCCACCTGAAGGGCGAGGACTTCTTCAACGCCGAGCAGTTCCCAACCATGACCTTCAAGTCCACTGCGGTCAAGGGCGAGGCTGGCGAGTTCATTCTCGTTGGCGATCTGACCATCCGCGGCGTGAGCAAGGAAGTTGAATTCGAAGCAGAGCTCGGCGGCGAAGCTGTAGACGCTTTCGGTGCAACCCGCGTTGGCTTCTTCGCATCCACGACCATCTCCCGCAAGGAATTCGGCATCACCTGGAACGCAGCACTGGAAGCCGGTGGCGTTCTGGTCAGCGACAAGGTCAAGATCGAAATCGACGCTTCGTTCGTACTGCCAACCGCAGAGTAAAAGTTTCCCGAAGGCCGTCATGGGGATGACGGGACAAGGGCCGATACCGGCAAAGCCTCCGGCTCACGAAAGTGAGCCGGAGGCTTTGTCGTTAAAGTCGAGGGAAGAAGTGCCTAGGACCCGCTGAATGACGGGTCCACGGAAAATGCGATAGCACCGATGACAAGGAATGCGACATACACGATCCAGAGCACGCCCAAAATGGTGCCGATCCAACCGGTCACTTTGCCGACCGTGGATACCGTATTGAATTCCCTTTCGGCTTTATTGGCCTTGAAAATAGCAATCGGGCCAAGGATCACGCCTGCAACGAAGATGGACACAATGCCAAGAATCATCGAGGTCTGTGCCAGCTGGGTGCCTTGAAATTGGGATGCTGTCGGATAGCCGAAGTTGCCCTGGGGGTACTGGCCCGGTTGGCCATGTGCCTGTTGATTGTAGTAAGGCTGTTGCGGGACGCCGTTGAGATCGTAGGAACCAGGCTGCTGGTACTGCCGGTTCTGACCCTGGTGCCCTGAAGAATAGGGGTTTCGTGGTTCTTCGCCTGGACTGGTCATGGCAACCTGCTTTCCGCTTGTGAGGCTCGTTCGCTTAATTCAAGATTCTCACATGCAACCGGCAATAACATCTAATCTCTAGAAGAACTCTCTGCAATGCCAGAATGCCCCCTACCTGCCAGTGAAGTCAGCTGGCTGGATGCATTCTGCGCCACAGCGCATGAGTGCCAGTCGCCACCGCCACAAGTAATAGGCTCAGTGCCAAGCCGATCCCGAAGATCTGTCCGTAGTGGCCATTCTGCGCTAAATCTGCAGTTAGGTGGGTCGCCGCAGATGCCCCGGCGAATAGGGCGAAAACGAACAGTGAAACGGTGGTGGCCCGCGCGTCAGGCGAGATATCGGTCGCCCACCCCTGCATTGATGAGTGCATGATCGCGTTCGTGGCACCCAGGAAGAACGCGGTGAAGGTGTAGGAGGCAGGGGAGGGAGCGAACGCAGAAGGGAGGAAAGCTGCGCAAAGCACCAGGCCGCCACCCCCAATAAGCCACGTTCTGCCAATGCGCGCCACCAATCGGCGCATCAAGCGTGCACCCAGAATGACTCCCAGGGCAAAAGCGCAACCTAGCGCTCCCGCCAAGCCAATAGCGACACCGGATTCTTGCAAGGCGGGAACGATATAGGTCAGCAATCCCATGAGCAGCCCGCCTTCGAGGAAGACGATGGCATAAAGGGCCAAATTCATGGGACGCAAAGCTGCACGGAATTGGAATCCGGAACGCGAATGTTCGGGCTGTGCCGCCTTCCGCAAGCTATACAGGGCCGCTACGCAACCCAGTGCAGGCAACAGGAACACCAGCCGCCAGTTCGCGTATGTTGCCAATGCTCCTGAAGCTAATGTCGCCAGGGTGGTGCCCAGCGAGGAATAGATCTGCAAATCAGATAAGCCCCGCGCGCGTTCTACCCCGGTACGCGTATCGCCCAGGAGCGTCATCAGCGTTGGATACAGCGCGCCGAACATGAACCCGGTGAGGGAGCGGGCAATGAGTAGCGGCAAATAGTCGGTGAACATGATGCTGGCGACCGCGCCGAGGCCAGCGCCGATGAGCGCCGCGCGCAAAACCGCCAGACGCCCGAAACGATCGCTAAGCACGCCCCAGATCGGCTGGCCAATGGCATAGAACAAGGCATAGGAAGCTACCAGTTGGACAGCTTGGGCGAAACTGAGCGAGGTACCCAGCGAAAGTGCGACCAGCATGGGAGGGGTGCCATAGCGGTCGAAGAAGGAAAGGAAGCCGACGAAGCGCAAAGCCGAATCGGGAATGGTGCGTACCGAAATCCGAAGGTCCTGTTGTTTCTCCATCCCGGCCCTTCAAGTGAGAATCTTCCGCCTGCCTATCCATGTAAACAGAATCTGCCCGCTGATGCTGTTTTGGATGACAGCTGCCACGGGCAGATGACGCATCGGCAGCTAGGCAGTTACTGGTGATTCAGTCATGAATTGAGCGAAGAATTCGCCCAACTCACCGGTCGCGTCCAGCGGCAGCGCCATGGACACGTCCAAGCCTGGACAGGATTGGCGGGCTGGGTGCGCCAGATATCTCCGGTGATGAAAATCCGAGGCAAGGGAAGCATAACGGATTGCCGTCACGATGGAGCCAGGGAAGTCATCGCGGGCTTGAGCGTTTCCATGCCACCGGTGCGCTTCCGCGAAATGTTCGAAGCTGGACTGCCGGCTTCGCTTTTTGCCGCGCGCGATCGAATAGAGGCGGACCTGAAGGGTTTCATTGCCGGCGGCTAGGGCAAGAAAGCCGACAGCACACTTAAATGCACTCGCGGCCGGTTCCCTGGAGGTTTAGGAGGGGGGAACCGGCCGCGAAAGCTTATTGCGCCAGCCTTACAGGCCGCGAACCATCAGGACGTCCAAGGTACGCGGGCCGTGCACGCCTTCAACGCGCTCCAGCTCGATATCACTGGTGGCCGACGGGCCGGAGATCCAGGTCTGCGGACGGGTGATGGCCAGTCGCGGCATGGCTTCTGGCAGCAGGCGCACGATCGAGGAGATCGGCACGATGCACACATGGTGGTCGGGTACCAGCGAAATCGCGCGGCGGCCCTGGTTTGGCTCGCCATCGAGGATGATGGTGCCGGACTCGGCGACCGAAACGGCCGACGAGGTGACCACGGCGCTGGTTTCATCCAGTTCGGCGATGCTCAGCCGTGCGCCCGGGGCATCGATGCGCTGCTCGACCTTCTCGCCCAGCCCTGAGAGCCAGTCGGTGTCCAAGCCATGCGGGTAGACAACGCTGGAGGCTCCCGCCAGCTTGGCCGCTACGTATTCCGGGATCTGCGCGGCGTCAATGACGTCCACCCCGGCCTTGTAATCCACCAAGCGGTCCACCAGCAGGTCGATGAGCTCAGCTTCACCCATATCCGAGGTCTTGCGGTATTCGCGGGGTACCTCTTGGGCGACGGGAGCATCGGCTAGTGCCGAGCGGATCCGTCCCAGGATTTCGTCTTTTGCGCTCACTTGGACTCCTTCTCGTCGCTCCACCAGTCGCGGAAGGACTTGTTTGGCGGGGCGGGAATGTCACGGCTGGCGGTCCACCCTGCGGCGATGCCCGGAAGCTTCTTGATCTTCTTTTCCTTGCCGGACATCAGCCGGCCCAGCGGCAAGGCCTTTTCGAGCAGGCCGAGGTTCTTGCCCTTGCCCAACGCCCAGGAGCCGCCCTTCATCAGCAGATCCATCTGGGTCGGGAGCTTGTGCTTGTCGCGGTTGGCATCCACGTCCTCGCCGCGCAGGTGCACGAGGATTTCCGGGATGTTGATCTTCACCGGGCAAGCGTCGTAGCAGGCGCCGCACAGCGAGGAAGCATATGGCAAGGAGCCGTTTTCCTCGACCTGGATGCCGGTCAGCAGCGGGGAGAGGATCGCGCCGATCGGGCCCGGGTAGGTCGAACCGTAGGCGTGGCCGCCGGTGCGCTCGTACACTGGGCACACGTTCATGCACGCCGAGCAGCGGATGCAGTTCAGCGCGGTGCGGCCGAAGCGGTCGGCCAGGGCGCGGGTGCGGCCGTTATCCAGCAGCACGATGTGCACGTTCTGCGGGCCATCGTCTTCGCTCACGCCGGTCCACAGCGAGGTGTAGGGATTCATGCGCTCGCCGGTGGAAGACCGCGGCAGCAGCTGCATGAAGACCTCGATGTCCTCCCAGTGGGGGAGAACCTTCTCGATGCCCATGACCGTGATCAGGGTTTCGGGCAGGGTCAGGCACATGCGGCCGTTGCCCTCGGATTCCACTACGCCCAGGGTGCCGGTATCAGCCAGCGCGAAGTTCGCGCCGGAGATCGCGACCTTGGCGGAAAGGAACTTCTTGCGCAGGTGCTTGCGGGCAGCTTCGGCCAGCTTGGCTGGCTCATCGGTCAGGTTCGGATCCACTACCGGCATTTCCTTGAGGAAGATGTCGCGCACCTCGGTGCGGTTCTTGTGGATCGCCGGAACCAGGATGTGGCTTGGCTTGTCGTTGCCCAGCTGGACGATCAGCTCGGCAAGGTCGGTTTCGAAGGCTTCGATGCCCTCGGTCTCCAGGTGCTCGTTCAGGCCGATTTCCTGGGTGGCCATGGACTTGACCTTGACGACCTCTTTCGAGCCGGTCGCCTTGACCAGCTCGGTAACGATCTTGTTGGCTTCGTCCGCGTCACGGGCCCAGTGGACAATGCCGCCCCGGGCGGTGAAGTTCTTCTCGAACTCTTCCAAACGCTCTTCGAGGTTGGCCATCGTCAGGTTCTTGATGGCGCTGCCGGCGTCGCGCAGCTCTTCCCAGTCCGGAAGCTCGCCGACGACGTTCAGCCGCTTGTCGCGAATGGTGTGGGTGGCGTGGCGCAGGTTCTTGCGCATCTGGGTGTTGCCCAGTTCGCGGTGCGCGGCCTTGGGGAATGGCTCGGTCTCGAACAGGTTGCCCTGCCCGCCGGCAGGCATGCCGAGGAATACCTGAGTCACAGTGACACCGTCTCTTCCATGGTGCTGGCCAGGATATCTGCCAGGTGCAGGGTCTTTGGCTTGGCTCCGGTGCGCGAAAGTCCGCCGCCGATGTGCATCAGGCAGGAGGCGTCGCCGCCCGCGCAGGCCGAGGCGCCGGTGGAGCAGATGTTCTTCATCTTGTCTTCGAGCATTGCCGTGGAGACATCGGAGTTCTTGATCGAGAAGGTACCGCCGAAGCCGCAGCACTGGTCAGCTTCCGGAAGCTCGTTGACGGTGATGCCGCCGACGGTCTTGAGCAGATCAAGTTGCCGATCGCCGAGTTTCAGCGAACGCATGCCGTGGCAGGAAGGGTGGTAGGTGATGGTCTGCGGGAAGTAGCTGCCCAGCTGCTCGGCGGCGTTGGTGATCCCCAGGACATCCACCAGCAGCTGGCTCAGTTCATAGGTGCGCTTGCCCACGGCAACTGCGCGTTCCTTGAGCTCCGGCTTGCCCAGGCGCTCTGCCAGGAAAGGGTGCTGGTGCTTGACCGAAGCAACGCAGGAGCCCGAGGGGGCCACCGCGACGTCATAGTCTTCGGTGTCGAAGGCATTGATGTGGTTTTCGACCACGGGCAGGGCTTCAGGCATATAACCGGAATTCATGTGCATTTGCCCACAGCAGGCTTGCGCCTTGGGGAAAATTACTTCATGGCCCAAGCGTTCCAGGATTTTCACTGTCGACTTGGCGGTTTCCGGATACATAGCATCCACAATGCACGTGGCAAAGAGAGCAATTCGCATAATAAATGACTCTTTCAGGGTGTGGTCAGACCATACTATGCCACGTACTTCGTAATAGTCAAGACTTGTTGTGATAGCTCTCACCTTGTACTCTAGGTGGTCGGACCACATATGGTCAGACCATCTCGAGTAAGGACGCCCACACCGTGTTTACACCCTCCACGGATCCGATCGCGGGGAGCATAGCTGTTTCAGCGCTCATCGCACTGATCCCGCTTGTAGCCTTCTTCGTACTTCTGGCAGTAGTCAAGGTCAAGGCCCACTGGGCCGGCCTCGGCTCGCTCGCTGTTGCCATCCTCGTGGCGATCTTCGGCTGGAACATGCCGGTTGGATTGGCATTGAACTCCGGACTGATGGGCATGGTCTTCGGTGCCTTCCCTATTGTCTGGATCGTTGTCATGGCGATCTTCCTCTACCAGGTCACCGTCAAGTCGGGCCGCTTCGAAGACCTGCGCCGCGTCTTCGACGTCATCGGCGGCGGCGACGTGCGCATCCAGGCCGTGCTGATTGCTTTCTGCTTCGGCGGCCTGCTTGAAGCGCTGGCCGGCTTCGGCGCACCGGTGGCGATTACCGCCACCATGCTGCTGGCATTGGGCCTGTCGCCGCTGCGCGCAGCCTGCGCCGTGCTGATTGCCAACACCGCCCCGGTGGCCTTCGGCGCCGTGGCGATCCCGATTACCACCGCCGGTGCCCTGACCGGCATCCCGGCTGCCGACATCGGCGCCATCGTTGGACACCAGTCCCCGCTGCTGGCGCTGTTCGTCCCATCGATCCTGGTCCTGATCCTCGACGGCTGGCGCGGCATGCGCCAGACCCTGCCGGCAACGCTGACCATCGGCATTTCCTTCGGTGTCGCCCAGTGGCTGTGCTCGACCTACTTCTCCTATGAGCTGACCGATATCGTTGCTGCGCTGGTTGGCCTGGCCGCCGCAGTGATCCTGCTGCGCTTCTGGACTCCAAAGGGTGCCGACGAGGCACGCCAGCGCGTGCTGACTGCTGAAGCCGCCGCAATTCCATACGAAGCCAATGCCAAGCTGCACCCGGTCAACACCTGGATGGCTTTGTTCCCGTACCTGCTGGTTATCGTCATCTTCGGCGTGGCCAAGCTGTGGAAGCTGGGCGTGGACATTCCTGCATGGCTGGCAACCACGGACATCAAATTCGGCTGGCCAGGACTGGACGGCAAGATCCTGAATGCTGATGGCGAAGCGGTATCTTCGACCATCTACAACTTCCAGTGGCTATCCTCCCCGGGCACCTTGCTGCTGATCACCGGCCTGATCGTGGCCCTGGTCTACGCGAAGAACGACGGCAACGGCAAGTACAAGATGACCTTCGCCGAGGGTGCTGCCGAAATCGGCAAGACCGTCTACAACATGCGCTACGCCGCGCTGACCATCCTGTCGGTCCTCGGCCTGGCTTACGTGATGAACCTTTCGGGCCAGACCATCACCATTGGCACCTGGCTGGCAGGCACCGGCGCATTCTTCGCCTTCCTGTCGCCAATCCTGGGCTGGATCGGCACCGCGGTGACCGGCTCGGACACCTCGGCCAACGCGCTGTTCGCCAAGCTGCAGCAGACCGCTGGCATCAATGCCGGCATCGATCCGAACCTGCTGGTTGCCGCCAACACCTCCGGCGGCGTGGTCGGCAAGCTGATCTCCCCGCAGAACCTGGCCATCGCCGCTACCTCGGTGAAGATGGAAGGCCAGGAGTCGGTGATCCTCAAGAAGGTTGCCGGTTGGTCCGTAGGCATGCTGCTGGTGCTGTGCTGCTTGGTTTACCTGCAGTCCACCCCGGTTCTGTCCTGGATGCTGCCTTAGCTTCGAACGGCTAAAATAGATCCGATGCCAGTAAACCCAGCTCCGCGTGCGTACCAGATTGTTCTCCAAGCAATTGAACAGGATCTGCGCAAGGAGAAGCTCTCCGTTGGAGACCAGCTTCCCGGCGAGCGTGCGCTCGCGGAGCAGCATGGGATCTCGCGGGCTTCGGTCCGAGATGCCATCCGCATCCTTGATGTGATGGGCATTATCAAGACTTCCACCGGCTCCGGGCCCAACTCCGGAGCGGTGATCATCTCCAACCCCTCGGCAGGCATTTCGCAGGCATTGCGCCTGCACTTGGCGGCCAAGGGGATCAACGTCCGCGAGATCGTCGAATCCCGCATCTTGCTGGAAACCTGGGCAGCGCAAATGACGCCGCGCGATCCGATCCATGCCCAGCAGGTCATTGACCGCACCGCGGTGCTGATCATGCGCATGGACGACGCGCAGCTCTCGCGCGAGGCCTTCCACCGCATTGATGCCGAGTTCCATGTGCTCCTGGCCTCCATGGCCGGCAACGCGGTAGTGGAATCGATGATGGAATCGCTGCGCAACTCGATCAGCGACTATGTCTCCGAATCGGTGCCCAGCGACGAGGCCTGGCAGCCGGTGGTGCGCGTCCTGCGCCGCCAGCACAAGGCCATCCACCACGCATTCGCGACGAACCAGCGCGAACGGGCGGCCCAGCTGCTCGAAGAGCACATCAACTGGTTCTACTCGCAGACCCGCTAGATCCGGCAGGATAGTTTTCAAATAAATAAGTCGGACTTTATGGCCCCTCGCACCTCTTATATCTGATATGTTTTTGGGGAAGCGACGGGGCTGATTTTTCGGATTTAACAGCTGGTTCATACCGCTGATGAGTTCCCGTCGATGTACCATCGACACTTCATGCGAGGGAATTCATGAGCCAACTTTTTGACCTGTCCGGACGCCTGGCCCTGGTCACCGGATCCTCCCGCGGCATTGGCCGCGAACTTGCCAGTGCCTTGGCGGATGCCGGTGCCACCATCATCCTTCACGGCCGGGATGCGCAACGCCTGACCGAAACTGCCGCCGAATTCGGTACCCGCTATGGCACCGAAAGAATCCATAGCGCCTGCTTCGATGTCACCGATGATGCCGCCGTGCGCGAGAACATCGCAGCCATTGAAAAGAACATCGGCCCCATCCGCATTTTGGTGAATAACGCGGGTATCCAGCACCGCGTGCCCATGCTTGAATTGGAAGTATCCGACTGGCAGCGTGTGATCGACACGAACCTCACCAGCGCATTCCTGGTAGGCCGAGAAGTCGCACGCTCCATGGTGCAGCGTGGCGAAGGCAAGATCATCAACATCTGTTCGGTGCAAACCGACCTGGCCCGCCCCACCATCTCCGCCTACACCGCGGCCAAGGGCGGCCTGCGCAATCTCACCCGCGCCATGACCGCCGAATGGGCTGGTTCGGGACTGCAGATCAACGGCATCGCACCGGGCTACATCCACACCGAGATGACGCAGAATCTGGTGGATGACGAGAAATTCAACTCCTGGATTCTGGGCCGCACCCCGGCTGCCCGATGGGGAACTGTCGAGGATCTGGCCGGACCAGCAGTCTGGTTGGCCTCGGATGGATCGAACTACGTGAACGGGCAGACCATTTTCATCGACGGAGGCATGAGCGTTGTCGTCTAATTCCCTCGCCACCAGCACGTTGGCCGTCGTGGCCCATGCAGCCGGTGATTTGCGTATTGAACAAATCGAGCTGGCAGCGCTGCGAGCAGATGAAGCACGCGTTGCCATCGCTTACGGCGGTATTTGCGGATCAGACCTGCATTACTGGAGCCACGGCGCCGCCGGGGAATCGATCCTCAAGGCTCCAATGGTTCTCGGGCATGAAATCGGCGGGACCGTCATGCAGGCCGCCGCTGACGGCAGCGGGCCGGCGGCCGGTACCAAAGTCGCCGTGCACCCGGCAACACCAGGCGAGACCGGGGAACCCTACCCGGCCGACCGCCCGAATCTTTCCCCGGGGTGCACCTACCTGGGCTCGGCCGCCCGCTACCCGCACACCGAGGGAGCTTTTGCCCGCGAAGTGAATCTGCCATCACGCATGCTGCGTGAACTACCCGTTGGCCTGTCACTGCGTGATGCCGCACTGGCAGAACCGGCTGCGGTTGCTTGGCATGCGGTGTCGCGCGCCGGTGAAGTCGCCGGCAAGAAGGCGCTGGTTATTGGTGCTGGGCCGATCGGAGCTCTCGCTGTAGCAGTGCTCAAGCGTGCCGGAGCCAAAGAAATCATCGCAGTGGACATGCACGAGAAGCCGTTGGAAATCGCCGGGAAACTCGGTGCCACTTCAACTTTGCGCGCCGATGACCAGGAAGCTCTTGCCCAGGTGGGCGCGGACGTGGTGATCGAGGCCAGCGGCAACTTCCGCGGGTTGGCCTCCGCCGTGCGCGGTGCCGTGCGCGGCGGTCGAGTGGTCATGGTCGGGTTGCTGCCCTCAGGAGAACAACCCGCACTCATTTCGCTGGCTATTACCCGCGAGCTGGAACTGGTTGGTTCCTTCCGCTTCAACGACGAAATCGACCATGTGCTTGCTGCCCTGGCCGACGGTTCACTGCAGGTTTCCGAGGCGGTAACCCACGAGTTCCCGGTCGCCGATGCGCTTGAAGCCTTCGAAACGGCCAAAGATTCGGCTCGCTCCGGCAAAGTCCTGCTGAACTTCCTGGGGCAATAGTTGGCTTCAGCTAGAAGTGGCCCCGCGGCGGCC
>NZ_JBLVOJ010000016.1:29735-39856 GCF_053543715.1 Glutamicibacter sp. AGC46
GGGGGGGGCCGCCGCGGTGCTTTTTAGTTCAGCGAACTCTAGTTGATCTCTGTGATGCTCACCGCGGTTGTCACCGGCACCGGATTGGCGAAGAGGTCCAGCACTGGGCAGTGGGCATCCACTGCGCGGCGCAGTTCTTCATAGCGTTCAGCTGATTCCGGTCCGGCAATCCGGATGTCCAGATCCACCGACGAGAAGCCGGGGCGGATGGTCTGGTCGATGCCGAAGAGTCCGCGGACATCGAGGTGGCCATTGGCCTGGATCTTCACGTCGTCCACCTGGATGCCGAGATTCTGCGCGTACAAGCGGTAGACCACAACCTGGCAGGAGATGAGCGCTCCGAGCGCGTATTCCACGGGGCTTGCGGCCAGGTCGCTGCCGCCCAGGGCAGCTGGCTCGTCGACCTGGAAGGTGTGCTTGCCCGAGACAATGTTGCTGGCTACCGAATCGAAGCCTTCGCCCTCCACAGTGAAAGTCAATTGGGCACTTTGCGGGGCAGCCGAAATTCGTTCGCCCCAGCCCTTGCCTGCTTCCTGCAGGCGCTGTGCGCGGTCTTCGGATACGGTTGGGGCAGATGCTGCATTAGTCATGGGGAATTGATCCCCTTTCTGGCGCAAGGGGCGCCATCGCTTACGCATCTTGGCTGTCAAGATGCGTCGAATCTTCACCTGGGGCACCCCGCACAATGACGCAGGAGGGTTGCCGTCCACTCAGCCAGGGCTCAAAGAGTGGAACTCGTGATTCAGTGATTAATTTCTATCGGTTGCAGGGCCCGCGGGTAAAGGGCAGAAGTAACTTTTCGTCACCGGGCATCTTGCTTTCCGGCTCGCTAAGATGGAATCTAGCTCTCGGGCGCCCACTGCACGAACAATGAACGGCGAGTATGGAATTCCAGCTGACACTTTCTGCGGCCCAGACCTTGGTGACCGAATCCGAATACAACCTGGGCCAATTCCTGTGTGATTCCGGAAAAGTGCAGATCGCCAACCGGGTAATGCAACCGGGATCTACCCGCATCTCCGGTGTGGTGCTGCGCGAATCGGTGATGGCCCAATTGGAAATCACCGCGGGCAATATCAGCTTCACCAGCTTCTGCGGCAAGCATCCGGGGGTTCAGTCCTGTGAAGACGTCGCCGCCTTGCTCATTGAGGTCACCACCGAAGAAGACCAGGGCTTCTTCGTCTCCGACTCCGGGGTGGATCCCCACGCATGGAAACGCAATAGCAAGCCGCAGTGGGAACGTACCCTTGACCGTCTGCTTCCAGTCATTTCCGATGAGCCGCTGGCTGCCGAAGAACCGTTGGGATTGATCCTGAAAGTGGTCAGCGAACCGCGTTATGGCGGCGAGGACGCGCTGACCTTGCAGGCACGCCCGGCCCGCCAGGGCACCAAGAGCCCCTGGATCCAAACCGGGATCAGCTGGCGCAATGTTGCCTTTGATACGCGGTTCTCCAAGAAGCAGCGTCGTGCGGTCGTTGAACTGGACCGGTTGCGTGAACACGTTGAACAAGATACTTATCACCATTCGTGGGATCCCAAGGAGTGGATCTCCTTGATGGATCTTCCAGGCCAGGACCTGCTGGATGCGTTCGAAGCCCTGCGTGAAGCTGGAGTGCAGATCGTCAACGGCGGTTCTACGGCCAAGGCCCCGGTGGAGTTCAGCGAGCAACCAGCCATGGCACACGTGGATGTGCGTCGCGGTGAACATGGCCTGAGCATGGAAGGGAAGCTGCGCGGGCCGAGCGAAGAGCACCTCTACCTCTTGCCCATAGGCACGCCGCCGACCTTGTTGGCTTACGCGTCCGGCCCCTTGCCGAAGGCCAGGGAAATCGGTTTGGCCCGGTTCGCTGAACCGGTCACGAAGGAACTGGCCACATTTATTGAATCCGGTGCGCAATCCATCCCGCAGGAAGGCGTTGAGCTTTTCGAGCGCCAGCACCTGGACCGATTGCGCCTGATGGCACCGTTGAAGAGCGAGGATGACAGCTACAGCATCCCTGTTCCAGCACGCCCCAGCCTCAAGCTGTCCCTGGAGAGCATCCGAACTCCGCTGACCGTGAGCTATTCCTGGGAGTACGCCTCCGCGGGCCCCCGCCAGTATGCCGTGGAAAAGGAAATTGCTGCTTCGGTGCAGGACAAGCTCGGCGCGCAGGCTTCCTTGGGGCAACTGACCTCTTCAGGAATCTTCCCGCCGAAGGAATTCAGCACCTCCGAATCCATCGATTTCTTGGTCTACGCATTGCCGCTATTGGCAGAGCATCCCGATGTGGTCGTTGAAGAGCAGAACAGGCTGCCGAAGTACCGGATCAGCCACGCGCCGGCCGCTGTCAGTGTCGAAGCCGGCGAAAGCACGGGGGACTGGTTCGACTTGTCTGTGGAAGTGCTCCTGGACGAGACCAAGGTCCCGTTCCCACTGCTGCTGGAGGCCTTGACCAAGCAAGATGAGTATCTCGTCCTCGATGACCTTACGGTGATCCCGATTGATGGTGCAGATTTCACGCAGCTGCGCCAGCTGATATCAGAGGCCGGGGAGCTGGGCACGGTGCAGGGCGATACGATCCGCATCCATAAGTTGAGCATCGACTGGTGGCAAGAACTGGTGGATCTGGGCATTATCGAAGCCCAGCACAACCAGTGGCTGCAGACCATGAATGCGCTGCAAAGCGGTGAAGAAATGCAGCCGGTCCAGCTAGCGGAAACGTTCAACGCTGAACTGCGCCCGTATCAGGGCCACGGCCTATCCTGGCTCAACTTCTTGCGTACCCATGATCTCGGTGGCGTCCTTGCCGACGATATGGGTCTGGGCAAGACCGTCCAGCTGCTGGCTTGCCTTGAACAAGCGCGCGTCGAGGATCCTGCCCAGAAATTCCTGGTGCTGGCTCCTACCTCGGTGGTGGGCAACTGGATCAATGAGGCGCAGCGATTTGCGCCGCAGATGAGCGTCACCGGCATCACTTCAACAGCTAGAAAGAGCGGCCAAAGCATGGCGTCGCAGATCGGTGACGCCCAATTGGTAGTTACCAGCTACACGATCTTCCGCCTGGCCTATGAGGATTTTGAAGCCGCCGGATTCAACGTCATGATCATGGACGAGGCCCAGCAACTGAAGAACCATGCCTCCAAAGGCTACAAGCAGGCCCGGCAGCTGCCAGTGCCGTGCAAATTCGTGGTCACTGGCACTCCCATGGAAAACAACCTGCTGGAACTGTGGGCGTTGGTCTCACTGGCTGCACCAGGCCTGCTGGGCGGTGCGAAGTCCTTTAAGGACAACTACCAGAAGCCCATTGCCGACGGAGACCAGGAGCGCCTGGAGCGCCTGAAGAGCCGACTGCGTCCGTTCGTGCTGCGCCGTACCAAGGAACAGGTCGTTCCAGAGCTGCCGGCGAAGACCGAACAGGTGCTGGAAGTCGAACTGGAGCCGGGGCACCGCAAAGCCTATGACCGCCGCTTCCAGCGTGTGCGGCAAGAAGTCCTGGGCCTGGTTGACGACGTTGATTCGAATCGCTTCCAGATTCTCCAGTCGCTGACCCTGCTGCGCCAGCTGGCCTTGGATCCGTCCCTGGTAGGCGAGGGCGATGCCCCGAGCGCGAAGCTGGAAATGCTGCGCGAACTCATGGGGGACGCGGTTTCTGAAGGGCATAAGATTCTGGTCTTCAGCCAATTCACCAGTTTCTTGGCCAAGGCACGCGACGTCGCTGAAGAGCTGGGCATTGAGCACGGATACCTTGATGGGTCCACCACTGGCCCAAAGCGCAAGGAACTGATTGACGGTTTCAGCGAGGGAGATTTCCCGGTCTTCTTCATCTCGCTGAAGTCCGGCGGCTTCGGCATTAATCTCACTTCCGCCGACTACTGCATCTTGCTGGACCCATGGTGGAAC
Source organism: Glutamicibacter sp. AGC46 (assembly GCF_053543715.1). Lineage (NCBI taxonomy): Bacteria > Bacillati > Actinomycetota > Actinomycetes > Micrococcales > Micrococcaceae > Glutamicibacter > Glutamicibacter sp. AGC46. The sequence continues at coordinate 33,616 of NZ_JBLVOJ010000016.1, forward strand.
CCGCAGGCCGAAGCCCAGGCTATTGACCGGGCCCACCGCATTGGGCAAACTCGTCCGGTCTATGTGTATCGCTTGGTGGCAAAGGACACCATCGAATCCAAGGTGCTCGCGCTGCAGGCCAAGAAGACGCAGCTGTTCAATGATGTCCTGGGAGAGACTGCCCAAGCCGCGCAGAGTGCTGCGTTAAGCGCCGATGATTTCCTGGCGCTGATGGAGTGAGCCTAAAAAGCTGAAGCCTTGGAAACCAGAAGGTCTCCAAGGCTTCAGCTGATGATCGGGGACTAGAGAATCTGTTCAAAACTGTCGTTGAGGCGGTGCAGGAGATCTCCAAAATTCTTCAGTTCGGAGGCTTCCCATTCCTTGAGCTGGCGGCGCAGTTCCTCACGCAGCGTGTTACCGCTGGAGCGCCATTTTTCCTTGGCGTTTTCTGTTGCCGAGACCAGCTGGGCCCGGCCATCGGAAGGATCCTGGGTGCGGGTGACAAGTTCCAGAGACTCGAGGTGCTGCACGAGGCGGGAAATAGTCGCCTTGTCCAGACGCAGTTTTTCTGCGAGTGCTCCCTGTTGCTGGGCTTCATCGCGGATGACCACTGCAAGCAAGCGGTACCCCGGATCCTGCAGGTCCGGGTGGATGATCTTGGCGCGACGGATCAGCATCTGGCGGGCGCGCAATAAGATGGCGGTGAATTCTTCTTCGACCGTCTGCATCAGTTCTTCTTCTTGCATACAAACCATTCTAAAGATTAATGGTCGATAAGTCTGATATTGGAGACCGCAGCCGTTCGAAGCCGAAGTGTTGAACGTACTGCGAATCCCCAGCTGAGCGTAATTAATGGCTTGGAAAAGACTGGCCAGGCAACGCCTGATGCCTGCAAAGCCGTACAGTTCCACTTCTCCGGCGCAGCTTAGGAACGACTTGCCGATTGCATTCGTGATTAGAGAAGCAATAGATTTCCGCCGCCGCTCAGAAGCAGAGCAAGAAAGCCATGGCCTCCGTTGCCTCTGGCGTTGGACCCAACGTGGTGCGGCGAAGCTGTCCGCACTGTCCACGGGCCTCTTGGAGAGCATTTGGAGTTGGATATCGGGATTCATGAAAATAAAACTTGACGCTTCAACTAATGCTTGGTAGGTTTTAATCATGAATCAGCTATCCGATACCCCTCCCGTCTTGTTCCTTAGCCATGGCGCACCGCCACTGGCCGACGACCAGCGCTGGACCCAGGAGCTGGCTAGCTGGTCCGGCACTTTCGAGAAGCCGAAAGATATTCTGATGATCTCCGCGCACTGGGAAAATGCGCCGGTGACGCTGAGTGCTACCCAGCAGAAGAACGAATTGGTCTACGACTTCTGGGGCTTCGACCAGAAGTACTACGACGTTCGCTACGACGCGCCAATGGCGCCCGAGCTGGCCAATGAAGTCGAACGGCTGACCTCGGCCTATGGCCATCACGTGGAGCGCGACGAGACGCGTGGACTGGACCATGGCGCCTACGTGCCGCTGAAGGAAATGTTTCCGGATGCGGATGTACCGGTGGTGCAGATGTCCATGCCAACACTGGATCCTGCAGGACTCTTTGATCTGGGCAAGAGCTTGGCGCCCTTGCGCGAGCGGGGAACCTTGATCGTTGGCTCCGGATTCACCACCCACAACTTGCGCTGGTTCAACCCAGCCGGCGGGCCGGATTCGGCGCCGCCATCGGCCTCCAGCGAGTTCGACCATTGGGCCGAGGAGGCAATGGCCCGCGGGGATGTGGACTCCATCCTCGACTTCCTGCACAAGGCCCCGGCGGCCCGCGAAGCGCACCCGCGCTCGGAGCATTGGGCTCCGCTGTACGTTGCGCTGGGTGCGGCATACGCCTCGGGTGGAATTGATGCCAAGACGGCAATTGACGGTTTCTGGTACGGCCTGTCCAAGCGCTCCTGGACCTTGAGCTAGGCGATATCCCTATCTTTCCCGCAGCAAGCGCGGCACCGATTGGTGCCGCGCTTGCGCAGGTAATAGCGGACTTTTCTGGTCGATCCTCTAGCTGGCGGCTACCGATGCATCATCAATGCGGAACAAGGTAGCCTGCGAGCTGTCTTCCACGCCCTTGAAACGCAAAGTAACGGTCTTACCGCGGAAGTTGTTCAGGTCAACGGCCTGCAGTTCGTAGGACGAGCCGGCATCCAAGTTCGACCAGGTGCCCATGTTGTAGGTTCCGTAGCCGTCCAGAACCTGTACGGTCAGCTTGTCGTACTGGCTATAGGCAGTAGTTTCATTGGTCAGCACATGCAGGTAGAACTCCAGCTGCGCATTGGTGGCATCTGCCGGGATGGCGACCTTCTGGTCCAGGGTGTAGGTGTTGGAATTGCCCCAACCATTGAGCCCAGCTAATCCGCTGCCGGAGCGGGCTGCCGAGCCGGACTCGAAGGTGTCGGCGCGGTTGGCGGTCCAGTAATCCGCCCCGTTCTCGAAACCTGCATTTTTCAGCAGGTTGCCGCTTGGCTCCGGATCCGGAGTTGGCTCCGGGGTTGGTGTTGGGTTGCTGCCGTCCAGGGCATTCATGATCTTGGCGGCATCCACCAGTCCGGCGCCGCAACCGATGCTGCAACCGCCTGGCATCGCGCGGGTGCCCTGCTTCAACGCAGTTTCCACGGAGGCGGGGGACATCCCAGGGTCTGCCGACTTCATCAGTGCGACCATGCCCGCTACGTGCGGGGTGGCCATGGAAGTGCCCTGGTAGAAGGCATAGCCCTGGCTGGATGGAGTAGTGGTGCCGGTATTGATGGTGGACAGCACGCCTTGGCCGGCGTAGCGGGTGTCGCCACCAGGTGCGGTGACGTCAACGGCCGAGCCGTAGTTCGTGTAGTACGACGGAGCGCCCGAAGGGTTGCTTGCCGCTACGGTAATGACGTTTTCGCAGTTGGCCGGGCGGGAATTCGAAGCGTTCTGGCTTTCGTTGCCGGCGGCAACTACCACCGAGGTGCCGCGCGAAACCGCGGCGTTGATGGCCGCCTGGTAGGTAGTTCCGCAAGCGCCGCCACCGCCCAGGGACATGTTGATGGTGTCTGCCGGGGTTGGGTTATTGGCAATTCCCGGGACCGAACCGCCCGAAGCCCAAATGATGGCATCGGCGATATCGGACAGGCTGCCGCCGCACTTGGCCAGGACGCGGACCGGCTGGATCTTGGCATCCGGGGCAACTCCGGCCACGCCGCTGGAGTTGTTGGTGACTGCGGCTACGGTGCCGGCCACGTGGGTGCCGTGCCAAGAGGAATTGCCCGAGTAGCTGCCGCCGCATTCACCGGCGGCGTACCAGTCGCCCTCGTCCTGGGGGTTCGCGTCGCGGCCGTTGCCGTCGCGGGCCGAGGCAGAGCTGGAGACGAAGTCGTAGCCGGAAACGATGTTGGCGTTCAGGTCCGAGTGCGAGGTGATGCCGGTATCCAGGACTGCGACGATGCTGCCCTCGCCGGTGGCGATGTCCCAGGCCGAAGGCAAGCGCATCCCGTTGGTGCCGCTGTAGTGCCACTGCTCGCCGTACCGGGTGTCGTTAGGCGTCATGGAAATCTTCATGATGGCATCGGGTTCCACCGATTCCACGAGACCAGACTGCGCAATATCGGCCATGAACTCCTTGGCGCCGTTGCCCTTGAGTTTCTTGTCGGCCTTCACCACGAAGCTGCCGGTGGCCATGGCTCGCATTTCCTTGACGGTAACGCCTGCTGCCTTGGCTGCTTGGCCCCAGGCCTTGGCGCGGGAGGACTTGCCCGTCTGCGTGGCTGAAGCCTTGTAGGTGACGATGAATTGGTCGTAGGCCTCGCCTGATTGAACCGAACCGATCTTGACCTTGTCTTCGCCATTTGCCTTGGGGAGGGACTTTTCAGCGGGAGCCGATACGGGGGAGGCGGTAGCTGGCAAGGCGCCAGCGCCGAAGCCGCTCATGCCGATCACTACGGCCGCGGAGACGGCCAGGGTTCTCCGAAGAGGGGTAGAAAAACGTGCCATTGATGCACTCCTTGTAGGGTTTTTGGGCGCACAAAGGTCGGTGATCAATCGATGTGGTGTGTGCCGGTAGGAGCGTAACTGCTCGGCAACTCCTAAAGGAAGTACTTCTCAAATAAATCTTTTATATTCGCTCATGTACTAAAAAGGTGTTTCACATATTTCTGTGGAACTATCCCGGCGGACTCGCAGATTCGAAAAATGAATGATGGTTATCTGCATGTTTGGGGAGTTCGAAATTTTCAGATCCGCACTGACCATGGAAAACACATAATTATTTGCATAGCGAACGCTATCTTTCCAAAGTTGTTTCAAGCTAGGAGTACATTCCGGGATCCAGCTCTCCTGGCGTCGAAGCCGTGGTCCAAGCGTGCTAGGTATCTTGGCTAATTCATTGAATAAATGGCGTCCCTCCGGATTCGGCACCGTGAGATGGCCAATAGCCGCTTGGTTGCCAGCTCATCGGCTGGACGCTTGGCCAGCCCATCAGTTCCGCCGAGTTACCGTTCGGAAGACAGCTGGCAACGGATAGCTTCGGCAAGGTGGTTCGAGCGCATTCGAGGCAGGGATTACGCTGTCGCACGGGATGGGTAGCAGCGGCAGGCCCAAGATGCCCACCGGAGCGAATACCGGTGCTGCACGTATCTAGCCCAGCAAGAAGGCAATGACCAGCACACTGGGAAAGGTCAGCAGGGTGCTTGCCAGCACCACTTCGCGCGGCACGGCGACGGGGAGCTTGAATTGCTGGGCAAACAGCAAGACGTTTTGCGCGGTTGGAAGCGCCGCCATGATCACCACTCCGAGAAGTTCGATTCCTGATAGGCCGAAAACGAAGCGGGCAACGAGCCAGGCGAGCAAAGGCATGAAGAACACCTTGAACGCGGTCGCCAGATAGATTTCGCCGCGCAGGTTCTTATCTGACAATGGACGCTGGCCGTATAGCGCCATTCCAAAGGACATCAGCAACAGGGGGATGGATGCGTCGCCAATCATTTGCACTGGCGCATGAATGACTTCGGGCAGTGCCAGGCCAAAGAAGGAGAACACCGCACCGAGGAAGGTCGCAATAGTGACAGGGTTGGCGATGGACTTGAGGATCATTTTCGCACCGGGCAGGCTATCCGCGCCACCGGATTTGGCGCGGGAGAGCACCGCGAACATGCACAGGTAGACGGGAGCGATGATCAGCAACTGCGCGATGAGCACCGACACTACGGGACTGGTGCTGCCCACCGCATAAAGGGCCAGCGGCACACCGATATTTCCAGCATTCACATAACTCGTGGACATGGCCGCAACGGGCAGCCGATGAGCTGGAGTCTTGAAGGCCAGCCGCGCGACCAATGCATAAGCGGAGCCGGTCAGCACCGCAACCATCAAGGCTATCGGGGTGAATACACCAACCACCGCATGCAGATCGGTACTGGCAAGCAGGGTGAACATCAGGGCGGGGTTGGTGATGTAGAAGATGAGCGGGGTGAGCCCCTGGGCAATGGCCGCGCGTTGTCGCGGCAGTGCGACCGACATCAGCAGGCCGATGCCGATGAGGATCAAGACAACGGAGAATCCCTGTAGAACTCCTTGCATATTGCCTTTCCCGCCCGGTAATGGTGTTCCCAGCTCCGGGGCTTCTCGAAGCCGTGGACGGCGAGGGTGCGAAAGCTCCCTCTACCGTCCACGGTGCATTATTCAGATTCCCTGGCAGCCTGTCAGCGAACCAGCGCGGGACTCTTCGAATCGAAGGTCCAGCCGGGAATCAGGTATTGCATGGACACCGAGTCGTCACGCGAGCCCAACCCATGTTCCAGGTACAGTTCGTGGGCTTGGGCGACCCGATCCATGTCCAGGCTGACACCCAAGCCGGACCGCTGCGGAACCTTGATCTCTCCGTCCCGAATCACCAATGGTTCCTCGGTCAGGCCCTGTCCATCCTGCCAGATCCAGTGGGTATCGAGTGCCGTGATCTCGCCCGGAGCAGCGGCGCCGACCTGGGTGAACATCGCCAGCGAGATGTCGAAGTGGTTGTTCGAGTGCGACCCCCAAGTCAGTCCGAACTCGTTGCACAGCTGGGCAACGCGCACTGATCCGGACATGGTCCAGAAATGCGGATCTGCCAGGGGGATGTCTACCGCACTGGTGCGCACCGCGTGCGCCATTTCTCGCCAGTCAGTCGCAATCATGTTCGTGGCGGTCTGCAGACCGGTCGCCCTGCGGAATTCGCTCATGACCTCGCGGCCCGAGAAGCGGCCCGCAGGGCCGC
>NZ_JBLVOJ010000016.1:39882-50627 GCF_053543715.1 Glutamicibacter sp. AGC46
CCGCCCCCCACGGATCCTCGGCATAGGCCACCACTCCACGCATGCGCTTGCCAAGCCGGATAGCATCTTCGAGCAGCCAGCCGCCATTGGGGTCAAGCGTGATCCGGGCTTCGGGGAAGCGTTCCTTCAAAGCGATGACAGCATCGACCTCGGAGTCCCCGTCCTGGACGCCGCCCTTCAGCTTGAAATCCTTGAACCCGTAACGGGCCTGAGCCGCCTCGGCCAGGCGCACCACGGCTTCTGGCGTCATGGCTTCTTCGCGGCGCAAGCGCTCCCAGTCGTCGTTGCCCTGCGGTTCGCGCAGATACGGCAGATCCGTCGTATCCGGGTTGCCCACGTAGAACAGGTAACCGAGCATCGGAACCGCGTCGCGCTGCTGCCCGTCGCCGAGCAGTTCGGCCGCCGGCACCCCGAGGAACTGGCCGTGCAAATCCAGCAGTGCAGATTCAAGTGCGGTGACTGCGTGCACGGTGGTGCGCAAATCGAAGGTCTGTGCACCGCGTCCGCCGGAATCGAGGTCTGCGAAGCGGGCTGCCACCTGGCGCAGCAGCGAACGGTAAGTCGCCACAGGGGCGCCGGTAATCAGTGTGCCGGCCTCCTCTATGGTCGAACGGATCGCCTCGCCGCCGGGCACTTCGCCGAGGCCCGTGCGGCCCTCGGAGTCAGTGATGATGGCGATATTGCGGGTGAAGAACGGCCCGTGCGCCCCGGAGAGGTTCAGCAGCATGGAGTCGTGCCCGGCGACCGGGATGACCTTCACCGAGGCAATGGTGGGCTGGGAAGTCATGGATTATTCGCCTTTCGCCTGCAGGACGCCGTCAATCCGGCGGGTCAACTTCCACGGATTGTCTTCCGCGATGGGCTTGGGCAAAAGCGCGTCCGGGAAGTTCTGGTAGGCGACCGGGCGCAGGAAGCGCTCGATGGCCAGGGTGCCCACCGAGGTGGTCCGCGGGTCGGACGTTGCCGGGAACGGACCTCCGTGCACCATCGCGTGGCCCACTTCCACACCGGTTGGCCATCCGTTGACCAGGATGCGCCCGACCTTGGTTTCCAGCGTCCCGATGATCTGCCCTGCGGCTTCGTGATCCGAATCGTCCAGCTGCAAGGTGGCGGTGAGCTGGCCTTCCAGCCGGCCCAGCGCCGTTTGCAGCTGTGCGGCATCGGCGTAGCGAATCACCAGCGAGGCGGCTCCGAAGATTTCGTCTTGCAGCACCGGGTTGGCCAGCAGCTGCTCCACTCCAGCGGTGTAGATGGCTGGTGCCGGAGCGTTCTCGGTTGCCCCTTCGGTGCCACGGCCCAGCAGTTCGACACCGTCCTGGCTGCCGAGCGCTTGGACACCAGCGGTCCAGGAATTGTAGATTCCCTCGGTGAGCATCGTCTGCCCGGAAGTTTCCGGTGCCTGGCCGCTGACGGCGCGGGCGAATGCGTCGCCGGCAGCTCCAGTGGGAACAAAGACGAGACCCGGTGCGGTGCACAGCTGCCCGGAAGAACCGACAACAGAAGCCAAGTAGGCCTTGGCCTGCGCAACAGGATCCTGCGCCAATGCTCCCTCGAAGAAGATCACCGGGTTGATGGAGCTCATTTCGGCATACACCGGGATGGGTTCCGGTCGCGCGGCCGCGGCGGCCATCAGGGCGGTGCCGCCGGCCCGCGAACCGGTGAAGCCCACGGCCTTGATGGCCGGATCCTTCACCAGCGCCTGGCCGATCGACGCGCCGGGGCCATAAACCAGGGAGAAGACTCCCGGGTGCAGCCCGAAGTCGGCGACGGCCTTGCTGATGGCATGGCCAACAATCTCGCTGGTTCCGGGGTGCGCATTGTGGGCCTTGAAGACCACCGGGCAGCCGGCAGCCAGCGCGCGGGCGGTGTCGCCGCCGGCCGTGGAGAACGCCAGCGGGAAGTTCGACGCGCCGAACACCGCGACCGGGCCCACCGGGATCTTGCGCTGCCGGATGTCCACGCGCGGGGCCGGGGTGCGCTCTGGCAGGGCCGGGTCCACGCGCACGCCGTGCTGGTCGCCTTGGCGCACCACCTGCGCGAACAGCCGCAGCTGTCCGGTGGTGCGCCCGCGCTCGCCGGTCAGGCGCGCCTCGGGCAAGCCGGTTTCGGCCATGGCGCGAGCGACCAGTTCGGCGCCCACTGCCTCGATGTTCTCCGCGATGGCTTCCAGGAACTCTGCGTGCTTCGACGGTTCCAAGGACCGGAAGGACTCGAAGGCCTCGGCCGCCGCAGCGGTGGCCAGCTTCAGCTGCTGCTCATCGATGAGGCTGTAGGCAGGTTCCAGGCGCTCGTTGGTCGCCGGGTTATAGCCGTTGACCTTGCGCCCGTTGCCTTCGGTGCTGGCGCCGGCGAGGATGGACTGGCCGGTGAGGTTCTGCGTGGTTGTGCTCATGAATTGCTCCTGAGTCGACTGATTGGTGTGTCGTAAAGTGCCAGTGCTGGTCAGAGGCTCGCGCCGGCGGGAACGATGCCTGCCTGCTGGATCAGCGCGGACAGGTCCGCCAGGTCCTGCTCGGTCAGATCCTGCAGCGGCGGGCGCACCGAGCCGGAGTCGCGGCCGATGGCCTTCAACCCGCCCTTGACGATGGATACGCCGTAGCCCTTGACGCGGTCGCGGATTTCCAGGTAAGGCAGCACGAAGCGGTTCAGCTTCTCGTTGACCGCCTTCAGGTCCTGGGCGCGCACATCCTTGTAGAAGTCCAGCGCGAATTCCGGAACGAAGTTGTACATGGCCGAGGAGTAGGTGCTCATGCCCAGCTGCAGCAGCGGCAACGCGAAGGTCTCCGCGGTAGGCAGCCCGCCCAGGTAGAACAGGCGGTCGCCGTTCTTGGCGTACACCTTGGTCAGGTGCTCGATGTCGCCCAGCGCGTCCTTAAAGCCGATGAAGTTCTCGTGGTTATCGGCCAGCCGGGCCACGGTGTCCGCCGAATAGATCGCGTTGGCGCGGTTGTAGACGATCACGCCGGTCGTCGTCGATGCGCAGATGGCCGACGCGTGCTGGTAGAGCCCTTCCTGGTCGCATTCGGTCAGGTACGGCGGCAGCAGCAGCAGGCCTTCGGCCCCTGCGGCCTCGGCGTCTTGCGCGTTCTGGATGGCCTGCTTGGTCGAACCGCCGGCCGAGGCCAGCACCGGAACCTTGGAGCCGGCTTCTTCCACTGCCATGCGGACCACACGCGAGGCCTCTGCCGGGGTCAGCGTGAAGCCTTCGCCGGTGCCTCCGGCGGCGAACAGTCCGGCGACGTCGAAGCTGGACTGCCAGGCCAGGTGGTTGCGGTACGCGGCCTCGTCGATTTCCAGGTTGGCGTCGAATGCGGTGACCGGGAAGGAGAGCAACCCGTCCTTGAGCTTGGAGGCAAGTTCGGCGGGGGTGTACTGGGCCATGGTTTGTTCCTTTGACTGGTTCCCGCCTCAGGCGAGGCGGGAAAGCTGGGGGCGGTGCATTGGTATTACCCTCAGCCTAGGAACCCTCTATGATGCCTGTCCAAGCCCATATTTGTATTGTTTGATACCCAGTGTGCATCATTCAGCGTGCAGCGCGTGGCGCACGATCGAGACCACCCGTTCCAGCGCCGGATTGCGCGAGGACTTGCTCCAGATGGCGTGCAGCTGCACCGGATCGTCGGTAACCTCGCCCAGCCGCAGGTAGCTGACCCCGCCCACGCCCAGCAGCTTGGCACTCTCCGGGACGAAAGCAATACCGCGCCCGGCGGAGACCAGCGCGAGCATGGTCAGCACCTGGCTGACGGTATGGCGCACGTTCTTGTGCTCGATGTCGACGCGGCGAACCACCAGGTCGTAGAAGTAGCGGGCCTTGGTGGGGGAGTGCATGATCAGCGGTTCGTTGCGCAGGTCATCGAACAGTACTTCCCGCTGCAGCCGGGCCAGCCGGTGGCCGGAGGGCACCGCCACGTAGAGTCCCTCGGTTAACAGCAGCGCGGACTCGAAGAGCTTCTCGTCGAAGGGCGGGCGGGCCAAGCCCAGGTCGATGTCGCCGTCCAGCAGGGCGTCGACCTGCTCGCCGGTCACCATTTCCGACAGCTCCAGGTGCACCTGCGGCATCTGCGCCGAGATTTCTCCCAGCAGCGGGCCGAGCAGGCTGAAGCCCGAGGCCGCGGTGAAGCCGATGCGCAGCTCGCCCAGCTGGCCGGCGGCGATGCGGCGGGCATTGTCCGGGGCACGCTCGGCGGCCACGACCAGCCGGCGGGCATCCTGGAGGAAAGCATGGCCCGCCGCGGTGAGGGCCACGCGGCGGTTGTCGCGCTCGAGCAGTTCCACGCCGACCGTGCGCTCGAGTTTCTGGATCTGCCGGCTCAGCGGCGGCTGAGTCATGTTCAGCCGCTCGGCGGCACGGCCGAAGTGCAATTCCTCGGCAACGGCAACGAAACTGCGTGCTTGGTCCAGAGTAAACATTTGATACCTTTCTGGAATCATTCTATGCACATTCAACCTTGGACATGCATCACTTCAAGTTTCTACGCTTGACTCCAAGACCAGCAAGGTGAGCTGTCTCACTCGAGGCCTCGGCCGGGGTCCCACACTCGACACCACAGGAGAACTTCCCATGAAAAACCGCTTGACTCGCCGTTCGCTGCTCGCCCTCTCAGCCACTGGCGCGGTACTAGCGCTTTCCGCCTGCGGCGGCAACGTCGGCGGGGGCTCGGCCTCCGCCGAATTCCCCAGCGGCCCCATCACCCTGACCGTCGGCCAGGCGCCTGGCGGCTCCACCGACCTGATCGCGCGCGCCGCGGCGGACGGCATGGCGGATTCCCTGGGCGTGGCCCTGCCCGTGGTGAACAAGCCGGGCGCCAACGGCGCGCTGGCCACCGAAGAAGTGGCGGCCATGCCCCCGGACGGGCAGAACCTCGTGCTGCTCAACGCCTCGTTGATCACCATTACCCCGCTGGCGGTATCCGCGGACGAGGCGGTTTCGCTCGATGACCTCGATGTCCTCATGGGACTGAGCCAGGATGACTACGTCATGGTAGCCAGCACCAAGTCGGGGATGGAGAACTTCGATGACATCAAGAACAGCGGCAAGAAGCTGTCCTTCGGCACTACCGGCGTGGGCACCGGCTCGCAGCTGGCCCAGGAACTGATCCTGGCCCAGGCGGGCATCGAAGGCACCACAGTACCATTCGACTCGGGCTCCCCGGCACTGACCGCCGTCATGGGCGACCAGGTGCAAGTCTCCACGGTGCAGCTGGGCGAAGCCAAGCCGCAAATCGACGCCGGCACCGTCACCCCGATCGTGGTCTTCTCCTCCGAGCGCAATGAGTTCCTTCCCGATGTGCCCACCGCCATCGAGGCAGGCTATGAAGTCCCGGTCTCCCAGTACCGCGCCATCGCAGCCCCGAAGGGCCTGAGCGATGACGCCAAGCAGAAGCTGGTGGCCTCCATCAAGGACGCGGTAGCCACGGACACCTACACCTCGTTCAACGAGAAGAACATGCTGACTCCGAACGAGATTTCCGGCGAGGAAGTCACCGCCGAATGGAATGAGCTGGCCGCGAAGTACAAGGAACTGACCGATGAGTACGACATCTCGCTGGCCGGCAAGTAGCCTCCCGGCAGCCAGCTGATCCGGAACACTTCAAGCACAGGAGGACATCATGCAAGCCAAACACGTTGAACGCCCGCCGGTGTCCGCCGCGCCCCGCGCGGAATCCGGCCCGGTGCAGCCCGAGGACGATTCGTCGCCCGAGGCGCTGACCCCGGAGGAACTCGCCGCCCAGTGGGAAGCCGAGGCCCCGGAACCGGCCGGGCCGGTGGCGAACCTTGCCTCCAGTCTGGTGGTTCTCGGGCTGGGCTGCGCCGGCATGGCGCTGTCCGTTGGCCTGGGACTGGGCACTCCCGCGGCGCCCAGCGCCGGGATGTGGCCCTTCATCGTCACGCTGATTGCCTCGGTCATGGCCGTGGTGCAGCTCATCGTGGGCAGGCGCGGCGGGAAGGACGGGGAGAAGTTCAGTGCCATGAGCTGGTACACCGTCATTGGTTTCGCCACCCTGATCCTGATGGTGGTGCTCATGCCGCTGATCGGCTTCGAGATTCCCGCGCTGCTGCTGTGCTTCGTGTGGATGCGCTGGCTGGGCGGTGAGCGCTGGCGCTCTGCCGCCTTGTATTCGGTGCTGGTGGTCGTGGCCTTCTACGCCATCTTCATTGCCGCGCTCGGCACCACGATTCCCCGACTGTTCTAAGTCGCAATTAAAGGTTGACTCCCATGGACTTCTTCGGACCAGTCCTGGACGGCTTCGGCACCGTCCTGGACCCCACAAACCTCTTGTATTGCCTGCTCGGCGTTGTCATTGGCATGCTGATCGGCGTGCTGCCGGGCCTGGGCCCGGCGGCCACGATCGCGATCCTGCTGCCGTTGACCTACGGTGTCGAGCCGGTGACCGCCATCATCATGCTGGCCGGCATCTTCTACGGTGCCCAGTACGGCGGCACGATCACCTCGGTGCTGCTGCGCCTTCCCGGCGAGGCCAGCTCGGTGGTGACGGTCTTCGACGGCTATGTCATGGCCAAGCAGGGCCGGGCCGGCACCGCACTGGGCATTGCCGCCATCGGCTCGTTTATTGGCGGCACGATCGCCATTGTGGGCCTGACCTTCCTGGCTCCGCTGGTGGCCAGTTTCGCGCTGGACTTCGGCCCGCCGGAGTACACAGCACTGGCGCTGCTGGGCATCTTGCTGGTGGCCACCATCTCCGGAGGCTCCAAGATCAAGGCGATCATCGCCGCGGCGTTGGGCCTGTTCCTGGCCACGGTGGGTCGCGACGGCTTCACCGGGGCCGAGCGCTTCACCTTCGGCAACCTGTCGCTGGCCGACGGGATCGACTTCGTGCCGATCGCCATGGGCCTGTTCGGCGTGGGCGAGATCCTCTACAACCTGGAGGAGCGGCACCGGGCCGTGTCCGCCCCGCTGAAGGTGGCCAACGTGTGGCCGCGGCGCCAGGACCTGAAGCAGGCCTCCGGGGCGATCGGCCGCGGGTCGGTGCTCGGCTTCTTCCTGGGCATCTTGCCTGGCGGCGGCGCGACGATCTCCTCGCTGGCCTCCTACGCGCTGGAGAAGAAGACCGCCAAGGACCCTACGCGCTTCGGCAAGGGGGCGATCGAGGGTGTCGCCGGACCGGAAACCGCGAACAATGCGGCGGCGACCAGCTCGTTCATCCCATTGCTGACTCTGGGCATTCCTGCGAATGCGACAATGGCGATCATCTTCGGGGCGCTGCTGATCCAGGGGGTCACCCCCGGCCCGCAGCTGATCTCCAATGACCCGGAATTGTTCTGGGGCGTGGTGAACTCGATGTATATCGGCAACATCCTGCTGCTGATCATGTCGATCCCGCTGATCGGCGTGTTTGTGCGGATCCTGCGCATCCGCGCCGCGATCCTGGCGCCGATCACGGCGTTGATCACCCTGCTGGGCGCGTACACCATCCGCAACTCCATGTTCGACGTGATGCTGGTGGTCATGTTCGGCGCCGTGGGCTACCTGATGAAGAAATTCGGTTTCGAGCCCGGCCCGCTGGTGCTGGCGTTCGTGCTGGGCAGCTTGCTGGAATCCAACCTGCGCCGATCCCTGCTGGTGCTGGAAGGCGACCCCTCGGGCTTCCTGTCCCGACCCATCTCCGCAACGCTGCTGGTGGTGTTCGTGTTCGTGGCCGTGTGGCCGATGATCAAGTCCGCCATCGATCAGCGCAAGAACCGCTTGGTGGCCGTGCAGGCCGTAAAGGAAAAGGAAAACGCATGAGCATCATCGTGGGATACGTCCCCACCCCAGTAGGGCAGGCCGCCGTCGACGCGGCCATCATCGAGGCGAAGCTGCGCGCCGAACCGTTGCTGATCGTGAACTCCTCGCGCGAGGGGTCGCTGGTGGACAAGCACACCGCTTCGCCCGAGGACCTGGAACGCGTGCTGCTAGCTGCCGCCGCGGCGGGAGTCGAGGCTCGCATCGTGGAGTCCAGCTACCGTGATGACCTGACCGAGGAGTTCCTGGGGCTGGCCGAGAAGCACGAGGTGTCCTTGATCGTCATCGGGCTGCGCCAGCGCAGCCAGGTGGGCAAGTTCATCATGGGCTCGCACGCCCAGCGAATCCTGCTGCAGGCGCAGCATCCGGTGCTGGCCGTCAAGGCCGGCTGACCCGCCACCGCACCGCTGCCAAAGGCCGCGGACGGCTTCAATGGAAGCCTTCCGCGGCCTTTGCGCGTCCACGGTCCGGTGGCTCCTCAATGGTTGCAGCGCGTCAACTATTGTGAGGCTCGTCACTCAATGAACGGTTCCCGGGGAGCGCCGAAACGCCGAGCCGAATGCGCTACCGGGCGCGGAGTGCCGGAATGTCGCGGGATCGCGGGGATGGCCGACACCCGGGCACGCAACGCGATGCCGGCTGGGTATCAAAACATGCGGATCGAGTCTTGGACGGGAGCGATCCCGGCTTACTAACGTGACTACAGGCACATGGCGATATGCGGCAGCTCACGTAAACCCAAGCCCTCGCCGCCACCCGCGATGCCGAGATTCCACCCTTTTCCAAAGTATTCCCCAGATCGGAGCCCCTTTATGCCCCTGCTTGTCGTAGCGCTGGCGGTAGTCGTGCTGCTGATCCTCATGATGAGGTTCAAGCTCAACGGATTCATCGCCCTGATCCTCGTCGCCACCCTCGTGGCCTTCTGGGCCGTCGCCACCGGATCGCTGAGCGTGGACGGCGAGCCCGCGGGCGTCGCTGACATCCCGGAGATCATCACCGAGGGCCTGGGCGGGCAGCTGGGAAGCACCGCCGTCGTCATCGGCCTAGGCGCCATGATTGGCCGCGTCATGGGCGACGCCGGGGCGGCGCAGCGCATTGCCCGCAAGATCCTCTCGGTCTTCGGCGAGCGTGGCGTGCAGTGGGCCATGATCATTTCCGCGATGCTGATCGGCGTGACCATGTTCTACGAGGTCGCGTTCGTGATCCTGGTGCCGGTCGCCTTCACCCTGGTGCGCGCCACCAAGGTCAACCTGCTGTGGGTGGGCCTGCCCATGTCCATCTCGCTGTCCACCATGCATTCCTTCTTGCCCCCGCACCCGGGTCCGACCGCAGTGGCCGGGCTGTACAACGCATCGGTCGGATTGACGCTGGCCTACGGCCTGCTCATCGCCATTCCGGCCGGTGTGGCCATTGCGATGGCCTGGCCGCGGCTGTCCTTCGTGCGGCAGATGAACCCGCAGATGCCCTCGGGGCTGCTCGCGGAAAAGGACTTCGCCGACGACGAGCTGCCCTCGGGCGCCTTGTCCTTCCTGGTGGCGCTGCTGCCCATCGTGCTGATTGCCGGTTCGGAAATCCTGCGCATGACCGTGACGCTGAGCGAGGAGGCCGACGATGTGCTCGCGCTGCTGGGCTCGGCGGAAATTGCGTTGCTGATCGCCCTGCTGGTGGCGATTGCCGCCTTCGGCCCGCTGAACAACCGTTCCATGGCGCAGGTCGCCAAGTCGATGAGCGAGGCCGCGCGGGCCATGGCCATGATCCTGCTGGTCATCGGCGCCGGCGGCGCCTTCAAGCAGGTGCTGGTTTCCGCCGGCATTGCCGACTACATTGCGGACACCACTGCGGGGTGGAATCTCAGCCCGCTGTTCCTGGCCTGGATCATTGCGGTGATCCTGCGCATCGCGCTGGGATCAGCTACGGTGGCGGTATCGACCGCCGCCGGCATCGCCGCACCGCTGGTCGCGGCCACCGGAGCGTCGCCTGAGCTGATGGTGCTGGCCACCGCCTGCGGCTCGATCGCCTTCAGCCACGTGAACGACCCGGGCTTCTGGATGTTCAAGGAGTATTTCAACCTCAATGTCGGGCAGGCGCTCGCGGTGCGCACCACCTACACCACGACGTTGGCGGTACTCGGGTTGCTCGGGGTCTTCGCACTGGACCTGGTGATCACCTAGGCCCGGTACGGAACTTTGAAGGAAAGACCTCTCGGCGACATGGAGCTGATGGCAGCTGCCACGGCCAGCCGGAGGTCTTTTCCGCGTCCCGGCCCTAAAGCGCGGGGCCGAGCCCCGCTTCGGATTGCAGCCGCAGCATGGAGTTGCCCAGATGCATGCGCATGGCCGCGGCCGCCATGTGCGGGTCGCCGGAGGCAATGGCATCACGCACGGCGCGGTGCTCTGCGGCCACCGAACCCAGCCGGTCGGCGGTGATCGTGTCGGCCGAATCCAGCCGGCCGCGCGGCATCGCGATCATGGAGGGACCGAAATTCTCCACAGCCTGGCCGAAGTAGGGATTGCCGGTAGCCCTGGCCACGGCCAGGTGGAACTCGAAATCGCAGCTCATGCTCACCGCCGCATTGCCCGCTGCGGCCTCGAAGCCCCGCAGGGCCTGGTCCATTGCGGACAAATCCTGCGCGGTGCGGGAGCGGGCCGCGACGGCGGCGGCCTCGGTTTCGAAACCCACCCGGTACTCGATCAACTGGCGGCGTTCCTCGACGGTACGCGGAACCAGTGCTTGAGCGGCAGGCTCGGCGGGCGGTGGAGGAGTCAAAGCGAAGCTGCCCGCGCCGCGCCGCGTGTAGACCAGCCCTTCGGCCTGCAGTCGGGTAATGGCCTCGCGGACCACGGTGCGCGATACCCCGTGCTCGGCGATCAGCTCGTTCTCGCTGGGCAGCTTCTGTCCCGGAGGAATGGCCCCGCCGCTGATCTGCGCGCGCAGGTGCCCGACCAAGGCCGATGCCAGATTGGGTTTGGCGTTGTGCATGCTTAAAGGATAAGCGCCCGAA
>NZ_JBLVOJ010000016.1:50692-135870 GCF_053543715.1 Glutamicibacter sp. AGC46
CCCCCCCGCGAAGGTCCAGTCATGGGGACTCAGGCGGTGCCGAATTGCGCGGTTTCGGTGGTCCACGCGCGGGCCTGGTCGCTCAGGGTGAAGCCGAGCCCTGGCCTGTTCGGAACGATCATCCGGCCGTCCTTGGTTTCCAAGTGCTCATTGAACAGCGGGTCGAGCCAGTCGAAGTGCTCCACCCAAGGCTCGCGTGGGTACGCTGCTGCCAGATGCAAGTGGATTTCCATTGCGAAGTGCGGTGCCAGATCCAGCCCAGCCTGGTCAGCGAAAGTTGCCAGTCTCTGGAACTGGGTGATGCCACCAACCCGGGGAGCGTCAGGCTGGATGATGTCGCAGGCGCGTGCGGCAATCAGGCGTTCGTGCTCGGATACCGAAGCAAGCATCTCTCCTGTGGCTATTGGCGTATCCAGGGCAGCGGTCAGGGCCGCATGGCCTTCAGCATCGTAGGCATCCAGCGGTTCTTCGATCCAGACGAGGTTGAACTCCTCGAGCCTGCGCCCCATGCGCAATGCGGTAGCGCGGTCCCATTGCTGGTTGGCGTCGACCATGAGCGGGAAATCCGGGCCAATATGCTCGCGCACTGCGGCAACGCGGCGCAGGTCTTCGGCGCTGTCCGGCAGGCCGACCTTGATCTTGATGCCGCCGATCCCTTCCTCGATGGACTGGGTAGCCCGATCCTTGACCTCCTCGATGCTGGCGTTCAAGAAGCCGCCGGAAGTATTGTAGGTGCGCACCGAATCGCGGTGGGAGCCGAGGAACTTGGCTAGCGGAAGCCCCGCGCGCTTGGCTTTCATGTCGTAGAGCGCGATATCCAGTGCGGCCAACGCCTGGGTAGCCACACCAGAGCGGCCCACCGAAGCGCCGGCCCAGAGGAGCTTGGTGTACAACTTGGCGATGTCACTTGGATCTTCACCAATCATCGCTTGTGCGACTTCCTTGGCATGGGCGTACTGTGCAGGACCGCCAGCCCGCTTGGAGTAGGAGAACCCGAAACCCTCATGGCCCTGTTCCGTGGTGATCTCCGCGAAGAGGAAGACCACCTCGGTCATTGGCTTCTGGCGACCGGTGAAAACTTTCGCATCGGAGATCGGTGTGGCCAGCGGCAACCGGGCCGTTGAAAGCTTGACGTGGCGGATGGCGTCGGGGGTATAGGTCATGGCGGGAATCTCCTGTTGGGATCACTGTGGGGGTAAGCTCATTTAATTACTTATCCTATAAGTAAGGAACTTATTACACAAGTGATTTTTCGAGTGTTTTCTTCGGTGGCCTGCTGCCCCTTTCTTCTCTGTGGTCGAATGCGCCCGGAGCTACCGCTCGGGTGCTTGAAACCAAGGCAGGTTCCCGTCTGGACGGCGGGGCTCCAGGCAATCGCGGGCTGTCCGCAATGCTTGAAGCGGCTATTGCCTTGCCGGATCATTACCCTTCGCAAGGCGCAGTGGTCAAGACCAGATGCTTGAGGGCATGGTTTTCAAGAACGACTGGATCCGGAGTGAAACCGAGCCCGGCTTCCGTTGGCAGACGGATCGTACCCTCGTCAGTGAGCTTCCCCTGATGCGGCGCATGCCAAGGGTGGAGCTGGGTTTCCCAACCGAGGAAGGGGATTTCCAATTCCGGACGGAGTGACCCGTTGGCAAGCTGGACTTCCTGGTCTGCGGCGATCAGCTGCGCGGTGGCCAGGAGGGCCGGACCGTAGTAGAAGCAGTGTGGCACCACATGGACATTAAGCCGTTGACCCGCCTCGCGAATTTTGAGCATGGCGCTGAGTCCGCCAATCTTTCCGACGCTAGGCTGGGCAAACTGCAGGGCGCCGAGTTCCATATCCGAGGTCAGCCCCTGGACCCCTGAATGGTTTTCTCCACCGGAGACGTTGCCGAAACGAGCATTGAGGGCGGCTAGTGATTGCGAATCATCTGGCGGGAAGATCGGTTCTTCGATCCACAGCAGCTCCAGGTCCGCCATGGCAGCAATCGACGACCCGGCTTCGGCTGGATGATGCCACTTGCAATTGACATCGACCATCAGCGGGTGGGAGCCCACGGCCTGCCGTGCGGCCTTGATGGCTGGAATCGAGGACTCATGGATTTTGAACGCCTTGAATCCGTGTTCCAAAGCCCTGGAAAGATGAAAAGCAACCTCCTGCGGATCCTCGGCATAGTGGACCAAAGACGCGTAGGCATTGATTTCATGGCGGGCATCGATATTGATGAATTCCCGCAGCGTCTGTCCTGCACGACGTGCCGCTATATCCCAAAGAGCGATGTCCACTGCGGATAGTGCGAAGTGAATGGGTCCGGTGCGCCCGAAGGCGTGGAATGCATATTCGGCCGAGGCAATGCTCCCGTCGAGGGCCGATGAACGCCCCAAGAAAAAGGGGGCCACGATCTGTTCAAGGGCAGCCCATGTCGCGGGATTGGATTTGTGGCCGAAGGCTTCGCCCCAGCCGGTGAACCCATCCGCGGTTTGCACCTTCACCATTAATGATTCCATCTGGGTCAACGTGCGTGATGATGCATTGAAAGCATCGATTGATTCCGCATTGGAATCTTCCTGGCTTCGCCGCGCGGCATCAAAAGGCAGCGATATCCAATAGAGCTCTATTGACACGATAGTGTCACTTAAACCGTCTTTGGCCTGCGACATTATACTGATCTCCTATTTTCATATGGACGCATCCAGCGACTGTTCGCACCGTGTGATGGCGTCCAGCGGTGGCTCCGAGGCGATTCCTCAAACCTATCTCGCCAGTGTGGTTGACCTCACGTTGGTGTTTAGTTTAGCGTTGAGGAATAGAGATTGGAAAGCGCATTCCTGAAGTCGATTTCGAATCATCTTCACCAAGCGCTTCTAGCAAGGAGTCACTCATGTCGGTCCCGATTCGTAAGGGCTGCCTACGCGTTTCGTCGAAAGGAGGTAGTGGTCAATGAGCGCCATTGCCGAACTGCAGAACCTCAGCAAGAACAATGGCCGCAAAGTCCCTCCCAAGGACAACAAGGCAGCGCATATCTTCCTCATTCCGTGGACGATCGGGTTATTCCTTATCACCCTGGGGCCCATGGCCATGTCGCTGTATCTTGCGTTTACGGACTACAACCTTTTGCAGGCTCCGTCCTTTTCAGGGTTTGAGAACATTGAACGGATGCTCGACGACCAGCGGCTGCATAATTCATTGCGGGTCACGTTCACCTACGTTTTGATCGGTGTTCCGTTGCAGCTGGCAGTGGCCCTCGCCGTAGCAATCTTGCTTGACCGGGGAATGCGCGGGCTCTCTTTTTACCGCTCAATTTTCTACCTGCCTTCCATGCTGGGTTCCTCAGTTGCAATCGCAGTGCTGTGGAAGCAGATTTTCGGTACCACCGGCCTGGTGAATCAGCTCTTGGAATTGGTCGGTATCCAAGGCATTGGATGGATCTCCGATCCAAACACGTCACTTGGAAGCCTGATCTTGCTCAACGTGTGGACCTTCGGCTCACCGATGGTGATCTTCCTTGCAGGTCTGCGTCAAGTTCCCATGATGTATTACGAAGCAGCCTCCATTGATGGGGCGAGCAAATGGCGGCAGTTCCTGAGTATCACGTTGCCGATGATTAGCCCCATTATTTTCTTCAACCTGGTCCTGCAGATCATTGGGGCCTTCCAGAACTTCACTCAAGCTTTCATCGTGTCCAATGGATCGGGCGGTCCTGCCGATTCCACCATGTTCTTCACGCTCTACCTGTACCAGCAAGGATTCAAACAGTTCGATATGGGTTATGCCTCAGCCATGGCATGGCTCCTGGTGCTCATAGTTGGTGCATTTACCGCTGTGAACTTCTTCGTTTCTAAGTATTGGGTGTTTTACGATGACTAATCAAACTTCACTTCCAGATTCGCAAGTACGCGGTGGGTCACCGCAAGAACTCGTGCTTGATGAGGAAGAACTTCTCGGAAAAAAGCCGCCGGTTGGCGGTACTGATGAACGAGGCAAGACCGTAAAGGGTAAGAGCCCGAAGTTCAAGGTTTCAATGCGCTCATTGCTAAAGCATGCGCTGCTGATCCTGGGTGCCGGAGTCATGATCTATCCATTGCTGTGGATGGTAGCTAGCTCCTTCCGCCCGAACGACCTGATCTTCCGCGAGGCCGGTTTGGTTATTTCCCAGGTGGACTGGAATAACTACCCCAGCGGTTGGAACGCGCTGTCTGAACCTTTCAGCAAGTACTTGATGAACTCTGCGATTTTGGTTTTGGGATGCATCCTTGGCAACTTGGTGTCCTGCTCCATGGCGGCATACGCATTTGCCAGGCTTGACTTCAAGTTCAAGAAGATTATGTTCGCGCTGATGCTGATGACCATCATGCTGCCGATCCACGTGATTATCGTTCCGCAGTACATCATGTTTTCTCAGATCGGCTGGGTCAATACCTTCTGGCCAATCATCGTTCCGAAACTGCTTGCCACGGACGGGTTCTTCATCTTCCTGATGATCCAATTCATCCGAGGAATCCCTAAGGATATGGATGAAGCAGCCCGAATCGATGGCGCCGGCCATCCACGGATCTTCCTGCAGATCATCCTGCCGCTTATGGTTCCAGCCTTGGCAACTACGGCAATCTTCACGTTCATCTGGACCTGGAGCGACTTCTTTACCTCACTGATCTACCTCACCAACCCGAGTAATTACACCGTGCAAGTTGCGCTCAACGCATTCATAGACTCCACCGGAGAATCCAACTGGGGCGCACTGTTCGCAATGTCGATCGTCACGTTGGTCCCTGTATTCCTTGCCTTCCTCTTCGGGCAGAAATACCTGGTCAAGGGCATCGCAACTACTGGTATCAAATAGCAGGAATATGCCACTGGCCTAGGACAACAGCGCTAGGCCAGTGGCCTCGACCGATACCAGACACAAGCGCCAGAAACTTATCGTAGGAGAAACCGCATGGGAAGCTCATCACGCACCAGCTACGTACTGATCGGCACAGGGAACCGATGCGAAATGTACCTGACTGCTATCTTCGGTGAACATAGCGACGTCGCTGAACTTGTCGCATTGGCAGATACCAACCAGGGGCGAATCGAGTACTACCAAGACGTAGTTGAACAGACCTTCGGCGAGAAGGTTGGGTCCTTTGACCCGCAAGACTTGGCCAAAGTCATTCGAGAACGCCACATTGACCGGGTAATCATCACGAGCCCGGACTACACGCATGCTGAGCTGATCTGCACCGCTCTGTATGCCGGCGCCGATGTGATAGTTGAGAAACCACTAACAATTGATGCGCCGAGCACCGCTCGTATAGCTCGGGCGGTGGAAGAAAGCGGCCATGAAATCGTGGTCACGTTTAACTACCGTTATTCTCCTCGGAATACAGCCCTGAAGAAGGCCATCGACGATGGGAAAATCGGCCAAGTCACATCCGTGGACTTCAACTGGATGCTGGATACCGTTCACGGAGCAGACTACTTTCGCCGATGGCATCGACTCAAGGAAAACTCTGGCGGCTTGCTAATCCATAAGTCCAGCCATCATTTCGATCTGGTCAATTGGTGGCTCGACGATTCACCGCAGAAGGTCTTTGCAACAGGAGGGCTGAAGTTCTACGGGCCCGACAACGCAGAGTTCAGGGGCCGCCAAGCCAACGAACGCGGTACCCACGGGCTAAGCGATAAGGATCCGTTTGATTTGGATCTTCGCAGCGATGAGCGGTTGGAAAAGCTCTATCTAGAGAACGAACACTTTGATGGGTACCGCCGAGACCAGGGAGTCTTCAATGGCGAGATCACCATCGAAGACAATTTGAGCCTGACTGCTGAGTATCAAAACGGACCGGTGCTTTCATATTCCCTGAACGCGCACAGCCCATGGGAAGGATACCGGGTTGCGGTGAACGGGACGGAAGGACGCCTGGAACTGGACGTTGTCGAACGGGCAGCAGTACTGCCCGCGGCCGGCGGGCATCCGGTGGATCCTTCATATAGCAATGATGGCCAGAGCGGCAATGCCAGGTCGAAAGGCGAGAGATTGCTTTTGCAGCGGCATTGGGAAGAAGCAGTGGAGATTCAGATCGAAAACTCGAATGGATCGCATGGTGGCGGCGACAAGCTCCTGCTCGAAGAGCTCTTCCGCGGAGCCAACGAGGATGGATATGCGCGGCAAGCCGGATTCATCGACGGTGTGCGCGCCATTGCTGTCGGGATTTGCGGAAATCAATCGCTGGAAACCAGGCAGCTCGTGGACGTCGGGAGTGCTGGCCTGGGCGTGGACATTTCGTTTCAACCGAAGGTCAAGGTGTAAACGGAGCCATGGGTGAAAAAGTCGTCATCACCGGGGGAGCAGGGCGTTTAGGCCGTGCCGTGCTCGCGGGGTTTTCTCACGCAGGGCATGAAGTGATCTCTCTTGACAGGCAGATTCCGGAAGAACCTCTCGATGGCGTGGAGTATCACTGCATCGATCTGATGGATGCGAAGGCTACGCATGCGCTATTCGAGCAGCTTGCTCCGCAAGCGGTGGTGTCCCTCGCGGCAATGGCTGTTCCTTTCATGGCCCCGGAGGAGGTGCTTCTGCACACGAACGCGACCATTGCCCATAACGTCACCTCGGCGGCAGTGGAGGCCGGTGCTACCAGGGTCGTGCTGGCCTCCAGCCCATCAATAATGGGCTATGGTTCTCCGGGCGGATGGGTGCCGGAGAAGCTGCCTCTTGATGAAAACGAAGTTCCCAAGCCATGGCATGCTTATGGGCTTTCCAAATTCGTAGCCGAGCAGATTGCCGCCATGTTCGCAGCGAAAATGGGACCGGCAAGTTCGGTGAAGTTCGCTTCCTTCAGGCCCTGCTATGTGATCGCAGAGGAAGAGTGGGCCGGCGCTCCAACGCAGCAGGGACACACTGTTGCTGAGCGCCTACAAGATCCTCGCTTGTCAGCGCCTGCGCTATTCAATTACGTTGATGCGCGGGACGTGGCAGATTTCCTGCTGGTACTGCTTGAACGGTTTGACCGCGTAGAGAATGGCTCGGTGTTCTTCGTTGGTGCAAAGGATGCCATGGCAACGCGTCCGCTCGCAGAGCTGATCCCAGAGATTTATCCGGAGCTCGAGGACGTCGCAGCGGGACTCACCACGGATAGCCCTGCCTTCAGTATCCAGAAAGCGCGAGATGTCCTTGGCTGGGAACCGAAACGCAGCTGGCGCTCGGAATTGAAGGCCACCGTATAAAAGGCATCGGTACATAAAATTATTGGCTGGGAAACCTCAAAAGGATTTCCCAGCCAATAATTGTTTAGGGGTGCGCTTAGCGTTGAAGTACTGCCGGCCGTGGCAAACCGTTAACCAGGTTTGAGGGCCAGAGCGGATCGAAGGTGAGAACCTCAAAATCCCCGGACTCGGTCAGCAGCATGGTGTCCTCAACTTTGAACGCCAGACCATCGCGTGCTGCACTGGGATTGAACGCAAAAGCCTGGTTCAACTGGAAGAGATCAGTTGCTCCTGGGGTGAGCCGGGGATCTCGTCCGTTGTAGCCGGCAATGCCGCCTTGATGATGCAACGACCATTCCCCGGCATCGAAACCATGCTCCGGGTAGGATTCCTGGATGACGGGCAATAATTCACCGAGAACGCCGCCAGGGCGAATTGCCGCAAGGATATCTGCCTCGACAGCCAGGATGTCGTCTTCTCCAGAGAGTTCCTGAGGCGTCGGCGCACCGAATCGCACCCACCTGGTGATGTTGGCAATGAGCCCATGACGTCTTACGCACAGCACTGCCATGGCTTTGCCTCCGAGCGGGGCCGCGGTGGGCAGGGGGTGCCGGGCTGCGGCACGTGAATCGCCGCTGACCAAGGCAACGAGCACTTCGCCTCCTTGGACGACGGCTCCAGCTGTCAGCTTGGCTGCCACGTCGAACTCGGAATCATCGCTACGGGCGGCCGACAGCACTTGGGTCATGAGCGCAGCCGTGTCGCGGCAAAGAGCGCGATACCTATTAATCTCAGTTTCATTGAGTGCTGAGCGAAGGGCTCGCAAATCGGACTCGATTTCCCGCTCGCTGAGGATCTTTTGTCCGCTCGCCGCTGGAAACCATTCTCGGACATTGTCGAGATCCTGGTACCAGGCGGTGACATGCACCGAAACTTGTTCCACGTTGCCGAGCTCTTCTCGCTGGATCCGTGCAGCTTCACTCACGGACGTTGCAAGCTCGCACCCCTGGGCATGAACCAGAACCCTGGCAATGGGTGGTGCCGCAAGAGATACGTGCGTGCGGGCACCGCCCAAGAGCCAGGCAAGCGAAGCGGGGGTTGAGAGAAGCAGATACTGCCCATCGCGGCTTCTGATGAGCTCGACCAGTTGGGCATGCTTCTTTGCGTATTCATGAGTGGCGGTGGTGGGCACAATCAGCCTTCCTTGGAACCTGAACCGTATTTTCGGGCTAGCAGGGCCACGGTCTGCACCGGGACCCTCCCATCAACCACGAGTACTCGTACCTGGCGGGTTATCGCTTCCTGAGGGTCCAGCACAACCGGTGTAGACCAGGCCAGCGAACTGCCGACACCCGGATATCCAGAACTGCGAACAAACCATGGGTCATCATGCTCACTGCAGAAAATGATGGTGGCATCCCCGTGGCCTTCAGCAAGATCAGCCAAAGCCACCGAGTCCGAGGAGAACGTGGCACTGAAGGCGAGCCACGGACTGTGCACACCGTGGACTTGCGATTCCCCGGAAGCCGATGGGGTAAAAATCTGTGGATCAGCGATTGGCGGCAGACGCCAGAAGAAACCTCCGTAGCCGCCGTTGTGACGGCCGTTGGTACCCGGAGAGCCAAGCGACACCTGGCGTTCGCGCGCCGAGAGCCTGAAACTGAAATCCAGGCTCCAGCCGGTGATGGCGCTTTCATGGTCCTCAAATGCATTGAGCTCAATTGAACGGTGCTCATCGAGCAGGATTTCCTGTTCGTGGCTGACCCATTCGAGCTGCGAATCCAAAGCGCTGCCATTGCGGGCGAACGCATTGGACACTGTGCGAATATGTCCATGGTCCGCGCGCCATATGTAGCGTGAGGCGTCGCGGGTGTAGGTGCGCCCACCCCAGAAATTGGTCCCGTTCACATCTTGCAATGCAACCCCGACACCTAGATGCCAGGTGTGGTCAAGCGGTTGCTGCTCACTGACCACGACTCCGTTGAAGGTCTTCAGGTTATCCAAGAAGGGACGCGGTGAATTGGTGCGGGAAATATCTTCTCCCGTCCGCAACTCCGCAAGGGTGCGCTGTTTCCCTGTTGCGGGATTGATCAGCGACAACGAGCCACTGGTTTTCGGTGGCAAGGCCCAAGGCGCTCCGAGTGAAGAGAAACTGGACTGCGCCGCCACCGCTCGGTCGATGAATCGTTCGATGTTCGGTATCACTGGGTGGAAATCTGCTCCATCACCGGC
The DNA here is from genome assembly GCF_053543715.1 of Glutamicibacter sp. AGC46. Lineage (NCBI taxonomy): Bacteria > Bacillati > Actinomycetota > Actinomycetes > Micrococcales > Micrococcaceae > Glutamicibacter > Glutamicibacter sp. AGC46. The sequence goes on from NZ_JBLVOJ010000016.1 coordinate 60,099, forward strand.
AGGGATAACCTGCTCTTCTGCGATCTGAGTTGGAGCATCCGAGGTCCGTATCTGCTCGAGGACGCGCATGAAAGCACCGGCCGACGCCAATGAGCTCAAGAGTTCGGTTTCGCTGCCGTTGCGCACATCGACGAGGTTCTCGAGAAGGTTGACTCGTCCGAAAACTTCAGAAGATTCTGGAAGTCCCAAGTCCGGGTTGGATCGAACCAGCAACTCATCACGGGTGTAGTACAAGGTTGCGGTGCCTTCGGTGCCATAGATGGTGATCCATGGATCCTGCTGTTCACTGGCGCAAACGGTCAGCGCGGCAATGACGGGGATTCCGGTGCTCGTTTGCACGCGCACCACGGAGGTATCGTCTGCTTCGATGCTGTGCGCGTGATACAGCTCGGTGGCAAGATGGGCGACGTCCTGGGCTTTGCGCGCTCCGGCGATGTGCAAGGCGCTGGCGACCGCGTGGGCCAGGGGATTGGTCACCACACCGTCGGCAATCTCGACGCCGTCGAGTTTTCGATGTCCTGCCCAAGGCGAACGTGCATAGTAGCCCGTGGTGCGGAGCCAATTTCCACTGGCACCCACCGCACGAAGGGCCCCGATGGGAGAGTTCTTCGCGTTATCGGCGAAGAACCCATCTATGGTTTTCAAGGCTGTCGAGCCAAGGGCCTGGAACCCTACTTGCACGTGGGCGCCAGCATCGGCCGCGGCTTGCAGCAGGCGTGAATACTGATCCAGGGTCGCTGTCGGCGGTTTTTCGAGGTAGAGATCTGCACCTGTACGCAAGGCCTTCATCGCCAGGTCGGCATGCGTACTGATCGGCGTTGAAATAATGATGATGTCCGGGGTTAATCCGGAGCTGAGGAAAGCATCAAAGTCGGCGAACACGTGCGTGTCCTTGCCGCGAATCTCTTTCCCGGGATCGACCGGATCGATGCCGGCAAGGAACGTGATTTTCTCCTCGGCTGCGAGTCGATGGATATTTGCCAAATGCTGGCGTCCGAATCCGTTCAGACCAATCAGCACCACCGCAGGAGCAGTTGGCGCTGCCAGGGCACTAGTCGTTGCAGATCCCGCTGCGGTGGCTTGCTGATTCATCGTGTTCCTTCAGAGTTATTCGAATTCAGATCAGTTTAATGCGCTGGCCGGCTGAACGCCCGCAGCTTGCTCAAGGTGGGGCAGTACGAGAGTTTCGTAGCGCTGGGACATGGTTGCCAAGGTCAGCGCGGAATCCTGCTGGTTGATCTCGTCATTGAAGATCTCGACTTCAACTGGACCTCGGTATCCAGCCTGTGACACCCATCGGGAAATCGCCGAGAAATCGATATGGCCGTCGCCCATCATGCCTCTGGATTGCAGTGCATTGCTGGCAATCGGCAGATTGAAATCACAGATCTGGTAGCTGGCCAGGCGATGCTCAAGGCCTGCCCGCTGGATCTGCTGCTGCAATTGCGGATCCCAGAACACATGGAAGGTGTCAACAACAACGCCCACGGCCTTGGTCGGATAAGGACTGGCCAAGTCCAGGGCCTGTCCGAGTGTGGAAAGCACCGCTCGGTCGGCGGCATACATTGGATGCAACGGTTCTAGCACCAGCCGAACGCCGTGTTCCAGGGCGATGGGAACCAGCTCTTCCAAGCCGCGCGCGACGCGATCGCGAGCCGCGACAATGTTCTTGTCTGCTGGATCCCCGGTGCCGCCCAGAATATGCGCGGCCGACGGCAAGCCGCCCACGACCATGATCAATTCATTGGCGCCGATGACGGCAGCTTCCTCGATGGCCTGCCGGTTCGATGCCAGCGCGGCAGCTTGGGCTTCGGCCGAAGGTGCAGTGAGAAAGCCGCCACGGCACAAGGTGCTGGCTTTGAGCCCTGCCCCAGCGATGATCTGGGCTGCTGGCCCAGCGCCACCGGCCTCGGCAAGCAAATGCCGCCACGGACCAATATGGCTCAGGCCCGCCTGCGCTGCAGCTTCGGCGGCTTCGTGGAGGCTGAGATTCGGGGTAGTGCCGGTATTAAGCGATAGTTCGAATGTCATGACACACCTGTCAGGGACGAAGTTGTAGTTTTGATTCCAGAAATTGCCAGGAGCTGTTCCATTCGCTCAGCAGCCAGATCCGGGTTTTGCAACAGGCCAGCGCCATCAGCGAGAACGAATGTGCGCACCAAATGCGGCAGGGAACGTCCGGCGTGCAGCCCGCCGATCATCTGGAAACCGCTTTGGTGCCCATTGAGCCACGAAAGGAAGGCAATCCCGGTCTTGTAGTAGAACGTTGGGGCGCTGAAAATATGCAATCCCAGCTCTCTGGTGGAGTCCAGGATCTTCCGGCCGCGTTCTGCGTCGCCTGCATCGAAAGCCTGCAAGGCCGTTGACGCAGCGGGATAGATGGCGGCGAATATTCCCAGCAACGCATCGGAATGCAGTTGCCCGTCACCGTGAATCAGCTCGGGATAGTTGAAATCGTCGCCAGTGTAGAGGCGCACTCCAGCTGGCAATGCGGCACGAAGCTGCTTCTCATGCTCGGCATTGAGCAAAGAGACTTTGACGCCGTCGATTTTCGACGCGTGCTGCTCCAGAATGGACTGGAAAACCCCGGTGGCTTCTGCCAAATCCGGTGTTCCCCAGTAGCCGCTCAACTGTGGATCGAACATGTCGCCAAGCCAATGCAGGATCACTGGCTGCTTGGCAGCATCGAGCAAAGTCGCATACACGTCCAGATAATCCTGCGAGGTGCGCGCAGCCTTGACCAGGGCCCGGGAGCACATCAAGATCGCCTTCGAACCTGAACCTTCAACAAGGCGCAGCATCTCCAAATAAGCGTTGGTGACTTCAGCCAGCTGGCCCGGCTGGACAGTGTCTGCCGACAGCTGGTCCGTGCCGACACCGCAGGCGAGAATATCCCTGACGGTGAGCCCAGCCAAGGCCGGGTAGCTGTTCTTCTGGAGAACCCCGGCCGCTTCGATCGCCGATCGCCTGATCAACTCGCAGGTAGCCGCGTAGTCCAGCCCCATGCCTCGCTGCGCCGTATCCATCGCATCGGCGACACCCAACCCGTAGGACCATAGCTCGTGCCGGTAGGCCAGCGTCGCATCCCAATCGATGCTTGCCGGTGCGCCAGGCGTATTGTCTGCTCCCATGAGGGGGATGACATGGGCTGCGGCATAGGCCTTGCGCGAGGAAAGCGGGGCAGACGGCCGCTGGAATTCTCCGGGGCCTTTCAACCGATAGGAAAAGTTCTGCCCGTTTTCGTCAATGAGTGTCAATTCGGGCAAGGATGCGTAGCTCATAGCGTGATCTCCGGGATATCGAGGGTGCGTCGTTCGGCGGCTGACTGCAATCCCAAAGCCGCCAGCTGGACACCGCGAGCTGCCGAAAGCAAGCCATACTGGTGTTCGCGTCCCGCTGCGACGTCGGCCAAGAAATCTTCCCACTGCAGCTTGAAGCCGTTATCCAGGTCGGCATTGGCGGGAACTTCCATCCACTGGTCGCGGAACGACTCAGTGACTGGCAAATCGGGGTTCCAAACAGGCTTCGGAGTGTGGGCGCGTTGCTGGGCAACGCACTTGTTCAATCCCGCGACGGCGGAACCGTGGGTGCCGTCGATCTGGAATTCCACCAGTTCATCGCGGTAGACGCGCACTGCCCACGAGGAGTTGATCTGCGCAATTACTGCATCGCCGGAAGGAGTTTCGAGTTCGAAGATGCCGTAGGCCGCATCATCTGCGGTGGCTTCGTAGGCTTCGCCTCGTTCGTCCCAGCGGGTAGGGATGTGGGTTGCCGTGGTCGAGGTGACCGACTTGACCTTGCCGATGATTCCTTCAAGGACGTAGTTCCAGTGGCAGTACATGTCGGTGGTCATCGATCCGCCATCCGCAAGACGGTAGTTCCAGGAAGGCCGCTGCGCTTCCTGGATGTCTCCCTCGAATACCCAGTAGCCGAACTCGCCGCGCATTGAGAGAATGCGTCCGAAGAAGCCTTCGTCGACCAAGCGGCGTAACTTCACCAGGCCGGGCAAGTAGAGCTTGTCGTGCACGACGCCGGCGGTAATTCCCTTGGCCTGTGCCTGGCGGGCGAGATCAACGGCCTCTTCGAGGGTTTCAGCGGTCGGTTTCTCGGTGAAGATATGCTTGCCTGCCCCGATGGCTTTCGACAGCGTTTCGTAACGCAAGGAAGTCATGGACGCGTCGAAAATGATGTCGACACTCGGGTCGTCAATCAGGGAGTCAAGATCGGTGCTGTAGTGCTCAACCTGGTGCTTCTGAGCAAGTTCGCGCAGCTTCGCTTCGTTACGTCCAACGAGGATCGGTTCAACGGTCAGCTTCGAACCGTCCCCGAGAATGATTCCTCCCTGGTCTCGGATAGGAAGGATTGAACGCAGCAAGTGCTGGCGGTATCCCATGCGGCCGGTGATGCCGTTCATGGCGATGCGTAGAACTTTTGTTTCTGTCACTGGGGTCTCCTCAAAACGGGGAATGCGTAAGGGAATAGAATGGGAATGCGCTTTCCACGATAGTGAGGTGTAATTGGAGTGTCAACCATCACGTTCGCGAAAGATAAGCTTGTGCCAGGTTGCAGAGAATGATAAGGATTTCAGATGGCTGTTCGACTAACTGATGTGGCTAATGAAGCCGGGGTTTCCCTGGCGACCGCTTCGCGAGTGCTCAATGGGTCAGCACGCAAGCCGGCTGTGGAAATCTCGGATAAAGTGCGTGCTGCGGCTGAAAAGCTCGGATACTTCCCCAATGCCCAAGCGCAAGCGCTTGCCAGATCAACCACGAAGCTGATCGGCTTGGTGGTCAGGGACATAGCCGACCCCTACTTCTCTACCATCGCCCGGGGAGTGCAGCGTTCTCTCGGTGATAGCGGTGTCCAGCTGCTTTTGGCCAGCACGGAGTACGATCCCGAGCGGGAAATCGAAGCAGTTCAGGCCTTCATGTCGCAACGGACAGACGCTATCATCCTGTCGGGATCGCGCAGTTTGGGCGAGAACGGGCAGTTGCTGAAACTGATCGAGAATTATCAGGAAAATGGTGGCCAAGTCATGATTATCGGCCAGCCCATGACCGATATGGGCGGCATACAAATCGACAACGAGGCAACTGCCGAGCACCTGGCGGCCGAGTTGATCAGTGCCGGCCACCGCAGGTTTGTCGTATTGGCCGGGGAAGCGAATCTGCTGACATCAAGGGACCGTTCCAACGGGTTCCTGGAGAAGCTGAAGCGCAGTGGCCTGGATGCAGAGGAAGTTATCAGCGGCCCCTTCTCGCGCGAGGGGGCCTATGTTGCAATGAGCGATTACCTCAAGCGGCAGAAGTCGGCAGGCGGTGTCCATCGGGTGTGCGTGTTCTGCGTTTCGGATGTCATGGCCCTGGGTGCCATTCGGGCGATTCGCGAGAACCGCTTGCGTATTCCCGAAGATATCGCTGTGGTGGGATTCGACGACATCCCGACCCTTATCGACATTACGCCCACTGTCAGCACTGCTCGACTTCCTCTGGAAGAAATCGGAAAATGGGCTGGTGAGATGGCGCTGAACCACGGCGAACTGCGGAAGATTGTGGTTTCCGGTGTGCCGGTCCTGCGCGAGTCCACGCAGCTGGCTGACGGCCAGTAGTGATGTTCATTGGGAATCGTGCCATGCGAAAACTAACTGACTTGATTCCCGAAACCCCTTGACCAGTGACCGCAATCACACCTAGATTGTTTGGCAAGCGCTTTCCACAATGAAAAACCAGGTGTTGCTTGCAGGATGGCCTCGCATCACCACCCCACCCAAGGAAGATTTTCATGACTCAGCAGGTATGCACGAGAAAAACTGGACGGAAATTCGGTCTGCGGCTAAGCAAATCAGTTGCAGTTGTGGCGGTAGCCGCTCTGGCCCTCACTGGCTGTGGCGGTAGCAGCGCTGCCGACGGTGAGGACGGGAAGATCCAGCTTCGTTTCTCATGGTGGGGCTCGGATTCGCGGGCCCAGGCAACCAATGAAATTATTGAGGCTTTCGAAGCGGCCAACCCGGACATCGATGTCCAAGGCGAGTACTCCGACTGGAGCGGCTACTGGGACAAGCTCGCAACACAGGTTGCCTCCAACGATGCTCCGGACATTATCCAGATGGACGACAAGTACCTTCGCGAATACGCGGACCGCGGCGCATTGCTGGACCTCGAAGGCGTAGATGTTTCCAAGTTCGAAGACGTTGCCGTTCAAAACGGTACGACCGATGCCGGCCTTGTCGGCATTACCACCGGAATCAATTCCTTCACATTGACCGCCAATCCAAAAGTCTTAGCCGAAGCTGGCCTGGAAGTTCCAGATGACAAGACCTGGACGTGGGATGACTACCGGACGATCACCGAGACGGTGAGCCAGAAGCTCGACGGCAAATATGGAGCCGAAGCCCCGAACGAACCGGCCGGGTTGCAGACCTGGTTGCGTCAAGACAAGAAGAATCTGACGAGCTCGGATGGATCACTCGGATTCTCGCCTGACGATCTGGCCAAGTACTTCCAGCACCACAAGGACTTGATGGATAACGGTTCTTATCCAAAGGCCTCGGTCCTGGCGGAAAACCAGAATGCAGGTCCAGACCGTTCTATGACAGGCACGGGAGTGGCAGCCTTCGGCATGTGGTGGAGCAACCAGTTGGGAGGCCTTTCCACAGCGGTTGGTTCGGACTTGGTTCCGCTGCGACTGCCAAGCCACACCGGCAAGGCTGAGGACAATGGTCTTTGGCACAAGTCGTCAATGATGATGTCGGGGTATGCTCGCACCGAACACCCGGAAGAGGTCAAGAGATTTGTTGACTTCATGGTGAATTCGCAAGAAGCTGGCGCGCTGAACCAGATGGACCGCGGGTTACCTTCGAACACCGAAGTGCGGGAACAAGTCGTCTCAAAATTGGATTCAATCGAAGCTTCTTCTGCAGAATTCGTGACGAGCTTGAAACCCGAACTTCAGAGCACGGAACCAATCCCGCCAATGGGGTTCAGTGCGGTTCAGGATGTCCTCTACCGTTATGAAATGGAAGTGTTCTTCGAGCGCCAGAGCGTAAGCGACGCGGCGCAGAATGCCTTCAAGGAAATCGAAACTGCGGTAGCCCAATAGCTGAACGAGAATCAACCATCGTTCTTGCGGTCGTTGCAATCCCTGGATCCCGGGGATTGCAACGGCCTTTGCGCGTTCGAGGGAAAGTTCATTCTGCTCCTCCTTCAACTCTCTGCGCGGTGCAATCCTTGAATTCGCCACGGCGCGTGCCGTACAGGGCTGCGGTTTGAACCAGGGCTTCCAGATGCCTCATAACCTTGTTCGGTCGTGATCTGCGCCCAAGCAAGCCTCTCCAGCCATTTGCGTGCGACGAGTCGCGAGTGCACCAGCAACCGGGATGCTAGTCGCCAGCGGCCGTTGAACTTTCCAGAGCATGGCCTATCGGAAGGGTGCTGCCAATCAGCTGGAATCCCGCAGAGGTGAATTGCCATTGGGTTCCTGCTTTCTTCCATCCATTGCCAGAGGTAACCACACCGCGGTGCCCGCAGTTCTGGGCCGCAAAGCTGCTGGCTTGACCGTGCCGGTGATCGGTTTGCGGCACCTGCGGATTGCAGGGCGAACCCCGCCAGCTCTGCGGCCAATGCGGGGAGCACAAAGTATCCTGAAAACAAAGTGCAAGAGGAATGGAAAAATGGCATCTGGACTTTTGGCAGTAGACGGCGGGCAGACCGGAATCAAGCTGAGATTCGAGCAGGATGGCGAAACTGCAGAATTAGCGCTTCCCGGTGTGCAAACCCATGAACCCGTCCTGCCCCAACTGGCACGCGCCATTAACCAAGCTGCCGCTGCCGCCGGATGGGACTGCGGCACCGTGAGCGTAGGCACCACAGGCCTGGTGAAAGCCGAACATGATGCACGGCAGCTCTACGACCTCATCGGATCCAGCGCTATTTCCCATATTGCGCTGGCCCACGACTCGGTGACCAGCTATCTCGGAGCGCTGGGAGAACGCCACGGCGCTGTCGTTGCAGCCGGTACCGGTGTCGTCACCTTGGCGGTAGGCCCCTGCTCGGTGGCCCGAGTTGATGGATGGGGCCACATCATGGGTGATGCCGGCAGCGGCTATTGGATTGGCCAGAAGGCAATGAACGCGGCCATGCGCGGCTTTGACGGCCGCGGGCCAGCTACCGCGCTGACCGGGGAACTCGCGAAGCGCTGGCCCGATCTCTCCGAAGCGTATATTGACTTGCAAGCGATGCCGGACAGGGTGGCCATCGTCGCCTCCTTTGCGCAGAGGGTTGCCCAGTTGGCCGCGACCGATGAAATGGCGGCGCGGATCTGCGCGCTCGCCGGTGCAGAACTGGCCAGCTCCGCAGCAACGGCATTGCGCCGCGCGGGGCTGGAACAACAGGCCGGAGCGATTCCGGTCGCAGCCATCGGGGGAGTGCTCGCCGGCGAATTCGCCAGAAGCAGCTTCGTGCGGGAGCTGCACCTGCTGGTCCCTGCCGGGCAAGTCCAGGATTCGCCGGGAAATGGGCTGGACGGAGCCCGTGGATTGGCCCTCCTGCCAGCGGACCACGCCTTGCAAGGCCTCGTATCGCGCTTTCGCGCCCAGCCATAAGACGTGGGCAGCGGTGATAACTGGCCATCAAATAGGCGCAGGCAATCAATAGGTGACAAGATTAGTGGAGAACGTCGTGATTATTAAGGAGTCATCGTGAGTTTCCGAGTCGGTCCCGTAGATCTTGTCCCCGAAGGCGAATCGCTGCTGGTTGAAGCCAAAGACAGCGGCGCAAGCGAAGACATCGCGATCTTCCACGCCGAAGACGGCAACTTCTATGCGCTGCAGGATGAATGCACCCACGAGGTCGCTTCGCTTTCCGACGGCTGGCTCGAAGACTGCAGCATCGAATGCCCCATCCACTCCTCGACCTTCGACCTGAAAACCGGCAAGGTGCAGTGCATGCCAGCCACCGTGGACGCCCGGACCTACAAGGTGGACGTCGTGGACGGCTTCTTGGAGCTTGAAATCTAAATGCCTTCCGTGCACATCATCGGAGGCGGGGTCGCGGGGTACGCACTGGCCCGGCACCTGGTGCAGCAGCAATACGCCGGATCCATCAAGATCAGCGATGCCCAGGGCCTGCCCTATGATCGTCCGCCGCTGAGCAAGTCCCTGCAGGTTGAACCGTTCGCACCGGTGTCCTGGTACCAGCACCATGGCGTCGGCCTGATCCAGGAAGATGTCCAAAGCCTGCAACTGCCGCAATCCGCTGACGACTGGGTTGTGCTGGCTACTGGCACTACCCCCAAGGCATTGGATGTTCCCGGTGGGCACCATGCGCTCAGCCTGCACAGCGCAGCTGACGCCGCCCGCATATCCGACGTCCTGGAATCGGGGATGTTCGGCCAGCGGGTGCTTGTCATCGGAGCGGGGCTGGTAGGGGCCGAGTTCGCGTCCACCGCCAAGATGTCCGGGGCGCAAGTCACCTTGATTTCCAGCTCCGACGCACCTCTGGCCCACGTGCTGGGCCAAGAACTTGCCGAACAGCTGCACGCGGATCATGCCAACCACGGCATTGCCACCTTGACCGGTGCGGTGACCGAGCTCGGCCCCAACTATGCAATGGCCAATGGCCAGCGCCATGATGCGGAGCTGATCGTGGCAGCCATCGGCGTCGAACCCGAAACTGCGCTCGCCGAGCAGCTGGGCCTGGAAGTCGACGACGGGATCGTGGTCGACGCGCAGCAGCGTTCTGCCAGCTGCCCCCAGGTGCTGGCTATCGGCGACGTCGCCCGGGAGGAAAACCAGCCCCGTGCGGTGCACTGGGAAGCTGCCATGGAAGATGCCGCCCAAGCGGCGGCAACCATCATGGGCACAGCCGCACCGAAGCGTTCGGTGCCATGGTTCTGGAGCGACCGCCACGAAATGCACGTGGAAACGGTGGGTGACTTCAGCCAGGCCGCCAGCACCGTGACGCGCCTGAACCGGCGAGGCAAGATCCAGACGGTCTTCGGGCTCGACGCCAAGGGCGCGTTGGTGTCCGCCTCGATGATCGATGGCGGCCTGATGGCCAAGGCCGCGAAACGGCTCATTGCGAAATCAGCCACCCCAAGCATTGAACAATTGAAGGACCCCCTGACGGGTCCGCGCGAGTTAGGCCGGTAAGAAACTTATGAATGCAGCCGAACCACTGAAGGTTCCCGCGGCCCTGCAGACGCCCACCAAACGGGTCGGCCCTGGCTGGATCGCTGCGGTTGTCATTGTCCATATCGGTATCAATGTCGGCTTCTTCGCACCGATCCAGGTACTGCTCGGATTGCACGCCGAACAGCTGGATGCCAGCCAGAAGAACGCGATTCTCTCGCTGGTCACCGGCGTCGGCGCGGCAGTCTCGCTGGTGGCCAACCCGCTGTTCGGCGCGCTCAGCGATCGCAGCACATCGAAATTCGGGCGCCGCATCCCGTGGGTGTTCTTTGGAACTATCTGCGCTGCGCTGGCCCTGCTGCTGATGTCGACCTCGCAAACCGTGAGCACGCTGGTCATCGGCTGGGCGCTGATGCAAGCTGCCGGCAACGCCGCGCTGGCTGCGATCTTCGCGGCCATCCCGGACAAGGTGCCGGTAGAGCAGCGCGGCATGGTTGGCGGGCTGGTGGCCTTGGGCCAAACCTGCGGTTCGCTGATCGGTGCCGTGATCGGCATGGTCGCTGCGAGCAACCTGGTCTTCGGCTACGCCATCGTCGCTACCGCCGTGGCCATTTGCTCCATTCCGTTCGTGCTGATGCGCCAGGATGTTCCGCTGCCCAAGGGAGCACTGGAGCCTGTCAAGCCGCTGGAATTCGTGCGCAGCTTCTGGATCAACCCGGTCAAGCATGCCGACTTCGGATGGGCCTGGCTGACCCGCTTCTTGCTGTATCTCGGCTGCCAGCTGTGCCTGGTCTACCTGCTGTTCTTCCTGCAGGATGCCATCAAGCATCCAGAACCGGCCCAGGGCGTGCTGGTGCTGACCGCGATCTACGCCTTCTGCGTGATCTTCTCTTCGGTGATCTCCGGCAAGCTCTCGGACAAGGACGGCAAGCGCAAGAAGTACGTCATCATCTCTTCGGTCATCGTGGCCGCCGCGGCCGGCGTGCTGGCGACGGCAACCTCCTTCGCCACCGCCATTGTCGCCGCAGTGCTCCTGGGCATCGGCTTCGGCGCCTACCTGGCGGTGGACTTTGCGCTGCTGACCCAGGTATTGCCGAACGCCGATTCGCGCGGCAAGGACCTGGGCATGATCAACATTGCCAACTCGCTGCCGCAGGTGGTCGCCCCGCTGATCGCCTGGCTGGCGGTGAGCTGGTTCGGCGGCTACCCGACCCTGTTCCTGTGCTCTGTGGTGATCAGCCTCCTCGGCGCCGTGCTGGTACGCCAGATCAAGAGCGTTCCGTAGGTCCTGGACGAAGCATTCCCCAGCGTCGCGCACCGAGCGGAACGGAAACGGTGCGGCACCGGGAACTGGTGGCGGAAAAACGCCAAGGGGACGCCAACCGGGCCGTATGATGAATCCAGCGAACCGCGATAATGAGGAGCAGGTGCGGCTGAATGTCGATGAACGAATCCGGGCGGGAGAGCCGTGCAACGCAGCTTGATGGCATAGACCGCAAACTGCTGGCGTTGCTGACGAAGAACTCCCGGCGGACCAACAACTCCCTTGCCGAGGAGCTGGGCATAGCACCGTCCACCTGCCTGGCGCGGTTGAATGCCTTGCGCGATTCGGGAGTGATTTCACGCTTCACCATCGAAGTGGATCCGCAGGTTCTGGGCCGGGAGCTCGAAGCGCTGATCTTCGTGAAAATCCGTCCCGGAGCCCGTCACCTGATGTCGAACTTCGCTACTGACATGCGCAGCAAACCGGGGGTGCGACAGCTGTTCTTCCTGGGCGGCGCTGACGACTTCGTCCTGCACGTAGCGGTGCGCAATTCTTCGGATGTGCGCCAGTTCGTGCTCGATAACCTCTCGGCCAATCCGGCCGTGGCCACCACCCAAACCTCCCTGGTATTCGAACACGGCCACGGCAGCGGAGAGTACTAGGCCCCATTCTTGACCGATTTCCATCTCGCCCATGTTCGCAGGAACAACCCGCAGCCCTGCGTTGGTCGAAGAAATATGCTAAACTTGATGTTCTTCTCTTGGCATGGCTGCGGCCCGTTGGCAGCTGGGGATCGGTTCTCCAGACAAGCAACGGACCCCACCGCAGCTGCGACTGAAAGAATGGGGAGGTCGAGAAGATAATGCATTTTGACGCAACTGTTGTCACCGCACTGGTGACCTTGATTGTTCTGGCCATCGCAACCGTTGTGCTGGTGATCCGGTACAAGCGCACCCACCAGGCAGAAATCCGCCAGGCCCTGGTTGCCAAGGCCCGGAAGCGCGGCGTTGCCTCGCCGGAAGACCTGTCGAACCACGATCTGGTACTGCAGATCCGCGCGGCCAAGCGCCAGCGCAAGCAGGATGGGCAGGACCTGAAGACCGCATAGGGTTTGCACCCATGCGCTGACGATGCTGAGCCCCAGTCCATTTCCGGACTGGGGCTCAGCCGCGTCAAGGGCCCTTGGGCGGCCGCTGGCCCCGTCTTTATCCAAAGCTGATGAACCGGGAAATGGCGTCGGGAATAAACGGCAAGTGCCAGCGGAATGCAGGCAGGTAATTAACCTCGCGCAATTCCGGGAAACTATGTCCCCGGTCACCAGAAAAGCCGATTTAACCCCTGAATCATGCGGATTGCATCACAGGGGCATGTGGGGTTCTGAACAAACCACTTCTCAATAGATAAATGGTCGGAAATGATGGATATGACTGGAAATGCAGCAGCGTTAATTCTTTAGGAGCAACAACAATGGCCTCGATCCCACTCGGTGAAGACATCCTCTTGGCACGCCACGGCGCCAACATCGTCAAGCTCCGCCAGGATCGGAAGAACCGCACCACTGTTGCCCATCTGCGCGGTGGAGCCACCGATACGGCCTCGAACCTGCTCACGGCACCGGTTCCCGCATTGACCCCGGCAGCCAGCTTCACCCAGGGCGCGGCTCGCTACCTCAACGATGAAGCCGAGGTCAGCCGCGGCGAAGTTCGTTCGCTGGTCAAGATCTCGCTCGGCTTTTCTGCCATCATGGGCATCGTCTTCGGCGGCCTGGTCTTGGCTTTGTACAAGGTCGGCGGCAATGAAGCTCTCCAGTCGCTGAGCTACATGGGCGCAAGCCAGTAGCTCTCGCAAGCATTTCCAGGAAAACGGGATTCCGAGGCAACTCGGGATCCCGTTTTCCTGTTTCCGGACCAGATGCTTACTCCGAGGCCGGGCTTGCGGCAAGTCTCGTATTTCTTGCCCGGCGGGCATAGGATGGCGGCAACGGGAAGGACGGGAGCAGGCCATGCGTTTTGTTTTGGAAGTTAACTTCGATACCGAGAACATGCAGCTCAAGCCATTGGAGGAGCTGCAGAAGATTCTGCGCGACTGGTCGACGAGCATCACGATGTATCCGATCGTTGCCGGCGCCCAGGAAGATGTCTACGACTCGGATAACGAGCAGGTAGGGGAGTGGGCAATCCTCGACGACTAGCCTCGCCGTCTGGAGAACCACCCGATGGCATACCCCGCGGCCAGGGTAATGAGCAGGACAAGCCACAGCGGGGCCGTGGAATGGATCAAGAAGAATTCAACGCGGACGAAGGCCAGGTTCTGCAGCATGAAGACCACCGCGAGGATCACCAGTGCAATAGCTGCCCATTGCTTGGCGCTAAGCCCCTTCTTCGGCGGCCGCTGCTCCGGATAGCCCATGCTCAGCTTCCGTTCGCCAGCAAGCCGGCAACGAGAGCCGACAACCCGCGCTGGAACGAATCATCACTGGTATCAAGCTCTGATCGGCGTTGCGCGGCCACAGCCTGGGTGAAATGCGGAGTGAGATCCTGGTGATTGCTGGTGTCGAAAATGTCATGCGGAGCGGCCGTATCCATGGCCGAGCCGAAGATGAATGATTCCAGTGCGACAATCGTCGGAACAATCTCGTTCTCTGCCATGCCGAAGTCTGCCAGCGCTTCGGCAACGCGCTCGTACATTCCCAAGGTGCGCGGCGAATCGGAGACGGGCAGTACCGCGATGACCGGAATCAGGGGAATGTGCCGCGCGAAGACGTTCCGGTAGCTCCTAGCCCATTGAAGCAAAGCCTGCTTGGTATCGGCTTGGTCGAATACCGAGGTGTCTATATCGGCCATGACCAGTTCCTGGATCCACTGCAGGAGGTCGTGCTTGGAATCGACGTGGTTGTAGAGGGCCGATGGAGAGACGCCCAGGGATTTTGCCAGCCGCTGCATGGTCAGGGACTCGTAGCCGTCCCCGGAAACAAGTTCCAGCGCGTGCTCGGTAATGCGCTCCCGATTCAGCACCGCCTTGCGCGGGCGCCCGGCTCGCCTGGCTTCCGTTTCACTCATGCGGACCTCTTCCTGACGTGGGGTGCTTCACAACTGGATCTTCGTACCCTATGCTATATGACAGGTAAATGAACCTTATTCATTTAAATGTGCAAGGGAGTCGATCATGCAACATCTGGAACGCGACGTCGTCGTCATCGGTGCAGGGCCATCGGGACTGACAGCAGCCTATGAGCTGAGCAAGGCCGGCAAGTCCGTCGCGGTGCTCGAAGCCCGCGACCGCGTCGGCGGGCGCACCTGGACCGACGTCATGGACGGCGCGACCATCGAGATCGGCGGCCAGTGGATCAGCCCCGACCAGACCGGCCTCTACTCGCTGATCAATGAACTTGGCATCGAGACCTTCGAACGCTACAAGGCGGGCAAGAGCGTCTACCTCACCGGGGAAGGCGAGCGGATCGCCTATGAGGGCGAGGACTTCCCGGTGGCCGCCAGCACCGTGGCCGAAATGGACAAGCTGGTAGAACTCATGAACCAGCTGGCCGCCGAAATGGACCCGGACAAGCCGTGGGAGCACCCTCAGGCCCAGGAGCTGGACCAGGTCTCCTTCCACCACTTCCTGCGCCAGCACTGTGCCGACGAGCTGGCCTGCAACAACGTGGGCCTGTTCATCGCCGGGGGCATGCTGACCAAGCCGGCGCACACCTTCTCCGCGCTGCAGGCGGTGCTCATGGCGTCCTCGGCCGGCTCCTTCGACAATCTGGTGGACGAGGACTTCATCCTGGACCGGCGCATCGTGGGCACCATGCAGGGCGTATCCAAGACGCTGGCCGAGAAGCTGGGCCAGCAGACCGTCTTCCTGGACAACCCCGTGCTCAAGCTCGAATGGTTCGATGGCGGGGTGGTGGCCCACGGGAGCACCGTGACCGTCTCGGCGAAGAAGGCCGTGCTGGCGGTACCGCCGAACCTGTACTCGCGCATTTCCTACGTCCCGGCGCTGCCGCGCAAGCAGCAGATCACCCACCAGCACCAGTCCATGGGCCTGGTCATCAAGGTCCACGCCGTCTACGACACCCCGTTCTGGCGCGAAGAGGGCCTGTCGGGCACCTGCTTCGGCCCGAGCAGCCTGGTCCAGGAGCTCTACGACAACACCTATGCCGGGGAGGAAACCGGCACACTGGTCGGCTTCATCTCGGATCTGAAGGCCGACGCCATGTGGGAACTGGACGAGGAACAGCGCCGCGCGGTGATCCTCAAGGCCATGGCCGGCTACCTGGGCGAGAAGGCACTGGAACCCAAGGTCTTCTACCTCTCGGACTTCGCCGCCGAGGAATGGACCCGCGGCGCCTACGCCACCAGCTACGACCTGGGCGGGCTGCACCGCTTCGGCCCGGCGCAGAACGAGAATGTCGGACCGATCTACTTCTCCTCCTCGGATCTGGCCGGCGAAGGCTTCCAGCACGTGGACGGCGCGGTGCGCATGGGCCGCCGCTCGGCCGCGCGCATCATCGCCGCACTGGATGGCACCGCCTACGACCAGAGCTACGATGGCGTTGCCACGCTGACCCCGTCCAAGGAAAAGGCCAGTGCCTAGGCCATGAAATTGCTCGTAGGTTACACCGCGGACCAGCGCGGTGCCGAAGCCATCGAACTGGCCAGCGCCCTGGTGGCCGGTACCCGCGACGCGTCCTTGCGGATCGCCATCGTGCTGCCTGCCGCCACCCCGTTCAACGCGGTCTACCCCGGCGGGGACCATGGGTTCTCCTCCATCCTCTCCGACCAGGTGGACCGCTGGGCGGCGCAGGCCCTGGCCCTGGTGCCGGAAGGAATCGCCACCTCGGTGGTAGCCCGTTCCGTGCCCTCGGTGGCCGAGGGGCTCATCGGCCTGGGCGAGGAATTCGGGGCCCACGGGATCGTGCTGGGCGGCCGCAAGCGCCACCGCGCCGGATTCTTCAGCCCCGGGGCGATCGCCAATGCGCTGCTGCATTCCTCGCCGATGGCCGTGTTCATGTCCTCGCCGGCCTCCCTGGCCACGCTGCGCGCGGCCAGCGGGAAGATCACCAGGCTGACCGCATTCGTGGGGGACCGCCCGGGGGCACGGGAAGTCATCGGCCTCTCGGCGCGGATCGCCGCCGCCTGCGGACTGCCGCTGCGCGTGGCCACGCTGGTCTCCCATATGGATCTGGCCGACCCCCGGCTGGAGCTGGATGACCATCTGGCCCAAACCCGCAGCTACCTGCAGGAACTGACCGGTTCCCTGGGCCTGGAGGCGGTAGTCGAGGTGGTCTCCGGGCGCGGCCTGGACGAAGCGGCCGCCCAGCTGTCCTGGCAGGACGGGGACCTGGCACTGCTGGGATCGGCCCGGCTGGCCGCCCCGCGCCGATTGTTCATCGGCCCCAAGGCCCAGCGGATCCTGGGCCAGCTCAACGTCCCGATAGGCGTCATCCCGACCCTCGAGGCTGCCAGCTAGAAGGCAGCGCGTCATTCTTGCACGATCCTTGTTCCCCGGGCACTTGCCGTCGCGAAGCACGCGGACGGTGCCCATCTGACCCCTGACGGAAGGTGGCTCGGTACTTCTGGCCGACGCACTCACACCTCGCTAATTGTTTAAGGTAACCACCATGTCGCACGACCTGAGGCAGGCATCGCCGCCTGCACGCTCCGAGAGCGGACTGCACGAAAAAGGACTGTCCAAGGGCACCGTTGGCGTTCTGGGGCTTGTCGTTATCGGCATCTCCTGCATCGCCCCGGCCTACACCCTCACCGCAGGCCTCGGCGCCACGGTGGCCGAAGTCGGCACCAGCCTGCCTGCGATCCTGCTGGCCGGATTCCTGCCGATGCTGCTGGTGGCCTTGGGCTACCGCGAGCTGAACAGCGCAATGCCCGATTCGGGCACCTCCTTCACCTGGGCGACGCGTGCCTTCGGCCCGATGATCGGCTGGATGGGAGGCTGGGGCCTGATCGCCGCGACGGTGATTGTGCTCTCCAACCTGGCGGCAGTGGCCGTGGACTTCTTCTATATCCTGATTGCCCAGCTCACCGGCCAGCCGTGGATTGCGGAGCTGACCGGCAACCTGTGGGTCAACATCCCCACCACGCTGGTGTTCATTGCGGTGGCCGCCTGGATCTCCTACCGGGGCATGAACGCCACCAAGGTCTTCCAGTACGTGCTGGTCGGGTTCCAAGTGGCGGTGCTGCTGCTCTTCGCGGTCATGTCCCTGACCTCCAGCCAGCCCAATGATCCGACACCCATCACCTGGCAGATGTTTAATCCGGCCGGCATCGATACCTTCTCGGCCTTCGCCGCGGGCATCTCGCTGTCCATCTTCGTTTTCTGGGGCTGGGATGTCACCCTGACCATGAACGAGGAAACCACCGATCCGAAGAAGGTCCCCGGACGCGGCGCCACCTGGACGGTACTGGTGATCATTGCGCTGTACCTGGCCGTGTCCCTCGGGGTGATCTACTGGGCCGGCGTGGGCACCACCGGCCTGGGCGCCGGCAATCCGGAGAACCAGGAATCGATTTTCGCGGTGCTCTCCGGGCCGATCATGGGGCCGCTGGCCATGCTGATGTCCCTGGCCATCCTGTCCTCCTCCGCGGCATCGCTGCAATCCACCATGGTTTCGCCGGCGCGCACCTTGCTGGCCATGGGCTACTACAAGGCGCTGCCCTCCAGCTTCGCGAAGATCTCCGCGCGCTTCATGTCCCCGTCGGTGGCGACTTTCGCCTCCGCTGCTGCCGCTGCCGTGTTCTACGTGGTCACCAGGCTGCTCTCGGAGAACGCATTGTGGGACACGATCACGGCGCTGGGCCTGATGATCTGCTTCTACTACGGGCTGACCGCCTTGGCCTGCGTCTGGTACTTCCGCGGGGAACTGTTCGCCAATGCCAGGAACTTCTTCTGCAAGTTCTTGGCGCCGTTGGCAGGTGGCGTCGTCTTGCTGGTGATGTTCTTTGCCACCGCCATCGAATCCATGAATCCGGACTACGGTTCGGGCTCCAATATCGGGGGAGTGGGCATGGTGTTCATCCTCGGGGTCGGCGTGCTGCTGCTGGGCGTTGGCATCATGCTGTGGATGCGGGTGCGCCACCCGGCGTTCTTCAAGGGAGAAACCATCAAGACCTACAAGCTGCTGAAGTAGGACCGGCGCAACGAACCAGAAGGACCACTCGCGAACGAATCGCGGGTGGTCCTTCGTGTTCGGTGCCGCCGCCGCAGGAGCTATCTTGCCGCTAATCGGCGGCGTCGGCCCGGGTCATGTGCTTGGCCACGCCGATGGCGGCCAGCACGGCGCCGAAGGGGATGAGCGCGCTCTGGATCAATGAATTAAGGAAAGCCAGCGGCGCGCTGCCCAAAGGGCTGCTTCCAAAACCGGATTCGAAGCTCCACATCGCCAGGACTGGCAAGATGCTGCTGATGAGAACGCCTGCCAACACGATGACGACGCCGGATACAATCATCTTCTTATGTAGAGCAAGCAACGTTTTCTCCTATTGCCTTGGGCTGAGTATTTCCAACCGTAGCCAAATCCGCCACTTTTAGCTATAGCGGGAGTGCTGTTTGCTTTCGCCAAGGGCAGGTCTTTTCCTGCTTCGCAACCTTCTCGTCCAAAGGCCCCTAACCGGCGCGCAAATGGTTCAATAGGTTCATGGCTAACTCGGTACTTTTCATCTGCTCCCGCAATGCAGGCAAATCGCAAATGGCGGCCGCATTGATGGACTACATTTCTGAAGGGAAAGTTACCAGCTACTCGGCTGGAACCAACCCAGGTTCAGGCATCAACCACGAAGCGGTTGAATCGCTCTCGCAGGCCGGCGCGGACATGTCGCAGGGCACGCCCAAGGCCATCGACCCTCGCGTCGTCGAGCAAGTTGACCGCGTGGTAATCCTTGGCTCCGATGCGAATCCGCAGTTCGATCCGTCCATCAAGACCGAACGCTGGGTCACCTACGAACCCAGTGAAGACGGCATCACCGGTGCCGAACGAATGAACATGATCCGCGATGAAATTGCTGATCGCGTCCGTGAACTGTTCCACGAGTTGGAGCGGTAGAAATCACTGTTCGCATGACCACCCGAAAGGCAACTCCGTGGTGGCTTCCGGGCGTATGCCTTGTGCTCACTGGTTGGTGTGCCAACCAATACGTATCGCTGATCAATTGGTACCAGCAATTCCGCGAGCTCAGTGAGTTCGAGGCCATGCTGGTCATGGGCAGCTACCTGGCGGGCATGATCCCGGCGTTGGCTTTCGGCGGACCGCTGGCGGACAAGTTCGGGCGCAAGCCATTTTCGCTGCTTGCCCTTGCCTGCTCCATTCTGGGATCCCTCGGGCTCATCTTCGGATCGGTTCACGAGTCCGGTCTCTATGCGGGACGCATCCTGACCGGCTTGGGCATGGGCCTGGCCATGGTTGCCATCACCAGCTGGGTGAAGCTGCTTAGCCCGGGAGCTGCCGGCGCGACTCGTGCCGCGCTGTGCACGTCCTTGGGTTTCGCGCTGGGACCGGTCATTTCAGGGGCAATTGTCGGGACCAGCGGCAGCCCGGAACTGGCATACATCGTCCATGCCGCCGCGGCGCTTTCCTGGTTGCTGTTGATGTTCTTCACCCGAGAAGACCGAGTCACTGACCGGGCAGGGCATCATCTGGAGGCCGACGTGACGACTCCGGCAAACCTCCAGCGGTTCTACCGCATCGTCTTGCCCGCAGCCCCATGGGTCTTTGGCATGGCGGCAACAGGGTTTGCCGTGGTTCCGGCGCTGAGCAACGGCGCCGGTGAATCCAGCCTGTTCTACACCACCTTGGCAGTCGCGGTCACCATGGGCATGGGTACCTTGATCCAGCCATTCGTCAAGAGATTCAATGACTTGGGCAAGATCAAGCTGCTCATGGCTGGACTGGCTACCTCGCTGGCTGCACTGCTCATGATGATCGCAGTGTCGCTGAGCGGCTCAGAATTCTTGGGAATTATCGCATTCGCCATAGCCGGTTCGGCCAATGGCATTTTGCTGGTTGCCGGGCTAAGCCAGGTATTGGATCTTGCCGGCGGCGCCGACGTCGGCAAATTGACCGGCCGGTTCTACATGTGCTGTTTCATCGGGTTCAGCTTCCCGACATTCTTTGCACTGTGGCGCACGGTCGCTCATCCTGCTCTATTCATTGGCCTGCTTGCCGTGCTCTGCCTGCTATCCATGATGCAGGTGTACCGCTCGGCCAAGTATCTGCCCGCTGCCATTCTCGAAGAAGTTCCAAACAGGCCATAATGCCAAACGCCGCTGCCGGCCACCTTGCGGTGCCGGCAACGGCGTTTACGCATTGGACTCCAACATACTGGGAGCTAGTCCTGGCTCAGCTTCTTGAGCAGCTCGGTAGTGCGGAATGGGATGACATCGCGCAGGATCATCGAGGTGGAAGTGCGGGTTATGCCCGGGCAGAGGCGGATCTCTTCACTGACCCGGTACAGGTCATCCGGGTCAGTCGCGGCCACACGAATCAACAGGTCCGTGTCTCCCGCCGGCGCGACGCATTCCAGAACCTCGGGAATCTGGCGCAGTGCGGCGATGGCCTCATTCAAGCTGGCCTGGTTCAATTCAGCGCTAACGAAAGCGCTGACGCCACGGCCCATGGACGCAGGGAGGATTCGCGCGGTGTTCGGGCGCAACGCACCTGAATGGGCCAAGCGTTCCAAACGAGTCTGCACGGTGCCGCGGGCCAGGCCCAGCTGCTGCGCCAGCATCATGATCGGCACACGCGGATCCGCATCGAGTGCCAGAAGGATACGCCGGTCGGTTTCATCGAGCTGATACGTATCCGAATTCATGTGGTGGTCTCCTGAGACAGGTTGTGTTGCGCGTGCATAAGTACCAACCTAGATTTTAGTCAATATGACCAGTGAATCCCAAATGTGTTGCGCGGATTGGCCGATATTATTGCGTGCAAGTCGGCTACTGGGGTCAACAGGGCGAATGCTCGGGCGAAAAGCCATCTTTTATCCACAAAATAACCAGGCTGAGATCAAATGGGCGCTAATCACAGTAACCTGTTGATATGAGGTTTTTGCGGTTGGAAGACGTGGCAGAGGAACTGAATGTGAAGCTGCCCCAGGTCCGCGCTTTGGTGAAAAGCGGCGAGCTGCCGGCCATCCAAATTGGCGGGCGGGGCATGTGGCGCGTGGAACGCGTTGCACTGGAGAACTATATCCAAGAACGCTATGCGCAGGCCCGCGACGATATCGCGAACGAATCCCAGAGCTGAATGCGGTGCCCTTGGCTGTTCCCGAGTCCATAGGGAACAGCCACAGCCTAGTCCAGCTCGATAGCCCGTTCTGCAAAGATCCGCAATGCGTCGCGAACCAGCTCCGCGTATCCGCCGTAGTTCTTTGCAAACCGCGGATCAGCGACATACATCTCGCCGAGATTGCAGATATATGCCTTGTGCTGTGCCGGATCGCCGGAATCCAGCGGGGTGCCCTTGGCGCTCTGGAGCCAGCGCACATGTCGAGCCGCTAATTCCTGGGCTTCGAAGCTGTCCGCTGGGACGGAATTCTTCCCCGCCACGATCCAATCCTGATTGAGCATCTTCACCTCTTCCATGAATGCGTTTTGCTGGTCCCCGGTTTTGGAACGCCACCAGCGATTCGATGCTTCATACGCGTCGGCGCCCCAGCGTTCGGCAACCTCTTGCTTGTACTGCTCGTTGAAGCCGTCAAAGCTCTTTTCCGGTTCCATGTTTCCTCCTGTCGTTAGTGTTGAAATGCTGTGCTCCAAGGCAGCGATCTGCCGGTCCAGCGCCGCACGCTGCCTATGGAGCTGTTCCTTGTGGGTGCTCAGCGCGACCAGTTCATCGCGTTGCTCGTCCAGGATTTCAGCGATGGTCTCCAGCTTGATGCCCAGCTGCTTGAGCAGGAGAATCTGCTGGAGCCGGACCAGCTGCCCGTCGGTGTAGAACCGGTAGCCGTTGGCGGACAGGTAGTCAGGTTTCAGCAAGCCGATCTGGTCGTAGTGCCGCAAGGTACGGCTGCTGATGCCAGCGGATTTTGAGACATGCGCAATCGAGTGGTGAACTGCCGGCTCGTGGCTAGTTGAATCCTTCATGGCTACCACGCTAATGGTTGACGCAACGTCAAGGTCAATAGTCCCAGCCGCATTTCCTGATCAAAAATTTGTGATTCAGATCTCACGACAAAATGGTGAATAATAACGAGATATTCCTTGTCCGATTGATCATATTGACTAGTTGTTAGCACGCCTGTTGCACAGTGTGATCTATGTGTAGTTCACTGTTGGTAGATGAAGTTGAACAGGTTACCGCCGAAATCAACGAGGACCGCCTGATGACGTAAACCATCTGCATTTACGGGATCAAGGAGCCCTGGCCACCCACGCCAAGGCAAGGTAGAAGACATAGTCCAGATGGCTCGCGGGCATTCCAGTTGGGTGGAATGCCCACGGGCCATCTGGCATTTCTGCCAAAATCACTCACATTCGAATCACAAGCTCCGAGCGAGTTGGAGGAAACGCCTGCCGGCATTCGCGATGCTTCGCTCTGGCTCTGGAACAATGAGCGCGTAGGGACACCGAGGAGTAAGAGTGGGTTCAATGAGGCGCGTCTGGCAAAACTGGTGGATGCAATTGGTCGCCGGATTGCTGATCACTGCGATCGCGGTGTTGCCGTGGTTATGGATCGGTCAGGAAGACCGCTCAATTCTCCCGCATGCCAGCGACGACGCCCAAGGGCTGCTGGTGGTTTTCTCCGTGATCACCCTCTGGGGCTGCTGGTTTGCCCGACGCATTGGATATAGTCGCACCGGCTTTGCCATCGTGACTGCCGTGGGCATGGTCCTGGGACTCTTGGGCCTGGGGTTCCAAGGACTCCAAGCATTCGAACCGGGGCTCTTGGACGGGGAACTCTCCCCAGCTTCGATTCGCCATCTTTGGGTTTTCGGTGGCCTGCTGCTGGTCAGCCAAGCCTGGTATTTCCTGGCCACTAAATTGCGGCTGCCCATAGCGGTGCTCTTCTATGCAACGCTCACTGTAGGCGTGAGCTATTGGCTGCAGATCATCGCATCGCTCGTTGCGGGCGCCCAGTCGTACTACGTTTACCTTTGGTATTCCGGGCCGCTGATCCTCGGCCTCATCTTGGGATTCGTCGGGTTCTCGAGGGTCATGAACCTGCTGATGTGGGTTTTCGCATTGGCTATCCAATGGATGATGCCGGCAGTCGTGGAAAGCGCGGCCAGAGTTATTGGATCGAAGACCACTGGCTGGAAGACCGTCGGCTCCTTCTGGGAACAATTCACCGGAAGTGTCCTGGAAATTCCGTGGCAGACTCCGCTGCTGGTCAGCTTGGCGACGGCCATGCTTACCAGTGTCATCTTGCTGATTGTTCGCAAGGTGCGGCGGCGCTAGGCAAGAGTCCAAGCCGCTAGTTAGCCGGTGCTGGCCAAATATCCGCAACGACGCGAACTGCACCCTGGAAGTTCATTGCTGCCAAGACAGCATCAAAGGCTTGCGGGCCATCCGTAATGGATTTCTAGGACAACGGCACCAGGCGCGCCCAGCTCCTCGTAGTTGGCAAGAGTGCGCGCCGGCAGGATCTCCGCTGGATCGTTGCCCGGAACAGCAGGGTCCACCACGATTTGCCGACAGCCTCATCGAGCAGCACGGTGCCCAGCCCATCGGTACGTACCGTGGGCTCGATGAACTGCACGCCCACTGGCGAAACGGTGGTGTTCGCGGAGGTGATTGGAATCAGCTTGCTGGTCAGCTTGCCGTTCCCCGAAGCACCAGTGCTCGGGCCCATAGGCCAGCAGTAAGCCAAGCATTGGAACATGGCGCAATGCCGCGCTGTGCACGCGGTGGAAGCCGGGGAGCAATCGGCTTCGCCAGTCGGGGCACTGCTAGTCCGCTCCGAGTATTTCAGGGCCACCACTCGCCATAGAATAAGACTATGACTGAACTGCGCGATCGCGACCCCGGAGAACTGGTCCAGCCCATCATCCTGCGAATCGACAAGGAGGATCCGTCGAGCGAGGACGAGGGCCTGTCAGCGGTGGCACGAGCAGCCGTGATTGCCTATCTGCAAGATCCGCAGAACCCGGATTGGCAGCAGTGGGCTTCACAGGCCTACGCCAAATCGGTACGCCGGGCTAATCCCAAGATGTTCGCCAAGGTGCTGGAGATGTTCCCTGAGCAAATGGTCAGTGAAGTGGGCAAGGCCCGAGCCGTTGGCTTGCCTCCATTGCCGGCCGCTGACTTGCCGAAGCTGATTGCCAAGTTGCAGGTCTCCGGCACGCAGCTTCCAAAAGCGGAGGAAGTCCTGGATGCGCAGATCAGCATCGTACTGAACAAATCCTTGGACATGTCCACAGGCAAGGCCGCGGCGCAGGCAGCACACGCGCTGTTCGCCTGGCTGACAGAATCCCCAGCGGAAGAGGTCGAAGCGTGGCTCCACGCCCATGCTCCGGTGGGCATCAAGCACCTGCCGCGCAGGGAATTCGACCGCTTGTCGCGGCAGGCCGCTGGACCTGTCATCCAGGATGCCGGGCGAACTGAAATCGAACCCGGATCCGTCACCGCTTTCGTCATTTCCGAGGCACGCTAGAACCTTAGAATCCAAGCGCGGTGAAACCGCCATACCTGTGTCATGATTTCCTTGGCGGTAACAGCAATTGTCACCACAGCGGATCGCTGTGCACTTCCGTGGGCCGCAGGAAACGGCAATATGCCCTTGCTCGAAAGCACTGACATTGAAATTCTCTAAACGTGTACTGGGCCTGCTGCTGGTCCTGATGCTGTCCTTCGGGACCGCAGCTGGCGCCAGCGCCTCAACGCAGGCTCCAGCCGGCCTGGCGCAACTCGCTGCCGCTCCTCCGGCAATTGCCAAGCAGACCACCACCAACCTGAATTTGCGCAAGTCGCCATCGGCCCGATCCGCGTCGCTGCTAGTCATTCCCAAAGGTGCCAAGCTCCTCGCGTCCAAGGGTTCATCGGGCTGGGTGCAAGCGAGCTACATGAAGAAGACCGGCTGGGTCTCGGCCAAGTACCTGGCAACGCCGAAAGCGCTGGCGCCGGCAAAGCCCAAGACCTCAGCCGTGCGCTATCTGATTTCCTTCCAGCCGGTGCGCAAGAAGGCATCGGCGGCATCCGCGGCCTTGACCGGGGCCATGCGCAAAGCCGAGGTCCAGCGCCTGGGCGCAACCGGTTCCTGGAGCCGGATCAGAATCGGCAAGATCACCGGTTTCGTGCCCACCAGCCAGCTGTCTACCGCAATGCCCGCGCCGGTGTACCGGTATGCGAAAACCGCGCAAGTGCTGCGCAAGTCCGCCTCTGCCAAAGCGGCACGCGTTGCGGGCGTTCCAGCTGGAGCCAAAGTCGAGTGGCTGCGCACGTCAGGCTCGTGGACCTATGCCATTTCTGCCGGAAAACGCGGCTGGCTGCCGGCCAAGCAGCTGTCGTCGCAACCGGCAGCAACCCGGAAAACGATCGGGAACCGTTGGCTGATCAGCAGCAGCGTCCTGCGCCAGTCCAATCGCAGCTCATCTCCATCCCTTGGAAGCCTTGCGCCGGGTGAAAAAGTCGGCTTGTACGCAACCCGAGGTTCCTGGTCCCAGATCAAGTCCCAGCGCGGCACCGGCTGGGTGCCTAGCACTAGCCTGTCCAGCACCGCCTACAAGCCCGCCAACCCATCGGCTCGCTGGATCCTGGCTAATACCGCCCTGCGCGTCGGCGCTTCGGGCTCTGCCAAGTCCCTGGGGACCGTGCCAGCGGGGTCCAAGCTCACCCTGCACGGCACGTCGAATGGCTGGGCGCGAGTGAAGACTTCCAAGACGATGGGATGGGTTCCATCAAGCGTACTGGTGGCCAAGGCCTACACGCCGCTGAAGCAGGCCAAGCGCTGGACGACGGCTAATGTGCACCTGCGCTCCGGGTACTCCACCGGCCATAAATCACTGGCGGTCATCTCCAAGGGCCAGCAGGTCAGCGTCCTGGGAACGGCCAATGGCTGGACGCGAGTTGCCTCAACGCAGGGCACCGGATGGATCAGCAATGGCTATCTTGCTACTAGCAAACCGCAGGCGCCGCGACCGGCACCGGCACCGAAAGTCGAATACCGCTGGACCACAACCAACGTGAACCTCCGCGCCGGCGCGGGAATCAGCCACCAGAGCAAAGCCGTGCTGCCAGCGGGGCAGAAAGTCGCCTACCTGCGCAGCGATTCCGGATGGGCGCAAGTCGCCGCTCCCCAGGCCACCGGCTGGGTCAAGGAAAACTACCTTTCCAAAAATGAGCCGGGAACGTTGCAACCCGATGCGCAGCGCGTCATCGCTGCGTTGCAGGGGAAGACCGGCGATACTATCAGCGCCATTCATACCATTCGAAGCGGCTCTGCCGGGCACAGCTCCGGGAAGGCCGTGGACCTGATGATTCGCGACTACAAGAACAGGCAGCGGGTTGCCCAGGGCAAGAAGCTGGCCCAGTTCCTGCTGGATAACCGCAGTCAGCTGGGTATCTATTACCTGATCTGGCAAGACCGGATTTGGCTTCCCACGACAGGCTGGACGCCGTATTCCGGATCAGGAAAGTACGGAAACCAGTTCACCGGCAATTGGAATGACACCACGATGCATATGGATCACATCCATGTGGAGGTCTACGGCAACTCGGCCACGGGAGGTCCGCTGGACTACGGGGCGCTGCGAACCCGCTAATCTGCTGCTGTCTGGTGTTTCAGACGAAGATGCGCAGGGGGCATAGCGTACTCGCGGTGTCTCTGGTCAGCTGGAACCATGGAGAATTTTAAGCCGGAATTGGCTGTTGACCGGGCAGCGGCTACGTGGAGCGGGCGCAATGACGGTGCCGGCGAGCAGCACCTGAGATGGCATCAGCAAATCAACCGCAAGGCTGACGACCAGTCCAGCGGGCGGGGACCGGCAGCGCTGCTCGGTTTCGCTTCGGATGCCGGCGTGCTGCGCAACGAGGGCCGGGCCGGGGCGGCGCAAGGACCACAGGCGCTGCGTGCCGCCTTGGGTTCCCTTGCTATCCACGAGCCACGGCTCCTGATTGATGCTGGTGATGTCGCAGTATCTGGCGATGAGCTTGAATCAGGGCAGGAGCGGCTGGCGCAGTCGGTGAGCGCTTTGCTCGGAGGAGGGATGCTTCCAGTCGTGCTCGGCGGCGGCCATGAAACGGCTTACGGTTCGTTCAACGGCCTTTTCCGGCATTGCAGCCAAGAGCCTGGAACTCGGCTGGGCATCTTGAATCTGGATGCGCATTTCGATCTGCGCAGTGCTCCGCGGCGGAGCAGCGGCACTCCTTTCCTGGATATTGCCAAGGACCTGCAGGCGGCGGGACAAGATTTCAACTATGCCGTGGTGGGCATCAGCAAACCGAACAATACCCGGGTCCTCTTCGAGCAGGCCCGCGCCCTGGAAGTGCGCTACCTGCTTGACGAGCAGTGCACTGCCGGGCAGCTGCCTTCCGTCCTGGCCTTCATTGCCGACTTCATGGAGAGCGTAGACAAGCTGTACCTGACCATTGACCTGGATGTGCTTCCTGCCTCGGTCGCCCCCGGGGTTAGCGCCCCTGCCGGATTCGGGGTGCCGCTGGAAGTAATCCACGGGGTCTGCGCGATGCTGGCGCGCAGTGACAAGCTGGCGCTGGTCGATGTTGTCGAATTGAATCCATCATTGGATATTGACGGAAGAACGGCCCGCACCGCAGCCAGGCTGGTTAATACCCTGCTGGGGGTCTGATGCAGTAGGGCGCACCGAAATCTGCCGACGCGAACTTGCAATGTTCGACCCCTCAAACATTATGATTGAGGGGGACGAACTAATCGTCATGGCGAGATTTGGAATGGTGTGCAATGGTGCGAACCCTCAAGCCCCGATCACGTGCGGGGCAACGCGCAGGCTGGCTGGCTGCTGGCTTGGCATGCCTGTTCGCGCTCGCTGGATGCGGCGGTAGCCAAAGTGCCGTGCCCGCCGACAGCCAAGACCACCGGCCGGTGGTGCTGACAACCTTCACGGTCCTGCAGGACATCGCCCAGAATGTCGCAGGCGATCACCTGCGCGTTGAATCAATTACCCGTCTTGGTGCGGAGATCCACGGTTACGAACCTACCCCTGATGATCTGCGCCGGGCATCGCATGCGGACCTGATTCTCGATAACGGGCTGAACCTCGAAGCCTGGTTCCAGCAATTCGTCGAAGGCAACGACGCTCCGCATGCCACCGTCAGCCAGGGGATCGAGGCCATCGATATCGTCCAGGAAGAAGGTGCGGGAAAGCCCAATCCGCATGCGTGGATGAGCCCATTGAACGTGAAAATCTACGTGGACCGCATGGCAGATGCATTTACCGAACTGGACCCGGCCAATGCGCGCGACTACCGGGACAACGCCAAGGCCTACCAAGCCGAACTGCAAAAGGTCCACGACGAGCTCGAAGCGGCACTGGCAGAGATCCCCGAACGCCAGCGGGTACTGGTTACCTGCGAAGGGGCCTTCAGCTATCTGGCCCGGGATACCGCCATGGCCGAAAAGTATCTCTGGGCCGTCAACGCGGAATCGCAGGCTACGCCGCGCAAGGTTGCCGCGGCGATTGACTATGTCAGGGAAAACGACGTTCCTGCGGTCTTCTGCGAATCCACGGTCTCCGATGCGGCCATGCAACGAGTCGTCGAATCCACCGATGCCTCCTATGGCGGAACGCTCTATGTGGACTCGCTCTCCGAGCCTGGCGGTCCGGTACCCAGCTACCTGGACCTGATCTCGCATGACACCAGAACCATCGCCCGTGCCTTGAAAGGCGGAACACCATGAACGCGAAGCCCATCGATGCCCTCGCAATTGATGTCTCGGCCGCGACCGTCCACTACGGCCCCGTGCTGGCCCTGGACCATGCCTCCTTGCAGTTGGGACGCGGACGGATCTGCGGCCTGGTCGGGATGAACGGCTCGGGCAAATCCACGCTGTTCAAAACCATCATGGGGCAGATCAAGCCCGACACCGGCAGCGTGCGCATCAACGGCACCGACCCGCTGCAAGCTCGGAAAAGCGGGCAGCTTGCCTACGTGCCGCAAAGCGAAGCCGTTGATTGGAACTTCCCGATCTCGGTGCGTGAAGTGGTGATGACCGGGCGCTATGGGCAAATGGGATGGACCAGGAGAGCCAGGAAGAGGGACCACGCCGCAGTGGATGAAGCCCTCGAACGGGTGGAGCTGGCCAGCTTTGCCAACCGGCAAATCGGCCAGCTCTCCGGAGGCCAGAAAAAGCGTGCCTTCGTCGCCCGATGCATTGCCCAGGGCGCCAATATCATGCTGCTGGACGAGCCTTTCGCAGGCGTGGATAAACGCAGCGAGGCAACAATCACCAAGCTGTTGCGCGAAGTTGCTGATGAAGGCGGCAGCGTGCTGATTTCCACCCACGACTTGCACGCGCTTCCGGAACTTGCCGATGAAGCGGTGCTCCTGATGCGCAAGGTGCTGATGCATGGCCATCCGGATCTCGTGCTGCAGGCGGAAAACCTGGCCCTGGCCTTCGGGCTGGATCCCATGAAGCGAGGCGGGGAATGAACCTCATTGAATTGCTAGCTGAGCCGCTGGGCTACACCTTCATGGTGCGCGCCCTGCTGGTTACGATCATCGCCGCGGTACTGTGCGCGGTCCTGTCCTGCTGGCTGGTCCTCATTGGCTGGTCGCTGATGGGCGATGCAGTCTCGCATGCGGTCTTGCCCGGAGTCGTGCTGGCCTACATCGTGGGTGCTCCCTTTGCCCTGGGTGCCGTGGTCTTCGGATTCCTCGCGGTGGCCCTGATCGGGGGAGTCCGCGACACCACCAAGCTCAAGGAAGATGCTGCCATTGGCATCGTCTTCACCACGCTCTTCTCCATCGGGCTGGTGCTGGTCTCGGTCACGCCGAGCCATGTGGATCTGAACCACATCATCTTCGGCAATTTGCTGGGCGTCTCGGCCAATGACCTGTGGCAGGTCCTGGTGCTTGGCGCGATCACCTTCGCCATCCTGATTCTCAAGCGCAAGGACTTCACCCTCTATGCCTTTGACCAAACGCACGCACATGCCTTGGGGATGAGCCCGCGGATCATCGGCGCGGTGCTCCTGGGGCTATTGGCCATGACCTCTGTTGTGGCTTTGCAGGCGGTGGGCGTCATCCTGGTAGTTGCCATGCTGATCATCCCCGGCGCCACGGCCTATCTGTTGACCGATCGATTCGGGAAGATGCTCCTGATCTCGCCGATCCTCGCAGCCTGTGCAGGAATCCTGGGTGTCTACATGAGCTATTACCTCGATGCATCAACCGGTGGAATGGTGGTTCTGGCCCAGGCGGCGATTTTTGGAATTGCCTATCTGTTCAGTCCGAAGCAAGGACTCATTGCCACCCGGCTGGCCAGCAAGGGGCGGCGCAAGGCGCTTGCGGCGAACACGTAGAAGGCGGTGGCAAGTTTCCCGCAGCTGAAAGGAAATTGGCGTGTGAGACGTGCGCTCGCCGGCGTCAGCTGATGGGCAATGGGTGCACGCATCATCGAATCAGCGTATTTCCCATGGCCGGCAACGCTGCGGCAGGTCCTCTCGATTCATGGCTGGATCCGGATCCGGCGCATGGCTTGAACCTCCACCCGACCACCCTGCTATCTGGAAAGGCGCTGCCCTGCGCTGCCCTGCGCTGCGCCCGGATAGGCAGCTGAACCAGCTGGCTCGATCGGGACCTGCAAGCGGCATTAGGCGCGCCAGCGCAGTTTGCCCTTGGCATCGGTCTTGCAGGTGTAGAGCTTGCCGGCCTTGGACTTGCCGCGCTTTCCCTTGTCTGCCTGCTTGCAGTAAGCGCCCGGGTGCACGGTGCCCTTGACCACGGAAGGAGCCTTGTGCACGTCCTTCTTCGGTGATGCCTTGGGCTTGGAACCGGCAGGCTCGATCGTGGTGACTTTCGCGGCCTTCTGGTTGCGGCAGCTCTTGAGCACCTTGGACATGGCCTGCTTTTCGGCTTTGGTGACCGACAGCGCGTACTTCTTCTTGACGCTGATCTGGGTGGCTACGTACTGGCATCGGAAGGACTTGTTCTTGGGGAGCCATTCAGCTGTGTTCTTATCGCCCTTTTGGCGATTGGCAGAGGCATCAGCGGCCATCAAATTCAGCGGGTCGTTAGCCAGAGCCTGGCGCTGGGCCTGGGAAAGCTTCTGGCCGCCGGAGATCCACGCGTTCTTCAGGGAAACCACGTGGTCAATGTCGACGCTGCCTGACTTGACCTTCCAGTTGATCCTCTTGCCGGTGTAGCTGTCATGCAACGTGCCCGAAGCTAGGGTGCACTTCTTGCGGTCCTTGAACTTCACCTTGGACATGTCCCGGGACAAGGTGTCCTGGCGTTCATCGCATTTGTCCTTGTCGAAGTCCTTCCACCCATTGCCGAACTTCTTGTTCCGGTTGTACCCAGTGGCGGCCGCCTTGCCCTTTACTGGCAGGGTCTTGAGCATTGCGGTGGCCTTGGGGCCCTTGAGCTTCGCCCCGGGAAGGACCTTCTTGCTGCTGGTGGCAGCCCGTTCAACCAGCAATGGCCGATCTGTTGCCAGCAGGTCTTCAACCGGTGCGGGATCCATCCCGGTAAGTGCCGAAGGTTCTGCCGGTGCGCTGCATCCAGCGAGCACCAAAACTGCAGCGCAGAGCGCAGCAATGAGTTTTCTTGGCAAGGTGATGTCTTTCAAGAGAGTGTGAGCGCAGGAGTTCGCCAAGAATGCTGCAATGTACCCCCATGTAAAACTTGTACATTGCAGTATCCCTGGTTGATCATCACTTTAGACTATTGGCCGGACAATCAGCACCCTGGGTGCAGGGACGCGTCGATGCCACGGGCCTTCCGCTTGCCGTTGACCAGGACCTGGAAAGGCTATTCAGGGGAGAAGGGAGACCCATGCGGCCGCGGCTGCACGCGAACCCAACCGCAGGGTTTCGCCAGTTGAGCAGACCTGGACATTCACTGTCTCGGAGAATTGCTCGCCAGCGGTAATGCGCAGTTGCGCGCCGACAACGATCCGATGATCGGAGAAATACTGCAGCAGCTGCGAATCGTCATCGGCGATGCGTTCGACAACCACCTGGGCGTCATCGCTGGCTTCGCTCAGGTTGAACGCCTGCGGGATGGAAATGCTGCCTTCGGCCGTCGGGATGGGGTCGCCATGCGGGTCGCGGGTGGGGTGCTCCAGCAAGCTGTCGATGCGCTCGATCATGAAATCGGATACCGCATGCTCCAGGCTCTCGGCCTCGTCATGCACCTGGTCCCAGCGGTAGCCCAGCATCTGCACCAGGAAAGTTTCGATCAGGCGATGGCGGCGCACCATGGTCACCGCATACTCGCGTCCCAGTTCGGTCAGCGTTACGGCGCCATAGGGCGCATGGTCGAGCAGGCCCTGCTGGCGCAATTTGCCCAGGGCGCCGGAAACCGTGGAGAGCTTCATGCCTGATTTGCTGGCGATGATGCTGGCGGTTACCGGATCGCTCGACCACTCGTTGAGACCGAAGATGATCTTGAGATAGTTCTGGGCGCTATCTGAAAGCTGGTTGACCGACACAAGCACCATCTTAGCGACCATCGGGCCAGCTGGTCGCGAGGTGACTTTGATTATTGGGCAATTCGGGCTGGAGACCGCTGACAACTGAAAGCGGCTAGTCACGAGCCTAAAAATTCTGCTCCATGGATAAGGATTATCCGAGGCCCAGGGGCAGCGTATTGACTTAAATTTCTTTGTGCGGAAAACTGTGTAATCGATTCCATGGAATCGATTACACGTAAGCAAAGGGGCTTATCGACATGAACGCTGTCACCATCAAGGATGTGGCACTTGCAGCCGGAGTATCTTCCGCGACTGCCTCGCGCGTTCTATCCGGCCACCCCGCCACTTCGGCCGCTTCCCGCGAAAAAGTGGAAGCTGTCGCCAAGGATTTGGGTTTCGTGCCCAATGCCCAGGCCCGCTCCCTGCGCTCCACCAAAACCGACACCATCGCGCTGCTGATATCCGATGTGCGCAACCCCTACTTCTCCGATCTCGCGCATGCCGTCGAGCAGCAGGCCCACGCCGCGGGAATGATGACCTTCATCGGCAATGCCAACGAGGACACCGAACAGCAGGACCAGTTCCTCGCCGCGATGCTTTCGCGCCGCGTTGACGGATTGATTCTCGTTCCCCAGGGCCTTGATGAAGACGCCGACCGGCCAAGCCAGATGATGCAGCGCATCATTGCCTCGGGCACTCCGCTGGTTTTCGTCGACCGCACCCTGCCCGAGCTTCGAATCCCATCCATCACCGCCTCCAGCACCGGCGCCCTGGAAGAAGCCATCGCGCGGCTGAAGGCCCTGGGCCACGCCAAAATCGCTTTCTTGGGCGGCCCGGACCACGCATCCACCGCCCGCGAACGCCACAGCGCCTTCGACTCGGCGATGGCCGCCAACGGCCTGGATACCGATCCTGCCCTGCACTTTGCCGGCGACTTCCGCGCCGCCTCGGGGGCCGAAGGCGCCCGCTGGCTGCTGGGCCATGAACTGCAGCCGACCGCGGTGGTCATCGCCGATGCGCCGATGGCCATCGGCGCACTGACCGTGTGGCGCGAAGCCGGCATCCGGATCGGGAAGCAGCTCTCGGTGATCACCTTCGACGAGGTGGATGCAATGCTCATGCACGATCCGCCGATCGCCACGATCAGCCACGACCTGACCAGCATGGGCCGCGCCGCGGTCACCGCGCTCCAGGACGTCATGGCGGGCAAGAGCCCCGAGCCCCAAGAATTCATCAGCCGATTCACCGCGCGTGAGTCGCTGGCCCCAACGCAACCCACCGGCGCATAGGCGAGGATGGAAGGAACGAAAATGAGTAATGACGCTCTGCTGGTCCTGGACAAGGTCTGCAAGTCCTTCGGCCCGGTACAGGTGATCGACGAGGTCACCGTCGAGGTGCATGCCGGCAAGGTCTCGGTGCTGCTCGGCGAGAACGGCGCAGGCAAGTCGACGCTGATCAAGATGATCGCCGGCGTGCACGAGCCGGACGCCGGCCGGATCCTGGTGGACGGCAAGGCCGTGAAGATTCCCAACACCAAGGCCTCCGAGGCATTGGGCATCGCCACTATCCACCAGGAACTGAACCTGGTCCCGTCGATGACCATCGCCGAGAACATCACCCTGGGCCGCGTGCCGCGCAAATTCGGCATCATCAACCGCCGCGCCATGCGCCAGATCGCCCGCGAAGCGATGGACAAGCTCGGACTGGCGCTGGATGTCGATACGCCGGTGGGCCAGCTGGGCCTGGCCCAGCAGCAACTCGTGGAGATCGCCAAGGCGCTGAGCCTGGACGCCCGCGTGCTGATCCTCGATGAGCCCACCGCGGCATTGACCAAGGCCGAAATCGCGCACCTGTTCTCGGTGGTCGCCACCTTGAAGCAACAAGGGGTGGGCATGGTGTTCATCAGCCACCACCTCGATGAGATTGCCGAAATCGGCGACTTCGTGAACGTGCTGCGCGATGGCAAATTCATTGCCACCGTGCCGGCGGACACCGAGGAGAACGAGCTGGTCCGGCTCATGGTCGGCCGCGACATCGACGCCCAGTTCCCGCGCGTAGCCACCGAGCCAGGCCAGAAGCCGCTGCTGAGCGTGCAGAACCTGTGCGAGGGCATGCTCAAGGACATCTCGCTGGAAGTCCGCCCCGGCGAAGTGGTTGCCCTGGCCGGCCTGATGGGTGCCGGGCGCACCGAGCTGATCCGCGCCATCGCCGGAGCCGACAAGTACGCCAGCGGCGTCGTGGCGGTCAACGGCAAGAAGCTGGCCAGCTTCGACGTCGCTGCAGCTACCCGCGCTGGGATCGGGCACGTTCCCGAGGACCGCAAGACCCAGGGCCTGGTGCTGGATGCCTCGGTGGCCGAGAACATCGGCTACGCCACCATGGCCGCCACCGCCAAGAACGGACTGGTGGACCGCAAGGGCCAGAAGGCCCGCGCGCAGCAGGTCGCCGAACGCCTGCGCATCCGCATGGGCAGCATCGATGCGCCCATCCGCTCGCTCTCGGGCGGAAACCAGCAGAAGGCCGTGTTCGGCCGCTGGTTCACCGCCGGGGCCAAGGTGCTGCTGCTCGACGAGCCGACCCGCGGCGTGGACGTGGGAGCGAAGGTCGAAATCTACGAACTGATCAATGAGATCACCGCCTCCGGAGGCTGCGTGTTGATGGCCTCCAGCGAACTGCCCGAAGTGCTGGGCATGTCCGACCGCGTCCTGGTCATGAGCCAGGGACGCATCGCCGGGGAACTGGCCACCGAAGAAGCCACCCAGGACGCCATCATGTCCCTGGCCGTCAGCAATGTGCACCGCGAAGAAGAAATGGGAACCAAGTAATGAGCAGCGTAGCTACTGCCCCGAAGAAGGGCTTTGATTTCAAGGCATTCCTTGCCAACAACGGAGCCCTGGTTGGCCTGGTCATTCTTTGCCTGGCCCTGTTCATCGCCACCCCGCGCTTCCTGACCGGACCGAACCTGATGAACATCGGCATCCAGGTCTCCACCATCGCGGTGATGGCCTTCGGCATGACCTTCGTGATCGTCGCCGCCGGCATCGACCTCTCGGTCGGCTCGGTCGCGGCGCTCTCGGCCATGGGCTCCTCCTATGCCATCACCACCGCCGGCCTGCCCGATGGCCTGTCCATCCCGATCGGCCTGGCCGTCGGTGCACTGTGCGGCTGGGTCACCGGTGCGATGAGCGCCTACGGCAAGCTGCCCACCTTCATCGCCTCGCTGGCGATGCTCACCGTGGTGCGCGGGCTGACCCTGGTGATCTCCGATGGCCGGCCGATCTCCACCAGCTCCTCGGTGTCCTGGCTGGGCGATGACCTGGGCCCGATCCCGGTGCCGATCCTGATCCTGGTCGTCTCCGGCCTGCTTGCCGCCTTCGTGCTCAACCGCACCGTCATCGGCAAGAACGCCTTCGCCGTGGGCGGCAACACCGAAGCCGCGCGCCTGTCGGGCATCCCGGTCAAGCGCGTGCTGGTCACCGTCTTCATCATCTCCGGCGTCTTCGCGGCCCTGTCCGGCATGATCCTGGCCGGCCGCCTGGACTCGGCCCAGCCGACCCTGGCATCGGGCTACGAACTGGATGCCATCGCGGCCGTAGTCATCGGCGGCGCATCGCTCTCCGGCGGCGTGGGACGCATCTCCGGCACCCTGATCGGCGCCCTGGTGCTGGCCGTGATCCGCAACGGGCTGAACCTGCTTTCGGTTTCCGCCTTCTGGCAGCAGGTAGTCATCGGCGCCGTGATTGCGATCGCCGTGGGCTTCGACGTGCTGCGCCGCAAGAACGTCAAGCACTAGATTTTCCCTCCGTACCCAGCAATTCAAGAAAAGTTCAAAGGAGAACCCCATGAAGAACATCATCCGCAAGACCGCAGCCGTCAGCGTCGGACTGGCCCTGGTGGCCGGCCTGGCCGCCTGCAACCGCGGCACCGAAGCAGAGGCCGGCTCGGCCACCTTGGCAGTGTCCACCCTGAACAACCCGTTCTTCGTCGACCTGCGTGACGGCGCCCAGGCCGAGGCCGAAGCGCAGGGCATCGACCTGTCCGTCGTCGACGCGCAGAACGACTCCGCAACCCAGGCCAACCAGCTGGCAACCGCGGCAACCAACGGCTCGGCCGGCCTGATCATCAACGCCGTGGATACCGAAACCGCTGAAGCCGGCCTGAACCCGGTGGCCGAGGCCGGCCTGCCGATCGTTGCGGTTGACCGCGCGGTGGGCGAGACCAAGATCGCTTCCTTCGTGGCTTCGGATAACGTTGCCGGCGGCGAGCAGGCTGCCAAGGCGCTGGGCGAGGCGCTGGGCGGCAAGGGCAAGATCATCGTGCTGGAAGGTGTTCCAGGCGCCTCGGCAACCAACGAGCGCGGCGAAGGCTTCGATAAGGGCCTGGCCGAGTTCAAGGACATCGAGGTCGTCTCCTCGCAGACCGCCAACTTCGACCGAGCCGAAGCACTGGACGTGGTCACCAACCTGATGCAGGCCAACCCGGATGCCGCTGGCGTGCTGGCGATGAACGACGAAATGGCCCTGGGCGCCATCCAGGCACTGGGCGACAAGGCCGGCAAGGACGTGTTGGTAGTCGGCTTCGACGGCACCGACGACGGCTTCAAGGCAGTCCAGGATGGCACCCTGGTTGCCACCATCGCCCAGAACCCGGCCGAGCTGGGCAAGCAGTCGGTGCAGATCCTGGCCAAGGCCATCAAGGGCGAAGAAGTCGAAGCCAACGTGCAGGTCGCCGTTGACACGGTGGATGAGAAGAACGTCGCCGACTACGCAGGCGAGTAATCTGCCCTTAGCGGCAATCAAGCAGTGCACCGGCGCCCATCGGCCGCCGGGTGGAGAGAACCAGAGGAAATAGCATGCAGCAGGACATCCAGGTCACCATTGTGGGCTCTAGCAACGTGGACATCACCGCGCTGATGGCCCGCCTTCCCGGCCCGGGCGAAACCGTGCTGGCAGATTCCTACCAGCTCTCGCCCGGCGGCAAGGGCGCCAACCAGGCGCTGGCCGCCGCGCTGGCCGGTGCCGCCACGGAATTCATCGGCGCCGTCGGCAACGACTCGCACGCCGAAATCGCGCTGGGCCAGCTCGAGGAAGCCGGCGTGAAGCTCGATCGCGTGGCCCGCACCAGCGAGCCGACCGGCGTAGCCATCATCCAGGTGGACCGTGGCGCAGAGAACTCCATTGCCGTGGTCTCCGGGGCCAACTCGACCGTCTCCGGCGAGGCTGTGCAGGGCGCCGGGGGCATCGAGGGCATCCTGGTGCTGCAGGGCGAGATTCCTGCCTCGGGCATCAAGGCCGCCATGGATGCTGCCACACAGCGCATCGTGCTCAACCTGGCGCCGGTGATCGAACTGGACCGCGAGTACCTGCTCAAGGCCAACCCGCTGGTGGTCAACGAGCATGAGGCCGAAGCCGTGCTCCAGCAGCTGAACCCGCACCCGGCTCGCCAGTTCGACGGCAAGTACGAGCGCCTGGCCGGGATGCTGGTCGACCAGGGCATCGCCAGCGTGGTCATCACCCTCGGCGCCAATGGCTGCCTGGTTGCCGACCGTTTCCCAGGGGAGAACGGCGGGGTCCAGGTTCGCGCGCTGCCCGCCGTGAAGGTCAAGGCCGTGGACACCACCGGTGCCGGCGACGCATTCACCGGTGCGGTGGCTGCCCGCCTGGCCAAGGGCGATGACCTGGCGCAGGCCGCAGAATTCGCCGGCAAGTTCGCCGCGCTGACGGTGCAGGCGCACGGAGCCCAAGCTTCCTACCCGCGTTCCCTGCAGAACCTCTGAGACCCCTTTTCGAGCAAGACCTAAGGAAGCCGCTGTGCTGAAATCCGAAATTCTCAACGCCCCGCTGCTGGCCGCCCTGGCCAAGTGCGGGCATACCGACACCGTGGTGATAGCGGACTGCGGCCTGCCGCTGCCCGAAGGCCCACTGGTCATCGATCTGGCCTTGGTGCAGGGGCTGCCCAGCTTCGATCAGGTGCTCGAGGTCCTGGCCCGGAACCTGGTGATCGAGAACAGCACCCTGGCGGCCGAAGCCGAGAACGGCCCGGTCCAGGAACTGTGCCTGGCCAAGGGCCTGGACCCGGACTTCCTCTCCCACGAAGAGCTGAAAGCCCAACTGCCCCAGGCCAAGGTCATCGTGCGCACGGGGGAAGCTACCCCCTACGCCAACGCGATCCTGCACTGTGGGGTAGCATTCTAGGCACCGGATGCCGCAGCTGTTTCGCGGCAGCGCGCTACCCGAGGAGAGACGCAGTGAAGAAGATGTTCTATGCAGCTTTTGCCCTCATGGTGCTGGGGGCCGCCGTCCTGATTCTCACCGTGCCGGCGTTGTCCAGCGACCCGGGCCAGACGCCCCAGAGCATTGCGGTGATCGCGGGAACCGTGTTCATGGCCGCAACTTCGGTCGTTGTCCTGCTGAAGAAGGCTGCGACGCAAGAATCCTGAGCAACTTCCTGCAGCCATCGGCGCCAATGACCTTGGGCTAGCCGACTGCCTAGAATGGGGGTCATGACGCAAAGGAACCTGGCCGCAGAGAACGGCGAGCCCTTCTCCCGCATCGCGCCGGAAGCCGGGCTGCTGCTCGGAGCGGGCCGAGCCATCTTGCTTCAGCTGGCCCACCCGCAGATTGGCCGGGCCATTGCCGAGCACTCTGATTTCGCCGCCAACCCGCTCAGCCGGCTGATTCATACCCTCGGCTATATCTATGCATTGAGCAATGGCACAGCAGAACAGCAGCGCAAGATCATCGCCCATGTGGACGCGGCGCACCGGCCCATTCGCGCAACACGTGACGAGGGCAGGCCCGCGTATTCTGCGCTGGATCCCAGGCTGCAGTTGTGGGTGGCGGCCACGCTCTATGATTCGGCCCGCGTAATTGCCGGCCAGATCCTGGATGAAAACGAGGCAGACCAGGAAGAGCTCTACCTGCAGTACGCACGGCTCGGTGAGGCCTTGCAGATGCCGGTCGACTACTGGCCGCAGGACCTCGGCGGCTTCGAGCAGTACTTTGCGCAGAATCAAGCGGAGCTGGAAGTCACCGACCAGACCAGGGCGCTGGCCCGCGAACTTTTCGAAGCACGCAATGCCCCACGGTGGGTCCGGATCGGCATGCCGCTGATGCGCGACGTGACCATCGCCCAGCTGCCGGCCCCGGTGCGCGAAGGCTTCGGCTATCGCCTCACCGGGAAAGCCGCGAGGCGCAACGCCCGCGTCATCGCCGTCGCCAGGGCCGCCACGCGGCTGCTGCCGCGAGCCCTCAGGCATGCCCCGATGCGGCTGATATTGCGCCGCGTCGACAAGATGGCCTAGCCGGCCCGAAGCCTAGTGCCCCGAGCCGTTCTCGGGTCCAACCCGGATCAGGATCCGCGGCAGCGCCACCAGCAGGAACAAGGCCACCAGGATCAGCGGCCCTCCGATCCAGGCCCCGATTTGCCAGCCGAAGAGCACCTGCAGCACAAACCAGACGCAACCCGAGACCAGCAACCCCACGCCGATGCCCACGATCTTCACGATGGCGTGGCCCAAGCTGACCGTCTGCTCCTTGAGCCGCTGCCCGAAGAGATACCGGTGCACGGCCACGGGGGTGATCAGCAGCAGAATCAGCACAGTGGCCGCCACCAGCAAGATGATGTAGACCACCTCGTCGGTTCGGCTGAGCATCTCGAACCTCGCCTGGAAGGGCAGGACCACCAGGAAAGCAGCCAGGATCTGCACACCAGTTTGCATCACCCGCATTTCCTGCAGCAGCTCGTTCCACTGCCGGTGCGGTGCGCCATCGCTGGTATCGGGGTGGGAACGCTTGATCATCACTGTTCTCCTCGGCCTCAATCCGCCAGTTGGTTGAACCCCGCCGGCTCAAACGACTATGCCAAGCAATGCCGGTGCAGGCAAGAGCCTGCCGGCCCGCCGGGCCAAACTGTAGGTCGTGGCCGGTACATTCGGGAGCCAAGCAGAATTCGACGATGGAGGAGCAGATGGAACCCGATGGCGCCGCCGGGAGCAGCATTGATGTGTGGTCGATGCCCAGCCAGGGCCTGGCCTGGTGCGATTGCGGCAAAGGCCATGAACTCACGGAGGATATCGTGCTCCAGGCTATGGCGGCAGCCGGATTTGGACCCGGCCGGCCGCTGGCCCATGGACAGCTGGCCGAGCTGATTGCAGATCTCTGGCACTACTCACAGGTCTGCCGGTTCTTCCACCTGGCCGTGGAGCAGGCGGCGATGCGTATCCACGGGAAGGTCGATGAAATCTACCCGTGGGAACACGGTACCGATATTGTCGGATACTTCTCGAAGACCTGGCAAGGCTGCCCCGACGCGGCCTGCCAATCCGAAGGGTGAGCGCGCGAGGTGCGAATTGAGTTCGCCCCGTGCAGGCGCATAGTGTGGGAAAGATGAAGAGCTTTGCATCCTTCCGGGCACCTGCCGACCATGACGGCTTCATCCATGTGCGGGGTGCCAACGAGAACAACCTGGATAATGTCGAAGTGCGCATTCCGCGCGATTCCATTGTCGCCTTCACCGGGGTCTCCGGTTCCGGGAAATCTTCCCTGGCCTTCGGAACCATCTTCGCTGAATCCCAGCGCCGATTCCTGGAATCGGTGGCTCCCTACGCGCGGCGGCTGATCGCCCAGGGGCACACTCCCAAGGTGGAATTCATCTCCGGGCTGCCACCGGCCGTGGCCCTGCAGCAACGGCGTGGTGCTGCCAGTTCCCGTTCCACCGTCGGGACCCTGACTACGCTCTCCAACTCCGTGCGCATGCTGTTCTCCCGCGCTGGAACCTACCCCCAGGGTGCACCGAGGCTGGATTCGGATGCCTTTTCCACCAACACCGCGGCCGGCGCCTGCGCGCAATGCCACGGTGCGGGAACGGTGCATTCGGTCAGCGAGGAATCGCTGGTCCCGGATTCCTCCCTGAGCATCAGGGACGGCGCGATTGCGGCTTGGCCCGGCGCCTGGCAGGGCAAGAACCTGCGGGACATCACCACGCACCTGGGCTACGACATCGACGTTCCGTTCCAGCAGCTGCCCGCGGAAACACGGAAGTGGCTGCTGTTCACCGAAGACCAGCCAGTCGTGGAGGTCACCCCGGAACGGGATCGCGTGGCCAAACCGTACAAGGGCCGGTTCTGGAGTGCCGAACGCTACGTCCGGCACACGGTTGCGACCTCGAAGAGCGAGAACCTGCGGTCCAAGGCGCTGGCTTTCATGCATTCGCAGGATTGCCCGGCGTGCTCGGGGACGGGATTGCGCCCCGATGCCCTCCAGGTCACCTTCGACGGCCTGGATATCGCGGAATTCAACGGCAAGCCGCTCAGCTCCCTGGCCGAGCTCTTGCGCCCCTTCGCGGCTGATGCCCAGGCAGAAGCGCAGGCTGAAGTCGCGAGCATCATCAGCGCCGACCTGCTGGGCCGAATCCAGGTGCTGGTCGAGCTCGGGCTGGGATACCTGAGCCTGGACCGCGCCACCCCGACGCTGTCGCCGGGGGAAATGCAGCGCCTGCGCATCGCCACCCAGCTGCGCGCGGGACTGTTCGGCGTCATCTACGTGCTCGATGAGCCATCGGCCGGACTGCACCCGGCCGATGTGCAGCCGCTGATCGAGGTGCTCGATGCGCTCAAGGCCGAAGGCAACTCGGTGTTCGTGGTGGAGCACAATATGGATGTGGTCAGCCGTGCGCAATGGATTGTCGATGTCGGCCCGGGCGCAGGCAGCAACGGCGGGCAGGTGCTCTACAGCGGAGAAGTTTCCGGGCTGTCCGGAATTCAGGGATCCGTGACCCGGCGCTTCCTCGATCCCGGGCCTGCGCCGCGCCGCGAGCCGCGCGAAGCCCAAGGATGGGTGCAGCTGCGCGGGGTGAACCTGCACAACCTGGACGACGTGGACGCCGCGTTCCCGCTGGGGGTCTTCTGTTCGGTCACCGGCGTGTCGGGATCGGGCAAGTCCAGCCTGGTCTGCGGTGCCCTGGCCCAGGCTGCGGGCGGCCCGGTGCTTTCCGGGCCGGAGGATCCGGAGGCGGCGGCGGACCGCGCGGTGATCGCCGAGGTCACCGGCGCAGACCAGCTAAGCCGCGTAGTGCTCATGGACCAGAAGCCCATCGGGCGCACGCCCAGATCCAATGTCGCAACCTACACGGGCCTGTTCGATGCGGTCCGCAAGGCTTTCTCCGAGCTGCCGCTGTCCAGGCAACG
The DNA here is from genome assembly GCF_053543715.1 of Glutamicibacter sp. AGC46. Classification (NCBI taxonomy): domain Bacteria; kingdom Bacillati; phylum Actinomycetota; class Actinomycetes; order Micrococcales; family Micrococcaceae; genus Glutamicibacter; species Glutamicibacter sp. AGC46. The sequence goes on from NZ_JBLVOJ010000016.1 coordinate 103,237, forward strand.
CGGCTACAGTGCCGGACGCTTCTCCTTCAACGTTGCCGGCGGGCGGTGCGAGAACTGCCAGGGCGAAGGCTACCTGGAAATCGAGCTGCTCTTCTTGCCAGGGACCTACGGGCCATGTCCCGAATGCCGCGGAACCCGGTACAACCAGCAGACCCTGGACGTCGAAGACCAGGGCAAGAACATTGCCCAGATCCTGGAACTGGACGTCAGCCAAGCCGAAGAATTCCTCTCCGGAATCCCTTCCGCGGCACGGGCCCTGGCGACCCTGCGCGAAGTCGGACTGGGGTATCTGCAGCTGGGCCAGCCAGCTACCGAAATGTCCGGCGGCGAAGCCCAGCGCATCAAGCTGGCCACCGAACTCCAGCGCCAGCGCCGCGGGCACACGCTCTATCTTCTCGATGAGCCCACCACCGGACTGCACCCTGCCGACGTGCAGCTGCTGGTATCGCAGCTGCAGCAGCTGGTCGACCAGGACAACACCGTCATCGTGGTGGAACACCAGATGGATGTGGTTGCCGCAAGCGACTGGGTGATCGATTTGGGGCCGGCCGGCGGGGATGGCGGCGGGCGCATCGTTGCCGAGGGGACCCCAACGGCGGTGGCGCAAGACAAGGCCAGCAGAACCGCGCAATACCTTGCGCGCCGGCTGGCCTTGTGAAGCTGGACTAGTTGCTGTTCAGCAGTGCGTACGGCGGGGTCTGCACCCCGTCGGCCACCGCTTCGGCAGGATCATCGCCGAGGTGGATGATCTTGTTATCGGCATCCACATGCACCACGCTCGGCACATAGCCACGAGCCTCGGCGTCTTCCATCTGCGCATAGCTGATCAGGATGACCAGGTCCCCGGGGTGCACCAGATGCGCTGCCGCACCATTGATGCCGATGACCCCGCTGCCCGGCTCGCCGGCGATGGTGTAGGTTTCCAGGCGGGCGCCGTTGGTGATGTCTACGATGCTGACCAGTTCGCCGGGCAGGATATCCGAGGCTTCGAGCAGCTCGGAGTCAACGGTGACCGAGCCTACGTAGTGCAGGTCTGCCTGGGTGACAGTTGCCCGGTGGATCTTGGACTTGAACATGGTGCGTTGCATTAGACGATTCTTTCACGCGAGGTAAGTGGTTTCCCGGTATCCAAGCTTACGCCTCTTGCGCGCAGATGCCCGGGCATTGTCCGGCACCCCACACAGTTGGCCGCGAACGGCTACTTTGGCAGATGGGTTTCCAGCACGCGATGCACTTCCCCGGAGGCCAGCAACTGGCAAGCAGCTTCCAGCTCGGCAGAGAGGAAACGGTCCTCGCCCGGACCTGCGACCTTGGTGCGCAGCAGCTCCAATACGGCGCCGGTAGCCGGGCCAGGCTGCAATGGCTGGCGCAGATCCAGGGCTCGACCGGCAATCAGCATTTCAATTGCCAGGATGCGGCGCAGGTTGGCGACCGAGGTGCGCAATTTGCGCGCCGCGTGCCAACCCAGGGAAACATGGTCTTCCTGCATCGCTGATGACGGGATGGAATCCACGCTGGCCGGTACGGCCAGACGCTTGTTCTCCGCGACCAGTCCGGCCTGCGTGTACTGGGCGATCATCATGCCCGAATCCACGCCCGGGTCATCGGCAAGGAAAGCTGGCAGATCGCGGGAACGAGCCGGGTCGAGCATGCGATCGGTCCGGCGCTCTGCAATGGATCCCAGGTCAGCTACGGCAATGGCCAAGAAGTCCAAGACGTACGCCACGGGAGCACCGTGGAAGTTGCCGTTGGAGGTGACTTCACCCGATGGCAGCACGACAGGGTTATCGATGGCTGCCGCCAATTCGCGGGTGGCGACCAGGCGGGCATGGGCGATGGTGTCGCGCACTGCGCCGGTAACCTGCGGGGAGCAGCGCAGCGAGTAGGCATCCTGCACCCGGCCGTCGCCTTCGCGGTGCGAAGCGACAATGGGGGAGCCCGAAAGGAAACTGAACATGTTCGCAGCACTGCGGCCCTGGCCCGGATGCGGGCGCAGCGGTTCGTGCAGTTCAGCACGGAAGACCTGGTCGGTGCCCAGCTGGGCTTCGACGCTCATGGCCGCGGTGGCGTCGGCAATGTCTGCGAGCTCTTCCAGGTCTGCCAGTGCCATCAGCAGCTGGCCGAGCATGCCGTCGGTGCCGTTGACCAGCGCCAGGCCTTCCTTCTCCGCCAGTTCGACAGGTTCCAGTCCTGCTTCAGCAAAGAGCTCCGGCACTGGGCGCTTCACGCCTTCGCGGTCAGTGGCCTCGCCTTCGCCCATCAAGACCAGTGCGCAGTGGGAGAGCGGAGCAAGGTCTCCTGAGCAACCCAGCGAACCGTACTCACGCACCACCGGGGTGATGCCGGCATTAAGCAGTCCAACCATGGTTTCCAGCACTACCGGGCGCACGCCGGTGCGGCCCGAGGCCAGGGTCTTGGCGCGCAGGAACATCAGCGCGCGCACCACTTCGCGCTCAACTGGGTCGCCCATGCCGGCTGCATGCGAGCGGATCAGCGAACGCTGCAGTTTAGCGCGGTCCTCGGGAGCGATGTGGCGCGTTGCCAGGGCGCCGAACCCGGTGGAAATGCCATAGACCGGGGTGTCGGCTGAAGCCAGGGCATCAATGTGGGCGCGGACTGCTGCCAGTTCTTCAAGAACCTGAGGCGCGAGGCTAATCTGCGCGTTGTGCCGGGCTACCGCAATCACGTCATCGGCGGTGGCGCCAGCTAGGTCCAGGGTTACGTGCGGGGAAGTAGCCATGATTTTCAATCCGTTCTCTACGCTGCAATGAGGTCTCTAATCTCCATTGTTCGGCAGAACGAGTTTGCACGGCACTGATATTCGGGTCATCTGTCCGAAATGCCAGACAGTGCCCTGGAGGGAGAAAAGAACGGACCTCCAATTGGAGGCCCGTTCAGGGGTTCCGGTTTCAGAAGATGATGCCTTCGAAGGCTTCCTCGCCAAATTTGTTGGACGAGCCGTTGTCCGTGACCTTGGCGTTCTCGTTAAGGGATGCGGCAGAATTGCCGATGCCGCTAAAGGTTACGTGCTTGATGTTCTTGACCGCTGCGATATTACCGCTGCCGTCCAGCTCAAGATTCTTGATGTGCGGAGCGACGATCATGTTTCCGGAACCAGAGACGGTGACGTTCTGGCAATCGCCGATGAGCTTCAGCATTTGACCCATTTCAGAGATATCCATGCCGCCCGTGCACCTGATTTCGGTCGCTTGCGCATCGAGGAAATCATAGACGGACTGGAAGGTGCTGTCCGCAGGTGCCTTCGGAACATTGGGAGTACCAGTAGAAGCGCCTTCTGGGGCTTTGGAGCTTGGGGTGACGCTGCCTTCGATAGGCCCGGCGTTCTCCGGTGCCATGCTTTCTTCTGCTGGTGCGCTTGTCTCTTCGCTGGAGGGTTGGATGCTCACGCAACCTGCCAGTGCGACTGCAAGGATTCCAACCGCCAGCGGCCCAGCGAGGCGTGTGGTAATTTTCGAGAACATAACCATCCTGTCAATCGAACCGGCCAGCGCATTTGGACACGCGGTATAGATACATTCTGCGTTGAATGACGATAAATGACCAACGCGAACGGCTCAGGAACGAATGAGTTCTCGTGCCCCGGGAGCACGCAACCATGCAATTTGCTGACGATTCCGTGCGGGGACAAAAGTAATCGCTTCACCGCTTGCCCAGTGCAAGCAGTGAAGCGATTACTAGTGCCCAGGGGGAGAACGGGCACGATTTGAGCCGGCAGGCGAACCTACCGGGCTATTTGGTTCCTAGAATCCTTCATTCCGCTCTTCGGAACCAAATTGGCTTTCATCGTTTCCATACGATTGGCCATCGGACTGCTGTCCGGACTGGCTTTCGCCGCCAAACGATTCCTCACCGGATTCGTTGCTATCGACGTAGGACTGCTGCTCCGACTGCTGTCCGGACTGGCTATCGCTGCCGTAGGACTGCTGTTCTGACTGCTGGCTTTCGCCGCCACCGTAGGACTGCTGTTCCGACTGGCTGTCATTGCCGTAGGACTGCTGGCTTTCGCCACCGCCATAGGACTGCTGTTCTGACTGCTGGCTTTCGAATCCGCCATTGTCATTTGATCCGAAATCTGAATTGGACTGGCTTTCGAAGCCTTCAGATTCGTTGTTATCGAAGTTCCCGAACTGCTCGTTTGCATCCTGCTCAGACATGCTGTCCTCCGTGGGTCGGTGGATCCTGACTTGCCCTACGCTATGCGTAGAAAAAGCCCGGTTCAAGGATTTCGGGGAAGCTCAGGGCCGCTGGAAACCCGCAGTTAAGCCAATACCCATGGTGTTCAGAGACTTCGGCCAATATTCACTACTGCGTGCTAAAGGAATCGCCATTCCCGGGAACCCGAGGGACAAGGAGGATTTTCCGCAGCTGCCATGGCGGCTTCTGGAATTGCTCAACAGGCGCGAAGGGAAAGCTGAGCGTTCTCCGAAAGAATTGTCCATCCGGTCGGAATCCGCCCGGTAAATCGATAGTGTCCAGACTGGGACACCGAGACAGGTCTTGCCCCAAGCGTCCATGACAACGTAAGGAGAAGCATTGGCTAATTCGAAGAAGACTCCAGCAAAGAAAACTGATCGCGAAAACGCAGAAAACGGGTTCGTGGCTCCGGAAGTGCTGCGCGAGTCCTTGCAGACCGTGCTGATCCAGCTGCTGGACCTGCAATTGGTGGGCAAGCAAATCCACTGGAACGTTGTTGGTCCCAACTTCCGCGACCTGCACCAGAACCTCGACGAAATCGTTGACATCGCGCGGCGCGGCTCGGATGAAGTCGCCGAGCGGATGCGAGCTTTGCATGCCACTCCGGACGGGCTGGCAGCAACGGTCACGAAGTACACGAAGCTGGAACAACCGGTGAATACCGAAATCCTGACCACTAATGCAGTGGACATGGTTGTCAAGGCACTGCAGACCACTGTGGGAGTCATGCGAGAGGTCCATGACCCGGTGGATGAAGCGGATCCGACCACCGCCGATATCCTGCACCAGTACATTGCGGATCTGGAGCAGCAAGCCTGGTTTATCAGCGCGGAAACCCGGAAGCCTTAACCCGGGCCGCGCGGTCCTGGAATTGAATAAATAGCCTGAGGCACCACAATCAGTGGTGCCTCAGGCTATGTGCGCGTCCTACTTCTCCTGTGCGGCCATCGGGATGCGCACGCCGCGTTCAGCGGCAACTTCGGCGGCGCGTTCGTATCCGGCATCGACGTGGCGGATGACGCCCATGCCCGGGTCATTGGTCAGCAGCGCCTCCAGCTTCGCGGCGGCCATTTCGCTGCCGTCAGCCAAGGAGACCTGGCCGGCGTGGATGGAACGGCCCATGCCCACGCCACCGCCATGGTGGATCGAAACCCAGGTGGCACCCGAACTGGTTGCGGTCAAGGCGTTCAGCAGCGGCCAGTCGGCCACGGCATCGGTGCCATCCTTCATGGCCTCGGTCTCGCGGTACGGCGAAGCTACCGAACCCGAATCCAGGTGGTCGCGGCCGATCACGATAGGTGCAGAGACCTTGCCTTCGGCGACCAGCTGGTTGAACAGCAAGCCGGCCTTGTGGCGCTCGCCGTAGCCCAGCCAGCAGATGCGCGCAGGCAGGCCCTCGAACTCCACGTGCTTCTGTGCGGCATCCAGCCAGCGGTGCAGGTGCTCGTTTTCCGGGAACAGGTCCTTCAGCGCCTGGTCGGTGACCTTGATGTCTTCGGGATCCCCGGACAGCGCTACCCAGCGGAACGGGCCCAGGCCTTCGCAGAACAGCGGACGGATGTAGGCCGGGACAAAGCCGGGGAATTCGAAGGCGCGGGTGAAACCGCCCTTGCGTGCCTCGTCGCGGATCGAGTTGCCGTAGTCGAAGACCTCCGCGCCGGCGTCCTGGAATCCCACCATCGCCTCGACCTGCGCGGCCATGGCGGCCTGGGCTTTCTTGGTGAAGCCGGCCGGATCGGCTTCGGCTTCGGCGTGCCACTGGTCCATGGTGTATTCCACCGGCAGGTAGCTGAGCGGATCGTGGGCACTGGTCTGGTCGGTGACGATCTCGAAGGAGAATTCTCCAGCTACGTGGCGCTTGAGCAGCGCCGGGAAGACCTCGGCGGCATTGCCGACGTAGCCCACCGACAGCGGGCGGCCCTCGGACTTCGCGGCCAGGACTTTGCCCAGCGCCTTGTCCAGATCCAGCTCGACCTCATCGAGGTAGCGCTTGGAGGCACGGCGGCGCAGTCGGGTTTCATCCACGTCAACGATCAGCACGGCACCGCCGTTGAGGGTCACGGCCAGCGGCTGGGCGCCGCCCATGCCGCCGCAGCCGCCGGTCAAGGTCAGGGTTCCGGCCAGCGAGCCCTTGAAGCGCTTCTCGGCGATCGCGGCGAAGGTTTCGTAGGTGCCCTGCAAGATGCCCTGGGTGCCGATGTAGATCCACGAACCGGCGGTCATCTGGCCGTACATCATCAGGCCTTCGGCTTCGAGCTTGCGGAAGTGCTCCCAGTTGGCCCAGTCGCCAACGAGGTTGGAGTTGGCAATCAGCACCCGTGGTGCCCACTTGTTGGTCTTGAAGACGCCGACCGGCTTGCCGGACTGCACCAGCAGCGTCTCGTTCTCTTCCAGGTCCTTGAGCGTCTGGACGATCGCATCGAATGCCTCCCATGAGCGGGCTGCCTTGCCGGTGCCGCCGTAGACCACGAGATCCTCGGGGCGTTCGGCAACTTCCGGATCCAAGTTGTTCATCAGCATGCGCAATGGGGCTTCGGTGGCCCAGGACTTGGCGGTCAGTTCGGTACCGCGCGGGGCGCGGACAACACGTGATTCGTGGCTCATGGCAATTCCTTACGATGTAACGTAGCTAACTGATTCCATCATTGGCTATCGGCCATGGCTTGGGTACCGGAGAATAGGCAGAGCTGTCCGGTATTTCAGAATCAGAGGAATTTCCGGTTGCCTCCAGCTCCTAGGTGGCGGGGATCAGCGCCAGCGCGCTGCGTTCGATGGCCTGCGGGCTCAGGGCCTGGCTGATGGCGATCATGCTGGCACCGCGCAGGGCTCCAACTTCCCAGCTGCGCGAGGTGCGGATCTGCAGGTGCTGGGTGGACAGCGGCGCTCCGCGCTGGTAGACCACCTCGCGGATGCCTGCCAGCAGGTGCTCTCCGGCGGCGGAGATGCGTCCGCCGACCACGATCAGCGACGGGTTCAGCAAGCTCACGCTGGCAGCCAAAACCTCGCCCAAGTCGCGGCCGGCTTGGCGCACTGCATGGATCGCTTGGATGTTCCCCGAGTTCACCAGGGCGACCACATCGGTGTTGCTGTGCGCTTCGATGCCCTGCGCCCGCAATGCGGTGGCAATTTTGGGTCCGGCGGCTACGGCTTCCAGGCAGCCTTCATTGCCGCAATGACAGTAGATGCCATCGCCGCGGCGGATGCGCACGTGCCCGATATCGCCGGCTGTGCCCTGCGCTCCGCGTTGCAGCAGTCCTCCGGAAATGATGCCCGAGCCGATGCCGGTGGCCAGCTTGACGAAAATGAAGTCCTCGCTGCCGGTCTCCAGCTGGTCCTTCTCGCCAATGGCCATGAGGTTGACGTCATTGTCCACGACTACCAAGGCGTCCAGCTGCTGCTGGAACCAAGCGGGGATGTCGAAGTCGTCCCATCCGGGCATGATGGGCGGATTGGCGGGACGGCCGGTCTCGAAATTCACCGGCCCTGGCACTCCCATGCCTATGGCAATGACATCGTCACGGGTGCGGCCCAGCGAATCGAGCAAGCCATCGGCCAGATCCATCGCGGTCTGCAAGATCGCCACCGGGCCGTCGGCGAAGGAAATGGGAGCCTGGGATTGCACTAGGGGAGTGGGGGCCAGATCGGTCAGCGCAACGCGCAGGTGGCTGGCTCCCAGATCGACGGCCAGCACCAGGCGGGCATCGGGGAGCAGGGCAAGCCGCTGGGGAGGGCGGCCTCCGGTGGACGCGCCATCCGCGATGGTGCCAACCAGGCCCAGCTGGATGAGCACGTCGAGGCGCTCTTGCAGGGTGGAGCGAGCCATGCCGGTCAGGGCGGCAAGGTCCGTGCGGCTGTGCGCGGCACCGTCCATGAACAGTTGCAAGACGTCGCCTGCCCCACTGGCGCCGCGGGCGAATTGCATGCTTTGGGGGCTCGAAGGATTGGCCATGAACCCAGTAAAACACAGCAATGGACGCGAAGCCGAAACACTTTATGAGAATGTCGACATACTTCTATTGACTATCGACAAAAGTAAAACTAGTCTCAAGGTGTGATGCAAGTCATGAGCATCTGGATCGCACCCACCACTTCTTTCAGGAGACGCCTTTGCCTGCCCACGACCTATCAATCCAGCTGTACACGCTGCGCGAGCACATCGCAGAGAACCTGGCCGCGACGCTCGAACGCGTAGCTGGCATCGGCTACACGCAAGTCGAGCCGTACAACTTCGTGGCCCGCGCTGACGAGTATGCACAGGCGCTGGCCGAGAACGAACTCAGCGCGCCAACGGCGCACGCACCGCTGCTCTCCTCGGACTACGACGAGGTCTTCGCCGCGGCCGGCAAACTCGGCATCAGCACCGTCATCGATCCGTTCATCCCGGCGGAGCAGTGGCAGGATGCCGAGTCCATCGGTGCCATCGCGCAGAAGCTCAACGCCGCCTCCCGGCGCGGGGCCGAATACGGCATCAAGGTCGGCTACCACAACCACGACTGGGAGATCTCCAGCAAGATCAATTCCAAGACGGCCCTGGAATACCTGGCTAGCTTGCTGGACCCGGAAGTCGTCCTGGAAGTGGACACCTACTGGGTTGCCGTGGGCGGCGCCGATGTGCTCCAGCTGCTTGAAGCGCTGGCACCCCGCGTCGTAGCCCTGCACATCAAGGACGGGCCGAAGTCCAAGAACCACAAGGAACAGGTTCCAGTGGGCAGCGGATCCATGCCGATCGACCAGATCATCGACGCCACCAACGGCATGCTGCATGTAGTGGAACTCGATGACTTCGCAGGCGACATCTTCCAGGCCGTGTCCGAAAGCCGCGCCTACCTCGTAGCAGAAAAGAACTAGGGACTATGGAATTTCAGAATCAGCCCATGGGCGTGGGCATTGTCGGAGCCGGCACCATCAGCGACCAGTACCTGGAGAACCTCACCGCATTCCCGGACCTCGCCGTGCGGTTCATCGCCGACCTGGATACCGAGCGCGCAGCAAGCCAAGCGCGCAAATGGTCCGTGGAAGCCTCGGGAACCTATGCTGAATTGCTGGCCCGCGAAGACATCCAGATCGTCGTGAACCTGACGATCCCGGCAGTGCATGTCGAGGTAGCCCTGCAGGCGGTGGCCGCCGGCAAGCACGTCTGGGGCGAGAAGCCCTACGCGCTGGACCGCGAATCCGGACGGCAGCTGGTCGAAGCCGCCAAGGCAGCAGGAGTCCGCGTCGCCGTGGCCCCGGATACCATCCTGGGTGCGGGCCTGCAGACCGGCCTGCGGCAGATTGAAGCAGGCGCCATCGGCACCCCGCTTTCGGGCCTGGCCATCTTCCAGGGCCCCGGCCCGGAATCCTGGCACCACAGCCCGGAATTCCTCTTCGCCCACGGCGCGGGACCGCTCTTCGACCTCGGGCCCTACTACCTGACCACCCTGGTGCGGGTCTTCGGCCCGGTAGCCAAGGTTGCCGCCCTGGGTTCGCAGGCCCGCGCGCAGCGGGTCATCGGTGCAGGCCCCAAGGCCGGAACCAGCTTCCCGGTCGAGGTCCCAACCCACGTCGGAGCGCTGCTCTCCTTCGAATCCGGGGCCAGTGCGCAGTGCATCTTCAGCTTCGACTCCAAGCTCAAGCGTGCAGGGTTCGTGGAGATCTCCGGAACGGAAGGCACCGCGCAGCTGCCGGATCCGAACGAATTCACCGGAGACACCATCCTGCACCTGGAGGACCAGGAGCCGAGCGTTGTCACCGCCGAAGGATCCACCTACGGGCGCGGCACCGGCGTTGCCGAACTCGCCCAAGCCATCCGCGAGGGACGCAAGGAACGCGTGCCCGGCGAACTGGCGTTCCACGTCCTGGACATCATGGTCTGCGCCGCGGAAGCAATGGAATCGGGAGCATTCATCGACGTGGCCTCGACGATCGAGCCCATCGCGCTGCTGGACCCAGCCTGGGATCCTTCGGCTCCCGGCATCCTTGCCTGAAGCACCACCCCTTGACAGCATCACCCGCACCTGAAAAGGAATAAACATGTCTGCACCACATTTCAAGAGCAAGCTGGGGCGCTTCACGGCGATTACCTCCATCGCAGCGTTGTCGCTCAGCGGCCTGGCCGCCTGTTCCGGCTCGGCTTCCGGCTCCGGCTCGGAAGAAGCCGGCGGGACCATCACCTACTGGGCTTCGAACCAGGGCAGCTCGGTCACCCAGGACGAGGAGATCCTGGGCGAATCCATCAAGCGGTTCACCGAGGAAACCGGCATCGAGGTCGAGCTGGAAGTCGTTCCCTGGGCCGACCTGTACAACCGCATCCTCACCGCCGTCTCCAGCGGCGAAGGGCCGGACGTGCTGAACATCGGCAACACCTGGGCCACCACCTTGCAGGCCAGCGGCGCCTTCGTCCCCTTTGAAGGCGAGGCGCTGGAGGCCATAGGCGGAGCCGAGAAGTTCGTGCCGGCAGCCCTGGCCACCGGCGGCGCCGCGGGCCAGGCCCCAACCTCGCTGCCGTTGTATTCCATGGCCTACGGCCTGTACTACAACACCAAGATGTTCGAGGAAGCCGGCATCAAGCAGGCTCCGAAGACCTGGGATGAATTCTTGGCCACCGCCAAGAAGCTGACCAAGGATACCGACGACGACGGCAAGGTCGACCAGTACGGCTTCACCTTGGCCGGACAGCGTACCGCCAATAATGCCCACTCCGCATTCATCCTGGGCATGCAGAACGGCGGCGAGCTGTACACCACGGACGGCAAGCCGGACTTCACCAATGATGGCGTCGTCAGCGGCGTCAACGACTGGATCCAGCTGATGGGCGAGGACGGCGTTGTCTCCAAGTCCAACGCCGAGATCAATGACGGTTCGGTGCTGCCAGGGGAAATCATGGACGGCAACGCCGCCATGTTCTTCGACCAGGCCCCGGGCAAGTCCTTCAATGCCGCTGACTTCAAGGACTACGCCATGGCGCCCATCCCGCTGAAGAACGCCGATGCCACCGGGCTGGAAGCCACCCAGTCGCTGGTTGCCGGCATCAACGTGAGCGTCTTCGAGAACTCGGATAACAAGGATGCCGCCCTTGAATTCGTGAACCACCTGCTCAGCGTCGATGAGCAGAAGAAGCTGAACGCCAAGTACACCTCGCTGCCATCGGTCACCGAAGCTTTCGACGACCCGGCCTTCGACACCCCCGAGCAGCAGGCCAAGAAGGAGATCCTGGCCAATAACGCTGCCCCGATGCCGCTGTTCCCCACCGAAGGGCAGATGGAATCCCTCGTAGGCGAGGCCATCGCCAAGCAATTCGCCAGGATTGCCCAGGGCGAAAAAATCACCGAGGCCGATGTCCGCAAGGCATTGGAAGACGCGCAGAAGCAGATGCCGGCTAGCTAGCGGCCCGACACGTTGCACTGGCCGTGGGAGCGGACCTCTTTGCGCCCCCGCGGCCAGTTGCAGCACCCAAATTCGTTTTCATGAAAGGAGACCGAATGTCGGCGCCAGCCCAGACACCGCCTCGAATCAGCGAACCGCTCAAGCCCCGCGACGCTTCAAGGGCGATCAAGCGCAGTTCAATCAAGCGCGACCGGTTCTTCCCCTATGCGCTCTCAGCTCCCGCAGCATTCCTGGAACTGCTGATCCACATCATTCCGATGCTGCTCGGCGTATGGATCGCCTTCCTCTCGCTGACCCAGTTCTCCATTGCCAACTGGGTCAAGGCCCCGTTCGTGGGACTGCAGAACTTCACCACCGCGCTGGACCCCAACGGTCCGATCGGTTCCCAATTCTTCGACGCCCTCGGGCGCACCTTCCTGTTCACCTTCCTGGTAGTGGCAATCGCCTGGAGCCTTGGCATCTTCGCCGCGGTCTTGCTGGCATCCAAATTCCGCAGCAACGGATTCTTCCGCACCCTGTTCCTGGTGCCCTACGCACTGCCAAGCTACGTCACCACCATCGCCTGGGCGTTCATGTTCAACCAGCGCGATGGCATGGTCAACCGCTTCCTGGTCGAAGACCTCGGGATCCTGGAGGAAGGGCCGTTCTGGCTATTGGGCGGGAATTCCTTCTTTGTCATGGTGGTTGTCGCCGTCTGGCAATTCTGGCCTTTCGCTTTCCTGATGCTGCTGGCCGCCCTGCAATCCATCCCGAACGAAGTCTATGAAGCCGCTTCCCTGGATGGAGCCAGCCTGTGGAAGCAGTTCACCAGGATCACCCTGCCAATGATCAAGCACGCCAACGTGGTGCTGCTTTTGATGCTGGGACTGTGGGTGTTCAACCAGTTCGACATCCCCTACCTGCTCTTCGGCCCGGTGTCCCCGGAAGAAGCAACCCTGATTTCCCCGTTGATCTACCAGCAGTCCTTCAACAACTGGAACTTCGGCGTGGGTGGCGCCTTGAGCGTCGTCCTGCTGATTGCCCTGCTGATCGTCTCAGCGTTCTACATCCGACTTGTCATGCCGAAGGGAAAGAGCATCGATGATTGAGACCCGCGGCTTCCGCATCCTGCGAGTTTTCGGACTAGCCTTCATCACCCTGATCATCGTGCTGCCGCTCTACGTGGTGCTCACGACCTCCATCAAGCCCCTCAAGGATGTGCGCGGCGCCTTCGAGTGGATTCCCTCGGAAATCACGCTGGCCCCGTACCTGGATATCTGGACCACGGTGCCGCTGGGCAAGTACTTCGCCAACTCGTTGATCGTGACCATCAGCGCCACCATCCTCTCGGTTTCCATCGCGATCCTGGCCGCCTATGCGCTCTCGCGCTTCGACTTCCGCGGGGCACGGTCCTTCCGGCTGATCGTGCTCTCCACCCAGATGTTCCCCGGCATCCTGTTCCTGCTGCCGCTCTTCTTGATCTTCACCCAGCTGGAGCGTGCCGTGGGACTGCAGCTGAACGGAACCTACCTGGGGCTGATCGTCACCTACATGACGTTCTCCCTGCCATTCTCCATCTGGATGCTCACCGGCTTCTTTGCCGCCATGCCCAAGGAACTGGAAGAGGCGGCCATGGTCGATGGACTTGGCCGGCTCGGCGCACTGCTCAAGGTGGTCTTGCCGGTAGCACGCCCGGGGATCATCGCGGTGTCGGTCTACTGTTTCATCACCTCCTGGAGCGAAGTGCTCTTCGCCAGTGTGCTCACCAATTCGGACACCAGGACGCTGTCCATCGGCTTGCAGGCCTACGCTTCGCAGACCGATGTGTACTGGAACCAGATGATGGCCGCCTCGGTGGTGGTATCGATTCCGGTGCTGGTCGGTTTCCTCTTCGCCCAACGGCACCTGGTCGCAGGCTTGTCCTCCGGCGCGGTCAAGTAAGAAAAGACAAGGAATTACATGTCCCAGTTGAACAGTCAGCAGGCTGCACCGGCCATGCAGGAACTGAAGGGCGGCGTCATCGGCGGCGGCTTCATGGCCCGGACCCACGCCGATGCGATCCGCCGGGCAGGCGCCCAGCTCATCGGGGTGCGGTCCAACGGCGAGCAATCCACCCGCCAAGCGTCAGCCGCCCTGGGCGTGCCCGGTTTCGGCAGCGTCGAAGCGCTGCTCGCCCAATGCGACGCCGTGCATGTCACCTCGCCCAATGCGTTGCATGCCGAGCAGGCAGCCTCCGCACTGGCAGCTGGCCTGTCCGTTGTTTGCGAGAAGCCGCTGGCGACCAGCGCCCGGGAAGCCGGCGAGCTGGCATTGCTGGCATCGCGTTCCCGGGCCGTGGCTTCGGTGCCGTTCGTCTACCGCTACCACCCCATGGTGCGGCAGGCCCGGGCCCACGTGCAGGAAGGGAAACTTGGCCGGCTGCTGACCGTGCGTGGCCAGTACCTGCAAGACTGGATGCATACGGTCAGCGACAGCAACTGGCGGGTAGAACCAGCCAAAGGCGGGCCTTCGCGGGCCTTCGCGGACATCGGTTCGCATCTGGTGGATCTGCTGGAATTCATTGCGGGGGAGCGGATCGTTCGGCTGAACGCGACCACCTCCATTGCCCACCAGCAGCGGGGCGCCGTGGACGTCGATACCGAGGATGCTGCCGCCTTGATTGTGCAGATGGCTTCGGGCGCCATCGGCACGCTGATGGTGTCACAGGTCAACGCCGGCCGGAAAAACGCCTTGACCATCGAGTTGTCCGGAGACCGGTCGGCGCTGGAATTCAAGCAGGAAAAGCCGGAAGAACTGTGGATCGGCAAACCCGACATGTCCTCGATCCTGTCCCGCCAGGCCGCTGATCTCAGCCCCGACGCCGCACGCTTGTCGGTGGTACCTGCAGGACACCCGATGGGCTACCTTGATGCTTTCGCCGCTTTCGTGGCCGACACCTACGCGGCGATCCGTGGCGAAGCACCCGAAGGGCTTCCAACTTTTGCCGATGGCGCCCGCGCCTGCCGTTTGACCGATGCCGTTCTGGAATCGGCTGATTCCGGGGACTGGATCGACACCGATGACTAGAGGAGAAACCACCATGAACGCGACGCATCCAGTGACGCTTTTCACCGGCCAGTGGGCTGATATGCCCTTCGAAGAAGTCGCCCGGCTGGCTTCCGAATGGGGTTATGACGGATTGGAAATCGCAGCCAGCGGTGACCACCTGGACCTCAAGCGTGCCGACGAGGATCCGGCCTACCTCCAGTCGCGGCTGGAAATCCTGGACAAGTACGGGCTGAAAGCCTGGGCGATATCCAACCACCTGGGCGGCCAAGCTGTCTGCGATGATCCCATCGACTTCCGCCACCAGGCCATCCTGCGCGACTATGTCTGGGGCGATGGAGATGGGGAAGGCGTCCGCCAGCGGGCCGCCGAGGACATGAAGCGCTCGGCCCGCGTCGCCCGCAAGCTCGGTGCCGATGTAGTGGTTGGCTTTACCGGCTCGAAGATCTGGCAGTACGTCGCCATGTTCCCGCCGGTTCCGGGCGAGGTCATCGCTGCAGGCTACGAGGACTTCGCGGATCGCTGGAATCCGATCATGGACGAATTCGATGAGCAGGGAGTGAAGTTCGCCCTGGAGGTGCACCCATCCGAGATCGCCTACGATCACTGGACTACCGTGCGCACCATGGAAGCAATCGGCCACCGCGAAGCGTTCGGGCTGAACTGGGATCCAAGCCATATGTTCTGGCAGGGCATCGACCCGGTCGCATTCATCACCGACTTCGCCGACCGCATCTACCACGTGGATTGCAAGGACACCCGGATGCATCATCCCAACGGGCGCAATGGCATCCTGGGTTCCCATCTCCCGTGGGGCGATCCCCGCCGGCGCTGGGACTTCGTCTCCACCGGCCACGGAGACATCAACTGGGAAGATGCCTTCCGCGCACTGGACTTCCACGGGTACAAGGGCCCCATCTCCATTGAATGGGAAGACGCGGGAATGGACCGCTTGCACGGTGCGAAGGAAGCTGTGGGCTACATCCGCAGCCTCCTGTTCAAGCGCCCCGAAGCGTCCTTCGACGCGGCATTCTCGAACCAGTAGCACCTGGCTAGGACTGACGCTTGCCCTGCACCCGCGAGGTAATCACTGAAGCGGTGGCGCGGATCTGCAGCAGGAGAGTCTCCCACTGCTCTTCGGGGACACGATCGGCCAGGAAGGTGACAGCAACGGCGGCCACCGGCCAATCGCTGGAATCCCGGATTTCTACCGCGAGCGAGTGGAAATCCGGGGTGACATCCCCGCGCTCTACGGCATAGCCGCGCTGCGTGCTCTGGTCCAGCTCGCGGCGCAACTGCGAGTAGCTGGAGATCGATGACTCGGCCACTCGCTCCGTGAAGCTGGCAGCACCGGGGTAGAGCGCACGCACCTGGGATTTGGGCAGCGCGGCGAGAATTGCCCTGCCGGATGCGGTCAGGTGCGAAGGCAGGCGAACACCCACGTCGGTGACCAAGGATGGCCGGCCCTTGGCGCGTTCTTCGACAATGTAGAGAACATCGGAACCATGCAGCACGGCCAGGTGGGCGCTTTCCCCGACCTTGTCGACCAGCTGGGCAATCAGCGGGGCACCCAGCCGTGCCAGCGGTTCCTGGCGGGTATAGGCGCTGGAAAGCTCAAAAGCGGAGACACCCAGACCATAGGATTTGTCCTCTGGATAGTGGGTGATGAATCCGTGCTCCAGCATCACGTTCAGCAGCTGGTAGACACTGGATCGAGGAAGCTCCAGCAACGTGGCGATCATTGCCGCCGGAGTCGGGGTCTTCCTGCTGGCCAGCAACCTGAGGATCCGCAAGGTGTTATCGGCCGCTGGAACCTTGCTGCCCATGGGGCCTCCTCAATGAATCGTGCATAGTGCTCTGCAAGGAACTCTAGCAACCTGGTCAGCGGTTTCCTTCGATAGTCCAGGCTGCTGGGCTGGCTGCCGGCGGATAATGCTAGTCACCCACAACGAATGAAATAAATAGTCGCTGGGATCAGCGCCATTCCAGGCGGAGATCCCAGCGACTATCGGCCAGAAATGAAAGGTCTAGCGCGTCGTGGAACTGAGGAAATGATTCAGCTCGTCAAGGGTTGGAGGATTCGCCCCGGCGCGCGACACGGTGATTCCCGCGCACACCGAAGCGATCTGCATGACCTTCTCCAGCTCGACGCTGTCCGGCTGCGTGCCATCGCGAAGGGACTTGGCCAGCGAGCTGTCCAAGATGGCGTGGAGCAGCCCGGCCATGAACGCATCACCGGCGCCGACCGTATCTACGGTACGCACCGAAATCGAGGGAACCATGACCTCGCTTTGCCTGGTCCGGGCCTCGGCTCCGCGTGCGCCGAAGGTGATGATCGCTAGCGATGCCCCGCGCTCCAAGAAGTGCTCCAGGATGCGATTGGTGTCCCATCCCGGATAGAGCCACAGGGCGTCTTCGTCACTGAGCTTGACGATATCCGCCAGCCCGGCCAGCTTCTCGATCTGCTTGACCGATTCTGCCCGGTCCTCGACCAGCTCCGGACGCAGGTTCGGATCGAAGCTCAGGATCTGGCCCGGTGGGGAAGCCTCGAAAGCCTCATGGATTCGAGCGGCACTCGGACCCTGGAATGCTGCAACGGATCCTGAATGGAACAAGGTGGCTTGGGTCGAAGCCATGCTCTGCAATTTGCAGTTCAGCTGGAACTCGTAGTTGGCATCTCCGGACTCGTCCAGCACGACGGTGGCGCTGGAAGTCTGCGCATCGGTGTGTGATCCGGCTGCGAGCTGAACGCCTGAGGCCGCCACATGTTCGGCGATCAGCCGGCCATGCTCGTCATCGCCGATGTCCGTCTGGAGCAGGACTTCGTGGCCCAATCGGCCCAGTCCAACAGCAACATTCATCGGGGAACCGCCGGGATGCGCCACACCATCGACGATATCGACTAGGGCTTCACCGGCAACCTGAATATTAACCATGACATCGATCCTACGTAACCCGGAGGGAAAAAGCCCATCGGGGTGATCATACGTTCAGCCTGTACCCACGTTTGATGACCGTGGCGATGATTTCTGGTTGCGGCAACGCCTTGCGCAGCCGGCTCAGGGTCATATCCAAGGCATGCTTGGAACTGGCTTCCGGAAGTGCGGCCCCCAGCTCTTCGCGGGAGAGGACGCTGCCGCCGGCCTCGATCAGCGCGCGCACCAATTCGGCCTGCCCGGGAGTCAATTCGCAGTTTTCGTCCTGGACTGAGAGGGTGCGACCGCGCAGCTGCACCTGGCCGTGGACCGTTTGCGCCTGCAACGTGCCCAGCGAGGCCAGATGCTCCACGAGCTGGCCGATCATCGCACCCATGCGATGGCGCTCGGGAACCAGCGGGCAGATGCCCGCCTCGATCAGCGGGGCAGCAGTCACCGGTCCAACGGTGGCCACTGCGACGCGCTCGGCCAGTGAGCGCAGCAGTGCGGGCAAGCGATTGCGCGCCTTGGCAGCGGCGAACAGCGCGTGCACGCTTGGCGCGCTGGTGAAGGTCACCGCGTCGAAGTGGGCGGCGCACAGGCCCTCCACCAAAGCAGAAATCCCGCTATCGCTGCTGGTGTCCTGCCAGCGGTAGGGCTCCACCTTCAGCACCCGGCGAGCGCCCAGCTCGCGCAGGCTCTGGGGCATTCCATGGTCGGAATCGGCATGAAGCTGCAAGGCGACGGTGGCGCCCTGGAGCTTGCCCTCCAGCAGTTCCAGCATGGAGGCGCTGCGCCCGTCCTTGGCCACGGCGGCCGGTTCCAGGCCCAGCGCCTTGACGGCGCCATGGGCTTTGGCCCCGCGGACGTAGAGCTGCGCCTGCCCGAGCGCTGCCAGCAGCTCGTCGCCAATGCCGGCAGCCTCGGAGGTGTCAACCCAGCGGCGCAGTCCGTAGGCGGTCGTAATGATGGCTACCTGCGGACGGACCTCAATCAGCTTTTGCGTTTGCGCGATCAGTTGCTGCTCATCGTCCAGCGGGGCGAGCTGGAGCAGCGGAGTATGGGTCACCTCGGCGCCGCGGCGTTCGAAGGCTTCGATGAGTTCTGCGGAACGGCGGTCGCTGGTGACGGCCAGCCGGAAGCCGGCCAAGGGTTTGGGGCTGCTCATCAGGCCACTTCCAATTGCGCTGCCAGCGTGGCCGGCTCTTCTTGCGCTGCCGCGTTCACCAGGGTGGCCGGCAGCCCAGCGACTTCACCGATGACAATGACTGCAGGGTTGGAATGGCCGCGGGCTGTTTCGGCGAGACGGGCTAGCCGGGTGCAGCTGGTGCGCTGGATGTCGGTGGTGCCGGATTCGACGATGGCGCATGGCATTTGCGGGTCCATGCCGACCCGGTGCAGCCCGGCGACGGTCTGCTCGATGGTGCCCATGCCCATCAGGATCACGATGCTTCCGCCCAGCTTGGCCAGGTGGTCAAGCTGCGCATCGCTGAGTGGATCGTGGGCCGAGACCACGGTGAACATGGTGTTCACCCCGCGCGCGGTGACCGGGATGCCGGCTGCTGCCGGCACGGTGATGCACGAGCTCAGTCCCGGGATGACGCTGATCGGGATGCTCGCAGCGGTAGCGGCCGCGATTTCTTCGAAGCCGCGGCCGAAGACGAAGGGATCTCCGCCCTTGAGCCGGACTACGGCAGCGCCACCGCGGGCCGCTTCGATCATCAGGGCTTCGATATCCCGTTGGGTGAGCTTGTGGTGTCCGGGAAGCTTGCCGACGTCCACGATTTGAGCTTGCGGTGCGAGAGCCGGCAGGTGCGCTGCGGGACCGAGCCTGTCGGCGAAGACGACTTCTGCTTCGGCCAGGGCCCGCACGCCGCGCAGGGTCAGCAGGTCCAATGCGCCGGGGCCGCCACCGAGCAGGGTGATGGATCCGGCCCGGGTCGCTGGTCCAAGGTGCATGACGGGAATGCGCGCGGCCTGCACCACCGAGGCGAAGCGCAGCGGTTCGGCATCGCAGATCACCAGCAGGCCGGCTTGTTCCAGCAACTGTACTGCCTGGAAGGGCCCGTCGGCGGTGAGCACCGTGGCGCCCTCCGCCTGGAAGCGCAGCGCAGTATTTTTGCTCCCGGATTTACTTCCAGCGATCAGCACAGTGCATCCGCGCAGTTCGAGGTCGATGCCAATCATGGTTTCCTTGATTCTGCTCGAGTTTCTAGGGGTGACATGGGATTCTCCTTGAACTAGTGGATGCACCCAGCTTAGGCGCCCAGGTTTTCCCGGAGGTATCGCAAATGTTTCAAGCGCAATAATTCGAGTAAAGGTTAACCTTTTCGAAATGTTCGCGAGGGTAAGACGAAACACAAAGTCTCTAATGTAAATATTGTTGCGAGGCACCGGCCTGGCTGATCCTGCAAAGTTCAGTGAGCGAATACGCGGGAGACTTGCCGAGTTCTGCCTGCAACGGGCACGCTGGGAACATGGAATCCCTGTTCGACGACAGTGCACTGCCCCGTACCGGGGGAGCCTTGCGCCCAGGAGCCTGGCACTTGCCGGGGTGGCTGGACGCGCCCGCGCAGCAGTGGATCGTCCGGCGCTTCTTCGAATGGGGCAGCGGGCCTGTTCCGCCGCACCGCACAGCCGTCAACGGCCATCCGATGAGCGTGCAGAGCTTGTGCCTGGGATGGCATTGGAGCCCGAACCGCTACTCCAAGACCGCTGACGACCTGGACGGGCAATCAGTGGCGCCCATGGAAGACTGGCTGGTCCGCTTGGGCAAGCAAGCGGTCGCAGAAGCTACTGGTGACCTGCAGCGCGCGCAGGACTACCAGCCCGATGCGGCTATCGTGAACTACTACGACGAGCAGGCCGCCATGGGCATGCACCAGGATGCGCAAGAACGCATCAACGCCCCAGTGGTTTCGCTGTCCATCGGCGATTCGGCAACATTCCGCCTGGGCAATACCGAGAACCGCAACCGGCCATGGCAAGAGATCCGGCTGGCTTCGGGGGACCTGTTCGTCTTCGACGGCCCCTCACGCTTCGCCTATCACGGGGTGAGCAAGATCCATGCCGGGACCGCGCCTGCAGGCCTGGGCCTTGGCGGCGGACGCATTAACATCACGCTGCGCCAGACCGGGCTGGAAGCGAACTAGTTCCCCAGATCGATCGTGGCAGCGAGCGCGTAATGATCGGAATCGGCGATTTCCAGCCGCTCCAGGCCTGCTGATTCGACGCCGCGCAGCATCACATGATCGATGCCGAGCATCGGGAACAGGGACCGCGGCCAGGTCAGGGCCAAGCCCCAGTCGCTGTAGTGGGCTTCCTCCAGCTGGTTAGCGACCGGCGCGAAGTGGCGGTCGGAGCTGGTGGCGTTGAAGTCTCCGGCGGCAACGATCTTCGCAGAATCGTCATCGGCGAGGTAGCCGGCCAAGGAAGCAAGCATCATGTCCCGCTCGTGATGGCCGGTAGGCCTGGCCGACGCCGCATGCACAGCGTACAGGCGGACATCCCCTTTTTCGCTGGCCACGTCCACCCGCAACGCGCGGTCCCAACCCAGCCCCAGATCCAGGGGCTCTGGATTCTTCAGCGGATAGGCGCTCCACACGCCTACGGTGCTGACCATGTAGCTGTAAGGATGGGATTGGGCGAGCTCGGCGGTGATTTCCGGCTCTTGGCCTTCACCGATTTCCTGCAGGGTGATGACCTGCGCGCCGTTGGCTGCCAATTCGCGGGCGGCTTGCACGCCCGCAGACTCGTGGACGTTTTGCGTGGCAACCAGCAGGGAAGCTTCTGGTGCGCGCCGGTCCGAAGGCAGGAACGCCGGCCCGAAGAGCACAGCCCAAACAACGACCGGTACGAGCAGGCCGATGAAGCTGATGCGTCCGCGCACCACCAAGGCCATCAGCAAGAGCACTGGAATTCCGAGGCCCATCCACGGGGCCAGGTTATCGACGATCAATCCGAGACCCAGGACATCGGGGATCTGCTGGTGGAACACCATTAGCCCGGCCAGCGCGAGACAGAGCATGACAAAGAAGAACCTCGCGATTATTCGCGAGGCCGACAGGCGATGGTGCGATGAATGAGGCATAGGACTTAATACAGTGGCACAAAATACTGTGGGATTCGTAATTTTCCGCTCGGGGATTGCCACTGTCGCCCGATGCAGTCACTACGATGGATAAGAGCGCCGAGGGAGCCGCTTCCCAAGACCCTGCCATGAATTGAGAAATTGAATGACTGCCTATGTATCTGGCGGAAAACTACTGCTGGCAATTGTTGCCTTGGCCATGGGCGGCGTCGGCATCGGTGTCACTGAGTTTGCCATGATGGGCTTGCTCCAGGAAGGTGCCGCTGATCTGGAAGTGGGCTATGCGCAGATGGGCCTGATGATCAGCGCCTACGCAATCGGCGTGGTGGTGGGCGCCCCGGTGCTCACTGCGCTGGCTGCCAAGATCCCGCGCAAGCGTGCGGTGCAGCTGCTGATTCTCTTCTTCACGCTCGCCAACCTCTCCTCATTCTTCGCTCCGGACTACAACACCATGCTGGTGACCCGCTTCCTTGCAGGCCTGCCGCATGGGGCCTACTTCGGACTGGCCGGTGTGCTTGCCGGCAGCCTGGTTCCGGCCACGATGCGCGGACGCGCCATTGCCTGGGTGATGCTCGGGCTCTCGGTGGCCAACGTTGCCGGTGTCCCGTTGGTGACCCGGCTCGGCCAGGAATACGGCTGGCGTTCGATGTTCCTGGTCGTCACTGCGATCGGCGTGTTGACCGCTGTGCTGATTAGCTTGTTCGTCCCATGGCGCAAGACCGATGCCGGGGCGAGCATCCGCCGCGAGCTGACCGCCTTGAAGAGTGCCCAGGTGTGGCTGGCGATGCTCACCGGCATTGTCGGCTTCGGCGGATTCTTCGCGGTGTACTCCTACATTTCGCCCACGCTGACCGAAGAAGCAGGACTGCCAATTGAGCTGGTGCCGTTGGCTTTGGCGCTCTATGGCGTAGGCATGGTCGTTGGTTCGCTGGCCGGTGGCAGGCTTGCCGACTGGTCGATCTTCGGCGCGATCAAGCTTTCTTCCGTTTTCATGATCGCCACCATGCTGATTTTCGCGGCCGTGACCAGCTGGGTGGTTCCGACGATGATCATGGTCTTCGTGATGGGCGCGGTGGGTTCCCTGCTGATCCCTGCGTTGCAGACGCTGCTGATGGATTCGGCCCCGCATGCGCAGTCGCTGGCTGCTTCGCTGAACCACTCCGCGCTGAATGTTGCCAACGCGCTGGGCGCCGCCCTGGGTGCCGCGGTGATTGCCGCCGGTTACGGATTCCGCGCCCCATCTGTGGTCGGCGCTGGACTGGCCGCTTTGGGCCTGCTGATAGCGTGGATAACCCAGATCCGCGCGAAGAAGGTTGGCCTGCTCGTAGGCCGCGAAGCTTTGGAAGCCCGCGAGCAGGCGCGCACCCACTAGCTGCTTCGGCTAGCTTGCCACCGCGGTGATGTTGAACATCCAGACCACGCCGAACTTGTCGCGCAGCTCGCCGAAAGAGTCGCCCCACGGGGCCCGCTCCAATGGCATGTTGATCTGGCCGCCTTCGCCCAATCCTTCCCACCACCGGGTCAGGGTCTCCGCGTCGGCTCCGGCCGTCCCGTCGCTGCTGAGCGCGATCACGCCATTGCCCCGCGCGTCCATTTCGGGCGGGGTGTCCGAGGCCATGAAGTGCAGGCCGCGTTCAACGAATAGCGAGGAGTGCATAATCTGGTCGGCAACGGCCGGATTGTTGTCATTCATGCCTTCTTGGAAGGTCATCATGGAAAGCTCGCCACCGAGTACTTGGTGGTAGAACTCCATTGCTTCCTTGGCGTCTCCGGCGAAACGCAGGTATGGGGTCAGTCCGATGGTCATGGGATTGCGCCTTTCGAAGGAGTGGGTGGGGCCGGCAGGTCCCGACCCATATTCTTCCACTTGGGGAGCACCGTGTGAATAGCGGAGTGTGACCAGCATCTCGAATGGCCGATTTGGCGTTTTCGGCAGTGCTCCGGTAGAGTTTTATCTCGGTTCAGCGGTTGTTCAAACCGCGGAAAACCACCTCATTTGGGGGTATGGCGCAGTTGGTAGCGCGTCTGCATGGCATGCAGAAGGTCAGGGGTTCGAATCCCCTTACCTCCACCAAATGGAAACAAGCCGGGAAACATCAGAAATGATGTTTCCCGGCTTTTTCGCATTCTCCCAAGTTCCCAACAGGCCATGCTGTAGGGTTGGCTCAATTTCCCAGACGATCCCGTCTTCGAACCAAGGGAGAATCAATGAGAGAACTAACCTACTTCGTTGCAGTGAGCTTGGACGGGTACATTGCCGGTCCTAACGGTGAATTCGATGCTTTCGCGGTGGCTGGTGACCATGCGGCGCCCATCTGGGACCGCTACCGCGGCACCGCGCCGACCCAGCTGGCAGAGTCGGCTGGACTGCCTATCGAGGGGTGCCCTTTCGATACGGTGCTGATGGGCTGGAATACCTACGCTGTCGGCTTGCCAGCACTGCCCAGCCCTTACTCGCATCTGAGGCAGATGGTTTTCACGCGCGAGCACTCTGCACCTCCAGGAAGCCAAGAGGTGCAGTTCACCAGCGCGGATCCGCGAGAGGTCATCGGGGAACTCAAATCCCAACCGGGTGACGGCATCTGGCTGTGCGGCGGAGGGCAATTGGCCGCCAGACTCCGGCCGGACATCGACAGGTTGGCCCTGAAAGTGCAGCCGGTGATGTTCGGGTCGGGTATCAGGCTCTTCGGGGACACCGGGTATGCCCCGGATCGCTGGAAGCTGGAGAACATGCAGTCTTTTGCCTCCGGAGTCTGCCTTGCCGAATACTCGCGCGGCTAGTGGACGTTGGAGGCGGCTACATTCCTTCGTCTCCGATATGACCCGCAGCTGTCGCATCGAGCACACGCTCAACGAACGCCGCGTATTCGCCCATGTAGTGGGCCAGGAACTTCTGGGTGTCCGGGTTGCTGATGCTCCCGTCCTCGCCGAAGTCTTCGGGACGGTACTGCAGGTAGACCTCGGGGGAGTTCAGCTGCGGGGCATCCAGGAAGCTGAGGACGCTGCGCATGCTGGACTGCATGACCGCGGTACCGATGGCTCCGACCGAAGCGCCGAGCAGGCCGGTGGGCTTGCGGGCGAAGGAGTTGGTGCCCCAGGGCCGCGAACCCCAGTCGATGGCATTTTTCAGCGCACCGGGAATTGAACGGTTGTACTCCGGGCTGATGAATAGCAGGCCGTCCGAGGCCTCGATGGCGGTCTTTAGCGCGGTCCCGGCTTCGGGATAATTATCATCGTAGTCAGCGCTATACAAGGGCAGATCGCTGATCGGGATTTCCGTGAAACTGAGGTTTTCAGGTGCCAGGGCTATCAGGGCCTTGGACAGGACGCGGTTGATGGAGTTCGTGGCGAGCGAACCGACGAAATAGCCGATGTTGTAATCCATGGAACCACTTCAGCACCGGGGCGAGGGGTGGCAAAAGGCCCTCGGGCAAACTCCCAGCTAAGCCAGTCCGCCTGGTTGACCGCGCTGGGTAATCTGCTGCGAGCCGAAGGCTGAGAAGTCGGCTTTGCGTGGCGGGACCTAAACCGTGAGCACGCGCAGGCCAGTGCCGCCGGTATTTCGCAGGTCGTGGTCCACCCCTGCATCGGCCAAGATGCTGTCGCCCGGGCCCAGCTCGTAGTCGCGCTCGCCGACCCGCATCAGCGCCCGACCCTCTCGCACTTGGTAGAACTCCTGCGAAGCACTCTCGCCCTCGTGGCGATGGAAGCCCTCGAATCCGCCTGGTTCGATCACCCAGGTCTGGATGGCTACTGGCATCCCGGTATGCCCGGCGAAGTGGTGGCTGACTTTCATAGCTGACCCTTCGTGCATACCGTAGTCGAAGGCATGGGCATCGCGCGCTTCAAACGGATCCATGGCTATCCCTCCGCCTGGTATCCCAGCCTGGTGCTGATTCGCCTTGCTGCGGTGCGGGTGCTGGAGCAG
The DNA here is from genome assembly GCF_053543715.1 of Glutamicibacter sp. AGC46. NCBI lineage: Bacteria > Bacillati > Actinomycetota > Actinomycetes > Micrococcales > Micrococcaceae > Glutamicibacter > Glutamicibacter sp. AGC46. The sequence goes on from NZ_JBLVOJ010000016.1 coordinate 128,774, forward strand.
AGCTGCTCCAGCTCATCGGCGCCGATGCGGTAGAACGGAGCGGCGGTCATGGCGCAGGCGACGAGTTCACCGCGGTGATCGAGAATTCCTGCGGCCACTCCGACCTCCTCGGCGGAGGTCTCGCCGTAGTTGACCGCGTAGCCCCGCTCGCGTACAAGATCCAGGCGTGCCTGGTATTCGGCGGGGGCCGTGCCGGCAAGATCGATCTCTCCGTTGGAGATCAGCTCCGCGCGGCGTGCTGGATCCTCATTGGCGAGGAATACCTGGACGGTAGCGCTCAGCCCCGAACGGTACCGCGACCCCATGACCGAGGTGTGCTTGACCAGATGGGTTGAAGGCAGCTGTTCTACCGAAATCGACTCGCTGCCGTCCCAGATGTTCAGTACAGCGGTCTCGCCGGTAGCTTCACGCAGATCTTCCAGAATGGGGTAAGCCACCTGCCGCACGTCCAGGTTGGCAAGCAATGGTCCGGCAATGGCAATCAGGCCGACACCCAAGCGGTACTTGCGGGTTTCCGCGTCGCGATCCACAACGCGTTCCTGCTCAAGGGTGGCCAGAATGCGCGAGACGCTCGATTTGTGGAGGCCGACCTGCTCCGCGATTTCGGTGACGCCCACTACCGGGCGCTCAACGGTGAAGCAACGGAGCACATCGAGCACGTTGACGATCACCGAGGTGCCTCGGGTTTCACTGCGAATTTCAGTCATTTCCCCTCCTGAGTTGCTACTATCCTACGGCTCAAACCAGTGGTTTGCGGCTGGTTTCGACCGAGCAGGCCACCGCCACCAGCGAAATCACCGCTGCGCCCATCAAGTACCAGCCGGGGGCAAGGACGTTGCCGCTAGTGGCAATCAGTAATGTGGCCACGAATGGCGCCGTTCCGCCAAACAATGCATTTGAGAGGTTGAACGACACCGCGAAGCCGGAATAGCGGACCTTGGTGGGGAACATTTCCGCGAGGTAGCTCGGAAGGGTGCCGTCGTTGAGCGTGAGCATCGCGCCGAGCAGGACCTGGACCAAGACAATGACCAAGAAGTTTCCCGATTCCAAGGCCATGAATGCAGGAACGGTGAACAGGATGAACAGAATCGATGCGCTGATCAAGACACGCTTGCGGCCGAAGCGATCCGAAAGCATGCCGGTGACAAAGATGAATCCGACGTAGGTCAACAGTGCAACTGTCGTTGCCAGGTAGGAACGGGTGGCGTCCAGTCCGAGCTCTTCAGAGAGATAGGTCGGCATGTAGGAAAGGATGACGTAGAACCCGACGGCGTTCAGCAGCACTGCGCCCGCAGCCTGGACCAGCTGGCGCCAGTGGTTCTTCAGCAACGATCCGACTGGGGATCCCTCAGGAGTGGAGGACTCGGATGCTTCAAGGAAAGCTGGCGAATCCTCCAGCTTGGTGCGGATATAGCGGCCAATCAGCCCCATGGGCGCAGCTAGCAAGAACGGTATGCGCCATCCCCAGGACTCCAGATCCCCGGTTGACAGCAACCCGGTCAGCCCGGCGGCCATCAGTGAGCCGAAGAGCAGGCCGGTGGCAGTGCTCGCCGGAACCACTGCCGCGTACAGGCCGCGCCGGTTGGCCGGCGCGTACTCGACCAGGAAGGCGGAGGCGCCGGCATACTCGCCGGCGGCAGAGAAGCCCTGGACCAGACGCAGGGCCAGGAGCAGCAGGGGCGCGCCAAAACCGATGGATGCGTAGCCGGGGAGCAGCGCTATGCAGAAGGTGGCACCGGTCATCAGCAGGATCGACCACGACAGGGCTTCACGCCGGCCGATCTTGTCGCCCAGATGCCCCCATATGAACCCGCCGACAGGACGGACCAGGAAGGAGATGGCGAATACCCCGAAAGTCATCAGCAGACCAGCTTGGGGGTCGTCGCTGGGGAAGAATACGGCGGCGATGGTGACGGCGAAGTAGCCGTAGGCCGCGTAGTCGAACCATTCCACGAAGTTGCCGATGAAGCTGGCAGCGATCACCTTGCGGCGGGTCTTCGCGTCAATGGTGCGGGACTGGGGCACGCCGGTGGCCGCTGCGGCCGTGGTTCCGGTGGGAGCTTGCAGTGGGGAGTTGCTGGAATGGTTCATGGGGTGAAACCGCCTCTGGAGGGCAACGGCTTTGGCCAGTGCTGGCTTCTTTGCCGCTGGAATGATGAAGTGTTCCGGCAGACCGGTGGGTGGTCTTCGGTTCTAGGCACAGCCCCCTGCTTGCTGCGCCCCAGATGGCTAAAGCAGCCGTGGGGGGGGGCTCGGGCCCCGCCCCACGGTTATCAGTTGCCCCTAGGCATCGATGATGTTGTTCTGCGGGCCGAAGCCGAATTTGGTGATGTTCTCGACGCCGCCGTCCTCGCCGATGACCAGAATGTCGTGCTCGCGGTAGCCGCCGGCACCTGGCTCGCCATCAGCGACGGTGATCATTGGCTCCATCGAAACGACCATGCCCGGCTCCAGAACAGTCTCGATGTCCTCGCGCAGTTCCAGACCAGCTTCGCGGCCATAGTAGTGCGAGAGCACGCCGAAGGAGTGGCCATAGCCGAAGGTGCGGTTCGGGAGCAGTCCGTGGGAGATGTAGATTTCGTTCAGCTCCGCTGCGATGTCCTTGCAGACCGCTCCGGGCTTGATGAGCTCCAGGCCACGCTTGTGGACCTCGACGTTGACGTTCCACAGTTCCAGGCTGCGGGCATCCGGCTCGCCGAGGAACAAGGTGCGCTCCAGAGCGGTGTAGTAGCCGGAGGTCATCGGGAAACAGTTCAGCGAGAGGATGTCCCCGCGCTCCAGCTTGCGGGTGGTGGCCCAGTTGTGGGCGCCATCGGTGTTGATGCCCGATTGGAACCAGACCCACGTATCGCGCACTTCGCGGTGCGGGAAAGTCTTGGCAATCTCGTGCACCATCGCCTCGGTGCCGATCAGTGCGACCTCGTATTCGCTGATGCCTTCGCGGATCGCTGCCTTGATGGCTTCGCCGCCCAGGTCGCCGATGCGCGCACCGTGCTTGATGACTTCGATTTCCTCGGCGGACTTGATCATGCGCTGGCGCATGGCGTCCTGCGAAACATCTACTAGAGCCGCCCCGTCGAAGGTGTCGGCGATCTGCTGGCGGGTGCGGCCTGGCAGGAAGTCGTCTTCCACGCCGATCCGGGTTGCCTTCACGCCGTCGCGCTTAAGTGCTTCCTGCAGGCCGTAGAAGAAGTTGTCGCGCTTCCAGTCGGTGTACACGATGTTGTCGCCGTAGCTGGTGCGCCATGGCATGCCGGCATCGATGTTCGCGGTGACGGTGGTGGAGTTGCTGGCGGTGACCACCAGCGCGTAGTTGCGGCCGAAGGTGGTGTACAGGAAGTCCGAGTAGTACTTGATGCCGTGGTAGCTGGTCAGGATGACTGCGTCCAGCGACTTCGTGGCCATGATCTGGCGCAGGCCGGCCAGGCGGCGCTCGAACTCGGCATCCGAGAAGGTCAGCTGCTCCTTGGCGCCGTTGTGCAGGGTCTTCAGTCGGGCCAGTTCGGAAACATTGGTGGCGATATTGGCGGTAGTCATGGTTTTGGCTCCTTGTGGGAAATCAACTGTCAAGGGAGGCCGGCCCAATCAGATGGATTGCGAGGATTCATGGGAATCGCCGGAGAAGAAGTACGTGTTGCGCTCACTGCAACGCCGTTGCATTTAGATTATGTGTGCCCTGCGTCACTGTCAAGGGCGATTGTGAAAACTTTTTCTGCAGTGCACAAGATCGGAATTGTCCTGCATGAATATGAAAACCACGAGGTAATGCAGGAGGCCGCGAAGCTCATCATGGCGAGCATCGCGGCCTTCATGCCAATGCGGGTTCTACTGCTTAATTCTGTGGGTCCTGTCCTGGGTCTTCCTTGAGGATCGCTCCGCCGCCATCGGGGTCGGCTACGAAGACCAGATTCGGGTCGGGGTTGTTGATGTCCTTTTCCAGCTGCTTGATCGCCTTGTCTCGTTTGAGCAGCCTCCGGATCAAATTGATGATCATCAAAATGATCACGAAGGAGAAGGGGAAGGCGCCGATAATGGTGCCAGTTTGGACCGTATCGACCACCGCGGTTCCGCCCATGGTCAGCAGCACGGTGGTCACCGTTGCGACAGACAGCACGAGGACTACACGGAAGACTGGACCGGATTTGCCCGGGGCGGAGACGAATTCACTGAGTGCGTAAATGCCAGAGTCCAAGGATGTCACGTAGTAGGTGGCCACCAGGATGGTGGAAACAACTAGCAAGACCGTGCCAACGACAGGCACGGAGTCAAGCATGACGAACAAGCCGGAGGAAGTGTCCTCGGCGACTGCACTGCTGATGCCACGATTAGTCTGGTCATCGTAGTAGAGGGCTGCGGAGCCGATCACTGCAACCCAAACCATCACGATCAATGAAGGAATTATGGTCACGCCGAGAACGAATTCGCGGATGGTACGGCCACGCGAAATGCGGGCAATGAATCCGGCCACAAATGGGGAGAAGGCAATAACCCAGCACCATATGAAGACCGTCCACCAGCCATTCCAGCTGTCTTGCCATGAATCCAGGGTGGTGGTGGCCAATCCTGAATCGCTCCATAGGCTCATATTGGCGAAGTTCGTGAAGAAGCTGCCAAAGGTCTGGGACAGATTCGAGATGATGTACAGCGATGGGCCGAAAATCAGCACCGCTGCGATCAGCACGATACTGAGGATCGAGTTCAATCCGCTGATGCGTGCCATACCCTTGCTGATGCCGACGATAGCCGAAATTGAGGTGATGCCGGCGAAGATCAGAATGACCATGAACCACATCATTGGGCTGGCGGTTAATCCAGTGAAGGAAGTCAGGCCGGAGGAGAACTGCATGGCTGCGAATCCGAAGGAGGTAGCCAGGCCGAGTACGGTCGCGATAATTGCCAGGAGCTCAACGATGACACCGGCTCCGCGTCGCGACCAGCGGGGCAGCATATCCACGGTAGCCTCGCGAAAAGTCAATGTCTTGCCGAGGTTGTGATGCGAGTAGGCCAAGCACACTGCAACGGCGCAATACATTGCCCAGGCGGTCAAGCCCCAGTGGAAGTAGGTCCAAACAATGGCCCCTTCTTCGCCGCCACCGTTTGGCCCTGCTGGGATCACGGGGTTTTCATCGCGAAGCATAATTGGTTCGGCAACTGACCAGAAGATCAAGCCGATGCCTTGGCCGCAAGCGAACAGCATGGAATACCATGCGAATTTGCTGTGCTGCGGTTTGGCATTCGGGCCACCGAGACGGATCTTGCCTACTCGGCTCATGGAGAGCCAAATGCACACCACCACTGTGAATACTGAATACAAGATGAAGAGCCAGGTGAATTTTCCGGTGACGAAAGTGCGCATTTCGGAAATCGCGGCTGAGGCGGCTTCTGGATTGGACAGGACCCAAATCATCACGGCGATAATCAGTACTGGGGGGATTACGCGAATGAGCAGTCGATCCATGGGAGGTATGTGCCGCCCCATGAAACGTGGTACCTCAACTTGCTTCTTAGTGCCTTCAGGGGTCCGGGGTGCTTTCGCGGACTTTTTCCTGTCTTGGGATGTCGAGCTATCCACAGACATGCTATTTCACCTCGATGCTGATGTTGCCCAGCAGCAGCTCGCCTTTGAGTGCATCGGCAACTTGGTTTGTGACGGTTTCGAATAGCAGCTGGCCGCGATCTGCCGTGGCGCCCTTCGCAGAAGAGAGGCAACCGCTGTCCGGGGTGCGTGACGGATCCTCCGGGAAGATGTCATAGGGCGCGAGCTTAGCGGGCGGGTGGTCGACAACCCGATCCATGTTTACCAGGTGCGGGTGGAGCAGGAGCATCAAGGAAGTTTCGAGGATGCCTCCGTGCTCGATGTCCCAGCCGAGGAAGCCGTCGGGGAAGACCTTGGCCAAGGTTTCCTCATCGACAAAGTCCCAGTAAGACAGCAGGATGGCGCGCGACGCCGCGCCGGCGGCTCGGCACTTGGCTACTGCGTTGTCCAATCCTTCGTAGATGAACTGGTAGTTCTCGAAATGCCCGTTGAGGACGACAACATTATCGAAGCCCTGGGAGATGAAGGATGCAACTACGTCCTCAATCATCAAGCTAAGCGAAGTGCCGCCGAGGCTGGTGGTGCCTTTGCGGTGGTTGCCGCCGCCGGAGCGGGGCTGGGATTTGTACCCGTAGCTCAACGCCGGCGCAACCAAAGCACCTGTGCGTTGCGCGACGGCTTCTGCGATGGAACGCGAGAGCATGGCATCTACGCCCAGTGGCATGTGAGGTCCGTGCTGTTCGGTCGCTCCGGCCGGGATGATAATGGTGGATCCGGTACGCGCTACGTTCTCGGCGTAAGTCTGGGCATCGAGTTCGTCTATGAATACTGAGTGCATGGAATTCTCCTGGACCCGTGGGGCAAGTAATGCCGCAGGCGGGAAAGATTCGGTATCGGAATACGGTTGCAAGAAGCGCAACAGTGTTTCACTGAATCATTTCAGTGGCTCACGTCACAGTCAAGCCTCATGGTGAAAAACTTCGCATGGTGGTCGTGGCGCATCTCGCGGGTTCAGCATCTGCACGATGAGCGGCAAGAAGAGGTGCCAAGCCAGTGCGGTAACGAGGTGCCAGCTTGCGCGGTGCACGAAAATCGAAGTGTTGCGTGGCGGATGCATGCCAGGCGGTTTGGATTAGCGCGCCAAGCAGGGGTGGGACGGGGTGATGCGTGGTTGCGTAATAGCGGCGAGCGGTGCAAACGATCGGTTTACCTCGCGGCTCATGGATCCGGTTGTTCGGGTGGGGGCTTCAGCCGTTCCTTGAGTTGCTGTATCCATTTCGAGTCGCGTCTCAATTGCGGGAACGGCTTGTGCGCGTACCCCGTGGCTGGCGGGGCGGTGGACTTGTAGGACATCGCCGAGCCGGGACAGATCATGATGGTGTGGCCGTTGCCGTAGGTCGTGTATTCGTACCAGCCGGCGGCTTCCTTGGCCTTGTTGCAACTAGCGCATCGGCCATCGCCGTTGAAGACGGTGCTCTTGCCTCCGCGGGCGTATTGCTTGACGTGGTCTATTTCCTCCACGATGCCGTCGCAGAACGGGGTGCGGCAGTGCCGGTCGCGG
>NZ_JBLVOJ010000017.1:0-6073 GCF_053543715.1 Glutamicibacter sp. AGC46
CGCGCACTGCCACGAGTTCATCGACTTTGATCAGTCGTGCCAGCAGCAGGGCATCGCGGGCATCGGTTTTGACCTTGTCCCCGGAAGGGCGCAGGAGCTTCGACGGGGCCGCGACGGTCACCGGGTAGTGCATGCCCGCGAGGGTGCGTGCGAGGCTGAATCCGGTAGGACCGGCTTCGTAGGCGACCGCGACGGGTCCGTGGTCGGCAGCGATCCCGTTGATCCATGTCGTGACGGCTTCGTTCCCGCCGGGGAGTTTCGCTTCGAGGACTTCACCCGTGCGGGTGTCGAGGGCTGTTGCGCGGATGGATCGTGCGTGCACATCCAGTCCGATCGCAGTACGCTGGGTAAACATCAGGGCCTCCGCTGCATGTCGGCATCCCCGAGCCGTTCTCGGGGATGATCCACGAATCTGCACCGTGAGGCCCTGATCCGCAAGAGGCCTGGCGAAAAAACCTCTTACTCATAGGGTCTAGCCTCCCGATTTGGGCAAAATAGCCTGAAATGTAGTCAAAACATCCAATACCCTTTGGCGCGTTTTTGCATAGTGTGATCCTGACCAACTTTCCAGAAGGGGTTGCCATGTCAGGAAAAACCGCGAAGAACCACACCGCAGAACCAGGCCTCAAGAAGGTCCTCGGCCGCTGGGATGCCTTGGCCATAGGCGTGGGCGCGATGATCGGTTTTGGCTGGGTCGTGCTCACCGGCGACTGGATTACCACCGCCGGTCCGCTGGGAGCCACGCTGGCCATGCTGGTTGGCGGTGGCATCATGGCGGTAGTCGGCCTGACCTATGCCGAACTCGTTGCGGCCATGCCGAAAGCAGGCGGTGAGCACAACTACTTGCTGCGCGCCATGGGCGCCCGCTGGTCTTTTGCCGGTTCGTGGGCCATCGTCGGCGGCTACATCACGATCGTGGCCTTTGAAGCAGTGGCACTGCCCAAATCCGTGCTCTATCTCTTCCCGGAGCTTTCGCAGATCAGATTATGGGAGATCGCTGGCTCAGAGGTCTACTTGACTTGGGCGCTGGTCGGTGTCGCCGGTGCGATAGCGATCACCTGGATTAACATCCGGGGCATCAAGACCGCCGGTGTAGTGCAGACCTTCGTGGTGCTCTTCCTCTTCGTCATCGGCGCAATGCTGCTTGCTGGCGCATTCACCGGAGGCGAGAGCAGGAATATGGAACCATTCTTCGAAAACGGGGTGGCCGGCTTCTTCGGCGTGATGATCGTGGTGCCGTTCATGTTCGTCGGCTTCGACGTGATCCCGCAGTCCGCCGAGGAATGCGACATCGCCCCGCGAAAAATTGGCAAGTACGTGGTGATTTCGGTGCTGATCGCCACCGCCTGGTATGTGGGGATCATCCTGGCCACCGCCTCGGGAATGGGCGCTTCGGCGCTCTCCGGATCCGAACTTGCCACTGCCGACGCGATGGGGGCACTGTTCAATTCCGAAATCATGTCAAAGGTGCTGATCGCCGGCGGCATTGCCGGCATCCTCACCTCGTGGAATTCGTTGCTGATGGGTGCTTCGCGGCTGATGTACGCGATGGCCAGTTCCGGGATGCTGCCACGCTGGTTTGCCTACCTGCATCCGAAGCACCGCACACCGAGCCATGCACTGCTGTTCATTGGCGGTCTCTCCGTTCTGGCTCCATTCTTCGGCACCGCCATGCTCGGATGGTTGGTGGATTCCGGTTCGCCGTCGATCGTGATCGCCTACCTGCTGGTGGGCGTGGCGTTCTTGATTCTGCGCCAGCGCGAACCGCAGATGCAACGCCCGCTGCGTGTGGGCGGTGCGGGAAACGGCGGCAAGGTCATCGGCGTACTGTCGGTGGTCTTCTGCGCCGGCCTGATTTCGCTGTATCTTCCGGGAATGCCGGCGGCCATCGGGTGGCAGCCGTGGCTGCTCTTCGCCGCTTGGTGGATCCTGGGCATGGCCTTCTTGCTGCGGGTGCCACGCGGGATTGCGCCGGGCGAATTCGCGGAAGAGGAATTGCTGCAGAAGCTGAGCATCCGCCAGCAAGCCAAGCTCGGGGCCACCGGCCCGGACGCCGCAGCAACGCGACGCGCCAGTGCGCCGCACGATAGCCGGACTCGGCTCAAGGGCTGACGGCTGTACCTAGGGCACGCCGCGGGATCTGGCTATTGCAGAGACTGCGGCGTGCCTATTTCTGTGCCCGGCGCAGGGCCAGCCAGAGCGAGGCGGCGGCATCGGGATCATCGAGATTGGCGCCAAGCAATTCCTGGGCCACGGTGATGCGGTGGCGCAAGGAATTTCGGTGGATGCCCAATTCGCGGGAGGCTTCTTCCCAATGGCCGCGATGGCGCAGGTAGGAGGTGACCGCGGAGAGCAGATCGGCGCGCGCGTACGCTGCGAGGGCCTTGACCCAGGTCTCTGCGCTGGCATCGAAGCCCGGGGCGCCGCAGGCCATGGTCCCGAACGGGACAGCGTCCAGCGTTTGGCGCAGGGCAGGCAAATTGGCAGGGATCTCGGCCAAGTTCAATGGTTGGGAGAGTACGGCGTGGACTTCGGGTGCGGGGGAATCAAATCGCCCGCACGCCATCGGGCCCGTTGCGGTTGCAGCCTGCGGTGCCACTGCCTCGCCATTGCCGGAACTGTCTGCGGGTTCGGGAAGTATCAAATAATGTTCGGCGCCGTCCTCATAGTGAAGCTGGCACTCGCGTACCGCTGCGGCGACATCGGGCAAGGCGGCGGGGCGCGCCAGCGAGGGCAGCGCATGAAGTGCGGTTGCTGCATCGGTATCGGCACCTGCCCGGTACAGCAGGATTCGCACACGAACAGGTATTCTGCCCAATCCGGCTTCTTCCCCGACCAGGCGTGCCGCCTCGGGCTGGCCATGCAGCAACAATTTTGCGGTGGCCGAGCTGAGCGCGTTATTCGTGCTGGCAGCCAATTCCCGTTGCCTGGCGCGCAAGGAGAGCAACGTGCAGGCCGTCATGATGATCTGCCGGTCGGCCTTGGTCGGCCTGCGCCCGGCGGCAACTCCGAGATATCCGTGGATCGTGGTTCCGGACAGGATGGGATAGAGCGCTACTTCGTGGCCCTGGACCTCGAAGGTGGACGCCGAGGGCATGCCATTGCGCCGAAAGCGCATGGACTCGTGGCGGAGTTCGCCCAGGAACGCTTCGGCGGATGCCGGGTAGCAGGCCGCCGGCCGGGAATCGACGGAAAGATCGGCGGCCCAGCCGTTCACTGCCTCAGCCAAGCCCCGCACGACTGCATTGATGGCATCCGGGCGTACGGCGGCACGCGCCAAGGCAGTCTGCGTGCCCAAGGAACCCATCAGGTTCGAAGCCTGATCACGTGAGGCCAGGCGCCAGTATGCCCGTGAAATGTTCTGGAAGGGCACTTGGTCCGGGACGATCCCCAGCTCTATGCCGGCAGCGTCGCAGGCGGCGATGACGTGCTCGGGCACCGTGCGAAGCCATGGACCCAGCCCCAGTCCCAGGGCGCAGACCTTTTTGTCCTGCAGCCGGCGCATGTATGCGCGGGAAGCTTCCTCGCTCGCGGCGAATGGCATGCCGGTGGTCAGCAGCAGCTCGCCGCCATCCAGATAGGTGGTGGGATCTTCCAGCTCAGAGACGTGCACCCCGCTGACCGGCTGGGCACGGAAGGTTCCGCTGCTGGCAGGGAAGAACTCGGTGCCCAACTCCGCGCCCAGCTGCAAAAGCGTAATCATTGGGTAAATTATCCAAGAAAGATGCTGGACTTGGATGCAATGACCAATGACGCGTGTCACGGGGATTTCTAGGCTTGAGCCATGACTGAAACCCTTGCTTCCACCGACGCCCCAACCTTGTCCCAGACCAGGCACCTTGCCACCAGCATCCCCGGCCCGCGCTCTGCGGCCCTCCATGAGCAGCGGGTGCAACAGGTCAGTAGCGGTTTTGGCGTCACCTTGCCGGTCTTCGTCAGCCGCGCCGATGGCGGGATTATCGAAGACGTCGACGGAAATCGCCTGATCGACTTCGCCTCGGGGATTGCCGTGACTTCACTGGGTGCCGCGAACCGCCGCGTGGCCGAACGCGTGGCCAAGCAGCTGGCGGACTTCACCCATACCTGCTTCATGGTCACCGAGTACGAATCCTTCACCCAGGTGTGCAGCTGGTTGAACCAGCACACCCCCGGCGAGTTCGAGAAGCGCACAGCGCTGTTCTCCACCGGGGCCGAGGCCGTGGAGAACGCGGTCAAGATCGCCCGTGCTGCCACCGGACGCGCTAACGTGCTGGTCTTCGACGAGGCCTACCACGGCCGTTCGCTGCTGACCATGGGCATGACTGCCAAGATCAATCCGTACAAGATGAATTTCGGCCCGATGCCCGAGCATATCGTGCGCGCCGCCTCGGCCAACCCGTTGCGGCCCTCTGGGGGAGCGGCCACCGTCGAAGCGGTCCTGGCGTCCGTCGAGCAGACCTTGATGGACTATGGCCCCCAGACTTTCGCCGCGATGGTGATCGAGCCGATTCAGGGCGAAGGAGGTTTCGTTGTCCCGATGGCCGGGTTCATCCCGGGGCTGCGCAAGTTGGCCGACAAGCACGGTATTGTGCTGGTCATCGACGAGATCCAGGCCGGCATGGGGCGCACCGGGAAGCTATTCGCTTCGGAGCACGAGGGCGTGGCAGGTGACCTGATCCTCACGGCCAAGGCCCTGGCCAACGGAGTTCCGCTGTCCGCGGTGACTGGGCGCGCCGAGCTGATGAATGCCCCTCACGCTGGCGGCCTGGGCGGCACCTATGCTGGCAACCCGCTGGCTTGCGAAGCGGCGCTGGCTGTATTCGAGCAGTTCGAGGATGGGACGCTTCTGGATAACGCCCAGCTCATCGAGCGGGTGTCCCGCGAGGTTCTTGAACCACTGGTGCAGCAGAGCCCGGTGGTTGCCGAGGTCCGCGGCCGCGGAGCCATGCTGGCTATCGAGTTCGCCGACCGGGGCAGCTTGGCGCCGCGCGCCGATGCAGCCGCGGCGGGTTCCAAGGCCTGCCATCGAGCCGGGGTGCTGACCCTGACCTGCGGTACGCACGGCAATGTGCTGCGCCTGCTGCCGCCGCTGGTGATCGGAGAAGCGCTGCTGCGCGATGGATTAGAGGTGCTTGCCCAGCAGATTCGCAGCGTCGCCAGCTGATCGCCCTGCTGCAGTTTCGGCCCATGCCGCAGCCCGTTCGCGAGTTGTGGCATGGGCTATTTCTGCCTGGAGTCCCGGGCTGTGCGATAACTGAATCTTGACGTGACCCAGCAGACAAAATAGCATAATGGAAAACTGAAGTTTCATATTAGACAACTTGGACTTTCGTTCTTGGATGTCTGGGGAGGAAGTTGCGATGAAGGAAATCCGCATCGAGGAAAACGGGCATCTGGGACCCATTAATGCCGCGGTGATTCCACGCTATGCAGGCGGCGGCACCTACGCCCGGCTGCCGCGACTGGATCAGGTGGAGAAGGCCGACATCAAGATTGTTGGCGTGCCTTTCGACACCGGTGTCTCCTACCGGCCCGGCGCCCGCTTTGGCGCCAACCACGTGCGCGAATCCTCGCGCCTGATCCGCCCCTACAACCCCGCCACCGACACCTCGCCGTTTGCGCAGAGCCAGGTGGCTGACGCGGGGGACATGGCGGTCAACCCGTTCAACATCAACGAGGCTATTGAGACCATCGAGCACAACGCACTGGAGCTGACCAGTGACGGCTCCACCCTGGTCACCGTGGGCGGAGACCATACCATCGCGCTGCCGTTGCTGCGTGCCGCCTCGCAACGAGCCGGTGCTCCGGTAGCGATGCTGCACTTCGACGCGCACCTGGACACCTGGGACACCTACTTCGGTGCCGAATACACCCACGGCACCCCGTTCCGCCGTGCGGTCGAGGAGGGAATCCTGGATACCGAGGCGATCTGCCACGTCGGCACCCGCGGTCCGCTCTATGGCAAGAAGGACCTGGAAGACGACCAGCGCTTCGGCTTCGGCATCGTCACCAGCTCGGATGTCTACTACCAGGGCGTCCGCGAAATCGTGCACAAGCTGCGCGACCGCATCGGCAACCGCCCGCTGTACATCTC
>NZ_JBLVOJ010000018.1:0-5158 GCF_053543715.1 Glutamicibacter sp. AGC46
GATGAGATTTCCATGCACCTTGAGTGTGAGAGGCCCCCAGCTAGACCACTGGGTTGATAGGCAGGATGTGGAAGCAAGGACTAAAGACTTGTGTAGCTGACCTGTACTAATAGGCCGATGACTTTCAACACACAATAAAACAATATTTGAACTGATGATTTCAATGCTGTTCGCGTTCACTATGCGGTTACGAGACAACAACCTCTAGCCAGCAAATACAAGATGAGTTACAAGACTTTGTAGCACCGGAAAACATTGACCAGGAAACGTTTTGGTTTGTGTGCTTCGTGATTGTTACGGCGGTCATAGCGTGGGGGAAACGCCCGGTCCCATACCGAACCCGGAAGCTAAGGCCCACTGCGCCGATGGTACTGCACTCGTGAGGGTGTGGGAGAGTAGGTCACCGCCGGACTTAACTTGAGTAGATGGTTTGAGGCCCTGGTACCGTTTGGTGCCGGGGCCTCACCTGTTTAACGGGAAGGGGAGGGGGAATTGGGCAGCTGGTGCTGCCTGGTTCCTCCTCCCCTCCTGCTTTAACGAGCAGTGCGTCCAGGGTATTTGTGTTGGCCAAGGTTGCCGGCGAGCTCAGTTGCTTGCACCGGATGACGAGGGCCAGGTTACCCGAGAATTATTCACTGGAGTTCTTATCCAAATTGAAGATCAGGTTGTCGGCCCAGCCAGCCATGCTGAGCCATATTTGTTCCCTGACGGGTATCGACTAAAAATGCCAGCTGGTCGACTGCGTAATTTGAGTTTCAGGCACCAAGGCGACAGCTCCGTTTCGGAAGACGATTCCCGCAGTTGCACCACATTCACCTGCCGGCGTGCAATGGTGAGAGCAACTGGCAACCATAGGTCTCGGCGTAAGGGGATTCGACCGACCAAGGGAACCAAGACTGCGAGAATTCACCGGGTCAGGCCAATGAACGTCATTGTGGACCTCGTCTTGGAAAGCCTTGAAAGCAATAGATACTGTCATCCACCGCCTGAAGGCACCGGTGTCATGTTTCTGAAGACGCGGACGCTTACGGACAGTAGATGCTTTCATGCCGGGATGTGTACTTCTATCGACAGCTCGCGAGTGGTCGAAATTCCAGAATGCCCATCACGCTGTCCCGAGATACCCGTTGGAAGAATTGCCGTCCGGTATCTCAGCTTCTTTTCACCAAGAGTCTGAGGTACCGGACTATCTTGTCTTTTTCCCCGCTCCAAGATGCGTGTGACTGCGATTACATGGATGTCGGGGTTGAAGCACACCATGAAAAGTGAGCGGCAAACCTCTGATGCAGTTAGGAATATCGGAGGAGCAGCATGCGTACTAGCCAGACAAGTCAAAACTTGAAACGTGGTTTAAGCACACGGCACATCAGGTTTATCGCTCTAGGGTCTGCTATTGGCACAGGCTTGTTCTATGGTTCCGCAAGCGCCATTCAAATGGCTGGGCCAGCGGTGCTGTTGGCATACATACTCGGTGGGGCAGTGGTGTTCATGGTGATGCGTGCGTTGGGAGAAATGGCAGTCCGCAATCCGACCTCCGGCTCATTCGGAAGCTATGCCACTGAATTCGTTGGACGCTTTGCTGGCTTTGCAACCGGGTGGACCTACACGTTTGAAATGTTTGTGGTGGCCCTGGCTGACGTGACGGCTTTTGGCGTATATATGGGTTTCTGGTTTCCCAACGTCGAACGATGGATCTGGATCCTGGCAGTTGTTTTCTTAATTGCCGCCGTGAACCTGCTCTCGGTCAAAGTCTTCGGCGAACTGGAATTTTGGTTCTCCTTGATCAAGGTCGTCGCTATCATGGCAATGATCGCTGGTGGCGTTCTCGTAATCGTCTTCGGGTTGGGCAACCAAAGCGAAGGAGCTGCAGGTCTATCCAATCTCTTTGCTGGCGACGGCTTCATGCCGCATGGTGTCTGGGGCATTCTCGCTTCCCTGACCATTGTCATGTTTGCCTTCGGCGGCACCGAAGTGATCGGCATTACCGCTGGTGAAGCGCAAAACCCGCGTAAAGTCATTCCGCAGGCAATTAACTCTGTGCCAGTGCGCATCTTGCTGTTCTACGTACTCACGCTCGGTGTCATCATGTGCATTCAGCCGTGGAACACGATTGATGGTAGTGAAAGTCCATTCGTTTCGATCTTCTCCAGCATCGGCTTCTCGTCAGCAGCAAATGTCCTGAACTTCATCGTCATCACTGCGGCACTCTCAGCAATCAACGCAGACATCTTCGGCGCGGGACGCATGATTCACGGTATGGCCAAACAAGGCCAGGCGCCACAGGTATTCACGAAGACCACGGCTAACGGGGTCCCATGGGTGACTTCACTATCGATGATCGGCGCATTGCTTATTGGTGTAGTGCTGAACATCTGGTTCGAAGATGAGATCTTCTTCCTCATTGCTGCATTGGCTACTTTCGCCACCGTCGTTGTTTGGTCGATGATCCTGATCTCTCATATTCGGATGAAGCACCGGATAGACAGAGATAATCTTGAACCATCTGCATTCCCAGTTCCGCTTTGGCCAGTGGGTAGCTACTTGGCGCTGGCCTTCATGATCTTCGTGATCATCTTAATCGGCATTATTCCGGATACGCGTAGTGCACTCATTACCGGTCTAATCTGGGTGGCAATCCTGGGCGTCTGTTATCGACTATTAGTCAGAGGAAAAGCTCTTCCAGCAGAAATCCAAGCAGCGCAATCGAAAGAAAATGCAGCAGCTGAACGGTCTTAGCCCGATAAATAATAGGGCAATGACGTATGCCGGCCCCGGACTGGCTGGCCATGAGGGTGCAAACGCAGTTTTGAACCGAGCTACTAGTAAATTGCCAAGTCATCAAGTTCGGCAAAGACCCTCAAAAGCCGTAGTCTCAGGTAAATACTTGCACGCAACGATCCGTGGAGATAAAGATGGCCGCTTCCCATGCCGGATTTCTAGATGCCCTCAGCGCGGCATTACCAGAGAATGCCATTGAAACAGCGGGCCCGCTGCTTCGAGAAAACTCTAGAGACTTCGGTCAGTTGTCGGGGGATCCCATTGAACCGCTGGCCGTGGTTTTCGCCAGTTCCGTAGCGGATGTACAACACGTTCTACGCTTGGCTAGCGAATACAAGGTACCGGTCATTAGCCGCGGTGCCGGCACAGGTGTTTCTGGTGGTGTACACGTACTAGGTGATGCCGTCGTCTTGAACTTGAGCAAGATGAATAGAATCCTAGAGATCCGCCCGGAAGATGAGGTCGCTGTGGTTGAACCTGGCGTCATCAATCATCAGCTGAACGAAGCCGTTTCCGAATTCGGCCTCATGTACGCCCCGGATCCTGCTAGCTACAAGATGTCTACAATTGGCGGCAACATCGCAACCAACGCGGGAGGCCTGCGGTGCGCGAAGTATGGCGTGACCCGAGAAGCAGTGCTCTCCCTAGACGTAGTATTGGCAGACGGCCGACTAATCCGCGTTGGCAAGAATACGTTTAAGGGTGTAGCAGGGTATGATCTCGCCGCACTTTTCACAGGGTCAGAGGGCACGCTGGGCGTTGTCGTTCGCGCAGTTCTCCGATTGCGCTATCTCCCGGTAGACGAGCGAGACATAGCTCTATTGTTCCCCAGCCTGGAAGAAGCAGTCGAGGGCGTTCAACTGATTGCCAAAGCCAGAATTCAGCCTGCCATTTTGGAACTCATTGATCATTCGACTCTGCTCATTCTTGATGAACAGTACTCGACGAATTACGCAGGTCACGGCGGTGCCATGCTCTTGGCTCGACTGGATGGCTATGGCGCCGAGCGTGAAGAAACCGCGCTCCGCAGTGTTTTCGCAGACCGCAATGCCCAGCTGAGCAATTCGGCAGATCCGAGTGCTACGCAACTGATCGAAATGCGCCGAACCAGCCGGGGTGATACTAAAGACGATGCTTACCGGACTGGAGAGGATGTCGCGATTCCGAAAAGCAAGATGCTTGAATACGTGCACCGCGTTCAACGGGCTGCGCGGGACGAAAACGTAAACATGCGGATGATTTCGCATGTAGGGGATGGCAATCTGCATCCGACGTTTTCTGTAGAACCGGAAGACGGCAACGAGCCACTAGCGAGGCTTGACCGTGCAGTTGAAAGCTCCGTACGTATTGCACTGGAACTGGGCGGCACAATTACTGGCGAACACGGTGTCGGGCTGATCAAAAAAGATTGGTTGCAATGGGAACAAGCAACAGAAGTGATCGAACTCCAACAGCAGATCAAGAACCTTTTGGACCCGTTGAATATCTTGAATCCTGGGAAAGCTATCTAATGGTCTTAAGCTGCGAGGCCCGGCTAAGGACTTGGCGGCAAAGAAAAGAGTAGCTATGCCGGGCATTGATGAGAATTCTGCAGGGTGTATAGTGAAATGGTTGTAACCACGGGATATAGCGCAGCTTGGTAGCGCGCGTCGTTCGGGACGACGAGGTCGCAGGTTCGAATCCTGTTATCCCGACACACAGCTAAGGGGGAACTTCGGTTCCCTCTTTTGCATTAAGCAGTCGTCTCAGCACGCAGTGACAGGTCAAGTGGACCTGCCTCCTTCGGCGGCAATTTATCGGCTGACGTGTAGCGAAGCTCAGGTCTGTTACAGGCATTTCAATAAACGAGCTGCAGATCACTCGAGGATATTGCCCCAGGATGTGCGATCCGTGAATTTTTTAGGTATAGTTATATCTCGTGCTAAGGCGTTCAGCGCAGATCAGCTTCGGCTGCTGAAGCAAATGAATACCAAGTCACATTGGGATATGGTGTAATTGGCAACACAACGGTTTCTGGTTCCGTCATTCTAGGTTCGAGTCCTGGTATCCCAGCGCTTCACCAAAGAGATTTGGTGAGCTGAAGATTAATCTTCAGCATACGGCCCCATCGTATAGCGGCCTAGTACTCCGCCCTCTCACGGCGGCAACACGGGTTCGAATCCCGTTGGGGTCACCAAAGCAAAAATCGCGAAACTTATGTTTCGCGATTTTTTTATGCCCAAAAACCGAGGATTCTACGGAACCGACAGCGGCTTCCGCTGATACCTCCTTAAGCAGGGTAATCCGTCAGTAATGTAACGGCGCAGAGTTGCAGGTCTAGCGCGGGTGAGGGGAAACTGCCCGTTGAGCCCGTTGAGCCCGTTGAGCCCGTTGAGCCCGT
>NZ_JBLVOJ010000018.1:5273-8143 GCF_053543715.1 Glutamicibacter sp. AGC46
TGAGCCCGTTGAGCCCGTTGAGCCCGTTGAGCCCGTTGAGCCGCAGGGCATAACAACTCATTGCCCCCATCCTGGCCATTGGACGCTGCCACGAAAATGTCCGACTCATACATCGCTGGAAGCTCATGAGCTTCAATCTGAGCATGCTGTGCAAGGTGACCCATATGGATAACTAAGAACCGCCCTGATTAAGTTTCAATTTTCTATTCGCCGATCCTGGGATGTCTATGCTTGATCCATGAGTGGCAGAGCCAAAGCATTTAGCGATGAAGGCGCACGGGATCCATCGCGCCCAAAACAGTACCGGGAACGAAAGAGAGCTCTGTACTTCCTGGGCATAGGAGGATTCTGCTTCCTCCTGACCTTGGCAGTGAATTACGGATTGAAGTTCACGATTCTGGGGGCGCATCCAACTTCAGCTTTTCTTATCGCTAATGCAGCGGCCACGGTAGTTTCCTACTACCTCTCGAGACGGTTTACCTTTGGGGATGTCGCCCACGGCCTCAAACGTATTCAGTTCATCAAATTCGTCGGCATGTCTACGGTAGCTATTGGAATTACTGCGGCGCCGGTTTATGTATCCCGTTGGATCTTTGGAATCACGGAACCACACGTTTCTTTTATCGTCCAGGAGATCGCCGACTTTATCGCCGGACCAATTATCGGGACGTTACTTGGGATGATCTTCCGATGGTGGGCAATGAAGAAGTTTGTCTTCCTGAATACGCTCCATAAACGTACAGAGATCCTGTAAACCGCAGGAGCAAAGCAGTCGCGATTCCGCTGCAGATTTGTTCAACTGTCAGGGCGTCAGAGTACGCCCGCGGATTATGCCGCCACAGTGTAACCACGATCACTGTCAAAAGTGCCCTGCCGATTTGCGGAGCCCTGAAAACCTGTGTATAGTTTTTATCTGTTGCCGGAACGGAAACAACACGGAATCTACCGTTTGTTTACCCGGCAGCCAATCACTTTTCACTGAAGGTTTTCCGCCGATTTTGATCGGATCAGGAACTCTGGTAAGTTGGAAAAGTTGCTCCGGAGCGAAGCAGTCATCGAAGGATTGGTGGTTGTGGTGTCGAGAGTGTTTGTTGTTTGAGAACTCAATAGTGTGCCAAGTTTGTTGATACCGAATATTTTTATTTGGTGAATACATAACATTTGCTTGAGGCATTGCACCCCCGTGCAGTGTTCTTGAGTGTTTTATTATTCGCCAGGACTTCATTGGCTTCGCCCTTATTTTCCAAGGGGTTGCCGGTGGCTTTTTATTTTTTTATGGAGAGTTTGATCCTGGCTCAGGATGAACGCTGGCGGCGTGCTTAACACATGCAAGTCGAACGATGAAGCCCAGCTTGCTGGGTGGATTAGTGGCGAACGGGTGAGTAACACGTGAGTAACCTGCCCCCGACTCTGGGATAAGCCCGGGAAACTGGGTCTAATACCGGATATTACCTTTGACCGCATGGTTGTTGGTGGAAAGATTTATCGGTGGGGGATGGACTCGCGGCCTATCAGCTTGTTGGTGAGGTAATGGCTCACCACGGCGACGACGGGTAGCCGGCCTGAGAGGGTGACCGGCCACACTGGGACTGAGACACGGCCCAGACTCCTACGGGAGGCAGCAGTGGGGAATATTGCACAATGGGCGAAAGCCTGATGCAGCGACGCCGCGTGAGGGATGACGGCCTTCGGGTTGTAAACCTCTTTCAGTAGGGAAGAAGCGAAAGTGACGGTACCTGCAGAAGAAGCGCCGGCTAACTACGTGCCAGCAGCCGCGGTAATACGTAGGGCGCAAGCGTTATCCGGATTTATTGGGCGTAAAGAGCTCGTAGGCGGTTTGTCGCGTCTGCCGTGAAAGTCCGAGGCTCAACCTCGGATCTGCGGTGGGTACGGGCAGACTAGAGTGATGTAGGGGAGACTGGAATTCCTGGTGTAGCGGTGAAATGCGCAGATATCAGGAGGAACACCGATGGCGAAGGCAGGTCTCTGGGCATTTACTGACGCTGAGGAGCGAAAGCATGGGGAGCGAACAGGATTAGATACCCTGGTAGTCCATGCCGTAAACGTTGGGCACTAGGTGTGGGGGACATTCCACGTTTTCCGCGCCGTAGCTAACGCATTAAGTGCCCCGCCTGGGGAGTACGGCCGCAAGGCTAAAACTCAAAGGAATTGACGGGGGCCCGCACAAGCGGCGGAGCATGCGGATTAATTCGATGCAACGCGAAGAACCTTACCAAGGCTTGACATGTGCCAGACCGCCTCAGAGATGGGGTTTCCCTTCGGGGCTGGTTCACAGGTGGTGCATGGTTGTCGTCAGCTCGTGTCGTGAGATGTTGGGTTAAGTCCCGCAACGAGCGCAACCCTCGTTCCATGTTGCCAGCACGTAAAGGTGGGGACTCATGGGAGACTGCCGGGGTCAACTCGGAGGAAGGTGGGGATGACGTCAAATCATCATGCCCCTTATGTCTTGGGCTTCACGCATGCTACAATGGCCGGTACAATGGGTTGCGATACTGTGAGGTGGAGCTAATCCCTAAAAGCCGGTCTCAGTTCGGATTGGGGTCTGCAACTCGACCCCATGAAGTCGGAGTCGCTAGTAATCGCAGATCAGCAACGCTGCGGTGAATACGTTCCCGGGCCTTGTACACACCGCCCGTCAAGTCACGAAAGTTGGTAACACCCGAAGCCGATGGCCTAACCACCTTGTGTGGGGGGAGTCGTCGAAGGTGGGACTGGCGATTGGGACTAAGTCGTAACAAGGTAGCCGTACCGGAAGGTGCGGCTGGATCACCTCCTTTCTAAGGAGCTAACCATTATTGGTTGCCCATGCTGGACACGAGTGTTGTCCGGGTGGGTTGCTCATGGGTGGA
>NZ_JBLVOJ010000019.1:0-9566 GCF_053543715.1 Glutamicibacter sp. AGC46
AAATGACGACCATTCCGCAAGACGGTCCGTCTATGGACTAATTGCGCGTCCGCAAGGGGAACGCTCTACGGGACATCAAGCGCGGGTTCGAATCGGGGCGATCTGCATTTGATCCAACCGTTGCTTTGGGAACCATTCTCGACGAGGATAAGACAGACCTAGAACAAGGGGACGCATGCGCTCGAGCAAACCGACACATAAGAATCCGTGGCCACGCGACATGATAATCACTGTCGAAGATCGACCTAGCTTGCTCCTAGAGTTGCTCTGGTTACGGGAAGCTTACGAGTTGACACCTCATGGCGACAATCTCCCACCGCTACTGTCAGATACCCCAACACCCCTACGAGATGCCATGATCAGCACCTCTACTCAAGCCGAATGGGAATCTGCCTGGCCACACATATGGCAGGCTGCTATCCATACAGGTATCGAAAGACCAGGCTGGCGCGAAGAATTCGGAGACAGCGCCTTCGACAACGACTCTTACCGCACATGGTCTCAACGGGGATGGAACGCTTATCTTGCTACGTCGCCGGTGAGAGCCGAAGAAAGTCCAGAACGGCGCGATCTCCCAAACCTAATCCCGGCTTGGCGCGCCGGCCTTCGCAAGATCATTACTATTCCTTGTACCGGTGAGTTCACGCAAAAACTTGGTGAGAACACCTTGCTTACGGACTTCGCAACGCGCAATAACAGCGACAGTTACCGGCAGGCGCTGGACACATTTGCGTGACCAGCAATAACGTGCTTGCACCCGCTACTTGGCAGTTAGTGCTGTCCCGTGAGCCGAACCCTAAACGGACCCACTGGCTAGCATCCAAATGACGCCATATGCGTTCGTGACTACTGGACACTGGTGAACGCCTGACTTTTCTCCTAATGTTGGATAAAGATGTTGTTTCGACATTCATCTAACGTTTCCGAGAAAGGCTCGTCATGAATCCTCTAACACCGCGGCTCGCTCTGGCGGTATTAACCATGTTGGCGCTCAGTGCGTGTTCTCCCAATGCTGATGGGAACCAAACACCTTCGGACACCGGCGCGGCGGTCGAAGCAGCAGTATCAGAAACGTGTGTTGCGGGGTCGGACCCGAAGTGTGTTTTGGTCAAGGGCGAGAATGTTGTACTCCCCTCTGATTTCGAACGAGTCGGAGTCAAAAACGTTTCAGCCGCCGGTGATCAGAGTCCGAATACCGTGGACGTGACGTTCACCAAAGATGGCACAAAGGTCTTCCGTGCCCTCACGGAAAAGGCCGCCCAAACTGGAAGTTCGGAACGTCTGCTCCTGAAGATCGGCGGAGAAGTACAAGCTGTCGTCACGGTAATGCAAGCAATAGATAATGGCCGGGTACAGATTGACTTCTCGCCAGACCACAGCGCTCAGGAAGCTATAGACCTAATTCAGGCAGGTTAGGAAGCGTGGCCGGCGGCCTGCCAAGGCCTTGATATCGGTGGTTTTATCGGCGATTGCGGAACCGTTCGGGTAATCAGGTAAATCACTTCTTTTGACTACAAAATCAGAGCCATCGTCCCGTTAGGGCTCTGTCCGGATTGACATTTTGGACCGTACCGTAAGGAGGTCCGCAAGAGGAACGCTATGCGAGAATCCTCTAGGTCAGTCCAGTTGAATTTTGCAGATCTTGCCGGTTGGCCCGCCATTAACGGTGAATTCGAGAGTGAGAACCCGTGCCGTTTTTGGAGGTGCGGGAAGATATACCCAAGTGGATTCCCAGCCGGACATGCCCCCAGCAACCTGTCCAGCGCTCAACCGATATGTGGTGCCTACGTCATCCGAGATAACCGCTCCAACTACTCCAAGAACGAGCTGTCCGGGCATTGAGGGCGGGTCTCCTGCAGCTTCGACTCCAGAGAGTTCTCGAAGCGCACCCCATTGGTTTAGTTGTTCTTCGAAGCGAGCGTCGCGTTGCCGAGTTTCGTCGCTACGTATTCCCTGAAGATAGAGCCTAAGTCCTTCTTTCCCCAGCCATTCGTCAGAAACGATGGGAACATCTGCAATCGATTCGATACCAGCAAATCGGACGCCCACACCTATATTGGTTGCTACGACGAGATCCGCTGGCGCTGAAATAACTGTCATCATGCGACTAGCCTAGCGTCGACCAGAAACTTCTCCACTAAAGCTGATTCAGCGATCCCATAGGTCGAACGCTCTACGGGACGGCACACAGAGAGCAAGATGAACAGCTGGATCTTGAGTGCCCACGGCTGAGTAACTACCGCGATGGTGCCTTTTAAAACTCGGTTTTGGATCGCTCTGCCGTCATATTGACCTCCAGTTTGCGAATTCCTGGCTTGCTTGGCCAAGCTGCCAAACTCCGGTCCGCCCTGAATATTCAGTCCAGACCACGATTTAGGATATTTCCTGCGCCTTCAGTATTGACTCAGAATCAGCATGAACGTGTCAGAACAACGTATTGGGCTACTCCAATCGGGAGTATTCGAATCCATCCGCCGGAGGTGGTCTACCCCAGGATTAAAGTTTGTGAAACAATCGCCGCATGCATGAGAGCGAGCTGCAGACGAAACAAGAAATGATGATCCTCGAGGCTTTAGTTCAAGCGATCGATCGGCGTGAGGAGGTTTTCGACGCGATAGGAAGTTCTGAGAACCTGGACGAAGCTAATCTTCGTGTCTCTCAGCTGTTGGGAGTGGGAGAAAACTGTGGTCGAGCGGTTCTCGATATGCAGGCCAGAAGGTTCACCCGAGACCAGCGTCAAATTTTAGCTTCGCACTTAGAGGAACTCAGATCAAAGTTATCTCGTGCACAATGAATGGATCATAAACGCCGGAGGCTGCTCTACTCAGCATAGGCGGATAGTGAAAATATGCTTCAGTGGTTGGCTTGGTTCCCGGAAAGTTCATATCCCTTGGACCAAAATGAGTGGGCCTTGCAAAAGAAATATCAGTTGAACCGCCAGCCTGACTTGCACTGACCTTCATTCCTTTGCTGTCCTATAAACGAACGTCAACTGGGACGGTGCAAGGTAGTTGCAGAGCGCCGCTCAATTGCTGATGCGACTCGGTCTCGGACTTTAGTCGAGTTTCCCAAAGGGGCCGGCAGCGTCGAGCGGAATCCGCTCTGGCTTCCTGGACATGATCAAGAACGCTATGCCAAAGAGAAATACAGCTATGGCAAGCCCAAGTAAAGCTGTGTCGCTTGATGTCGCAGGGCAGCCCGCAGAACTGTCATCAATCTCAGGACAGCTCCGCCATGGCTGCAAGAACATCACGAAACTACCTGCTGCTCCTGCGAGAGTCAGCAGGAGTCCTATTGTCAGGCAAACGGCCTTACTCGAAGCTTTCATACTTCATTCAAACACAGCAACGTTTACCTTCTTCATCGCACCCTATGGGGAACCCTCTACGGGGCATGAGGCCGGACCCTCAATCCAGTACCTCTGACTGCGGCTAAGCTTCTAGCCATGTCACAAAATTCTCCCACCGAGGAATCTCGAAAAGCTCGCTACATCATAGATCCTGTCTCCCTGCGCGAAGTCGTGAGCAACGAAGCCGCAGTAGAATCCCGGATTGAAGAACTTGAAAATATTGGTGAGCCAGGCGACGCGGAACGCATCTCTTGGCTTCGGATGCTCGGAAGGCTGCAAGAAGCTGAAGAACTGGGTTGGATCACATTAGTAAAATCGGGCGGAATGACAGATAACCGGCAAATCGTCACACCACTTCCATTCCAAGCCGTAGCCGGTGCTTTACGACTGGCTCACGTCCTGCACTGGCAGAAGAGATACAGCCAGGCCGATCGGCTATTCACAGCGGCGCTGGAATCTGCACAGTCTGAGATCGATAATTCTGAAATGAACCCCGTCGCTGCGCGTTCATTGGCAGCCTTCGCTTGGCAGCATTTAGGCAAGCTGCACTTCGACCAAGGACAGTTCGCCGATGCTCTACAAAGTTTCGAATCTGCATTGGTCCTGCGCCAAGAACTGAAAAGCCCTGAAGACCAACTCGCATCAACCCGACAAGCCATCTGTACTGCCGAAGCCTGTTTGGCGCAGAAAGTAAAGCCTTTATAGACATGTTTTCATCGACTTGGGTCACGGACGCCTCGAATTTGCGTAAGAACAACGTCAAATCTTGAATGCCCCACTTGGTGACGGACAACCCTCGAAGATCCATATAGGGAACCCTCTGCGGGACATTAAATAATGCCAAATATTGATCTGTCATTCTCTTGAAAAGTTTAAGACGATCGCTAAGGCGTCTTCGTTAGTAGAGCAACCTAGATTGTAGCCTCGTGATGGCGTATTCCCACGATCACTCGTCGGTAGCGTCTGCGTCGAGCCAGGATGCAAAAGGTACCGAACCGAGCTGTTCGACGGCGGGAAGCAGCCTATCTGGAGCGTCGAAGGTCATGTAGTCCACCGAGTGAAGGACCCCGTCTGGCGCCCAGAGATCCAGATGCCCCAGGAGAACTTCATCTTCGTAAACCTCGAGGCTCGCAAATGGCCCACCTGGATGCGGGGGAATCTTCTCCAGATTCAGACCTTCGGAAATTTCAATAAGGAAATCCTCGCAATCATCGAACTGGAGTCCGCCCCAATGCGCATGAACCGCCTGTTGGCGTGCTTGTTTTGCTCCAGGCCAGTCTCCTGAGCACAAGCGCTGCAGCAAGATGCGCTCGTGCGGACTAAGTGGGCTACCTGGTATCCGTCGCGTGTAGTGGTCCATTGGATCAGTATCCCAGCCTTGCCATCGGCTCGCCCCATGAGTTTCGAGTTGCATGAAGTAACGGGAGCTTTCGTCGTCCTAAACGAGGTCGCGCACTACTTTATTTGCGACTGAGCAAATGACGACCATTCCGCAAGACGGTCCGTCTATGGACTAATTGCGCGTCCGCAAGGGGAACGCTCTACGGGACATCAAGCGCGGGTTCGAATCGGGGCGATCTGCATTTGATCCAACCGTTGCTTTGGGAACCATTCTCGACGAGGATAAGACAGACCTAGAACAAGGGGACGCATGCGCTCGAGCAAACCGACACATAAGAATCCGTGGCCACGCGACATGATAATCACTGTCGAAGATCGACCTAGCTTGCTCCTAGAGTTGCTCTGGTTACGGGAAGCTTACGAGTTGACACCTCATGGCGACAATCTCCCACCGCTACTGTCAGATACCCCAACACCCCTACGAGATGCCATGATCAGCACCTCTACTCAAGCCGAATGGGAATCTGCCTGGCCACACATATGGCAGGCTGCTATCCATACAGGTATCGAAAGACCAGGCTGGCGCGAAGAATTCGGAGACAGCGCCTTCGACAACGACTCTTACCGCACATGGTCTCAACGGGGATGGAACGCTTATCTTGCTACGTCGCCGGTGAGAGCCGAAGAAAGTCCAGAACGGCGCGATCTCCCAAACCTAATCCCGGCTTGGCGCGCCGGCCTTCGCAAGATCATTACTATTCCTTGTACCGGTGAGTTCACGCAAAAACTTGGTGAGAACACCTTGCTTACGGACTTCGCAACGCGCAATAACAGCGACAGTTACCGGCAGGCGCTGGACACATTTGCGTGACCAGCAATAACGTGCTTGCACCCGCTACTTGGCAGTTAGTGCTGTCCCGTGAGCCGAACCCTAAACGGACCCACTGGCTAGCATCCAAATGACGCCATATGCGTTCGTGACTACTGGACACTGGTGAACGCCTGACTTTTCTCCTAATGTTGGATAAAGATGTTGTTTCGACATTCATCTAACGTTTCCGAGAAAGGCTCGTCATGAATCCTCTAACACCGCGGCTCGCTCTGGCGGTATTAACCATGTTGGCGCTCAGTGCGTGTTCTCCCAATGCTGATGGGAACCAAACACCTTCGGACACCGGCGCGGCGGTCGAAGCAGCAGTATCAGAAACGTGTGTTGCGGGGTCGGACCCGAAGTGTGTTTTGGTCAAGGGCGAGAATGTTGTACTCCCCTCTGATTTCGAACGAGTCGGAGTCAAAAACGTTTCAGCCGCCGGTGATCAGAGTCCGAATACCGTGGACGTGACGTTCACCAAAGATGGCACAAAGGTCTTCCGTGCCCTCACGGAAAAGGCCGCCCAAACTGGAAGTTCGGAACGTCTGCTCCTGAAGATCGGCGGAGAAGTACAAGCTGTCGTCACGGTAATGCAAGCAATAGATAATGGCCGGGTACAGATTGACTTCTCGCCAGACCACAGCGCTCAGGAAGCTATAGACCTAATTCAGGCAGGTTAGGAAGCGTGGCCGGCGGCCTGCCAAGGCCTTGATATCGGTGGTTTTATCGGCGATTGCGGAACCGTTCGGGTAATCAGGTAAATCACTTCTTTTGACTACAAAATCAGAGCCATCGTCCCGTTAGGGCTCTGTCCGGATTGACATTTTGGACCGTACCGTAAGGAGGTCCGCAAGAGGAACGCTATGCGAGAATCCTCTAGGTCAGTCCAGTTGAATTTTGCAGATCTTGCCGGTTGGCCCGCCATTAACGGTGAATTCGAGAGTGAGAACCCGTGCCGTTTTTGGAGGTGCGGGAAGATATACCCAAGTGGATTCCCAGCCGGACATGCCCCCAGCAACCTGTCCAGCGCTCAACCGATATGTGGTGCCTACGTCATCCGAGATAACCGCTCCAACTACTCCAAGAACGAGCTGTCCGGGCATTGAGGGCGGGTCTCCTGCAGCTTCGACTCCAGAGAGTTCTCGAAGCGCACCCCATTGGTTTAGTTGTTCTTCGAAGCGAGCGTCGCGTTGCCGAGTTTCGTCGCTACGTATTCCCTGAAGATAGAGCCTAAGTCCTTCTTTCCCCAGCCATTCGTCAGAAACGATGGGAACATCTGCAATCGATTCGATACCAGCAAATCGGACGCCCACACCTATATTGGTTGCTACGACGAGATCCGCTGGCGCTGAAATAACTGTCATCATGCGACTAGCCTAGCGTCGACCAGAAACTTCTCCACTAAAGCTGATTCAGCGATCCCATAGGTCGAACGCTCTACGGGACGGCACACAGAGAGCAAGATGAACAGCTGGATCTTGAGTGCCCACGGCTGAGTAACTACCGCGATGGTGCCTTTTAAAACTCGGTTTTGGATCGCTCTGCCGTCATATTGACCTCCAGTTTGCGAATTCCTGGCTTGCTTGGCCAAGCTGCCAAACTCCGGTCCGCCCTGAATATTCAGTCCAGACCACGATTTAGGATATTTCCTGCGCCTTCAGTATTGACTCAGAATCAGCATGAACGTGTCAGAACAACGTATTGGGCTACTCCAATCGGGAGTATTCGAATCCATCCGCCGGAGGTGGTCTACCCCAGGATTAAAGTTTGTGAAACAATCGCCGCATGCATGAGAGCGAGCTGCAGACGAAACAAGAAATGATGATCCTCGAGGCTTTAGTTCAAGCGATCGATCGGCGTGAGGAGGTTTTCGACGCGATAGGAAGTTCTGAGAACCTGGACGAAGCTAATCTTCGTGTCTCTCAGCTGTTGGGAGTGGGAGAAAACTGTGGTCGAGCGGTTCTCGATATGCAGGCCAGAAGGTTCACCCGAGACCAGCGTCAAATTTTAGCTTCGCACTTAGAGGAACTCAGATCAAAGTTATCTCGTGCACAATGAATGGATCATAAACGCCGGAGGCTGCTCTACTCAGCATAGGCGGATAGTGAAAATATGCTTCAGTGGTTGGCTTGGTTCCCGGAAAGTTCATATCCCTTGGACCAAAATGAGTGGGCCTTGCAAAAGAAATATCAGTTGAACCGCCAGCCTGACTTGCACTGACCTTCATTCCTTTGCTGTCCTATAAACGAACGTCAACTGGGACGGTGCAAGGTAGTTGCAGAGCGCCGCTCAATTGCTGATGCGACTCGGTCTCGGACTTTAGTCGAGTTTCCCAAAGGGGCCGGCAGCGTCGAGCGGAATCCGCTCTGGCTTCCTGGACATGATCAAGAACGCTATGCCAAAGAGAAATACAGCTATGGCAAGCCCAAGTAAAGCTGTGTCGCTTGATGTCGCAGGGCAGCCCGCAGAACTGTCATCAATCTCAGGACAGCTCCGCCATGGCTGCAAGAACATCACGAAACTACCTGCTGCTCCTGCGAGAGTCAGCAGGAGTCCTATTGTCAGGCAAACGGCCTTACTCGAAGCTTTCATACTTCATTCAAACACAGCAACGTTTACCTTCTTCATCGCACCCTATGGGGAACCCTCTACGGGGCATGAGGCCGGACCCTCAATCCAGTACCTCTGACTGCGGCTAAGCTTCTAGCCATGTCACAAAATTCTCCCACCGAGGAATCTCGAAAAGCTCGCTACATCATAGATCCTGTCTCCCTGCGCGAAGTCGTGAGCAACGAAGCCGCAGTAGAATCCCGGATTGAAGAACTTGAAAATATTGGTGAGCCAGGCGACGCGGAACGCATCTCTTGGCTTCGGATGCTCGGAAGGCTGCAAGAAGCTGAAGAACTGGGTTGGATCACATTAGTAAAATCGGGCGGAATGACAGATAACCGGCAAATCGTCACACCACTTCCATTCCAAGCCGTAGCCGGTGCTTTACGACTGGCTCACGTCCTGCACTGGCAGAAGAGATACAGCCAGGCCGATCGGCTATTCACAGCGGCGCTGGAATCTGCACAGTCTGAGATCGATAATTCTGAAATGAACCCCGTCGCTGCGCGTTCATTGGCAGCCTTCGCTTGGCAGCATTTAGGCAAGCTGCACTTCGACCAAGGACAGTTCGCCGATGCTCTACAAAGTTTCGAATCTGCATTGGTCCTGCGCCAAGAACTGAAAAGCCCTGAAGACCAACTCGCATCAACCCGACAAGCCATCTGTACTGCCGAAGCCTGTTTGGCGCAGAAAGTAAAGCCTTTATAGACATGTTTTCATCGACTTGGGTCACGGACGCCTCGAATTTGCGTAAGAACAACGTCAAATCTTGAATGCCCCACTTGGTGACGGACAAC
Organism: Glutamicibacter sp. AGC46; assembly: GCF_053543715.1. Lineage (NCBI taxonomy): Bacteria > Bacillati > Actinomycetota > Actinomycetes > Micrococcales > Micrococcaceae > Glutamicibacter > Glutamicibacter sp. AGC46. The sequence continues at coordinate 8,969 of NZ_JBLVOJ010000019.1, forward strand.
CCTCGAAGATCCATATAGGGAACCCTCTGCGGGACATTAAATAATGCCAAATATTGATCTGTCATTCTCTTGAAAAGTTTAAGACGATCGCTAAGGCGTCTTCGTTAGTAGAGCAACCTAGATTGTAGCCTCGTGATGGCGTATTCCCACGATCACTCGTCGGTAGCGTCTGCGTCGAGCCAGGATGCAAAAGGTACCGAACCGAGCTGTTCGACGGCGGGAAGCAGCCTATCTGGAGCGTCGAAGGTCATGTAGTCCACCGAGTGAAGGACCCCGTCTGGCGCCCAGAGATCCAGATGCCCCAGGAGAACTTCATCTTCGTAAACCTCGAGGCTCGCAAATGGCCCACCTGGATGCGGGGGAATCTTCTCCAGATTCAGACCTTCGGAAATTTCAATAAGGAAATCCTCGCAATCATCGAACTGGAGTCCGCCCCAATGCGCATGAACCGCCTGTTGGCGTGCTTGTTTTGCTCCAGGCCAGTCTCCTGAGCACAAGCGCTGCAGCAAGATGCGCTCGTGCGGACTAAGTGGGCTACCTGGTATCCGTCGCGTGTAGTGGTCCATTGGATCAGTATCCCAGCCTTGCCATCGGCTCG
>NZ_JBLVOJ010000020.1:0-2030 GCF_053543715.1 Glutamicibacter sp. AGC46
TTTTGACTTTGATGTTGTGTTGAAGTTTTTAAGGGCGCACGGTGGATGCCTTGGCATCAAGAGCCGATGAAGGACGTGGGAATCTGCGATAAGCCTGGTGGAGTCGATAACCGGACGTTGAGACCAGGATTTCCGAATGGGGGAACCCCGCACCATGTTATGTGGTGTGACCTGCAGCTGAATGTATAGGCTGTGTGGAGGGAACGCGGGGAAGTGAAACATCTCAGTACCCGCAGGAAGAGAAAACAACAGTGATTCCGTTAGTAGTGGCGAGCGAACGCGGATGGGGCTAAACCGGTTGGTGTGTGATAGCGGATAGGCGTTGCATCACCGGGGTTGTGGGGTCGGCATGTACCAGCGCTATCTTGCTGGTGGGATGAGGTGCAGGCGTATAGGTGAATCGGTTGGAATGCCGGACCATAGAGGGTGATAGTCCCGTAGGTGTAATGCGTGTCTGCCGTTCTAGTGTTGATACCCGAGTAGCACGGGGCCCGTGAAACCTTGTGTGAATCTGCCAGGACCACCTGGTAAGCCTGAATACTACTTGATGACCGATAGTGAATCAGTACCGTGAGGGAATGGTGAAAAGTACCCCGGGAGGGGAGTGAAATAGTACCTGAAACCGTGCGCTTACAATCCGTTAGAGCTGGGGACTTGTTCCCTGGTGATGGCGTGCCTTTTGAAGAATGAGCCTGCGAGTTAGTGTTACGTCGCGAGGTTAACCCGTGTGGGGAAGCCGTAGCGAAAGCGAGTCTGAATAGGGCGTTTGAGTGGCGTGATCTAGACCCGAAGCGAAGTGATCTACCCATGGCCAGGTTGAAGCGCGTGTAAGAGCGTGTGGAGGACCGAACCCACTTCAGTTGAAAATGGAGGGGATGAGCTGTGGGTAGGGGTGAAAGGCCAATCAAACTTCGTGATAGCTGGTTCTCCCCGAAATGCATTTAGGTGCAGCGTTGCGTGTTTCTTGCTGGAGGTAGAGCTACTGGATAGGCGATGGGCCCTACAAGGTTACTGACCTTAGCCAAACTCCGAATGCCGGCAAGTGAGAGCGCAGCAGTGAGACTGTGGGGGATAAGCTTCATAGTCGAGAGGGAAACAGCCCAGAACGCCAACTAAGGCCCCTAAGCGTGTGCTAAGTGGAAAAGGATGTGGAGTTGCTGTGACAACCAGGAGGTTGGCTTAGAAGCAGCCACCCTTGAAAGAGTGCGTAATAGCTCACTGGTCAAGTGATTCCGCGCCGATAATGTAGCGGGGCTCAAGCACACCGCCGAAGTTGCGTCATTCAAATATTAACCTGGTTTCGATTGGGTGTTTGGATGGGTAGGGGAGCGTCGTGTGGACGGTGAAGTCGCGGTGTAAACCAGCGGTGGAGGCCACACGAGTGAGAATGCAGGCATGAGTAGCGAATGACGGGTGAGAAACCCGTCCGCCGAATGATCAAGGGTTCCAGGGTTAAGCTAATCTGCCCTGGGTTAGTCGGGACCTAAGGCGAGGCCGACAGGCGTAGTCGATGGACAACGGGTTGATATTCCCGTACCGGCGAAGGACCGCCCATACTGAGCTGTGGATGCTAACCATGATTGACGCTAGCTGTTGGTGCCTTCGGGTATCTTGCTGGTTGATGTGGTGGGAACCGATGCAGTGAGGTCAGCGTATTAACAGGTGTGACGCAGGAAGGTAGCCGAGCCAGGCAATGGAATTGACCTGGTCCAAGGGTGTAGGAAGAGTGGTTGGCAAATCCGCCGCTCATATATTCTGAGACCTGATAGGCGCCCCGTTTTCGGGGTGATTCGGTGATCCTATGCTGCCTAGAAAAGCATCGGCGCGAGGTCCAAGTCCGCCCGTACCCCAAACCGACACAGGTGATCAGGTAGAGAATACTAAGGCGATCGAGAGAATCATGGTTAAGGAACTCGGCAAAATGCCCCCGTAACTTCGGAAGATGGGGGGCCTGCCCCGTGATGAGAACTTGCTTCTCTGATGCGGGTGTGGGCCGCAGAGACCAGGGGGAAGCGACTGTTTACTAAAAA
>NZ_JBLVOJ010000021.1:0-1578 GCF_053543715.1 Glutamicibacter sp. AGC46
GCCCCCAGCTAGACCACTGGGTTGATAGGCAGGATGTGGAAGCAAGGACTAAAGACTTGTGTAGCTGACCTGTACTAATAGGCCGATGACTTTCAACACACAATAAAACAATATTTGAACTGATGATTTCAATGCTGTTCGCGTTCACTATGCGGTTACGAGACAACAACCTCTAGCCAGCAAATACAAGATGAGTTACAAGACTTTGTAGCACCGGAAAACATTGACCAGGAAACGTTTTGGTTTGTGTGCTTCGTGATTGTTACGGCGGTCATAGCGTGGGGGAAACGCCCGGTCCCATACCGAACCCGGAAGCTAAGGCCCACTGCGCCGATGGTACTGCACTCGTGAGGGTGTGGGAGAGTAGGTCACCGCCGGACTTAACTTGAGTAGATGGTTTGAGGCCCTGGTACCGTTTGGTGCCGGGGCCTCACCTGTTTAACCCGTCCCCTGGTAATCGACTTGCTACAGCCTATGGGTTCAGTTTCATGCTGGGCCCTTTTTGTCGTTAACCCCTTTTAGAAGAGTTGAATCTATCAAGGGGCTTCGATCGGCTACGCATGCGTCGATGGCTGGGGGACAACCTTAGGGCCGCCACTGAGTGTCTTGCCACATTGGACCCGTTTCCCTATGGTATGACTCGTGCCTCCCGTAGACTTGAATTTAGATGTACATGCCTCGAGGGCATGCTGAATAGTTAATAGTGAAGTGATTTGCAAAGGCAAACACGAAGGTTGCGGTATTGAGATAGCCGCTGAAGGGGACATTAGATGTCTAACGAATTCCGCCGTAACTCCGACAACGCACGAGGCGACTTCCGGAACTCAGATTCAAACCGCAACAACTCCCGCGATGGCTTCAAGCGTCGCGACGACCGTAGTGATTTCAAGCGCACCGACGATAACCGTGGTGGCTTCCGCGGTGACCGTAATGCTGACCGCGGCGGTGACTTCAAGCGTGATGACAACCGTGGTGGTGGCTTCAAGCGTGATGACAACCGTGGTGGTGGCTTCAAGCGTGACGATAACCGTGGTGGTGGTTTCCGCAATGATGACCGTGGTGGTTTCCGCGGCGAGCGTCGCGATGACAACCGTGGCGGTGGCTTCCGCAATGATGACCGTGGTGGTTTCCGTGGCGAGCGTCGCGATGACAACCGCGGTGGCGGCTTCAAGCGCGATGACAACCGTGGTGGTGGCTTCAAGCGTGATGACAACCGTGGCGGTGGCTTCAAGCGTGATGACAACCGCGGTGGCGGTTTCCGCAATGATGACCGTGGTGGCTTCAAGCGTGATGACAACCGCGGTGGCGGTTTCAAGCGTGATGACAACCGCGGTGGCGGTTTCAAGCGTGATGACAACCGCGGTGGCGGCTTCAAGCGTGATGACAACCGCGGTGGCGGTTTCCGCAATGATGACCGTGGCAGCTTCAAGCGTGATGACAACCGTGGTGGCGGTTTCCGCAATGATGACCGTGGCGGCTTCAAGCGTGATGACAACCGCGGTGGCGGCTTCAAGCGTGATGACAACCGCGGTGGCGGTTTCCAGCGTGATGACAACCGCGGTGGCGGCTTCAAGCGTG
>NZ_JBLVOJ010000022.1:0-16049 GCF_053543715.1 Glutamicibacter sp. AGC46
TCAGATGTAGCGGCAGACCTGGGCGGCGGAGCAAGAGTCCGGCTCCGGATCCCTCGCCTTTGCGTGGAGCTGGGAAATGCTTTCCCGGAGGACCAGCAGTTCGGCGATCTGGGCATCGAGCTCCCTGAGCCGCAACCCCAGCAGGCCTTGGACGTGCGAGCACGGGGCCTGGCCGTGTTCGCGGATCTTCAGGATCTGCCGGATCTGGGCGAGGGTGAGCCCGGCGGCCTGGCCGCGGTGGATGAACCCGACCAGCCCCACGGCACCGTCGCTGTAGTCCCGGTAGCCGGAAGCCAGACGCTCGGCCGGAGGAAGCAACCCCGAATCCTCGTAGAAGCGCAGGGTCTTGGTCGTGGTTCCGGTCGCTTGCGCAAGTTGTCCGATTCTCATGTTCGCTGACTCCCCTTTCAGTGGTCACCGCACTTGACCTTCCACTGTACTGGAAGGTTCATGATGGTGCATAGGAAGTTTTGCACTACAGGGAAGAGGTAGCTGGAATGACAAACGAACGGTTCGATCTGGCGATTGTTGGTTCCGGGGGCGGCGCGTTCGCGGCCGCGATCCGGGCCACCGGCTTGGGCAAGCGCGTCGTGATGGTGGAGCGTGGCACCGTGGGCGGGACATGCGTGAACACCGGATGCGTGCCCTCAAAAGCACTCCTGGCCGCCGCGGAGGCCCGCCACGTGGCGTTGGACTCGGCCCGCTTCCCGGGCGGGGCGGCCTCGGCGGGCCCGGTGGACATGCCGGCCCTGGTCCAGAGCAAGGCCGCGCTGGTGGAAAGCATGCGAACGGAAAAGTACATTGAACTGGCCGCCGGCCACGGGTGGACCATGCTCGAAGGGGAGGCCTCGTTCACCGGAACCCAGGACGAACCCCGACTCCGGGTCGCCTCCCCGGACGGTGCCGAAAAAACGATCGAGGCCGACCACTATCTCGTGGCCACCGGCTCCGCCCCCTGGACGCCTCCCGTCCCTGGACTGGACGAGACAGGGTACCTGACCTCGACGACGGCGATGGAACTGGACGAGGTCCCCGAATCAATGCTGATCATGGGCGGGGGCTATGTTGCCCTGGAAATGGCGCAGCTTTTCTCCCGGCTCGGTTCCCGGGTGACCATGCTGGTCCGTTCCCGGCTGGCCTCGCAGGAGGAACCGGAGGCATCCAAGGCATTGGCCGAAGTTTTTGCCGACGAGGGGATCCGGGTGGTCCGGCGGGCCTCCGCGGAGACTGTGGAGCGCGATCACGCCAACGGAGGGGTCCTGGTCTCGGCATCCGTGGCCGGCGGCAGGGAAACGTTCCGGGCATCCCGGCTCCTGGTGGCCACAGGCCGACGCCCCGTCATCGACGGGTTGAATCTTGACGCCGTCGGCGTGAAGACCGGCGCCACGGGCGAGATCGTGATTGATTCCCGCCTGGCCACGTCCAACCCGCGCATTTGGGCTGCCGGGGACGTGGCCGGACACCGGGAGTTCGTTTACGTCGCCGCGGCCCACGGCGCCCTGGCCGTGGACAATGCGCTCACCGACGCCGTCGCCGAGGTTGACTACCGGCACCTGCCCCGGGTCACCTTCACCAGTCCCGCCATCGGGTCGGTCGGCTTGACGGAGAAGGAAGCCGTCGCTGCCGGGATCCGCTGCGAGTGCCGGGTCCTGCCCCTGGAGTACGTGCCGCGAGCCGTGGTCAACCGCGACACCCGCGGCTTCATCAAGGTCGGCGCCGAGCTCGGCACCGGACGGATCCTGGGTATTTCCGCCGTCGCCAGGGACGCCGGGGAACTGGCCGCCGCCGGTGTCTACATCCTCGAAGCGGGGATGACCACCGCACAGGTCGCCGCCGCCTGGAGCCCCTACCTGACGATGGCCGAGGGCATCAGGATCGCCGCCAAGGCCTTCACCACCGACATCGCCAAACTGTCCTGCTGCGCCTAAGCGAAACCCACCTGAAGCAGAGGACTTCGGGTGATTCAATCTCAGGTGTTCGCTGCACTACAGCCGCAGTGGCGCACCTACCAACAGGGGAAAGCGGTCAGACCAACCGCTGACGGTCGCGAGGCGTCTTGAAAACCTAAAGCTTTTTGAGACGCTACCTAGAGTAGAAACTTGTCTCATCAAATACTTGGAAAACGCGGGCTGTATTTGTCTTATAAACTCGTCCCAACGTAAAACGTCTTACCTGCTTGCCGCACAGGGGTTTTTGAGTCACACTGGGCAGGTGAGGCATTTGGGATACACACGAGTGAGCACTTCGAGCCAAGACGCGGCCTTGCAATTCGACGCTCTTGCTGCAGCGGGGGTGCAGAAACGCGACGTGTTCGCCGATGTGACGTCCGGCAGCCGGAGCGCGATTAAGCGGCCCGGGATGAAGAAACTGCTCGAGTACGCGCAGTCCGGGGACACCGTGGTGGTCTGGCGAGTAGACCGGCTCGGGCGATCCCTGATCGATGTTTTGAACACCGTGAACCTCTTGCGCGAGCGCGGGGTGAATGTCCGCTCCATTTCCGATGGGATCGACCCGGCCACGTCGACCGGGCGGATGATGCTGAACATGCTGGCCTCGTTGGCCGAGTACGAGCGCGAGCTGATCGTTGAACGAGTCAATGCCGGCATTGCTGCCGCCCGGCAATCCGGAACCCGTTTCGGCCGGCCGGTCTCTGACCCGGTGGTGATTGCCGATAAGCTCGCGATCGCCAAAGATGCCCGCGCCAGGGGACGCACCGCCGAAGACGCAGCACGTCTGGTTGGCTGGAGCCGCGCGACGTTCTACCGCCACTTGGGCCAAGAATCCGCCTCTGTCAAGAGCCTGTGATCGGCCATGTCCCGGCGAAGCGAACCGCGCAGGGACGCACCGCTGGGACAAAACCAGAATGGCAGCAGTACCGTGAAAGCAGGAACCTCTTACAGCGGCCTGATCAAGGCAACGGCACGCTGGGAAATACTGCGGCAACACGTCGAAGACGGAGTGCCGCTGACGGTCTTGGCTGAGGAACACCATATCGGCCTGAGGACACTGCAGCGATGGCACCAGAGCTTCAAGCTCCAGGGGAAGCCTGGTCTGGAACCGGTGGCACAGGGCAAACGCGGACGCCGGATGCCCAGCGACTTCGTGAAGCTGGTCGAAGGCCTCGCCTTAGCTAAACTGCCCAGGACGACGGCAGCCATCCACCAGCAAGCTAACAAGGTGGCGCTCCACCAGGGATGGGCACCGGTTTCCTACTCAACCATCCGCTCGATTGTCGGCGAGATAGATCCCGGGATGATGACACTGGCGCAGCAAGGCGCGGCGGTGTACCGCGATAAGTACGAACTGGTCTGGCGCCGCCGCGCCGAACGTCCGAACGCGGTGTGGCAGGCTGATCATACCGAGCTCGACATTCTGGTTTTTGACACTGGTCATCGGCCGGTTCGCCCGTGGCTCACCACGATCATGGATGATTACTCGCGAGCCCTGTGCGGGTACATGATCTTCACCGGTGCTCCCTCATCCTTGAATACGGCATTGGCGTTGCGTGAGGCGATCTGGCCCAAAAAGACAGCTGATTGGCCGATGTGCGGAATCCCTGATGTGCTCTACGTGGACCACGGAACCGATTTCACGAGCCACCACATGGCGCAGGCCGCCAGAGACCTGCACTTCGAAATCACTTTCTCTGCAGTAGCCCGGCCACAGGGCAGAGGAAAGATTGAGCGTTTCTTCGGTACGTTGAATACCGAGCTTTTGGCCCGGCTACCGGGTTACTTGCACAACGTACGCAATCCCAAACCCGGACTATCGATTAGTGAACTGGACACGGCGCTAGGTGAGTTCATTGGGCAGAATTACCACCAGCGTGAACACCAAGAGATCAAAGAAACACCTCAAAAAGCGTGGCAGGGCAACGGCTGGTTGCCGCGTCTGCCTGAATCCATCGATGAACTGAACCTGCTGCTGCTCACGGTCGCCAAACCTCGAATCGTCCACCGCGATGGGGTGCACTTCCAAGGGCTACGCTACATATCTCCCTTGCTGGCTGCCTATGTCGGAGAATCCGTCATCCTTCGCTACGACCCGCGAGACGTTGCCGAGATTCAGGTCTTTCATCGTGGCCAGCACATCTGCAAAGCTGTGGATCCCACGCACGAACGATCCATCATGACCTTTAAGGACATCCAGAAAGCACGCTCTGCACGAAAGCGTCAGCTGCGCGGACAAATCAATGAACGAATCGCCACCGTCGCGGAATTTCTACCGGCCGGGCAACCAACCACGGAGGCACCCCAGCCTGATCCGGCGGTCCACCGAACCAAGAAAACGAAGCTGCGCACTTACGCGGAGGACGAGTAATGGGACCAACAACTTTTATCGCAACGAAGGAGCACCGCCGCTTCACTGAGTTCGCCAATGCGGTGCGTCGGCAGCGGACTATCGGGGTCTGCTATGGACAAGCTGGAATTGGCAAAACCCTATCGGCTAAACGTTATGCCAACTGGAGCCCGAAAGCCGAGGCGTTAATAGAGGAATGGGGCCGACGGGAGGACAGTGACCTCCAGATCTACAAGGATCTGGCCAAAACGCGGACCGTCTTCTTCACCCCAGGGGTTCTGACGACGCCTAAGCAAATCAAGGATGAACTCTCTCTGGTCACCACCCGGACCTCGATCTGTATCCATCAACATCTCGATACTTTAGGTGCCACGACGGGCCCGATGAATCAAGACAAGCATGTTGAGCTGATCATCGTCGACGAGTCGGAGCGACTCAACGCCACTGCCTTAGAAGTGCTACGAGATAGGTATGACAGGAACAATATCGCGCTGATGCTGATTGGGATGCCTGGCATCGAAAAGCAGTTCAGTCGATATCCTCAGCTCTATAGCCGTGTTGGTTTTGCTCACGAGTACCGTCCGCTTGCTCAGGATGAACTGCATTTCGTTCTGCAACGAAAGTGGCGTGCCCTCGGAAAAACTCTGGACTTGGAGGACTTCACCGATACGCAAGCTGTCGCGGCGATCGCCCGTATCACGCGCGGTGATTTCCGGCTGATCGATCGACTCTTCACACAGATGCAGCGAGTCATGAAAATCAATGAGCTGGACACGATTACCGATGATGTTGTTGAAGCTGCGCGATCCACGCTAGTGATCGGAATCAGTTGAACCGCCAATATTAGGTGCGCAGAAACCGCCAAACGAAGTTAACAATCACACCCCCGGTGAAAAATCCGCGGAAACTCAAGGGTCCGAGATTCTCACAGCTATGTGTTGTAACCCATGGCGTAGCGCCGCGTTTGCGCCATTAGTAGTGAGACAGATTAGAAAAACGGTGGGTTCCAGTCTCGAGCTTTCGACCCGGGCCATACGAATCGACTTCTTGAAGCCGTGAAATTCACAGATAATGGGGTCATGCTGCGACGAGGACAGATCTCTAAACTCTAGCGGCCGGCTTCTGAGAACGGGTATAGAACACATACCATAGGCAACCTGTTGCGCTGAGCCCCAACCCGAGGGCCCACCATGGGAATCCAATAGAGTCGACACTTTGCCCAGCATCTGCAGGAGTTGGCAATACAGGTTCGGCCGTGACAATAATCCGGTGTGAGTTGACACCGATGGGGGTGCAGTTCACCAACGAAATCAGGTCGTGGCCTGCTTGCGGCCTGAGCAATGCCGTTTCAGTGGGGAGTACTACGGAACTATCGATGATGCGATACACCAGAGTCTGGCCATACACATCGATTTCAATATCATCGCCTACGGTCACTTTATCCAGATCGGTGAACATTGCTGCCTGCGGTAGACCGCGGTGCCCGGTCATCACCGCGTGGGTTCCTTGTCCACCTACAGGCAAGGCTGTGCCTTCAAGATGACCTGCGCCTTCCAGAAGGACATCTTCGGCGGTACCGTGATACACCGGGATCTTTACGTCAATACTCGGTATTCGCAGACGCGCCATCAATCCGTCGTCATTTGGCTCCAACAGATCCCAGTACGGATCATCTGTCTTTTGAGTTTTCTTCTGCACCGCAGCGAACGGGTCAACAATTCTCGTTCCATCAGCCAGCGACGCATTAGTGGCGGAAGCATCATAAATTTCCGAGGCTCAGCATCGCAGTGGCAATCAGACCCACTATCCAGCATGGCCGGTTGGCAGATTCGCACTGGCCAGGTTGGCCCGCGCTGTCACCTGCGATGCAGGGCAACCTACGCCTGTCGACGATGCGCAGCCCGCTTTATCTGGTCTAGATTCGTTTTGCATCTCGACGACTTCACATAGAGCAAATTCTAGAAGTGCCAGAGTCTAGAGAGCATCAGCAACTATTTCAGCAAACCGTTTCCTACCAGAACTTAGGAATAAGCACCGGCGTGTTTTCCTTGTAGGTTTCATAGTCGGCGCGGCCTCCCCATTTTGATTCAGCTTTCGCTTCAAGCAGCGGGATTCCGCTGATCTTGATGAGCAACACGGCGACGAATACCGGTGAGATCATCACAACCCACTGCCAGTGCTGCAACGCCGGAGCGGCCACAACAGCCACGCCAATCCAAAGCAGAATCTCTCCGAAATAGTTCGGATGGCGAGATTTGGACCAGAGTCCGGAGGAGATGAATTTCCCTTGATTTTCCGGGTCGCGTTTGAAAATTGATTTCTGGTGATCGGCTAGGCTTTCCACACCCAACCCAATCGCCCAGATGACGAGTCCGACCAGTGCGAATCCGTCCAATTCACTAGAGTATTCCGAGGTCATAGCAGCCCAAGCAGTAGCAGCAGTGAAAGAGACCCAGAGACCCTGAACGGTCCAGGCGCTGAGAAACCGCATAAAAGACGGTTTGATCTGGTCGAAGCGATCATCTTTGCCGTCCCTAGTGACACGGCTGAAGAGGAAGATTCCCAGCCTAAGAGTCCAGGCCAGGACCATGAATGCCAGTAGCAGCGATCTTGAATGAACTTCAGGGACTAAGAGAAGCAGGAGCAATGTGACTGCTGTATAGGTCAGGGTTCCGGTCAGGTCGTAGAATCTCTCTGTTTGCCTTAGGAATGAAGGTATGAATGCGATCCATTGGGCTATAAAGGACGCCAGTACAGCCAGAGCGAAGAGGGGCATCGAACCCCATGTAATCCCGCCATCACTACCGGACAATGCAAGCAGCACACCTGGCAGAAGCACTACAGGCATAGCGGTCAGCGCCTTGCGTTCCTTGCTCTTCATTATGAGGTTTCCTCCGTTAAATTTCCCTCAGAGACGATCCAGTGATCCTGCGATACTTTTATCCAAGAGTCGCCTCATCATATTCTCTGGGACCGGGCAATACTATTGGACACAGGGTGAGCCAAAGCTTTTGACGGAATCGCGGCTTGACGCTTCTCATGGCATCTCTTCGCGGGGCTATCGTCTAAGAGATGCTTGCTGTTGGCGGAGGATCGCAGAAACAGCTTTCGTCCCCAGAACTGTTCACGACCTGTTAATTGGCCGGACTGAACAAATCAAGCATTCTGAATGCTGGACGAAAACCGTTCTAATCTCGATTGACTAGTTGTTACGTCGAAACGGAACGCATAGCTTGGCTTCAAGCCCCGCACTAAACAAGCTTGAAACCAAGCTATGCGAACCTTGCCTCGTCCCTGCTTATGCTGCCTATCTGAGATGATAGCGCCCAACAATGCCTACCTTGAATGACGCCTGACCGAGAAGTAGTCCACAGCAGGCTAGTCCTGTCCGTATTTGATATCCACCGTTACCCTGCCCGGAAGGACGAGCTATGAGGGAATTTGCGACGCCGCTATTGGCCACTTCGCACATGCACAGGAATGCCACCGATCTCTTGATGGAGCGCCTGAAGAATTCGCCTGAGCATATAGCATTCGAAGTTCGATCTGCTGATGGTCCCGTTGCTGCCCCCTGGAAGCAAATAACTACTCGAGAATTTTTTCTCGAAGTGCAGGCATTGGCTAAGGGGCTCATCGCTAGTGGGCTGCAACCTGGAAACAAGCTTGTGATTATGTCACCTACACGCTACGAATGGGCTCAGGTGGATATGGCGGCATGGTTTGCAGGTGCGGTCGTGGTCCCTATTTATGAAACTTCGTCGCTTGATCAGGTCACAGCCATACTTGCCGATTGCTCCCCAAAATTTATAGTTGCTGGAAGCACCGACCACGCCTCGATTCTCGAGCGCGGGCTAAGTGGCGCGGGAATATGCGGGTCGAGAATCTGGACAATGGACACCCGGAACGATCTCGATCTTGAGGATCTTGTTGACGAAGGGAAATCTATCGCCGATGGTGCTGTTGAAGAACGACGATTGTTGGCAACGTCAGAGACGATAGCGACTATCGTCTACACTTCGGGAACGACGGCAGCACCCAAGGGCGCTTTAATTACGCACGGTAACCTCGTTGGCTTAGTACTCAATGTTGCTGCCGCTTACACTGAAGTGGTTAAGGAGACAGGAAATACGATTATTTTCCTTCCCATGGCCCACGTTCTGGCTCGTGGTCTACAGCTGATTTGTTTGGCTAACGGGATGCGCATCGCGCATCTCTCAGAACCCAAAGAAGTAATACCGTCTTTGGAATTCCTCAAACCCACATTTCTCGTAGTAGTGCCACGGGTGCTACAGAAGATCCAAGACTCCGCAGCACAGGCCGCCAATCAGAAACGCCTGAATCGTATTTGGAAGTGGGCCAGCGACACGGCAACGCAGTGGGGCGCGATGGCTGAGGGACACGATACCGGTTCGTCGAAGCAAGCTTCTCCTAGCCTTAGGATGAGACATTTCATTTTTGATCGGATTTTCTACTCGCGTCTAAGAAAAGTAGTCGGCGGTCGTCTTGAGTACCTGCTATCAGGAGCTGCAACCCTAGATAGAGAAGTTTCCCTCTTTTTCAGGGGTATTGGCTTGCCAGTAATCGAGGGCAATGGGCTGACAGAAACTACAGCGCCGCTAACGGGAAATATGCCCGGGTCGATCAAGTCTGGAACCGTGGGAGTTCCGATGCCTGGGACCACTGTACGAATATCGGACGACGGTGAGGTGCTCGCACAAGGAATCGGCGTATTTGCTGGATATACCAATCCCGAAGATAACGAAGACGCTTTCACCGATGGCTTCTTCCGTACAGGAGACCTGGGATCCTTGGACAACCTTGGGCGCATCACGCTGAAGGGAAGAATCAAAGATGTCATAGTAACTGCGGGAGGGAAGACAATATCCCCCAGCATATGGGAAGGATACGTCGAAACTGAGCCATTGATTGCCCACGCGGTAATGGTTGGAGAAGGTAAGCCGTTCTTGGGATGCCTCGTACTGATTGACCCGGAAGCAGTCAAACAGTGGGCCTCTAGCCAAGGGATTACAGACGCATCCCTTTTTCAGCCTCGCACAGAAGGGTCAATTGACAGGATTAGAAACGGGCTCTTGTTTCAAGTCGTCCTCGACTCCGTCAGCTCAGCCAATAAGCGGGTAGCAAGAAGTGAACAAGTCAAAGAGTTTCTTATGCTTTCTACCGATTTAGGGGAAAACAGTGAACTGCTGACACCGACTTTGAAACTCAAGCGAAGTAAGTTTCTTGAGAGAGCAAACGGCTTCGTCAACGAGCTCTATGCCTCGGCTAAGCGCTAGCAATCAGTCATGATATGAGCCCCTAATGTGCGGAACAGAAAATCTTTAAATAAGTTCCAATCCGCGAAGCGCTTTGCCCCGAATGCCCTGTGAAAACCCAAACCAAGAGGTTTGGAAAACCAACTGGCCCAACGGGGTCGCCAGGTAAGGAGTTTGACATGAAAACCATGCAGCGCAAGACAGTGGGACTGCTCTCGATTGCCGCGGTCGCCGCGTTCGGATTGAGCGCCTGCTCGATGGACAACAGCGCCGAGTCCACTCACAGCAGCGAAAGTTCGTCATCGAGCATGGCTTCTAGCAGCCCGGAAGCATCTGAGGATTCGGGAATGGCCAGCGAATCGGCCATGGACCCAGCCGCCAACCTTGTTGGTTCAGGATGTGCGGCGTACGCAGAAGCAGTGCCCGAAGGTGACGGCTCCGTTGCTGGCATGGCCCAGGATCCGGTAGCCGTGGCAGCATCAAACAACCCGTTGCTGACCACCCTCACCAAGGCCGTTTCGGGCGAGCTGAACAAGGACGTGGATCTGGTGGACACGCTCAACGGCGATGAGTTCACCGTCTTCGCACCGGTGGATGACGCATTCAAGGCCATTTCAGAAAAAGACCTGAACGCTGTTGTGTCGGATGCCGACATGCTGACCAAGGTGCTGACCTACCATGTGGTCCCAGGCCAGATAACTCCCGATGAGTTGAAGGGTGATCTGGAAACCGTTGAAGGTGACAAGGTCAAGATCAGCGGCAGCGGCGATGACTTGATGGTCAACGATGCCAAGGTCATTTGCGGTGGCGTGCAGACTGCCAATGCCACCGTTTACCTCGTTGATTCGGTGCTGATGCCACCGGCAAAGAAGTAGTACTACAGCATCAAGCTGAAGAAGCCAGGGGACGGGCGATGCACGATTTGGGGGGCCGTTCCCTGGCTTCCGTCTACCCAAGATTTGACCTGCAGCTACTGCCCTGAACGAGAGCAATGTCCTTGACGGTATGGGGTCGTTGAACCCAAGATCCCGAATTGGGCAGTCGAAATCACCGACTGTTCAGCGCCGGATGAAGCTCTCTTGCTTCAAGCCGCACAAGGAGATGAAGCAGCTACGCAGCCTTATGGCGGACTTGTCCCAAGGGTGTTCGGTTTTGACGCCCGTCAACTGAGCGATGAAGTCCAAAGGCAGGAAGCCGCACAATGAATATTTTCAGACGATTAACGACATGTTGATGGCTTCGCCACTGTGCGAACTACCGCACTAACTTGGCTGCTGAAGATCGTCCACCAGTCTGCCGTTGGACAGATCCGCTTCACTTCAGAGCGCCCGAAACCTGTGCTGGGAATCGCTGTTGAAACCTCTTAAGCAAGGTATCAACCATTGCAGGGAAGAGCGGTACGTCCTGATGAGGTCAAACGCATGATCGAAGCTCTCTACCAACTGACTGAAGCGCAAAGAGGTACGATCCAACTGGTCTATTTCGGGGTTTGACGCATTGTGAGATTCCTGATCATGCCCAACTACCTGTGGTGATCGTGAAAGCCGGCTCACGAGACAGAATGAAGGAAATACGAGAATTGCTGGGAGCCATGTCATGGGCAAGCACAAAAGTAGACTGTTCAGCGGCTTCGCCCTGAATGCGCTGACCCAAACTCAACGTGATCAGGCGCTGCAGTATGAGGCCAATGCCGCCACGCTCGAGCAAGAGCTTGCTTCTTTGAAACAAACTGCTGCCTACCTTGCTCTCACCGTCCCTGAGGTGAAGCCGCCACCGAGAATTAAGACCTACGTCATGGATGCGATTCGCACCGTTGAACAGGTTCCCGCAAGAGTTGATGAGAGTCAATGCGAGCATTCCGCAACGGAAGCAAGAGCTCTGCTTTACTCTCATAACGAATTGGCTGGAAGTATGCAGAGCGTTCACAGAAAGTCGCAGAAGTTCTTTGCCCTATTAGTGTGCCGTCGCGTTGCTGCCTTCGCTGATCCCAGAAGATCGACGGCGTGCCGATCGCCTATGTGTACACAAGCTTGTCGGCCAGGCCTGCTTCAGCGAACGCTAGAGTGAGGTCGGCTCGGGTGCCTTGGAAGTGCGCCCACCCTTCGAAGTGGGCAGGGATCACACGACGAGCGTCCAATGCGCGTGCTACCCAAGTGGCCTGAGTGTTGTTGAGGGTCACGAGCTGCGCCTCGAGCATGGGCTCATGGCGGACCCCGCCAAGAAACAGCACCGCTGTATCGATCGGCGCACACCTATCTGCGATCTGCTGGACATAGTCCAGCGATGCGTTGTCGCCGCTGATGTAGACGCTGGGGTGACCTACTGCAGTGAGGAGGAACCCGATAACGTCGCCGGAGACCGGTTCGCTGCCCTCTGGTCCGTGGCGTGCAGGCAGCCCGGTAATCGTCACCTCGGTACCGTCGGGAGCGATGAGTGTTGCTTCCTCCCAGAACGCGACCCCCTTTGCATTGCCGCCAAGACGGCCAGCACCGGAGACGGTTGTGTAGACGACCGGTACGCGAGGAAGGAACTGGCGGCCCGACTCATCGAGATTGTCATCATGCTCGTCGTGGGAGAGCAACACCGCGTCGATGTGCCCCACCTCGTCCGGGCCGAGGGGTGACCCGGCGGTCTTGGTCATGGCGTATCCAGGCATGACGGGGTACTCCCCCGGTGCATCGAAGGTGGGGTCGGTGAGGAAGCGCAAGCCAGCGTACTCGATCAACACGGTCGGGCCGCTGAGGACGCGTACAGGGATGTGGGTGGGGACGGTCTGGGTGGTCATGAGATTCTCTTTCAGGAGTAGAATGTATTGCTTACAGATAGTTCCATGGAAACAATATTTGGTTCGCCTCGGTCAGCAGGATCGACGCGGACACGTGAGGTGAGAAATGACGGAATTGCGGGTGCTTTATCACGATCTGGTGCGCTTCGAAACCGAGCTGTGGACGGCGATCGATGCGCGGCTACGCGCTGACTGCGATATGCAGTTGACATGGTTCGAGATCATGCAACTCCTGCGCCACCGTGAAGGGCAGCGCGTCCATGACGTGGCGCGGGAATTCGTGATCACGGTAGGCGGGGCCAGCAAGGTCATCGATCGAATCGAGGCCGCGGGGCTCTGCCGACGGGTCCCGAATCCGAATGATCGCCGGTCCACGCTGATTGTGCTGACAGCTGCGGGGAAGGCGAGGGTGGACGAGACAGCCCCGGTGTTCGAGGACGAGCTCGCCCGGCGCTTCTCGGCCATACTGGGATCTGCTGAGCTCGACCGGATGGCGGCAGGGCTCCGTCTCTTGCGTTCCGCTTCGGACACTGACGATCGATCCAAGATCGTCTGACGCCGATGTATTTTCACAAGAATATCCGTCCTGGCTAAGGGAGACGTCGCAGGTCCGCGTTGCCTCCCGTAACCGTGGACAGCATCGGTCAGTCCGTTGGAGCGGGCATCGAATACACGCCGAAGTGGTGGCCGTTGGCGTCGCGCAGGCGGGCGAAGCTCACTCCGGACGCGTCGACGACGGGCTCCATCGTGACTTCGGCACCGAGCTCCTTGGCTCTCGCAATCGTGGCCGGGATGTCCTCGACGAGGACATAGAAGACGGCGTAGTCCTCGAAGCGTCCGGCGTGGTCGAAGATCCCGCCGGACGGGCCTGGCGAGCCCGGAGTGATGGCGGCGTGGTATTCGACGCCTTCGAGGTCGGTGTTGAGCTTGAACTGCCAGCCGAACAGCTCGCTGTAGAACTTCTTCACCTCCTCGGGCTTGTCGCTTCCAATCTCGAACCAGGACACTGAACCGATTGCTGGGACACTCATGACCCGCTCCTATTCTTCCCCGTACGGGGAACTCTTCGACTCGCCGCATGGACACGCGGTGGCGACACCAGTCTACCGGATATAGTTGACATGGAATGTACATGTGCTGTGAACGCGGTGCCTGACAACTTGGAGGTCCGATGGATAGTGAACACTCTGGCCGGCCCGTTGCGGGGGGCCCGTTGGTGACCGCGGTGCGGGGCGCGCGGATGCACAACCTGCGGAACATCGATGTCGATGTTCCGCTGCGGCGGCTGGTCGCGATTGCAGGGGTGTCGGGGTCGGGGAAGTCGTCGCTGGCGATGGGGGTGCTCTACGCCGAGGGATCCAGGCGGTACATCGAGGCTCTGTCGACCTACACGCGCCGGCGCATGTCCCACTCTGCTCGTGCGAGTGTCGACTCCGTGCGGCATGTCCCGGCAGCCCTGGCGTTGCGCCAGCGGCCGGGCGTGCCCGGGGTGCGGTCGACGTTCGGGACGTCGACGGAGCTTCTGAACGTGCTACGGGTGATGTTCTCGCGGCTCGGCTCGCATCTGTGCCCAAACGGTCACCGTCTGTCTCCGACGATCGATGTGGCCGCGAACAAGGATCTCATTTGTCCGGTGTGCGCAGCTGAGTTCTATCCACCAGGTGCGGAGTCTCTGGCATTCAACTCCGATGGGGCGTGCCCGAACTGCGCGGGAACGGGCACGGTGCGCGACATCGACGACGCGACGCTGATCCCTGACCTATCCCGGTCGATCGCCGAAGGCGCCGTCGCCCCCTGGGGGATGTTCGGTCTCTCAGTGATGCCGCAGGTCGTTGCCGCATTCGGTGTGCGCATCAACGTCCCCTATGCCGAGCTCACCCCGCAGGAGCGAGAGATCGTGCTCGACGGGCCCGCTGAGAAGCGCGAGATCGAGGTCCCATCGAAGACCGGGAAGCTGTTCGAGCTGAACTTCACCTACCGCAGCGCCCGTCAAGCCGTGCGGGAAGCAATGAATAACGCCACCAGTGAGAAAGGCCTGGCTCGCGTGCAGCGGTTCATCACCGCGCACACCTGTCCTACCTGCCACGGCACCCGCCTGTCCGAAGCAGCTCGCGGCACCCGAGTTGACGGCATGAATCTCGCCCAGGCCACCGTCCTCACGCTCGCCGAGACGATGGCATGGGTGCCGGCGGTTCCTGCCACTCTGCCTGCGGACATGCGTCCCATGGCGAAGATGATCGCCCGGCAGTTTACCGAGATGGGTCACCGCCTGATCGAGCTGGGCCTGGGCTACCTCACGCTCGATCGGCCCAGCTCCACCCTGTCGACCGGAGAACGGCAGCGTGTGCAGCTGGCGCGGGCGGTCCGCAACGAGACCACCGGCGTGCTGTACGTGCTCGACGAGCCATCGATCGGGCTGCACCCGGCTAACATTGACGGTCTGATCGGCGTCATGCGGGACCTCCTCGACGGCGGCAACTCCGTCGTACTCGTCGACCATGATGTGCAGGTCCTGCGCGAAGCTGATTGGATGATCGAGATCGGTCCCGGCTCCGGCTCTTCCGGGGGAACTATCCTCGCCCAAGGGACGATCGACGCCGTCCAGGAGAATCCAGCGTCACTCATCGGGCCGTTCCTGTCTGGCAGCGAGACGGCGGTCATCCGCGATCGCGCGAGCAAAGACACGGTGTTCTCCCGCGGGGTGATCCGTCTGAAGACCGCCCCGATCCACACGGTCCACGCGCTCGAGGCCGAGATTCCAAAGGGCCGTCTCACCGCTGTTACCGGGATGTCCGGGTCGGGGAAGACGACCCTCATTCTTGACAGCCTCGTGCCCGCCCTCGCTGCCGCTCACGATGACGTCCCGCTCCCCGGGCACGTCATCTCCCTCGACACGGCAGACCTGACCCGGGCAGACGTCGTCGACGCG
Organism: Glutamicibacter sp. AGC46; assembly: GCF_053543715.1. Lineage (NCBI taxonomy): Bacteria > Bacillati > Actinomycetota > Actinomycetes > Micrococcales > Micrococcaceae > Glutamicibacter > Glutamicibacter sp. AGC46. Next base: position 15,287 of record NZ_JBLVOJ010000022.1, read on the forward strand.
ACCCCAATAGGTACCAATGTCCGCTCCACCGTCGCCACCTATAGCGGTATCCTCGACGACCTTCGTCGCGCCTACGCCAGCCTCCCGTCCGCGAAGAACGCCGGCCTGAACGCAGGGAACTTCTCCTACAACACCGGATCGCTACGTTGCCCGAGGTGCGAGGGCACAGGCCAGGTCGTTCTGGACGTGCAGTTCCTACCCGACGTCGACATCCCCTGTCCCGACTGCGGCGGCACCCGCTACAGCCCCGCCGCCTCCGAACACCAGTTGCCCACCACTGACGGGCGCCGGTCCCTGCCCGAGCTGCTCGGCACCACCGTCGCCGACGCCGCGACGCTGCTCGGAGCCCGGACCAGGGTGCGCAAGAAGCTGTCGACACTGATCGATCTCGGCCTGGGTTACCTCACCCTCGGCGAGGACACTCCCGCCCTGTCCGGCGGCGAGGCTCAGCGGCTGAAGCTAGCCGCCGAGCTCGGCCGCAAGCACACCGGCACGGTGTTCGTATTTGACGAGCCCTCTGTCGGTCTGCACCCGCTGGACATCCGCACGCTACTGGGTGTGCTGGACCAGTTGCTGGCGACCGGGGCGACCGTGATCGTCATCGAGCACGACCTGGACATGATCGCCAACGCCGACTATGTGATCGATCTCGGCCCCGGAGGCGGCACGGATGGCGGACGCATCATCGCCACCGGCACCCCCGAGGCCATCGCCGCATCCGCCGCGAGCATCACGGGACAGTACCTCGCCGGGGGGGGACGAC
>NZ_JBLVOJ010000022.1:16074-30054 GCF_053543715.1 Glutamicibacter sp. AGC46
AGGGTCGTGACCCCCCGTCGCCAGGGATCAGACTCCGAGATCCCGCAACCACCGCTCGACACTGCGCGGTTTGAGATCGAGCAGCGCCTGTGCCGAACGCGCCTCTGGAATGAGCTCCCCGGGCTGATGCTGGCGATGCTCATAGGAGGCGATCACCGGTGCGACCGCGGCCTCGCCGAACAGAGGGATGATCAGCTCCCCGTACCGTGCGGGGCTGATCGCCTCGAAGCGCACATCTTGCCCGAGGTATCGAGTGAAGCCCGCGGCAAGGTCCGCGCCAGTCAGGCCGGGAAGAGCTCCGACGGAAACGATTCCCGTGACCGAATGGTCAGTCAGCAGACGGGAGACGACGTCAGCGACGTCAAGGTGGGAGATCCACGAGACTGCATAGTCCGGGCGGATCGGGTAGCGCAGAGCACCCTCGTCCCGTGTGGGTCCCATCGTCGCCGTCAGGAGCAGATTCTCGAGGAAGAGCCGCGGCTCGACAATCGCGTAGGACACCCCTGAGGAGGCCAATTCACGGGCGAGTACGTCCACAGCATCTGTCCCTTCACCGGTGGGATCGAGAGAAAATCCGCTGGTGGAGAAGACGACGCGTGCCGGCTTCGCCCGACGAATCGCCACGGCGATTGTGTGAGCGAAGGCGAGCTGGTCTTCGGGACGTCCCAGGGGCAGGTGTACGAACACCCCCTTCGCGCCGCGATACGCGTCAGCGAGCGAGTCGACAGAGGAGTTGTCGATGGCGATTGCCGCGCCGTCGATCTTCGAGATGTCTCGGACCGCGGCGACGGCATCGAGTCCAGCTGAGGTGAGAGCAGTGAATACAGGGGAACCTTGAGCGCCGGTCGCGCCGTGGATGATGTATGTCATGAATCAATTACTGCACATGATGCATCGGTTACATCAAGTGCAGTAATGGAGTATCGTGGATATGTGAGATTCAACCACTGCGACCTGCAGGAGTGTGGTGTGGCTCGTTTCCTGTCCCTGCTCGACGGGCCATGGGCCACGCTCATCGTGCGCGAACTGCTCAAGGGACCGCACCGCTTCAACGAACTGGCAGAGGTACTGCCTCGCATCAGCGCGCACACGCTAACCAGTCGGCTCCGCACGTTCGAGAAGCACGGCCTGGTCACCCGCACCGCGTATCCCGAGATTCCACCCCGAGTCGTTTATGAGCTGACACCTGCCGGGCAGGACCTCCGCCCCGTCTTGGAAGCAATGAATTCCTGGGCCATGACCCTGCCCGCGAGCGTCTTCGAGATCGCCGAGGACGCCGGCAGCGGCCACTCCCGTTCGCCTGCCGATTCCTAGCCGGCCATAGGCTGTCTAATTCCGGGCCGCTTCAGATCATTCAGCGCGAGTGGATGGGTCCCATGCGGCTCGCAGAACTATGGTATCGATTAGGCTCCTGGTGGAGTCGTTGGAGTTCCAGCAGGTCGAAGCAGCATGGTTTAGGGTAGGATCAGATCGCCGAGTTGCTGAACACCAGCCAGCAGATGGGGCTCAAGGAGTACAACAATTGGATCGGCCTCTCCATCGATGTATCGAGGTAAGTTCACATGAACTATCAAGTGATTTCGAGAGGTACGTATACTCGTGTTGGACGAGGAACGACGATCAGAAAATCCGAAAATCGATAACGAACATGTGTTTCTTCCTCTGTACATGTCGAGGGCCAAGCGAACGATACTCCCGTCGAACAAGGTTTCACTCTTTCTGGCGCGAGGAAAGCGTTTCCAGACGTGAATACGCGCCATGCTGCGCAGCTCGAAGTTCGAGAGCCCGAACCAGTGAAGTCGACAAAACACATATCGAGCTCCAACGCAAGCGGCAGATTTGTCTACAGGGACATGCCCTAAGATGTGTCCAAATAGGCCGTCCAAGACGTAGCTCTATTCAACGTGTTGAACGACGAACCGTCTGCTCATATCTGAGAAGTGTTGCTTGAACTCGGCATAGCCCCGGAGTCCTGCCGCCTTCACCGAGTGAACTTGCGAGAGGAGTATATGAAGGAGGTATTCATTCGACCACCGCCGTCCCGCTCCTGAAGGTCCAGTTGCGGTCTGGGCGCCATTGTCGAACTTGGATCAATGGTTGGAGCGGAACGCGAATAGGTTTGAGGACACAGACAGTGGAATGCCATCAGAGTGGGAAGCCGAGGCGGATGAACCCGCAGTACTAAGTCGCGAAAGATATCGTTGGTTGACACGGATCGCCCCACCCCATCCAGTGGGTACATTCGTCCCCGGTGCTTTCAATGTTGGACCCCAAAGTCCCCGAATCAGCCTAAATATGCAAGGATCGAGCATCGAGGTCGCTAGCTTATTTGACCGCATTGGAGCGGTTGGAGGTAGAAGTACTCGTTACTGGCAGATGTTAATTCCTACGTCCCAACAAACAGGCGAAGAATCCACCACGTTGCCGGTCCGCGGTCTCTCGCTGTTTCAAGGTGCGCGGCCCAACATACCACTGCGCCGCGGAAACGGTCCGCTGGACATGCTGGCCACATCCGGCCCACGTCGCCTTGCCGCACACGTGGCACTTAGATATGCAATGTAGGGCATTATATAAATACCCCGTAGGATACACAAAAGTGAACAAGTTCCCTACAGTTCGAGGAGCGGTAACGAAAGGCCCCCAGTTCACCTGCCTCAACATCATCTAGCCGCTCGCTGCCATGTACAAGGCCACCGACCCCGACCTCGAGGAATGCCACATCAGCTAGGGTGCTCTCAAGGATTATACGAATACCTCAGCCGTTGGTCAGACTCCGTCGGGCGACGAGTTGAAAAGCTCTTCCGACAGCTGGCCTAAGACGACAAAACCGACAACAAGACCAGGCCCCTCACGCTCGGCCCTGTTATCCTCCCGGACGAAGCCGGGCGTAGGTCACTTGTCTTCAGCGATAGCCTTCATCGCCTTCCAGCCGTGAGTGACCCCGCCGCCGGCGCGCAGGGCGGCCGCGACCATGACCGCCTCAGCAACGTCAGCCTTGGATGCACCGGCCTTGACGGCACGCTTGGCGTGGTCCTCAATGCAGAACGGGCACTGCGTGGTCACCGCCACCCCGACAGCGATCAACTCACGGGTGGCGAGATCGAGGTTTCCGGCGTCCTTCTTGAACACGGCCTTGTCGAATCCGAAAAAGGCCGAGACCATCTCCGGCGCGGACTCCTTGATGTCGGCCATGAACGCGGTTTCCTCATTGTGGTTGTGCATTGCTTCTCCTTCTCGATCGATTGTTTCTAGGTTAGTTCGGTGTGCCCGATCCCGCCGGGGCCGGGCGAGTGGTCATCGCACGCTCTTGACTTTCAGCACCGCCAGACGATCTCCGACAGCACCCGCCGCCGGGTGCTAGATGTCGCCGCGCGCCTGGGTTACACCCCGTCCGCGGCTGCGCGGACGCTGAAGCGAGGACGATCCGGTGTCGTGCTCTACAATCTTGAAGCCCTGGCCACTCGGCTCGGCCTCGGGACTGCTGCTGACCGAGCTTACTGCGGGCTTCGACGCGGTGGGCCTGACTCTGATGACGCACATCGAAGGGGCGGGGGGGCGCGGCGTCGAAGCTGCATGGAGCGACATCGCTCCTGCTGCAGTGCTGTCCTACACTTTCGTGGATCCGAATTCAGATCGTGTTATGCGCACTGCCGGCGTGCAGTGCGTGGCCGTACTCTTCTCCGGCGAGTCCGACGGGAGCGCGCGCTTCGTCCGGCCCGACTCCAGGATCGGTCGGCTGCAGGCAGAGCACCTCATCGCGGCCGGGCACACGAGAATCGGCTATGCCTACCCCGAGTCGCCTTTGCTTAGGGATTTCGCCGAACCGCGGCTTGAACGTGTTCGGGCAGCATGTGCGGACGCTGGCATTGCTGCGCCGGAGGTACGTACTGTGCCGCTCGACGCCCAATTCGCCGCTGCCGCGATCGAGCACTGGCGAGGGCTGGACGATCCTATGACGGCGATCTGCGCCTACGTCGCCGAGGCTCGGCGCATCGAACATGAAGTGACATCGGCCCTGCATGAAGGCGCCGCCCCCGAGGCGACCGATCCCGCCAATCTCTTCACCACGGTCGTTCCGGAATCCGCTTGACAAAAACACAGCCCCTTTTACGGCTTTGCCCCGGCAGTTCTCCTGCTCAATCAGAGTCGGAGTTCTTCAGCAGGTGCCGCGAGTGCAGTCCCGGTTGCCAGCAGATCGACCAGCGGAATGACAGCATCGAAGGCGGAAGCACCCTCCTCTAGCGAGGCGATCTTCGCCCCGTCGAGCAGAGCCATTAGCTGCCTGGCTATCCGGTCCCGGCTGCGCGGATCGCTGTCGTCGAGGCAGCGGTCGAACCTTTGCAGCAGCGACTGCCGCTGATCAGCAAGCACCCGGGAAATCCCCCCGGAATCGTCGAGATGCTCCGCCGCCGCTGCTATGAAGCAGCAGCCCGCATACCAGTCCTGAGCAGCTGCAGCCGCCGCAAGGTCGAAGACCGCTCTGATCAGCAGTCCCCCATGGACCCCTCTCCGTTCGAGGGAATCGATCTCCCGCTCAGAGCGCTCAGCCTGGCGTTCTAGATACGCACGCACGAGATCCTCTTTCGATGAGAAGTGTGCATACAAGGTGGCCTTGGCGACCCCGGCCTCCGAGATCACCCTGGCCACGCCCACGGCACGGACTCCGTGCTCGGCGAAGAGCCGCGAGGCCGCGTCTAAGATCCTCGTGCGTGCGGAGGGTCCTTCCTGTGGTGAATGGTCTGGCATCGTCATGGGCTTGACGATACCAGACCGACCGGTCTACCCTGAAAACCAGGCAGACCGGTCGGTCTGGTTGTTTGACTGAGAGTGAAGGAAATCCACATGGGGGCTGCGGGCAGCACCGAGTTGTGCTTCAACCATCCTTCAAGACTCCACGACCATCGGCTGACCGGGCCACTCTAGCAGCAACATGTCAATGAGGTAGCGGGACCTAACCCCGATGATATGCCGCCCTCCGCTCGCTTGACCACCAACCAAGCATCCAACCCAGCATCACCCATCACATACAGGAGAGAAATCATGACCGCACCAAAACGCGCCCTAAGCGTCATCGACGCCCAGCAGGAATACTTCGAAGGACTCCTCCCCATCCAGCACCCGGACCGCGATACCTCGATTGCCCGCATCGATGACGCGATCCAAGCAGCCAAGCAGGCCGGCATCCCGGTCGTACTTGTGCAACACGAACTGCCCGCCGAATCCCCAGTCTTCGCCTCCGGGTCGCCAACCTACGACAACCACCTCGCGGTCGCCGCGCACGAAAATCACGCAACACATCGCGTGCACAAAAAATTCTCCAGTATCTTTGCCAACACCGACCTCGCGGCATGGCTGCGCGAGCAGTCCGTCGATACCATCACACTGGTCGGGTACATGACCAACAACTGCGTGGTCGCATCAGCGGCCGCAGCCGAGCCACTCAACTTCGCGGTCGAGGTCCTCTCCGACGCAACCGGAGCGATCGACCTGGCAAATGAGGCCGGACGAGCCTCCGCACAGCAGGTTCACGAAACACTCATGGCTCTGCTGCACTCGAACTGGGCCTCCGTCACAGATACCGGAATCTGGACCACGGCCCTGCAAACCGACCAGGCTCTAGCCAAAAGCGATCTCGTCACATCCGCAACACAAGGCCGTACCAACGCCTGACGAGGAACTCCCAGTAACAAGTTGCAGCGTCGCCCGGCATTCGAAGAACGCCGGGACCATACTAGCCCTCTGCAAAATCGCTTTTCCAATCGCTCATCTTTCCCAGATATTGACAATCACCCCAAAAGAAACAAGGAGAAAACGATCATGGCAGGACACGCCCCAATCCCCGAACTCGTCGCTCAACGCACTTCGTCCGGCACCTACACCGTTCGCAATAGCGCCGGTGCCGAGCTGCGCATCGGGGCACCCGGTGCCGCCGGCGCATTCTCACCCGTCGAACTGCTGCAGGCCGCGCTTGCTGGCTGCGCTTCCCTTTCCGCCGAAGCGCAACTAGTAAGCAGACTCGGCGAAGAGTTCGACGCCGTCACGACCGTAAATGCGGTTTACGACGCAGAGCAGAACCGAGTGGAGGAGCTCATCACGAGAATCACGGTGGACTCATCGGAACTCGACCAAAGCGATCACGACAGGCTGGTCTCAAGCGCGGTGCGGATCATCGACAAGCTGTGCACAGTGAAGCGATCACTCAACGCCGGCATCGAAGCCACCACCGAACTTGAAAGTCAGGAGTGCGGTAGCTGACCTGCCCCTGAATAACGTTTGCCCTAGCCGTATCATGCGAGGCATGTCCTAGACGGCTAATGGGCAACGAGACAGAGCAGCCCCGCGTCCATTAGTCGCGGGGCTGCTCTGTCGTTGACATTGCGTGCTCAGCCGCGACCCCAGAATGCGTCCTCTGCGGCTCCGTCCTCGGAGAACAAATGCACGGCGACGATCTTGCCGTCGCGGATCGTCAGTAGATCCACTCCTGCCATGTCCATCGATGCACTGGAGCGTGCACCGGTAAAGCGTACTGGGACGGCAACGAATTCGCCGTTGACCATCGCAGAACCGGTCACGGCAAGCTGGAAGCTGCCCTCGCTGGCTTCCATCATCCCGCCGAGCAGCGTACCGACGCCCTCGACACCGACATGCTCCCCGGAGAACTGGTTGGCTCCCGGCTGATGCCACACAACCTCCGGGCTCAGATGAGCCATCGCGGTGGGAACGTCGCCGTTACCCAAGGCATCAAAATACGCGGCCGCGACTTCGGCGGGGGCGGTCTGGTTCTGGGCCATGGAATCTCCTTAATCGTGCGGTATATGGATACACTAATGGTAACTATCGGTAACCTGTTACCTCAACGTAACTGCAGAAAAGAGTGCAACATGGACGAACAGCCGCCGTGGAACGTGATGGTCGCGTCGTGCCCGTCGCGCACATCGCTGGCGCGAATAGCTAATAAATGGACCGCAATGACAGTGATCGCTCTCAGTAAGGGCCGTCTGCGATTCGGGGAGATCCGCAAGGCCGTGGACGGGATCAGCGGGAAAGTTCTGGCCGATACCCTGCGCGACCTAGAGCGCGACGGGATTGTCTCGCGGACTGCGTATGACCAGATGCCTCCACGCGTGGAGTACGAGCTCACCGACCTCGGGCAGACGCTGAGGCAGCCGCTCGAGGCGCTCGGCCAATGGGCCGAGACGCACTTCACCGAGGTTGAGACCGCCCGCGCTTCCTACGACGAGAAGTTGGCGGCCGCCGATATCGCGGTGAGATGACACCGGATGCTGGGTGGGCTTCCACTCGTGGGATCAATCCAGTCAGATCCGAATCGAGTGCTTCTGGCCCCGAAGCAAGGACGTCAGAAGCCCTCGAATTTCCCTTCGAGGGCTTCTCCGGCAATACGGATTTTGGGACTAATCGCCCAGGAATGCCGATAGCCGTTCCTCGAAAGATTCCTTGGACATCGCACCAACGAAAGAACCAGCAGATTGGCCATTGTCAAAGATTCTGAAGGCAGGGATAGATGAGACCGAGTACTGCTGAGCCAGTTGTGGATTATCGTCGACGTTGATCTTGACGACCTTGATCTTTCCAGAGTTCTCCTGAGCCAACGTGTCCAGGATTGGAGCTACTGCTCGGCATGGTGGACACCATGGTGCCCAAAAGTCTACGAGGACTGGAATATCGCTTTGGAGGACTTCAGCCTGGAATGTGGACGTGGTTGCAGATTGAACTGACATGATTTTTCTTTCTGTGATGTGCAAACTTTGGCTATGGGAAGATCCTGGACTCATCTGCTGTCTATGATCTGAGAGAGGCTTTCGTTAAGGAAAGTCTGACGGCAATTGGCAGGCGTCTTGGTGTTATCGAAATAGCGCGGGTCCTAGGGCCGATAGCAATCGTGCGCAATTTGAAATGGTTCTCGACCAATACGTATGCGGCCCCAAATGTAGCTGAAGGAAACCGTGGAAAGGCCACAAGGGCGCTATATCGTATTTGAGTTTCTCATCGGTCATATCGAAATCTACACGGTGCAGTACTTGTGCTCTGCTGCATGACGTTTCAGGCTGGTCTATCGCACGTCAAACACCATTAAAACTCGTTAACTTGCTGACGCCAGCGAGGAAAGAACAACAAATGATGTCCCGGGTGGGAGTAACCAAACGGCGGATGCAGGACTCGGCATTCCTCAGCTGCTCCGCATGTCGATCATGGCCTTGGATGAATTCTTCCTACCCAAAGAATCACAGGAATTGATTCCCTCAAACATCAAGTCCTGGGTTGGCCTGCTAAAGGACAGGAACATATTCTGCAGAGATCCTTAAAATAGATCGTCTGCGAAGCATAGACCAGTTGGAATAATCTTACAGAGCAGACGAGAGGAGCCGGCGAATGTCTGACTGGCCAAATTCAGAATTGATCATTTTGAACTTTTCAGACAGCTCAGTTGCCTCTTGTTGCATCCAACGAACGAGTTGCGATCTACGGGGTTCTTCCAATCGGGCATCAATGGCCTCCAGCGAAATGGCCGCGACGGCTGCCCCGTCTGCCCCAAGGACTGGTACACCGATGCCACCGGCACCATCGATCCATACTCTCGGAGCGGTTGAGTAGCCCAGTTGTTGAGACTGTTCAATAAGGAAGGGCAGCTTCGCAAAATCCTGGTTTTGACTCAACCCGTCCTCATTAGAGGCGCCCAAGATCAATTCTTCGATGAGGTTCTGGGGTTGCCCGGTCAGCAGTGCGAGACTACCGCCACAGGTCCCCAGCGACCGATAGTCACCTACGCGGATAAGCGTAGTTTTAATCGGGTAATCACCTACGTGACGGTCGATGCACAACGCTTTGTCGCCGATTCGAACAACAAGATACAGTGTGTCACCAGTGAGTTCCGCGAGGCGTTCCAAATGGGGTGTTGCCAAATCGACAATGCCATGACGATTAGAAGCCCTGATGCCGATTGGAACAAGGGGAAGCCCGAGATAGTAGACGGACTCATCCTCCGACAGCTCAAGCCAACCCAAATTGACCAGCGTGCCGAGAATCCGATGTGTCGTGGTTTTTGACAATTCCGAGTCGTTGACGATGGTAGTAAAACGGCATCCATCTACCCCAGCATCGGCAACAACCTGGATAATCCGGGTTGCGCGCTCCACACTACGGACACTCTCAGACTGGTTTTCTCCCACTTACTGCCTACTCTCATTGGCTACACATGGCTAACGAACAGGATACCCCGATGAAAGATATACATTTAGCCTACTTCAATCCTGATCTCTCGGCTCGAGCAAGGTACTACAAACCAGCCGTCGGCTCGGTCCTATCTAAACCGGAAGGATGATGTCCGAACCGACGGCAGCGTTGATAATGCCTTACTTTACGAAGATTAAGAGCAGACCGTGTGTTTTTGCTCGAAGACCGAGTACTTGTTCAATTTTTGAAGCACGTCACCACTTCAATCCCAGCGCTCCTTCTAGAACCCTAAAGTAGGGTGGTGACGACATCCACCGGACGAGCCAACGTGTCACGAATGGGCGATCGACGTTCGACAACCGCGACGAGTTCAGCCAGCTGCTCGCGGCTTGCCTCCGGAGCATCAATGTCAACATTGATGCGGATCTGGCTTGCTCCAGGGTGCTCTTCGGGAGCAATTTCCAAGAACGATGCTACATCAAAGTCACCTTCCACCTGCACGTTGAAAGCACGAAGGGTGATTCCAGCGTCAGCCGCTTTCATGGCGAGGCTTGCCGTGTAGCACGCAGCAAGTGCTTGCAGGACGTATTCAGACGGAGAAACATCCGTGTCATCGCCCAAGAGTGCCGGCGGCTCGTCACTCTTCATGCTGAACTTGTTAACCCGTGATTCATCGCGGACACCTGCCTGAGTAATAGCTCCGGTGCCGGATTCCAGGCTCACGCCGCCGGCCCATGTGCCTTGAACTTCAAACGTGAACTTTCCAAGATTTCGATCGGCCTCAACTGCTTTGGTGGTCTGTCGCAGGACATTGACATCGATTCCTTTGTTGATATCTGACTGAGTTTCTACGAGGTCCATTTTCGCTCCCTAGGTTATTTGTGATCCGAGTACATGACTAAATGACATGGCGATAACTTGTACCCGGATACGAACCAGTAAACATGAAAACCATCCCCAGATCAACATGCAAGTTCCATTCGTGAGTATTTAGTGATCAAAAATGGAACTTGATATTCGCTCGACTACGTATTTTTGCTCATATCAAGAAATTTATGGGTAAGTTATGGTTCTAAGTTCCGCTTTAGTGTAATCTTCCATTTATTCGGAAGTGACTCCCGTCACCTCTATTGTTGGCTTGAGTGTTCCATCTCGAGTATGCGGCCAGCATGAACGGTCGCATCTTTACGGGCTGGCCAAGAACTTAGGTAAATACATGAACAAAAATTAGCTCGAAAGTCTCGCTAAAGGACTCGAAGCAAGGATCTCTGGAAATGACCCTAAACGACGGCTTGCCGCTGAAACTATGGGAACGGGATATCTCGTGATTTCTTAACCGAGGGTAGGGCGAGCAAGTTTGCTGACAGCCCAGAGCCTGTTCCAGTTGCAGAAGGGAACCTAGCCTCTTTCAGACCCTTCTGATCTGAGTCTTGTCCCGAGCATGGACAGCTTATGCATGCCATGTTGAGTACCGATGTCCTGGCCCAACGAGGCGACAACCCGCGTACATCACAAAATGCCCTAAGAATAAACAAACCAACGAATATGAACTAACTTGAGGTGACCCCAAGATGCAAACTCCTTTGAACGCACTCGGTTCAGCAGAAAACCTAGTCCGCCAAGATGAAAACCCATCAAATCCGCTGGAAGAACTCAATCTGGCACAGCTGCGAAAACGAACGAGCATGAAATGGGCAGCACATCCGGAAAACGTTCTACCCCTATGGGTTGCCGAAATGGACGTCAACCTAGCTCCTCCCATTGCCGAATGCTTAAAAAAGACGGTTGACTCGGGCGATACCGGATACCCAGCGGGAACGCAATTGGCCGAAGCAGTGAAGTGCTTCGCCTCTGAGCGTTGGGGCTGGAATGGATTAGCTGTGGAACGCACCGCGATTGTTCCGGACGTGATGATGGGCATTGTCGAAGTGTTGCGACTGATCACCGACCGAGGCGACAACGTCGTAGTCAGTCCCCCGGTCTATGCCCCTTTCTATGCCTTCGTCAGCCACGATGGCAGAAATATCATCGAGGCTCCCTTGGGAGGCGACCTGCGCATATCCATGGAAAATCTGGATAAGGCCTTTGCCCAAGCCACTATCGGAGGTAAACGAGCCGCATACCTTATGAGCAACCCACACAACCCCACCGGGACCGTACACACTGCAGCCGAACTTACTGCCGTGGCCCAGTTGGCACGCGCTCACGGGGTTCGCGTCATTTCCGACGAAATCCACGCACCACTGATCTTGGCAGGTGCCACTTTCACGCCCTACCTCAGCGTCCCGGGCTCGGAAAATGCCTTCGCTTTGACTTCTGCGTCCAAAGCCTGGAATCTTGCCGGACTCAAAGCGGCGCTGGCCTATGCCGGTGAAGAAGCCGCAGAAGATCTAGCGCGTATGCCCGAAGAAGTCAGCCACGGACCAAGTCATCTAGGGATCATAGCCCACACTGTCGCTTTCAACCAAGGCAGACCATGGCTGGACTCACTGCTCCAAGGCCTTGATGATAACCGTGCATTACTGGGCAAAATTTTGGCCGAGCATATGCCACAGGTGGGCTACAAGGCCCCTGAGGGAACGTACTTGGCGTGGCTGGACTTCAGCGACATGGGAATTACGGAAGAAGCCCAAGATGGGAAGCTAGCCACCGTCGCCGAACTATCCGGGCCGGCTCAGTTCTTCATCGACCACGCCCAAGTAGCTCTGAGCTCCGGCCACGTCTTCGGAAGCGGCGGATCAGGCCACGCAAGACTCAACTTCGCAACGTCCAAGTCGATTCTCAAAGATGGACTACTACGCATGGCCAGTTCTTTGAAAGCCCTCCATTAGAGATCAGTCCATGGCCACAAAATGTGCATTCTCAAGATGAGATAGCAACCGACAATGTTCCAGTTCCGCGTTCCCCAAAGAATCCACGGCTTCCCGCAAAGGATTCACTGACTTGACGATCGAAGAAGACGGCTACTAAGTGCCGGAACCCACATCTCATTGGATTCGCAGATAAACGGTCTATCTGACCAGTGAAGTGTCCAAGAAAGGATCACATGAAAACCTCTAAAACCTCGCGGGATAGCCTAGCAGGAACGGCGAAGACCGACTCGGTCATCGAGCTAGAAGACAACGGCTATCAAAAGAACCTTACGGGACGGCAGATCAATATGATTGCCATCGGAGGTTCGATCGGCACTGGTCTCTTCCTTGGAGCCGGAGAACGATTAGAATCTGCAGGACCATCGCTGGTCTTCTCTTACGCTATTTGTGGCATCTTTGCATTCTTCATCTTGCGCGCGCTTGGCGAGCTTATTTTGCATCGGCCCACTTCTGGTTCATTTGTATCGTATGCGCGTGAATTTTTCGGAGAGAAGGCCGCCTTCGTCTCGGGATGGTTCTATTGGATCGTTTGGGCGGCAACCACAATTGTCGACATCACTGCGGCGGCAATCTACATGAATTTCTTCGGAAACTACGTGTCTTGGATAGCAGATGTCCCGCAGTGGCTATGGGCATTGCTCGCACTCATCCTGGTTCTGTCGCTTAATCTGGTTTCAGTCAAGGTGTTCGGGGAGCTCGAATTCTGGTTCGCCTTGATCAAGGTAGCTGCACTGGTGGCGTTTATGCTGGTGGGAATCTACTTCGTAGTATTTGGAACCCCTATCGATGGCCACGAAGTTGGTATTGGAATGATTGCGCAAAACGGTGGCCTCTTCCCCAATGGTCTACTGCCGATGATCATGCTGATGCAAGGAGTTGTATTCGCCTTCGCCTCGATCGAAATGGTCGGCACCGCAGCAGGAGAAACAAAACACCCTGAAAAGATCATGCCCAAAGCAATTAATTCGGTAATTTTCCGCATCGCAGTGTTCTACGTGGGATCCGTCGGACTACTTGCTCTGCTGCTGCCTTACACCTATTACAAAGCTGGAGAAAGCCCATTCGTGACGTTCTTCTCCGCAATCGGAATTGATGGAATCGATGTCGTGATGAACTTTGTTGTCCTCACTGCGGCCCTCTCCTCACTAAACGCTGGTTTGTACACGACAGGCCGGACTCTACGATCTATGGCTCTGGCCGGATCTGCACCACGCATGGCCCGCAAGATGACTCGCAGGGGCGTTCCGGTCGGAGGAATCGCTATCACCGCATTTGTGGCATTGCTTGGAGTCCCGTTGAACTACTTGATGCCGGGAGACGTGTTCGAAATAGTGCTGAGCGTCGCTGCAGTGGGCATTATCGTCGCGTGGGCAACCATCATCGCTTGCCAGCTCAAATTGCAGCGCTTATCGCGCCAAGGCAGTCTAGTCCGCCCGTCGTTTCGCCTGATTGGTGCTCCCTACACTGGGTATGCAACATTGTTGTTCCTTGGCGTCGTGCTGGTAATGGTGTTTGTGGAGTCCCCAGCTACCTTGGTCGTAACTGCTGTGTGCTCCACAATGATTTGCATCGGATGGTTTGGTTGCCGCGGGCGAATCCGATCAATTGCACAAGCAGGGTACAGCCGAGTAAAGAATTAGGGGACTTCGATAGAACACTCGGATAATAACAATTTGCCATAGCCGGCCTTCTTCAATGTGAAAACCCGAAGCATCCGGAGATCTTTGCCGGCGCTAATGATGTACTTCATGGCAAATTCGAACGCTGCGAGAGATCTGCGGCAAGAGAAAGCGACGTTCTGACAGTGCATCCGCATTAGAGCACAATACAGTTTTGGTGTTATCGAATTCTAGATAGCGTAGTAACACCTGGCTTGGCTTCAAATAATAGTTCTTGCGAAGAGGGGGGGTGAGAT
>NZ_JBLVOJ010000022.1:30106-52006 GCF_053543715.1 Glutamicibacter sp. AGC46
ATCTCAACCGAGCTCTTCGCAAGAACGACGTCTGAGCCGTCAGCGTAGCCCTCCTTCACGTTCTTTGAGACTGCGTTTGCCGAGTTGGAATCCCTTGGGAAAGCCAAGCTTAGCAAGCCGTTGGTGTTTCAGTGCACCTTCGCTGCCGTGGGCTGATCGAGTCATGGGCTAGAGTCATTTTTATCGGCGGCCGAGGTATAAACTTGTGTGTTGCCATCGCAGCTCCTTACCCCTAAACCAGACACGTTCAGTATGAACCGTCCCGGAAATCATGCCGCCGTCTTATGTGCGGCTGCGTCGGGTAACGAGCCTGTCATTTCATCATAGTAGGCTCGCTCAAATTCCTCTGGAGTTTGGTGATCCAGCGAGGAATGCAAGCGATCATTGTTGTACCAAAAGACCCAGCCGAAGGCGACCTCAACGACGTCGGATTCGGTCTTCAACGCACCAGTACGGAACGGTGAACCCTTGGCCACGGTCTCGTTCTTGAACAAGCCCATCACCGTCTCCGCGGCGGCATTATCGTAAGCGTCGCCGACACTGCCAATCGACGGAACCAGCCCCTCAATTTCCAAAGTGTCGGTGTACCGGATCGAGGTGTATTGGCTTCCCGCGTCCAAGTGATGTAAAAGCCCCTTGTCAACCGGCCTTTTGCTGTGTTTTCGGCGCCACAGGGCCATTTTCAGGCACTGCTCCACGAAAGCGGTGTCTTTCACAGTGGAGGTTTCCCAGCCGACGATGGCCCGCGAATACAGATCGATCACCAACGCCACGTAGACGAACCCGGAATACACCGGCACGTAGGTGAAGTCCGTGACCCAAATCCGGTTTGGTGCCTCTGCCGTGAAGTCTCGGTTCAGCAGGTCACCGGCCCTGCGTCCGTCCTTGCCAGGGATCGTGGTGCGGGTCTTGCGGCCCCGGATCATGCCGTTCATGCCCTCGTCACGCATGAGCCGGTCAACGGTGTGTTTGGAGACCGCGGGGAAGCCGTTGCGCCGCAGCCAAGCGGTCATCTTTCGCCGGCCATAAAGGATTTCTGGCTTCGGTCTTCCTTTAGCGTCTAACACTTTGAGGCTGCGTAACGTGTCAATGACCTTCGCATCTTCAACTGCTCGCAGGGCCGGAGGCCTTGTTTTCCAGGCCCGGTAGGTTCGTGCGGCAACCTGCACGCCCTGCTCACGCAGGACGGCGCAGATCGACTCGACCGCATGACCTTCGGCCCGCTGCTCATCAACGAATCGGCAGATTAGCGGCGGCGAGGGTCGAGTTCCCTCGCGAAGAAAATTGAGGCAGCTTTCAAGATTTCGTTGGCTTCCTTCAAATCCCGATTCTCCGCCCGCAACGCCTTGAGCTCATCGAGTTCGGTAGTGGTTGGGCCGTCCTTCTCACCGGTGTCGGCCTGGGCCTGGAGCACCCAGCGACGCAATGATTCGGGACCGACATCCAGCTTCGGAGCCAGGGCCTTGCACGCTGCATAAATGGAAGGGTACTCGGAGAGCCGGTCCACAACCATCGCTACGGCGCGTTCACGAACTTCGGCAGGGTATTTCTTGGGCATGGTTGCTATCTTTCTCTCGAAAGACAGCGGCATCAAATCAGGGACGGTTCATTCTACACAGGCGACTTGCAGGTTTTACGGTCCGGCAGGCATTTATGCTGCTGGGAGCTGTGCATCATGTGGCTGATAGCTTAGACCGAAATTGCGGGCGAGTTCCTAGGGCACCGTCGAAACTGCTCGGGGCACCGCTCTGTAATCGGACACATCGCGGTATTGATTGTGAAAAGCCCACAGAATCGCTTACATGCAGCTGTCACAAATCGATTTCGTCAGCAAGGCAAGGTCCGAAAAATGAAAAGCGAATACTGTCCCATCGACTAGAATTTAGCTAGTCATGCCTATTTTTCTTCCATGAAACGAGGATCCAGGTGGATGCGACGGCTGTTCGACTTCCGAATGCTGAGGTCCCATTTATAAGCCCTGCGGACGTGGACCCGGCAGTTGTGATCAGTAAGTGACGCGAAATTTAGGTGCCGCTGGTTCGCAAATACTCCTCACGCTTCCCGCCGTGACTTCGATCATCTCCACTGCGGATTTATATGCCATTTGAAATCAAACGTCCACGATGATGCCAGGCTTCCTTCGTGCAATCGAGGCAATCTTCGTCCGGCTCAATGCAGCTCTGATCCTTCCCGCTCTGGGGTAGTTGCTTTTTATGGTCATAGGCAGGGGCATCCAGGGATTCGGAGTGAAATCGTGACCCATAGATAGTATCTACTGAGGTTGAGCCTAGGTCGCCACCTTGGAAATGTTTTCGATTCGGCCCAAGGAATGCAGAAATTGTTCGTAACCGAAATCTTGAATGGCGACGGAGGATTTGCCATGCCTCGGGCATTCTTGGTGCTACTCCCCCGTCAAGTACAACTCGCAGGTTTTGAGAATGACCCCGAGTTTATCGGATAGCGGATGGCTGGCCACGACACGGAAACTAAAATGTAAAGTGGTTGGCGATCGCGACCATTAGGGGAATCGTTCCCAGAGCACAAATGGTCTGCGTACCAGTGATTGCGGCAATCAGGCGTGTGTCTCCACCCATGCGGGCTGCCAGAACGTTGGCGCTCGGGGCAGTTGGCACAGCGCAGATCAAGACGATGGCGGACAAGCTGGTCCCCGTCATCCCAAGGGGGATTGCGATCGCCATTGCTGCCACTGGAAGGATAGCCAGCTTCAGGATTGTTGCGATGCCAATATCGAGCACATCGCGCCAGCGAAAATTAAAGCTCAGTGCTGCTCCGGCAATGAGTGTTCCGCACACCAGCGCTGGAGCGGCGAGCATGTTGAGCGTGGATCCCAGAAATCCCGGCAAGGGTATAGACAGGGTATTAATCAATAATCCACCCGCACACGAAAGGATTAGTGGATTGAACATCAGTTCCTGCCATAGCCGGAGCTTACCGCCGTAGCGCTGCTTTGCCCCATAGACGGAAAGTGCGCTGACGCAGATGATGTTCACCAAGGGAACAACGACCGCACAAGCAAGTGCAAAGCTGGCAATACCGGCAGACCCATGAAGCGCAGACACGAAAATCAGACCGATATAGGTGTTGATGCGGATTGAACCTTGCACAAGAGAAGTTAATTGCGGACCGTTTGCGCGAACAAGCTTACCCAATCCTAAAGCGAGCCCGGCTACCGCTAAAACCGGTATCAGCAGACTGAATAGCAATGGCCCCGGCTCGATGATGGAAAGATCGGCGCTCCCGATGCTAGTAACAAACAAGGCCGGTGTAAAAATCCAGTAGCTCATCCACGACAAACCCTCCCAGAATCCTCCCTTGTCAGGGAGGTATCTGCGCAGAAATATCCCTGCGATGAGGATTAGTAGAATAGGAAAAATTGCGGCGCTCACGACATTCACACCCTTGACTATGGTGCAATGGGTTAGTGCATTTCAACCATGACAATATGACTGGTTCGCTCCTTGCCGCCGACTTGGTGACTTTACTGGGCCGCGGGTGGGACATTCAGCATCTGCGAGAGCTCTTGTCCAATCATGAGATTCGTCAGATCACACTCACCACGGAAAAATCCCAGCAAATACTTGCGTGGGCAACGCTTCTCGAGCCAGCCTTCACCGCTGAGAGCGTAGATGCGCGCCTGGAGTCGATCAATATCTTGCTAGCGAAAGGTGCAACAAAGACCTATGTGACAGCCCACGATGGGTTGCGACCCCATCTGCATTTTGCTTCCGAGGATCAAGATCTCGTGGCGCGAGTCAAAGCCGTCACCGCGGGAGGTCTGGCAATTTTCACCGTGGAATCCGGAGGCCAAAGGCTAGGTACCTGCCAGAGACAAGGTTGCACCGTTGCTTACGTCGATACCAGCCGCAATGGGTTACGCACCTATTGCTCCGCTCGCTGCGGAAACCGAGATGCCGTGGATCGCCACCGCTCCAGCTCCAGCTCCAGCTCCAGAAGAGATTCTCAACATTAAGTAAGCCGAGCTCAAAACCGGACAGTTTCAGCTTAGCTAATTAAGCAAACCATCGTTCTATATGGTCTCGTATAAACGCGAAGCTGCACAAAGCAGCGCGCTCTTCTTCTTTGAGGTTCTCATTTGTGGAAGGCGTAATGACTACACAACGCAGTATGCACTAGACCATTAATGCTAAACAGTGGTAACAACCTAACCTACGGAACAAGGACATCCTCAGATCAGAAAGTATTACCCGATGTTCAACACCTCGCCGCAGCCTCAGATTGAACTGACCGCAGAAAGCATAACTAAGCCGTTAGGCCTTGAGTAGAAAAATTCAAATCATTCCTGCTTCAGGAAGGGCAATTGCCCAGGCAACAAAATTCTCTAGACCTCTCCCCCTGTCCAGTAGCACATCTGCCAGAACCGTTAGATTTGAGACGATGGATAATAGCCCCGGAATGAACTGCTCCCCGAAAGTTGGACTGTAAAAGTCAACAACTTTAGGGGAGCATTTTCATGCACGCACGAAGCACACTATCCGAGTACCAACGCGAGCAACTCGTGGAACTCTTCGAGCAAGGCTATGGATATAGGTCTGTGGCATCAGTGATTAAAGTCGGTACATCCGCGAGCAAGCGCCTCTACAATAAGTGGCGGTTACATGGCAGGCTATGCCTCATGCAGAAACCAGCAAAAAAGCAGTATTCCTTCGAGACCAAGAAGGAAATCGTTGACCGGTTCCTTGCAGGTGAAACTGCCATGGAACTTGCCGCAAAGTTCAACGTCAGTTCCGACGTGTTGGTTGCCGATTGGGTGCGGTTATGGCGAAAAGGCGGCGACGACGCACTGATGCCCAAACCTAAAGGACACCCAAAAGGCTCCGTACCTAAATCGCCTTTGAGCGAAGAAGACAAGCTCCGCCAAGAAAATAAACGACTGCTAGCCAAGGTCGCTTACCTGGAAAAACTCCGAGACTTGAGGGATCAGGGGCATCGCTGAAAACCCAGGTGATTGTCACCCTCAAGTCAGAACACGACCTCGCAGATCTGCTGGCCGTAGCTGGCTTAGCCAGGTCAACCTATTACTACCATCTGAAGTTGATGGATCAGACAGCTCCGTATGCGGACCTCAAAGCAGCCATCACCACGTCGTTTGAGAACAGCAAACGACGCTACGGGTACCGAAGAGTCCACATGGACCTGCGCGCTCAAGGATGGGCCATCGGCATAAAGCTGGTCCGTAAGCTCATGAGAATCCTAAATTTTCAGTCCAAAGCGCGCCCTAAGCGACGCTACAACTCGTACCAGGGCGAGCAGAGCAAGATCGCTGAAAACCTGTTAGCGCGGCACTTTGATGTTGATACACCGGACACTGTTTACGTCAGTGACGTGACCGAGTTCAGGGTTGACCAGGAGAAACTGTATTTGCCTCCCATCATGGATCTGTTTGACCACAGCATCTTGAGCTACACGATCGCTTCGTCACCAACTACGGCGTTCACTAATCAGAGCTTGGCTCAAGCCTTAGGTTCGAAAGATTTCGGGAAGAAGCTGCTGGTCCATACGGATCAAGGATTCCAGTATCAGCATTGGTCGTGGAAGGCTTTGCTGCAGGAGCATGGTGCGGTGCAGTCCATGTCTCGTAAAGGGAACTGCTTCGACAACTCGGTCATGGAGAATTTCTTCGGTCATCTCAAGTCGGAGATGTTCCATGGAGAGCACTTCGCAGATTTCGAGGATCTCAAGGTGGAGATTGAGACGTACATTGATTGGTACAACGTCAGTCGGCGTCAGGAACGACTGAAGGGTATGACGCCGATGGAATATCGATGCCATACCCTTGCAGCCTAAGCAGGACTATTATTTAGCTCGTCCAACTTTTGGGACCCAGTTCAAATCAATAGATTCTGGGGCTATTAGGCACTCCGGGCAACAGGCCGAGGGCACAGTTCAGACACGGTGCTGATTGATTCTTATTCGGGGGCTAGACGTTTAGTTTTAGCCCGTTGCATCCGGCCAACAATCACATCAATTAGGAGAAACGCTGCGAGGCTGATTCCCATGAGCGGCAAGAAAACCCCTACAGCGACAGCCGCACATAGCACCAGCAGAGTTCCCCACCATGGGGCACGGGTCAATCCGCCACGGGAAGGAGTTTTGCCCATGCGTCGTGCAGGATTATTGATTGGACGGCGTTTCCACCACATTACGTAACCGAGAACCACCATGGTGGTGATCCCGGATGCGAGAAGGAACAGCAGGATCTGATTCAGCACCCCGAACATGGATCCCATATGGATATCGATGCCCCACCGCGAGAGCTTCGCAGCGAGGCTGAAGTCCTTGAAATCAACACGGTCAACCACTTCTAGACTTTGACCATTAATAGAGGTTGCATCAACCTCAGTTGGGTAGGACCGTTGAATTTCTTGCACCACCCATGCTTTCCCTTCCGCAGCAGGAGGCTTGATCTCAACCAGCCCGGTATTAACGTTCACTTCTTGGGCAATGGAGAGCATGGTGTCGAAAGCTGCCGGATTCACCGACTCACCGATTGGAGCAACGGCGGCCCCGTGGTGATGGGCGTGCTCATCACTGGCACTATCTTCGGCGGCTGATAAATCGGTGGCCACCGCGGGGGTACCCCAGCTTAGTGCGCTACGCAGCTCACTGACGTTCGCACCGCCGTAGGTCGACCACGTGATACCGGTAGCGGAAAGGAAGAACGCCCCGAGCAGGATCCAGATGCCAAGGGATCCGTGCAAGCTTGCCAGCCGACGATAGCCAGTGGCTTTGATATTGGGGCGGATGAGATCCTTTTTGCGTCTCGTTCTCTTGATCCTCAAGATCCACAAACCCAATCCAGCAAGGGCAATAACACCCAACCAGGAGGCTCCCAGTTCGCTATAAAGTCGTCCCGGTTCACCAAGCTGCAGGTTGCGGTGCAAATGGTCAATCCAGGTTCTCAGCGGAAGGGCACCGCTGGTCCCGTAGGCGGTGAGATCACCGCGGATTTCCGCGGTAGCAGGGTCAACAAAAATGGCTCTGGTTTCGCTGGCACCAAGATTCTCGTCGGCGTACATCATTCTGGTGGTATCCCCGGGGTTCGGGGCCGGGCGGACGGCCACTAGCGCGTCACCACCGCCCATATAGGAATTGGCTGTTTCCACTTGATCAGCCAGTGGCAAGTAGGAATCAGCAACGGGCGCGTGAAGCTCCTTGGAGTAGATCGCTTGTTCGATTTGGGGTGTGATCGCGTACAAAGCGCCGCTGACGGCAGACACGAGGATGAACGGGCCGATGAAGATTCCTGCGTAGAAGTGCAGTCTCAGTAGCAGCTGCCCGAACCAGCCTTTGCGGGCAGTCCTCGGCGGGACGGACGGTGGTCGTGATTCCGGGGTTGTAGTTTCCAAAAGCGTCATGAATGATCCTTGGGGGAAGAGCATGAAGAATGCAGGTGGCGGTAGCTAGGACGAGAAAAGTGTTTCACCGATGAAGCCTCCCTCAGCGCATCCCGGCGGGACCAGGAAGACAGCAGATCCAATGGGCGTGGTCCATTGGTTCAGCGCGTCAAGGTCCGCTAAGCGTTGTTGCATCGGGGTAAATTGCTTAGCCACGCTCTTTTGGTAGGACACGAAGATCAGCCCGGAATTGGAGATTTCGTTCCCGCCCGGTAAGTCGTCGTAGTTGTATCCGCGCCGGAAAATCCTTTCATCGGTGTTCTCCGAGCGGGCTCGTCGAATATGCGAATGAGCGGCGATAACGGTCAGTCCCAACTCATTCGTCGCCGCGAAATCTGGCTCATCATGTTCTGCGGTTCCAGTGGTTGGCGCCCCGTTAGCCAAGGTACGCCCGATACTGAACTCCCGGCCGGAACGGTCCAGCTCATCCCATGTATCAACGTCCATGCGGATACGTCGAATCACCATGGTGGTACTCCCATCCGCGCTCCACACCAGAGCATTGAAATCCTCAGTCCCGGGTTGAGGGTTGACGGTTCCATCGACTTGCCCGAACAGATTGCGCATTGTGGTGCCACTGGCTTCGGATCCCCGGGAGCGGCGGAACCCGGTTTGCACCCATTTCACCGAGGCAAACCGGCGAGCATCCTTGAGCAGCATCCGCTGAGCATGAGCAACGGTCAGAGGATCATCGGAAGCGATATGCAGCACCAGGTCTCCGCCGTTCCAATGCTCCTCAAGCTGATCGATGGTGAACTTCGGTAGTGGCTGGATCTCTGCGCCCGAAGACCCAGCAAGTTCCACGAGCTTCGGCCCGAATCCAAAGGTCACGGTCAAGCGTGCGGGAACCACGCCCAGTTCAGGCTCAGTGTCCGCTAGGGCCGGCTGACCTTGAGTCAGCCTTGCCGCATCGTCGCTGAGCAAGCGCAACAGACGGCCTAAGGATTCACGGTCAAGAGCATCTCGCAAGTTCAATGCGATGTAGGTTGCATGGGTCTGAGGCTCGGTGGTGATCCCTGCCTGATGGGCACCGTAGAAGGGAATCATGCTGTAGCCGTGCAATGGCTCCGAAGCACCAGCCGGCGCAGCAGTGCTGGTCAGCGAATCGACCCCGAGAGCAGCAATCGCCCCCAGGCCCGCGGCGGCCCCGCCGAACAGTACCCCTCGCCGGCTAGGGCGTGTCGTAGTGGATGTCTTTGCATAGGGCATTAGTGATCGTGAGCGCTTTCCGAAGCCGAGTCATCCAACTTCATCTCGTTATGCTCCATGCCCTCGTGCTCGGAGCCTTCATAGTTTTCATTTGCTCCTGCG
This sequence comes from Glutamicibacter sp. AGC46, assembly GCF_053543715.1. Taxonomy (NCBI): domain Bacteria; kingdom Bacillati; phylum Actinomycetota; class Actinomycetes; order Micrococcales; family Micrococcaceae; genus Glutamicibacter; species Glutamicibacter sp. AGC46. The sequence goes on from NZ_JBLVOJ010000022.1 coordinate 38,854, forward strand.
AAGTCCTTCACCGGCGCGGTGATATCAAAGGTGGTCTCATCAGAGAATTTCAGGGTCATACGCACTTCACTGCCTGGTTGCAGTGGTTCGGTCAGATCCATGAGCATGATGTGATTCCCTCCTGGCTCCAGGTGTAATTCGCTGTGGGCGGGGATGGTGAAACCACCAGTCTTTTCACGCATCACCATGGCTCCGGATTCGTTAGCCACTGTTTCGTGTAGTTCCAGATCAGTGGAGGCGGGACTGGTCACCGAGGTGACAGTAACATCTTGTTCTCCTGTGTTTTTGATGGTGCCGAATCCTGCGGACATTCCTTCGTTGGCAGCTTTCACCCACGGATCGGTCATTGTGATGGAGGCACCGGCCGGGGTGGAGCTGCTGTTTTCAGCGGGATTGGCAGCACAACCTGCCAAGGCGATCAATACGGCAGAGGACAGGGCAATGGTACGCAGGGCAAAAGAGGTTTTCACGGTTGTTCCTAAGAAAATGAGGGAAGCGCCAGTTGATGCTTCAAAGCAGTGGTGCTGCGCAGTTGCAAACCAGGGAGATGCCCACAGGTTGTTAAGGCATCTGGCGCTGGGCACAGCAAAGTACAAGAGTGGCCTTGATCAAAAGGCCGTGTAAAAGTGCGATGTAAGAGCCTTCGGCATACGACCATCGGCTGATCCGGGAGTCTCTAGAAATACCAGCTCATATCGCTGGTGGCTAGAACGAGAATCGTTGCGACCAAGTACCTATCGAGGCTGCGCTAGAGGAGAAGAATCAGCAAATCATCCATTGACGGTCATGAAAAACAACCCGCCGGTTCACTAGAAAGGGGGAGCGGAACGGGTCTCAGACCGTGTGTCGTATGCAAGGGTGACCTTACACCGTTGTTAGTGCCGGTGGTCCTCTGCGAACAATAGAGGTGGCATATACGGCCACTGTGTATGCAGGAATTTCGCGTAGCTCGGTAGGAACTGACTGTGGCAGAACCGGCTGATAGACGAATTTAATAATCCGCCACAGCAGTTTCCAGGTGAACAAATCAACGATGTCAGAGGCCACAATGAATAGTTGCTCACTGCGGTGCAGGACGAGAACTGTAGCTAGGCCCGCCATAAGATGGGCCAAGAGCATAGTGTTATCGCCATGGCTCATGGCGGCAACGTTAGTTGAAGTGGCTACATCGACGGTCATGGACATTCCATGATGCGCATGCAGGGCCTGCTCAGCGGTCGATATCGAGGAGTCCTCGGCGCCCATCGAGAACAGAAGATGGAAGATCACCTGACTGAACCCCACCATGCCAGCAAGTCGCTTGAGCGTGAACCTTTTGCCGCTAAGCAACATGCATACGAGGACCGAAAGCGATAAAGGTAATGCGACATTCAGGACTTCCGGTACAGCTCCTCCCGCGAGCACGTGTGAGGTCAGAGAAACGAACGTCGCGAAGAGCGCGGCGGCGGTGCCTCTGAGAGCACGTGTTGAGCGGGAAGATTTGCGCACGGTTCCAAGTATTCCAGACCGGGTGCTATATTTCTACATCGTGTAAAAATATTCCAACCCTGGTGGTGCAGCTCTGGTGCAAGGGGACTCATAACGTATGCCTTCGACACACTCATTACGGGATTACCCGTATCCATGACAGCGACCTTTATTTGGTGGTTAAATCACGGCATTGTTTAGCACCACAGACATCCTGCCCTGAGGAAAATAACTTGGACGCCATCTATCAGCTCCGACGGTTGAATGCCGCGCAGACGTCAAAGCTTCACCGGAGTGCCCCAATGCACGTTTGTATATTGGGGCCATGAACACCATGGAAACAGTCCAGGCCGAACCACACGAGTCAGAGGATTCACCCTGCTATCGAGTCAATTTCTGGGAACAACTCCGTCCTGGATACGGATGGAATTTAGACGTTTTTGTACTAGTTGAGGTGCACGACGTCGCAGAGGCGCTGCGGTGGAGGAGAACGCGCGTGGGCGGCTCTTCGAACTATTCGCAGAAATGCACCCCGGGCCGGACAAGCCGTTCGGAACTCCACGAAAAACCTCGCTCATACGATTGCTCGGAAGCAATCCCAACGCCGCTTAGACATGAGCTTGGTAGCATAATTTAGCGGTTGAATCGCAGATTTAGATGATGTACGAAGGGTGATTCCAGCATCTGCAGCATTGATGGCAACGGTTGCAACGTAGCAGGCGGCAAGTCCCTGCAGGACGTACTCGACAGGGAAGCTGCAATATCCACGCCCACGAGAGCCGCTGACTCGTCGCCCTTCAACGAAAATTTATTGACTCGTGATTCATCACGAACACCGCCCTGCGCGGTGGTTCCGGTCTCAGATGCGAGACTTACACCATCAGCGCAAGTGCCATGAGCTTTAAACGTGAACTTTCCAAGATTTCGGTCGCCTGTCACCGCTTCGAAAGTCTTTCGCGGGACATCGGCTTCGACCCTGTTGACGATATCTAACTGGGTTTCTACGAGGCACATACTGGCTCCCTTATTGATTTTGATGCGCATGCATCAACTGGCAATCATCAGCCCTCGGATACATATCAGAAATATGAAAATTCTCGGAAGCCAATACATATTGGCCATCAGTCGGAACACTGCTCCATTAAAAGAACCCTTTACGCTTCAAACACAAGCATTAGGACGAAATGTGCCTATTTATTTAAAAATTGTGGAATGTTGTTCCGTTTTTGTGTAGTGTTCCATTTATTCAACAGTGACTAAAATCACTTTGGGTGCCAGTTGGGGTCATTCGCCCCAAATCAATCCACACAAGGGAACCAGAGGCGTCTTTACGCGCTGGCCAAGAATTTGGGGCACACATGAGCAAACTCACCGCAGAAAACTCACGCACATTGTGTCTGCCATCCTGACTACCGACTTCCTGGACTGAGACAGTGGCGCTGTACACGCGAGACTGAACTTCGCGATCTCCCAATCGATCCTTACAGATGAGATGCTGCGTATGACCCAGCAGGCCCTGCACTCCCGTACCTAGAGGGGCAATCGGCAGCAACGAGTGAAGTGTAATCCGCTGAAAATTTCAGCGAAATTCGGCTTCCGATCCCTTTTACGACGTCAACGATCGGGTTCCCGTGGACTCGATCAACATCGTCCAGCAACTACTGACCGATCTGATCCCCGACAATTATTCCCTCTTCCCTACGAACCACCCTGGAGCTAGATATGACTATGAAGGCCTCCTCCAACATCCGCACAGGACGACCGCAACCGCCATCCCAATCCCCACGCCGTTCGGCCCTCACCACCGGCGTTGGCCTATGCGTTGAATACTATGATTGGGCCGTTTACGCGATTTTCGCCCCGTTCTTCGCCACACAGATCTTCAACCCCAACGATCCGACCTCGGCCATTCTTGCGACCCTCGCCATCTTTGCCGTGGGATTCGTCGCCCGTCCATTTGGCGGCCTCATCTTCGGATGGGTTAGCGACAGGATCGGACGCAAGCCTTCCATGACAATCGCAGTCGGACTCGCTGCCTTAGGCAGCCTGGCAATCAGTCTCACACCGACCTACGCGACGGTCGGCGTTCTCGCCCCAATTCTGCTTCTGGTCGCCCGGCTCCTCCAAGGCCTCGCACACGGTGGGGAACTTCCCTCTGCCCAGACCTATCTGGCCGAAGTTGCCCCGCGTGAACGTCGCGGCCTATGGTCATCCATTATCTACATCGCTGCCACGGTCGGAGTCATCTTCGGAACGCTCTTGGGGTCCCTTCTCACGGGGCTTCTTACCGTAGATCAAATGGCCACCTTCGGCTGGCGCATTCCATTCTTCATCGGCGCAGTATTCGGCCTCTACGGCCTCTTCATGCGAGCGCGCATGTCCGAAACCGAAGCTTTCGAAGGCATTCGCAACAAGCATGTTGACGCCGTCGCTAAACCATCGCTCTGGACCTCGATTGTCGAACACCGCAAGCAAGCTTTCCAGGTTGTCGGCATGACTGTGGGTGCAACCATCATCTTCTACGTGTGGTCTGTTAATGCTCCCGCACACGCCATTACCAGTCTCAATATCGCTTCTGGACCGGCCCTCTTGGCTGCGACACTGGCGAACATTGTTTTCATCGCTGCCCTCCCCCTGTGGGGAAGATTGAGCGACCGGATTGGACGAAAGCCGGTGATGTTGATCGGCCTCCTGGGATCAGCGGCTCTGCACTTCCCCATGACGTGGTTTATTCGGGACGCGGCATGGCAACTTGGAGTATCAATGTCGGTGATGCTTATCTTCGTGGCCGCTATCACTTCCATCACCCCGGCAGTGTATGCAGAGATGTTCCCCCCTCACATCCGCACTGTTGGAGTCGCCGTGCCCTATGCCTTGTGCGTTGCAGTCTTTGGTGGCACTGCCCCGTATCTACAAACGCTGTTCAGCGAAGCCGTGGGGCAGCCCTGGATGTTCAATCTCTACGCCGTGGCGCTTCTATTCACTAGTGCGGCTGTCGTCCGATCCCTTCCTGAGACAAAGGGCAAAGACATGAATCAATGATTCAGACGCACGCTCCAATCTCTTGCAGTTCTCCATTCGAGTCGGTCTACGTCTCGGTCGGAGTACCTCAACTTGTGTGTTTCAACCGGGCAGTATGATGCGCCACCTCCGCGCAGCGGTCTAGCTTAATTTCCTCACGAGCCACTGAGATAGACGGAACCCCAAGGTTTTGCTGATTACTTGGCCTGTCCACCACCCATAGCCACACAGAACCGCCGACCGGCCCGATTCCGGGCACGCCCTCAATGCCGAAAGGTCACCGTGCAAAACGAAACCATTACCAATACCATCGCCACCTCCGACCGCTACCCGGAGCTGTCCGCAGAAGTGCGAGAACGCATGCTCGCGTTCTACTACCACCTGCACGCGCACCCCGAGCTATCCATGCAGGAACATCGCACCGCGGAGTTCATCGAGGCCCGCTTGAACACCCTCGGCATCGATAATTTCCGCTGCGGCGGCACCGGTGTGGTGGGCATACTGCGAAACGGGGAGGGGCCCGTCGTCGGATTCCGTGCGGACACGGACGGCCTGCCGATCCAGGAGGACTCCGAGGTCGACTACCGCTCCACCGCCCGCGGCACGCTGCCTGACGGCACCGAGGTACCCGTCATGCACGGCTGCGGACACGACACCCACGTTGCCGCGCTCATGACTGCAACGGAGGTGCTGGTGGCCGACCGTGATAACTGGTCTGGGACCCTCGTGCTGATTTTCCAGCCCGGCGAGGAGACTGGCGCCGGGGCGCAAGCCATGGTAGATGATGGACTCTGGGACCAGGCCCCTCACCCGGAAATCATCTACGGCCAGCACCTGATGCCCGGGCTCGCCGGGACGGTCGAAGTGGTTGGCGGACCGGCTATGGCGTTCGCTGACTCTTGGAAGGTGACCCTGTTCGGGGAACAGTCTCACGGCTCTCAGCCGCAGGACTCCATCGACCCGATCGTGCTGGGCGCGCACATCGTGACCCGCCTGCAGTCCATCGTTGCCCGCGAGATCGACCCACGTCGGGCCGCTGTCGTGACCGTGGGCACCTTCCATGCCGGGCTGAAGGAGAACATTATCCCGGCCACCGCAGAGTTCACCCTCAACGTGCGCACCATGGACAAGGACACCCGCGAAAGGGGTCTTGCCGCGATCCGCCGCATCATCTCCGCCGAGGCCGCGGCATCAGGTGCACCGGAACCGACTATCGAGGAACTTTCCCGTGTCCCGCACAACTATAATGACCCGCACGCAACGGCGGAACTTACCGTGGCTCTGCGGAGCGCGCTGGGCACCGATAACGTCAAGGAGGCCGAGCCAAAGATGGGCTCGGAGGACTTCGGCATTCTGCCAGGCTCGTTGGGGATCTCCTCGGTGTTCTGGTTCTTCGGGGGCTTCGACCAAAACACGGTGGACTCCGGAACCATGCCGGTCAACCACTCGCCGCGGTTCGTCCCCGTGCCCGAACCCACCCTGTGGACCGCGGCGATGGCCGCTATCACCGCGCTGAAGAGCAAACTCGGCAACTGACCGCAAGCGACTGTGGTGACCAGCCGGATGCCTGGCCACCACAGCCGCACTAGCCGGTCCATTATGCGCAGGCAAATCTGAAACGTTCACCACATCAGTGCTGAGACTCGGATGTCCGTATGCCTCCGTTCGATCGAATATCTGAGCGAAGGATCCCCAAGTGCAATACTCCTGACGTCTTGTAACCCAAGAGTTGCAAGACGTCTCAACGGATACCACTCCCCCGGTGTGTGACTGTTAGTTTCAATTGGCGGTTTATTACCAGTAAAAATGGCGCATCGCTTAGCACGATTCACTTTGGTTCTAAATGGTTGAAGGCAGGGTGCTAATTTCCTGGTGGAAATAGTGCCCCGCCTTCAACAGCAACGAAACCAGCGCTAATGCAGGTCGTTGCCAGATTGCTGTGTGAGCTGCTTGCGGTGGACGCGGGCAGCACGAAGGCCGTTGGCAATCACGATGACTTCTGCCACCTCGTGTACCAGCACTACCGCAGCTAATCCAAGCACTCCGGTAATAGCCAAGGGCAGCAGGACAACGATGATCGCCATTGACAAGATGATGTTCTGATTCATGATCGCTCGGCCCCGTCGCGCATGGGACAAGGCTTGCGGGATCAGTCTCAAGTCATGGCCGGTGAAGGCTACGTCGGCTGATTCTATGGCGGCATCGGCACCGGTAGCGCCCATCGCAATCCCCACGGTAGCGCTAGCCAAGGCAGGGGCATCGTTGATCCCGTCACCGATCATCCCTGTAGGAACCTGCTGCACCGACGAAGCGATTTCACGGGCCTTGTCTTCAGGTCGCAGTTCGGCATGAACGGTGTCTATACCGGCGATTGAAGCCAGCGCGTGGGCAGTACGGGAGTTATCGCCGGTGAGCATCACCACGTCGATTCCCTGGTTATGCAGGTCTCGAATTGCCTCGGCCGCTTCAGGGCGTAGTTCATCGCGCACGCCGATCACGCCAATGACCTGCTCTGCACGGGTGACCATGACGCAGGTTTGCCCGGAGGCCTCCATGGATTCAACAGCGGAAGCAAGCGATCCTGGGGCAATCCATCGAGGACTGCCGACCCCGACCTGAACACCATCCAGGACGCCGGTAATGCCGTGTCCTGGCTCTTCGTTAACCGCCGCTGCCTCCGGTATCGCGGGTACTGCTGCGGTGATGGCCGTAGCTAGAGGGTGGGTGCTGTGCTGTTCCAGGGCGGCAGCAACGGCGAGCACCTCTTCGCGAGTCGCATCATCAACGGTCTGGACTTGCGTGACCACTGGCTGATTGCGTGTGAGTGTTCCAGTTTTATCTACCGCGATGCGGCGCAGGGAACCAAGCCGTTCGAAGGCTGCTCCGCTTTTGATGATGACACCGAACTTGCTGGCAGCTCCGATGGCGGAAACAACGGTGACAGGAACGGCGATGGCCATCGCGCAAGGCGAGGCTGCGACCAGCACGATCAGTGCGCGGGTGATCCAGGTTTCGGGATCGCCGAAGATCGCTCCAAGCACAGCAACCAGTACGGCCAGGACGATGACACCGGGAACCAGCGGGCGGGCAATGCGGTCAGCGAGCCGTGCCCGTTCGCCACGTTCCGACTGGGCTTGCTCGACCAGGCTCACCAACGTGGTCAGGGAGTTGTCCGTGCCGTTTGCCGTTGCAGTGACTACTAGCGCGCCGGATGAATTGATGGAACCAGCAGCAACCTGGTCGCCTACGGTTACTTCCACGGGAATTGATTCCCCCGTGATAGCGGAGGTGTCCAAGCTGCTTGATCCTTGGCTGACCACGCCATCGGTTGCCAAGCGTTCACCAGGCTTCACGCGCAGGGCATCGCCAATCTTGATCTCTGCTGCACTGACCACGACCGGTGCGTCGTCACGGATGACGGTGGCCGTTTCCGGGACGAGCTTCAACAAAGAGCGCAGGCCCGAGCGTGCCCTGTCCATGGCTTTGTCTTCCAGGGCTTCGGCAATGGAATACAGGAATGCCAGGGCTGCAGCTTCTTCGATATATCCGAGGATGACCGCACCGGTGGCGCTGATGGTCATCAGCAGCCCAATGCCGAGTTTCCGTTTCGTGAACAGGTTTCGCAGGGCGCCGGGCACAAAGGTAAAAGCGCCCAGCAGCAGGCCGATCCAAAACAGCACCAAGGCCACGATGGCGGCGCTTTCGCCGTGGGTGCTCCATTCAAGGACGAGCCCAGCGAGGAAGAAAACGCCTGAGGCTATGGGAACGAGCACGTGCCAATCCCGCCACCAGGGCAGTTCCTCTTCGAATTCTTCGGTGGGTTCCGGTGAATCGCAACCGCAGGCGGAACTCATGCTTGCTCCTCGTGTTCTCGATCGGCGCTGGTGGCGCAGTCAGGGCAGGAAGAGTCCAGGCAAGGTACTTGATCATCGACGGCCAACGTCACGTCAACCAGGGCGCTCAGGGCGGTGGTGAGGTGAGGATCGGTGATTTCGTACCGGGTTTTGCGGCCTTCCATTTTCGCCACGACAATTCCGCAGCCGCGCAGGCAGGTCAAATGGTTGGAAACGTTGGCGCGGCTCAGTCCTAGGGCCTGGGCAAGTTCCGCTGGGTATCCGGGTTCGTGCAGCAAGGACAGGAGGATGCGTGACCGGGTGGGGTCGGCCATGGCGCGGCCAAGCCGGTTCATCGCATCGATCCGTGATTCAATGTTCATCATACGATGTACTGTACAGCACTTGATGTACTAGTGGCACCGCCCAAAATCGGTCGTGTTTGAAATACTGAAAAGACAATTATGGTGAAAATTTCTGACGGCTGAAAACTCAGCAGGGTTAGAGGTGCGTTTCGTCGTAAAACTCAGTGCCTTAAACTATGCGTCGATACATCATCCATTCTACGAGTATTGATACATTCAGAAGGATGGGCGTGTACCTCGCTTGCTTGCCGCCAACAGGTGTGGGTCTGGTGGTCTGACCTATCCGTTGGTGTTTCCCTCCCTTATCAAGGCAGGGCCTCGTGGGTTCTAGTGACGATTCTGGTGAACCTGATATAAGGATGAATTTCGAGTAATGCAGCACAACCATGATTCTTGGTGACACAGATTCACGAAATCTATATCAGGTAATAAAGTGAAAATAAAGCAGATTAAATACTTCTAGTTCTCACTCTTAGTCAATCGTTGTGGTAAATCTTGCGTGACAACATCAATATTCGTGATCGGACTAACATTGAAGAGCCTACTCCTAACAGTGATATGGGTTATCGCCTCGGCCCTCTTGATCTGTTCCTGTGCGAGCTCCAGCAGATCCGACAATCTCATCGAAATCGCAGTCATCGACTCACACCTGCCTGACGGGACAGCCTATGAATGCTTCAATATTGAGCATCAGAGCATAAGCAACGAACCTGTCGTCAATTCTGGGACCGCAGTTCATCACGCGGAAGTCACACTTTCGCACCTTCTCGAATTGACCGCGGAAACGTGCCCTGATTGGAGTTCCAGAGTGCGGATTAGGCACGTGCAGCTTTCCGGTGAAGTTTCCGCTAGTAGTAGAGAACTGACCGAGGCCATCACCTCGTTATCAGATTCCAGCGTCGATCTCACGGTTATCGCGTTGACATCTGGGACCTCGAGCCGGAGTCTTGAAGACGCAATTCAGGAATTGGTTGATACGGGGGCACCCATCCTCGCTGCATCGGGAAACAGACCGGGTATGTCTCCGGGATTCCCTGCCAGATTCGACGGAGTACTTTCGATCGGCGCACTGGACAATAGTCAAAAACCGGCATCTTTCAGCGCGCAGAAAAACGTCGATGTCTTTTTGTCCGGCGAGAACATTCCATACGTCACATCGTCTGGAGACATCGATAGTAGCAGCGGCACCTCTGTGGCGACTGCTATTGCTGCCAATCAGATCCTTATAGGGATTCTTGCGGGAAAAACTCCATCCGAAGGAATAGCAGAACTTATACAACAAAATAGAAGGATCGAATAAAAATGAAAGTACTAGTCTGGCTTGTCCTTGTACCAAGCCTCGTTCTTGGTCTGATGCCACACGGTGGAGAAGTTACTGACCCTGCAATGACCTCAGAAACACAAACCGTTGTTTATTCTGAGGATGCGCTTGAGGAATCACTCTCCGAAGAAGGTCTTGAACTCCTTGAAGCCGAGATCGACAGCGAAGAAGTTTCAGTTGAAACAACCACCGAACTAGATTCTGGTGAAGAAATTTCACAGTCTCTCGTCTTGGACAATGATTCAGGTACCGCAGAATTCACGGTCGAAAGCGAAAGCGAGGACATCGTTAGTGGAACCTATCAGGTAGATGTACTCCAGGTTGATGAAGAGCTCATCTGGTTTACGGTTACAAACCCTGATACCGGCGAAAAATCAGAATATCGATCTGATCAAGCAGACTACTCGGTAATTCCTCTGGCATTGATCCTAGTTCCTTCACTGGGAGCAATTTTTAAGGCTCTATTCCTTGCCTCGGCCGTAGTTGTGATCGCTGGTGTAACTTATATAGCAGCCGACAAAGCGATTGCAGGTATCAGGGAGGCTATTCGCAAGAAAAAGAATCCGCCTGCTCATTACAAAGTTGTACGCCGCACAAACGGCTTGCTCATTGGTGACGGAATGTCGAAGAACGAGGCCGTGTCGCGTGCTCGAGCCAGCGGTGATGTATGGTCAACTACCAAAGCCGGGGCAAGGTCTGTGGCTTATAGCGTGAGAAGCAAAACACCGGTTGGCCCTGAAAAAGACAAGACCAATTCCTCCAAGAAGTATTGTCACTACCACCCATCAGGACGCAGTCCTGGATCACACGCCTTCTACGGTGTTGCCGGCCAGGCATGCTGATGGAGGAAAAAGATGGAGCTGATCAAATGACCGTGACTCCCATAGATCCACGAGAATTGATGAAGAGGTGGGAAGCCGCAAAGTTGCCCTCGGTGACTCCGACACAGGTACGCGCGCTCCTTGAAGACAACTATAAGGCCTACGGAATTCCTGTTCATTTGATGGAACCTGATGGATTCGAATTCGATGAGGAAGTGCGGGAGGACCTGATTGATGCGTTGTTTACCATCACCAATCCCGCGGTTCTCCTGAAACTAAGAAATGGGCGGCCGGTCGCTGTCGATGAAGATGCCGTTGAAGACGCCGAGTTCTACTGGCAGGAGCTTTTCCATGGCGACATGCTGGAACTCCCATATCGGGTTCTTTCGGCCCAGCATGCCTTGGGACAACGGGTCTCGGTGTTGCTTGAGCGCGAAGGAAGTTTCATCACCGGCTTCAAGGTCTATGGGGTGGCAGGAGACAAACTCAACCGGTACCTCACCGCGGTCATTGGTTTCCCGCCGCGCCGTGAACAAGATCCGGAAGATGGGCCCTTCATGCGTGCGGGAGACCTGACGGACCCCGTGTTTGTGGACTACCTCGAAGCAACAGCTGAATCCGGGCTCATCTAGGCAACGCATAGGCGCTGCATTGAGTTGGATTAAATGCTCTGGGGCTATTACAGAGTTAGTCAACGCCCCGGCGAGAATGAGTGAGTGGCCTACAGGATGGCAGGTGCCGTGTTGTAGGTCATTTCCTTTCTTGCTCTCACCGGCAGGTTCCCCTGACGGTGGAAGTCTTCTTCCTAACCCAGATTTTCTAGTACGTGAATAATTTAGCGATGCTACCAAGCCACGGCTGGTGCACGGCATCCGGAACGTTTCAGTTCGTCGCAGGATTCGAAAATTCTCACGATGTCTGAAACGGGGTGGATTAACAACCTGAAAGATCGGGCAAATTAGACTGCTTGGTTGCTATTTAGACTTGCGTGGGTACCGTTTGACTTGAAAATTCCGTGATAACGACAGCGTGTTCGAGGTGAGACGTCTTCCAACCTATAGGTTGCAAGACGTCTCATGGAACCCCGATCCCACGGTTGTGACTATCAACTTGGGGCGGCGGTTAAACCACGGCATTGTTTGGCGGCAGTGGCCCGGATGGGCAAAATTAGGCTGGTTGACGGTGTTGTTCAGTCCGAATGATCCGGGGCAGAAACCTGACGAAGAGGACCATGCCGATGAGCTCGACAAGCGTCTGGGTGACCACGACCAATGCGGCCAGGGCCAGAGGTTCGGGCAAGGCGAGGGCGAGCGGGAGCACGACCAGTGAATTGCGGGTCGCGCCGCTAAATACGACTGCACGCGTGGCGGCGACATCGAGACGTGCCCATCTGGCCGCCAGCATTCCCAGCGGCACCATCACCAACAGGAACGCAGCGTAAAGCGGCACCACCGCCAGCAGCGAGCCAACTTCCTGGCCGACTCCGGTGATTTGTGAACCGACGACCACCGCCAGGGTCACCATCATCAGGGGAACCATCAGGGCCTGCATGATGTCCATGATGATCCTGCCCGCCGCGGCCTTCCGCGCCAGCGCCTGTGTCAGGGTTGCCGCCGTCAGGGGAATGAGGATCAAGACGATGAGGGCCTCGACGAAGGGTGCGGGGTCGATGGCCGAGGCCACGTCGGGGCCGACGAAAAGCAGCAGGTAGAGGGGCAGCAGCAGCATCTGGAGCAGCATCAAGACCGGGGCGGCGGCCAGCAGCCTGTCGCTGGCCCCGCCGGCCAGGCCGGTGAACACGATGACGTAGTCGATGCAGGGGGTCAGCAGGACCAGCAGCACCCCGAGCAGCAGGGCCTGGTCCCCGGCGATGAAGCGGGTCAGTCCGAACACCACGACGGGGACCACGATGAAGTTCAGCACCAGCACGGTTCCCATGAACCGCAGGTCCTTGGCGGCCTTGCCGATGGAGGCGAACGGGATGCCCAGGAACGTTGCGTAGAGCAGCAGCCCGAGGACCGGGTTGATCGAGTGTTCCAATGCTCCGGCCGAGCCGGGGGCAAGGAACCCGACGCCGCCGCCGATGAGGATGGCCACGAGGTACAGGCCGATCTGGTGGTGTTCCATCCGTGCAATGAGGTTCTGGGTTTTCACCATGCCCATGTTAGGCGACGCGGGCGGTCGAGCAGGAGTTGATGCCCGAGTGACCGTGGTGAAGGACAGTGAACCGACTGCGGGACCGGGGCATTTCGCGTTCATGGCCCCGGGGGTGCCGCTGGGCGTCACCCCGCGACACCATCCGACCAGGTCTGCCACTCAGATGTA
>NZ_JBLVOJ010000023.1:0-57555 GCF_053543715.1 Glutamicibacter sp. AGC46
GAAACCACCGTCATGCTGTCCACCGTCGTGGTCACCGTCGCCACGCACAACCTCGCCATCGGGGTCGGGGTCGGCGTGCTCACCGCGATGGTGCTCTTCGCCAACCGGGTAGCCCACCTGGTCACCGTGGAACGCCGCCTGGAGGAGCACTTCGAGGAGCAGATCGCCAAGTACGAGGTCAACGGCGAGCTCTTCTTCGCCTCCTCCAACGATCTCTACACCCAGTTCCACTACGCCGAGGACCCCAATCGCGTCGTTATCGACATGTACAACTCGCACCTGTGGGACGCCTCCACCATCGCCGCACTGGACGCCATCACTGCCAAATACGCGAAATACGGTAAGACCGTCGAAATCGAGGGCCTAAACGCGGCCAGCCTCAAAATGCGCGAACGCCTAGGCGGAAAGCTCGGCGGCGAGCACTAAGAGGGCGCAGGCAAGCACGGGCAGCCAGGCTGCCGATAAAAATCCGTGCAAATGCTCGGCGGGGGTTTTGAACTGGTCCTCGATAGTTGGCCCAGTTAGAAGAATTCGAACCGCTCTTGGCGCAGGTTCTCGCTTACCAGCCGGTGGCCTCACCGTTTTCCCGCGGCGCCTCGGACTCGATCTGAGCGCAGAAATTCGCGGTAAGAGCTGCAATTGAAGCCCATGCAAACTAGCTGGGTGCTGCGCGCCGGGTTCTGCGAAAGCTTTCTACTATCCGCACTAGGGAGTCTGCGGTTTCCAAACCAAAAGGCCTGGCAGACGCCAGGCCTTTTGGCGTTGAACTAGGACTCACTGGAAGCATGGAAGCCATGCCTGCCTGGCTCCTCGCCAAGAGCGAGACTAGGTGCCCTTGATACGCTCCCACAGATCGTTAACGCGAGTCTCGATATCGCTGAAGATCTCGCTGGTCTTCTCGAATGTCACATCCTGCGGATCGGCGATTTTCCAGTCAAGGTATTCTTTGCCCGGGAAGAATGGGCAGGCATCTCCGCAGCCCATGGTGATCACCACATCGGAGTCCTGCACGGCTTCGGTGGTCAGCACCTTGGGGATTTCCGCGGACATGTCGATGCCGACTTCTTTCATGGCTTCAACGGCGGCCGGATTGACCGAATCGGCCGGGGCGGAACCGGTCGAGCGGACCTCGATCCGCCCTTCGGACAGGTGGGAGAGGAAGGCGGCGGCCATCTGGGAACGCCCTGCGTTGTGCACGCAGACAAAGAGAACCGAAGGCTTTTCGGCAGCAGTCATGGGTGTTTTCCTTAGGCAGAAGTAGCGGGAGCCTTGGCAGCTGGGAAGAATTTCCGGGACCACAGGGCCACGTAGACCAAGGCAACCAGGATCGGCACCTCGATCAGCGGGCCGACCACGCCGGCCAGGGCCTGGCCGCTGGTGGCACCGAAGGTGGCGATGGCTACCGCGATGGCCAGCTCGAAGTTGTTGCCGGCGGCGGTGAACGCCAAGGTGGTGGTGCGCGGGTAACCCAGCTTCAGCCAGTGGCCGATGAGCATTCCGGCGCCGAAGACCACCACGAAGTAGGTCAGCAGCGGGATCGCCATGCGCAGCACATCCAGGGGCTTGGAGATGATGTTATCGCCCTGCAGCGCGAAGAGCAGCACGATGGTGAACAGCAGCCCGTACAGTGCCCACGGCCCGATTTTCGGCAGGAATTTTCCCTCGTACCAGTCGCGGCCCATGGCCTTTTCGCCCAGGGTACGGGTCAGGTAGCCGGCCACCAGCGGAATGCCCAGGAAGACCAGCACCGAAGCGGTGATCGCGGCAATGGAGAACTCGGCGCTGGTGGTTTCCAGCCCCAGCCACGATGGCAGCAGCTGCAGGTAGAACCAGCCCAGGGCGCCGAAGGCGATGACCTGGAAGACGGAGTTGATGGCCACCAGCACGGCGGCCGCTTCCCGGTCGCCGCAGGCCAGGTCATTCCAGATGAACACCATGGCGATGCAGCGGGCCAGCCCCACAATGATCAGGACTGCTCCGTCGTCCCTGACGCTTTGGAATCCCTGGGCGCCAGCTTGACGGCCAAACCCTACGCAGGCTTGCCGCAACTGCATTCCAGGCGGCTGGGATCGCGCCACCCGGGATCCACCAACTAGCCGCATTCCCGCGTCCGCGCAGGCAGCTCGGCGAACGGCATCAAACGCTGCAGGTCCCGGCAGTGCCGGCCCGCTGCGGACCGGATGCGCAATAGCCCGTTTCAGGAGCCAGTGTCCTACTTCGGGCGCTCGAACTTCATCAGCTTGTGCGTGCCATCGCAAAAAGGCTTGATGGCAGAGCCCCCGCAACGGCATAGCGCGACCGGCCCTTTCCGGGCCTCGATGGATTGCCCCTCGGCATCCACGATTTCAAATTCTCCCCTGAGCAGCAATGGGCCCTGCGGGCAAACAGTAATCATGGCCGCTTCCGAAGCGCTGCGCCCCTCGCTCATACCACTGCCCCCGCTCCGGCATGCAACGCCGACCTTCCAGCTTCCCACGCGTCCAAGTACTTCGCGCCTGCCAACGCGTCAACCGCTGCCGCGGCTTGGGCTCCGAAGAGTATGTCGGGCACCAGATCCGGTTCGTCTTCAGCCAGTCCGCCCGCGAGGTCGCGGCCGGCAATTTGCTCATGGACAGCATCAGCTTCCACATGCTCATCGAAGTAATCGGTCACCGGGGATTCATATCCCAGGCGCCGGAACCCGCGGGCATAAGCGGCCTGGGGTATTGAGGAAGTCATCTCGTACAGTGCCAGGTGGCCAGTGATGGCTCCCCGAAGGCGCCGGTGCATGCCGAAGAGCGAAATCATGTTCACTGCCGCCAGCGTCACCGCCGGTATGCGGTCCACGTACGCGCCGAAATCATCACGCAACCCCACGCCCTTCATGGTCTGCCTGAACAGCTCGCTATGCATTCGCGGCAGCTGCCCATTTCCGTATTCATCAGCCTGGATCTCCACCATGGCGGCTTTTGCACGGCCTTCGAGTTTCGGGATCGCCCAGGTATGCGGATCAGCTTCCTTGAGCTGGTAAATCGACTTCAGTATCAGGAATTCGCGTGCTTGGCCGGCAGTGGCCTTGCGCTGGATGAACTTCGAAACCGACGGCCCAGCATCATCAGCAGCAAGCTCGAACAGGGCTTGGGCCACTTTCGCGGAGCTGGGTTCCACGCTTGGAATCGAGCCTGCCGCCTCGCGCAGCGCTTGCTCGAAAGCCTCCTCGATCCGGGCCCGAAGCGAAAGGAGCCCGGGGTCCCATTCCCAGCGGTCATCGACTTCTTCAAATCCCCGATAGTGCAGTTCGTAGAGCACGAAAAGGCTCAGCTGCAGGTCCCCGTCATCCAGCACATCCGAAGCCGCAGCCAACCGATCAGTTGCGACCGTTGCCAAATAGGCTGCGTATTCCTCCGAGGGGTTGCACAGCAACGCATTGTTCAGCGCTTGGGACAGGTCTCCGCGGGGTACGGGCAGATGCATGATGCTCCTTTGTTCACGCTGATCGCACGGTCAGCAATAGTGGCAGTAGGATGATCGTGCCAGCATCCCCGGGATATAACCACCATTGGGAGGAAAAGCCAAGGTAAGCCCCTGATCGTGCTCCCCAGCTATGTTCTCGACAGCACCTTATCCCTGAGGAACATAGGGCTGTCGGCCGGCCAATCTCGACATGATGTCTTGTCCCAGCTTTTCCATAGCCAGTGGGAGCTGCGACCGGGATTGGGTTGGGATCATGATGGCAACCGATTAGAGGCAGAACTTACCGGAGCCGTCAGGGAGCACCTGTCGCCGCCCACTCTTATTGGCACATTCAATCTGGCAAGTAAGCAGGTCATGCCGTGTAAAACTGCCGACAATACTGGCGCCCAGAAGTTGCTCGCACCTCTGACAACAAACCCGGTCCAGAATCTTTTGCTCCATGTCCACACCCAACTGCTAGGTGTCGACTCGTTCATTTCCCCAAGATGAAAAACAGGTTCCCTAGGGCTGTCGCGTTGCCACTTTAGTATCGAGTAGGCCCGTCTGCTACTCCAGCAAGGGACCAATTACTTGGCATCAATCACTCGCTCGCACTTTCGAATAACGAACTTTCAGGGCCGCACTGGTCGTCAGGTCCGTGCTCGCTAATCAAGGAGAGTCATGCCCCTAAGCCACTAATATCACAGCTTTGAAGCAGTGGGCCCGGGCACTTCAGAGGCACTGGAAGTTTCACAGAGTTACTACAGTTGCTCCATGGGCCCTACTGCGATCGATTATTCGGGATCCAGCGCTGGGCGCTTGGCAGGCGCTGTATTACGAGAAGCTGCTCCCTCAATACCCTGCTAGGCTCAAGATGCTGCCGACGTTGCGCCGCGTGTACGGAAGAAACATCCGAATTTATCTTCATCGATGGGAATATCTCATGGGCAACAGCCCTGAAGCAGCACTAGGTATCGCACTACTGACATCACTGGTCCGCCAAGACCGAGAAGCCTTCCTGATCATCGCCTCCGAGCTGGAAGGAGGCAACACGCAAGCCGTGGCCATCCTTGCACGGCTAGGTGAAGCAATGGTCGCGATGATCGCTGAGCTGCTGCAGATCGGCAACGAGGAAGCGCTCACACGCATCGCAGCGTCACTGGCCCTCAAAGCTGGATAGAACTCAAAGAAATATGTGAAAGAGCAGAATCTGACAGCGGAAGAACAGCGAGAGCGGCCGTGAACCTGAGTAGAATGGGGGTAATAGGCTCGGTCGGGTAATTTATTGTTCACGACGCAGCGAGCTCTTTCAATCAAGGATTATATTTGCCTCGCAGTTCTCTGCTGGACGCTCCAGCACCCACCGTTAAACCCGGTGATCCTCAAAGTTTCTTCCACGTCAAAAAGTTGGTCACCGAAGCTGGACTGGTCGGCCGCCGCCGCGGGCACTATCTCGGGTTGGGCATCGTGCTGACGGTGCTGCTAGCCGGTACCGTTACCGGTTTCATCCTCCTGGGCGACAGCTGGTTCCAGTTGCTGATGGCCGCAGCCTTGGGCCTGCTGCTCACCCAATTCGCGTTCCTGGCGCACGAGGCGGCACACCGCCAGATCCTGGCTTCGCACAAGCGCAATGACAAGCTGGGCCAGTTCCTGGCCAATATCGTCGTGGGCATCAGCTACCAGTGGTGGATGAACAAGCACAACAAGCACCACGCCACCCCCAATACCGTGGGCAAGGATCCGGACATCGAGTGGGACACCATCTCCTTCCAGACCGAGGACGCCAAGCGCCAGCGCGGCCTGCTCAAGTGGATCACCAACCGCCAGGGCTACCTGTTCTTCCCGCTGCTCACCCTTGAGGGCTTGAATCTGCATATGCATTCGATCAAGTACCTGTTCAAGGCCGGCCGGGTCAAGAACCGCAAGCGCGAGATGACCGGCATTGCACTGCGCATCGCCATCTACCTGGCGATCGTGTTCTACTTCCTGCCAGTGGGCATGGCTTTCGCCTTCCTCGGCGTGCAGCTGGCAGTCTTCGGCATCTACATGGGCGCCTCCTTCGCCCCGAACCACAAGGGCATGCCGATGGTTCCCCAGGACGCCCGCATCGACTTCTTCTCCCGCCAGGTACTGACCGGACGCAATGTCATGGCCAAGTCCAGCTGGGGAAACCGCGTGCTCTCCCACGTCTACGGCGGATTGAACTACCAGGTGGAGCACCACCTGTTCCCGTCCATGCCGCGCGCCAACCTGGCCGGCGTCTCGCGCATCGTGCGCCAGTACTGCGACGAGCACCAGGTGCCGTACACCGTGGCCAGTGTCCGCGAATCCTACGCACAGGTGATCACCTACCTGAACAAGGTCGGGCTATCGGCCCGGGATCCTTTCGAGTGCCCAATCATCTCCGGATACCGAATCCCATAACGGTCTTGCTGCAGGCACAGAACAACGAAATCAGCTCCCCTGGCAGGACTTCGGCTTCCCCTCACAGCAAACCGGCGAGATTAAGTGAGCTCCTCATGGTAGTCTAGATATTAGAGCCAATAAGGAAAATTGAAAATTCCTATTGTTCCTCCCTTGGATTTTTAATAAGCGTTTCCTCGGAATTTTTCCCATGAGAGCGAATCGCATCACTTGAAATATTCGTCCCCACTTCCGTGGTGGGGCAGTCGGTTTGAAACTGCGTTTCTATAGAACCTCTTCGACCGCTATTACATGCGTCTCCAGTGAATTCTTACTCCAGAACTCAGAATTCGATGTTCTGGCTCTCCAAGCTATTCATGCTTGATTAAGTTTCACGGGATGCAACAAAAATAATGGCTTCAGTGCTGCTACGGTGGCACAAGCTCAAATCGCGACATATCGCGAATTACGATTTAGGAATACACATGGCTACTGGCACTGTAAAGTGGTTCAACTCCGAAAAGGGCTTCGGTTTCATTGAGCCTTCTGATGGATCCGCTGACGTTTTCGCGCATTACAGCGCAATTCAGAGTTTCGGATTCAAGAATCTTGAAGAAGGACAATCGGTCGAATACAAGCTTGAATCCGGTCCAAAGGGACCTCAGGCTGCGGACATCCAGGCACGCTAAGCGCGTTTAGGCCGATCACCCCAAAAGCGGGGCAGGCGGTCGACGGGTTCTAACGGTCGTTGCAACATCCTGAACAATCAGGCGTTGCAACGACCGTACCTTTTTACGCCAAAGATCAGCACCCAGCAACCCGACACGGTCCTGAAGAGCAAGACCAACACCGGGCTAGACGCAACGCTTCGATCATGAGCCGGACTAACGAAAGATTTCAAGCCAAGCGAGACCAACGAGGGTTATATAGCCTACAGTTATATTCCTTCCAAGCACTTGACCGGCTCGTTGATACGCGCCGCTTCAGGCATCTGAAGCTTTTCCGGGACCTGCGCGGTCCAAAACGCTCTGGGTATTGAGTGCAGAATTACTTCGATCCACAGCTTTAAGAGGCGAAACAGGAAAGTGCCCATTCGCTATTCATTCAATTCTTCGACTCTAGTTAACCCGGCAATCTCGTTCTGCTAAATGGATCTCTGCTCCACTGCTTGCGCAGGGACATCCCACTTGAAAACCTGCGAATTGCACCACATTGGGCATGTGTCCACATAAGGCGCCGCTCGGCGGTTGGAAACAAGATGTATTATCAGAAGAACACTCCACGATGAACACCGAGCGCCAAAGGCGAAACCCGGGGGATTCCGCGGCTTTATGCCGCAGAACTTCGTGGGCGGTCACCTTTCGGAGAGCTGCCATCAGCGGAGGATTAAATGAACATGCCTGAACTAAATATGCGCGCCATGCACCGCGTCGAAAAACTTTTGCATTGCCCCGAGGCCAGAACCCATCTCACTGCGTACGGCTGGATGGAGGGCATGCCCGTGGTATTCGCGCAACGCACTGATCCAGTAGATGAAGTAATGGGCTTCGTATCGGTCCATGGCCGGGCTGTACTCATGGTTCTTGACGATGACCAAACCGATGACCTGCAGCTATGGCACATCACGGTACCCAGCCCGCTGTTTCCCAAAGTTCCCCATTTGCCAGCTGGAACCACCATCAGCGAACTCTGCTCCCGGCAGCACACGGAGAAAATGATGCCCTTTCGCGTCGCTTTCTGGTCCCATAGCGCGGCAATCCATGAGATTCCCTGCTTTGTGCGCAACGACTGGCCTGGCCAAGTAGCCACGTCACCCACCGATATCGGCTAGTCCGGCGGGGCAGCCGAGGCGGGCTGCTAGCTCCAGCGCCAGCACCCTGCCTCGCCGGTTTTCCTCGCCGGATCGCCGTGCTTCCACTGCGCTCCAGGCGGGGGCCTAGACCTCGAATTTCAGCCCTGCTTGAGGAACTCAGGCAGCTCGGGAACTATCGTCACCACCAAGTCATACGCTTTCCAGTCGGTTCCCTCTAGCACTTTCCGCGCTTCCTCGGATTGGGCAAGCGTCACGGTATCGGATTCCGGAACGATGAACGCTTCCGTGTGCTGGACCTGGCCGAGTTCGCGGACCCTCAATCCCGCAGTGCGAACCCAATCCAGGGCATGGAGCTGTTCCTCCATGGCCGGGATCAGCGGGTGCGGATCCGTGCCGTCGACACCTTTGGAACGGCGATCCAGCAAATCCGAGGTTGCGGACTTCGTGCTGTCCCAGCCGTCCTTGAGAATGCCGGCAGCGATCACCAGCGCCGCGGTGGAATCAAGCCACCACAATCCAACGCCGATTCCGGCGACACCGACGATCGAAGCAGCATTGGTCTGCCAGTCGGCCTTGGCCATCTTGGAGTCGGCGTAGAGCAGCTTATTGTGCAGCGGTTGGGCAATCTTGATTTTCAACCGTCCCAGCACCACGGCCGGTGCCGCGATCAGCGCCATGACCGCCATCATGATCCATCCTTGCCATACCGTATGGCCAAACAGGTTCATGGTTCCGATGGTCGGGTGCTCCAGTTTAACCAGAGCCGATACCGATTCGTACGCGAGCATCGCTCCGACGACCAGCAACGCCACTCCTGCGACCAGATGCCCGGCTCCCATGGACCGGTGGTAGCCGTAGGGGTGCGAGCGCCGACGAGCCCTCCGGGTGAACTGCAGTGATGCCAAAAAGGCCAGCTGCGGCAGGACTGAGAGCATGTCTTCGATCCACGCTGTGCGCATGGCCTGCGAATTTCCCACCACTAGTGCCACAAGGGTAATGGTGAGCGCCGTGTATCCGATGCTGATCCACTCGAGCTTCGCAGCGCGCGCCATGAGTTCGCGTTGCTC
The DNA here is from genome assembly GCF_053543715.1 of Glutamicibacter sp. AGC46. Taxonomy (NCBI): domain Bacteria; kingdom Bacillati; phylum Actinomycetota; class Actinomycetes; order Micrococcales; family Micrococcaceae; genus Glutamicibacter; species Glutamicibacter sp. AGC46. The sequence continues at coordinate 8,716 of NZ_JBLVOJ010000023.1, forward strand.
GGGAGGCAAGTGCGTTCCGGCAGCGTTTTTCATGGCATCTCCTGCGTCTGGTCCAGGAAGTACTCCAGCTCGGACAGGAAAGCATTTTCGCCTGGAGGCACGAGCAGGACTATTTTCCTTTCCTTGCCCTTGGCGTCAATGGCGGTCGTGTAGGGACGAGTGACTCCAGCCTTTTCCGACCACGGCGTCTTGGAGGTGATGCCTCCCGCCACCAAATCCAGCTGGCCTGCTTCCAGCTGCTTCACTAGCTGTTCTTCGCCACCAATGGTCCATTGGATTTCGGCACCTGCATGCTGGGCAAAGTCTTCTATGAGCGCTGGTTCGGCGCCCTGGGGTACTCCATCCCGGATTTCCACGAAATCCGAAGCAGGAGATACTCCGGCCCGAAGCGTCCCGGAACGAACCGTGTCCAGGGTTCCTTCGGGGTCCACCGGCACCGCTGGGAAGCAGGCTGTCGCCATGAAGACGCATCCAAGAGCCGCTGCTGCCTTCACTTGCCGGGTGCGGGACGAACTGTGCCGGAACATCATTCCTCCTGAGCTTGATCGGCCGGGTTGGCCTCCAAACTACTCCGAGGACTCGTGCTGCAATGCAACGCCCGGGAAATATCGGCGAACTCTCAGCTCGCACCTGCAACCTGCCGAAGGAGAATTCGCCCTGGGCTAGTGGATCCAGCCCGGAGTTCCGCCGGCAGGGATTCCCGTTCAATGACACGAATGCCGGATCGCTGCCCGGCCCGTGCCACAATCCGAAGTGGACAATAGCGCCGAGCACCAGTTGGCGCGTCCTATGCGAGGAGGCATCGGCGGCAGTGCAAGCCAAAATGGAACAAGTCCAGCAACGGACCAACGCGGCCTGGATCATCATCGTGGCCTCCGGCGTGGTGGCCGGCCTGCACATCTGGAAGCTCGCCCCCGCGCTGACCGTGATCCAGGACGAATTGGGCTTCTCGCTGATTTTCTCCGGCGTGCTGCTGGGCGTGGTCCAGGTAGCCGGCATGGCCGGCGGCCTGGCCGTTTCCCTGCTTTCGGAAGTCATCTCCCAGCGCCGCACACTGATCCTCGGCTTGCTGCTGCTGGTGCTGGGCAGCGCGCTGGGCGCCTTGTCCCCCAGCGCTCCGCTGCTGCTGGCCACCCGCGTCCTGGAAGGGGCGGGCGTGATCATGGCTACCGTCATGGGGCCGGGGCTGGTGCGCCTCCATGCCCCCATCCGGAACCTGAACATGGCCGTGGGGTGGTGGGCCGCCTACATGGGCATGGCCACCTTCATCGGGGTCTTCTCCACGGCGCTGGTGCTCCAGCACCTGTCATGGCACCTGTGGTGGGGCATCCTCGCGTTCATCACCCTGCTGCCGATTCCGCTGATCCTCAAGTTCGCGGGTGCGGATGAACCCGCCGGATCGGCGGCCCTGCGTGAGGCCGCCCGGCGCATCGCCATCACCGCCCGGGCATCGCGCGTGTGGATCAGCGGCCTGATTTTCGGCTGCTACACGGTGCAATGGATGGCAGTAGTGGGGTTCCTGCCCACCATCTACGAGGAATTCGGCCTGGATCCGGTGGCCGGTGGTTTGGCTTCCGCCGTGGTGGGCGGGCTGAACGCGGTGGGCGCGATCATCTGCGGAGGGCTGCTCCAGCGTGGCGCCAATGGGCGCACGCTGCTGCTAGCCGGCTTCGCGCTGATGTCCCTGGCATCGTTCTGCACCTTCGCCTTCGACTACCCGCCTGGGTTGCTGTGGATCCAGATGATCTGCGTTGGCTTCTTCTCGCTGGCCGGAGCGGCCATCCCGACCACCATGACCCGCGTGGTGGTCGATCTGGCTCCGCCCGGCGGTTCGGCCCCTGCCTCGATGGGCTTGACCCAGCAGATCTTCAACATCGGCAACTTCACCGGCCCGATGCTGCTGGCATCCATGGCCACAATCACCGGCGGCTGGAATGCCACCTGGTTGCTGACCACAGGCTTCGCGCTGCTCGGGGCAATGCTGACCTTGCTGCTTTCGCGCAAGAACTCGCCCTCGAGTCCGCTCGGCGATCCCGGTAGCTGATGCCAGCCCGCGGCGCTTGACCACTGCACAAAAGGCTGCGGGAACTACCCCGTTAGCCAAACTTGCGCACCAAGAGCCCCGGCTATCCGGACCGGTTCCCAAGCAGTCAGGAAGCTCGTATCCAGCCCGGTTCATGGGATGGTCTCTAAACTCCCCCACCAAGGCTCAACCAAGCGACCGGGTTCTTGCCCATGGCAGCATCTTGCGCCGTGGGCCACCCCGGATCCGAGCTATCAATCGACTGATTTCGGCGCGGACTCGTGACGCAGCCTGCCGGGGACGGCGACCATCATCGGACCGGATGTCACCGGATCGGGGTGAATCTCGCAGTGCACGCCAAATGCCTCGCCAAGGCTCTGCGCCGTAATGACATCTTCTGGTGCGCCGGAAGCCAGTATCTTTCCGCCACGCATCATCACCACGGTGTCGGCGTATCGCACTGCCTGATTGATGTCGTGCAGCACCGCGACCACGGTTTTTCCCGCATCGCGTTGCCGGGCGAACAGGTCCAGCAGCTCCACCTGATGGGCGACATCCAGATAGGTTGTCGGCTCATCCAGCAGCAGAATGGGTGCCTGCTGGGCCAAGGTGGTGGCCGCCCAGACCCTCTGGCGCTGGCCGCCGGAAAGCTCGGCCAGCCGGCGGGTGGCCAAGGGAAGGGTTCCGGTCGCGGCCAGTGCAGCGTGGACCGCCGCTTCATCCTGCTCGCTATGCTGGGCCAGCAGCTTCTGATGCGGGAAGCGGCCGCGGGCTACCAGCTGGGCAACGGTGATCCCCGAGGGAGCGATGGCTTGCTGGCTCAACAGCGACACTTCCCGTGCATAGGCCTTGGGCTTGTAGGATGCGATGGGGTTGCCATCCAGCAGCACCCGGCCGGCCATGGGCTTCAGCAACCTGGCCAGCGCGCTGAGCAGCGTGGACTTGCCGCAGCCGTTGGGCCCGATGATCGCGGTGAATTTGCCCGCTTCGAAGGACGCATCGAGGCAATCGATGACTGGCTCACGGCCATATCCCAGCTGCACCCCCTGCACCTCAAGCCGAGGCGCTGGCTTCCGCGCCACCATGCCCGCTCTTACCGCGTCGGCTGCCTGCTGAGCGGGTTCGGTTCCCAATGCGCTCATGCGCGACTCTCCCTTATCAATAGCCAAATCAAATACACTCCGCCAAGGCAGACGGTCACAATGCCGACCGGCAGCTGGATCGGCATGAAAGCTATGCGTGCCACGGTGTCCGCCGACACCAGCAGCAACGCTCCGAAGCATCCAGCCGGAACGAGGTCCAGCTCGGCACGGCCGCTGAGCCGGGCCGAGATCTGCGGGGCCACCAGGGCCACGAAGGCGATCGGCCCAGCCGCCGCGGTGGCCACCGCCACGAGGCCAACTCCTACAACCACCATCGACGCGCGCACCAGCTTGGCATTCACGCCCAGCGAAATGGCCAGCGGATCCCCGCATTCCAGGATCCGGGCATGGCGTTGCAGCAGAACCGCGGCAAGCGCGAAAATGCCAATGCCCAGCAGCGAAGGACCCACTACGGCATTGCCGACCGAGTTCAGCGAACCAGCACCCCATACCGCTGCAGACATGGCTACCTGGCGTTGAGCTGCCAACAGCATGAACGTGTTGGCCGAGGCCAGCATGGCGCCAACGCCAATACCGACCACAATGAGCCGGAACCCTGTGGTCCCGTTGCGGCTGGCGATCATGAAAACCAATGCCGCGGCCGCCAGGCCTCCGGCAATGGAACCCACGGCAATCTGTGCGGCACTCGCGGTGGTGAAAAGCATCAGCGCCAGCGCCGCGGTGTAAGCCCCCGAACTGAAGCCAATCACGTCCGGGCTGCCCAGGGGGTTCCGGGTCAACGATTGGAAGAGTGCACCAGAGATTCCGAGGGCGAATCCGAATGCCAGTGCCAGGACCACCCGGGTCAGCCGCCAGTCGCGGACCACCACTTCATAACGGTGCTCGGAGTTTCCCAGCAGCGCGGGAATCACCTGGTCCATCGGCACACGCACATCCCCGAGGGCCAGGGATATGAGCCCAACCAGCAGCCCGCACAGGGCCAGGGCCGTACCCACCAGCAGCGAGGTGCGATCAAGCCGCCAACTCCAACGGCCACGACCGATCCGCACTTCCCGTCGTCCGGTTGGCACCTGGCACCCTTGCACACGCGCACCGGCTGCCTCAGCCGGTGCTGGGATCAGGGGCTTGAGGCTCATAGGGTACTCGCGTTCTTGCGCCGGGCCAAGGCCAAGAGCACAGGTGCACCGGCAAAGGCGGTGATGATTCCCGCCGAGACCTCCGCATTGGGCAGGATCACCCGGCCCAGGATGTCGGAACCAAGCAGCAGCACAGGGGCCAGGACGATGGTGAAAATCAGGATCCAGCCCTGTTGCACGCCAAACAGCCAGCGCACCACGTGCGGAATCATGAGTCCGACGAAACCAATCGGGCCTGCCAGCGCGGTTGCCGCGCCGCAGAGCAATGTCACCGCGGCGATGACCGCGATCCGCACCGGGGCGATGCGCACGCCCAGCGCCTTGGCCGGAGCATCCCCCAGGGCAATCGCATTCAGCGACCCGGCGCAGCACAGCGCGATGGCAAGGCCCACTGCCACGAAGGGGACAATCAGCAGCACTGCTGGAAGCTCGTGGCCGTTGAGATTTCCTGCGGTGTATACCCGCATCATGTCGAAAATCTGCGGACGCAGCAGCACCAGCGCGGTGGTGATCCCCGACAGCACCGCGCCGAAGGCCACACCAGCCAGCACCAAGGTCGACGGGTCGGCGGCGCGTCCTCCCTTGGAGAGGGTTAATCCGTATACCGCCAAGGTTGCGGCGAGCGCACCGCCCAAGGCCCACCAGATGGCACCGAGCACACTCAGCGAACCGAAAGCAAAACTTGCCATCACCAAGGAGAATTGGGCTCCGGCGTTGACGCCCAGGATGCCTGGATCCGCCAGCGGGTTGCGGGTCAGCGCCTGGATCAGGGCCCCGGCTACGCCCAACGCGACCCCGGCCAGAACGCCCAGGACCGTACGTGGAACCCGCAACTGCCGGATGACCTGCGCCTCATCGGTATTGAAGGAGGGATTGGTGATGGTCTGCCAGGCCACGGACAGGTCGATCTGGCGGCTGCCGAAGGCCAGCGAGCACAGCACCGTGAACGCCAACAGGGCAATCAGGCCGGCAAGCCATACCAGCTTGGCTCCCGGTGAACCCACCAGCACCCGGTGCCGTTGGTCCGCATCGGTACCGGCCGCGCTGCCCGGTGGTGCTGCGCCGGGTGGGGCCAGCAACAGCCCGGGGTCCCGTGTGGTTGCCACCGTGCTCAGAGCCCCAGGCGTGCAAGTTCGGACTCGTATGCGATCAATGCCTCGTCGTGGTCTTCGAAGCTGTCCCAGAGGGCATCAAGGGCCTCCTTTATACCGGCATCCAAGGCATCCCACTGGGCACGCCACTTCTCGGCTTGCTCGACCCAGTAGCCAATCACCTTGTATTGGGTGCTTGGCCACCGCAGTTCCCGGTGCAGCATCTTGCGGATCTCACGCAGCGCAGCGGATTGCCCGGCCACCCAGACGTACGGGCGGGTTTCCGATCCGGCCGCCGCCTCAACCGCCTTGCGTGCCACCTTGGGCAACACGCTGGGGGCCACGCCGTTTCCGGCCACAATCCACTGCACGCCCAGGTTCGGCAAACCCGACAGGTCCAGGCGCGAGGCCTCATCCGGGATCTCCACCACCAGCTCGGTGCGCACCTGTTCACCGGTCAGTTCCACCAGCCGTACCGCGGCCGGCAGCCCGGTCAGGTCGCAGATCAGCACCTGCGAGGTTGCTTCCGGCGGGCAATCGTACAGCCCGGTCGGTGAGTTCAAGCCGATCCGGTCTCCTGGTTCGGCGGCCAGTGCCCACGCGGCGGCAATGCCTCCGTCATGGACCACGAAATCGATATCGATCCACCCCTCGCCGCAGTCGCGGATGGTGTAGGTGCGCATTGGCGCGTCCGGCTGCCCCGGAGGCGTGCGCCAGGTATCCCCATCGGCTACCGGAAGGCACAGCAGGCTGCGGTCCTCGGTATGCGGGAAAAACAGGCGAACATATTCGTCGCCGACCCCCGTGCTGGTGAAGCCCTGCACTGCGAAGCGCAGCCGCTTCAGCGTAGGCGAGAGCAGGCGGGTGGATTGCACGGTTGCTTCAAAAATTTCCATGAAAGGATCCTGAATCTGGGGGCGTCGGCTGCTTGAAGTGCGAACGCAGGAGGGGTGGTTGAGCTGCGCTCAGGCGCAGGCAATGGCCGTATCCGTCCGGCCGGGAAACTTGACGGGGCCGGACGGATGCGGCCATGGCTGGATTATCCGGCGAGGTCGCTGCGGACCTGCTGCAGGAACGCTGTGGCGCCCGACGGCGAACCGTAGGCCATTTCCATGTTGTAGGTGTAGATCCGCTCATTCTTCACAAAGGGCAGATCCTTCCAGTAGGGCGACTTGGCCATGGAGGCGATGGACTTGTCCAGCTCGGCCTTCGCATCCTCGCCAACGCCGGTGGACATCCACACCGCGTCCACGTCCTTGAGCCGGTCCAGTTCCTCCAAGCTCAGCGACAGGCCTTTTTCGCGGCTCAACTCGGTGGTCTCCAGGCCAATGGTGTCAAAGACTCCGCATTCGAGGTAGGCGTAGCAGTCGACGTTGACCTTGCCATCCCAGTACCCCAGGGTGGCGACGGTCAGGTCGCCGTTTCCGGCTTCGTCGATGGCGGCTTTGGCTTCGGCACCCGCCTGCTGGTAGTCCTGCAGCCACCGGTCGTACTGGGCCTGCCGGTCGAGGTCCTTGGCGGTCCGCTCGAAGTGCGACTGCCACGTTTCGCCGTCAAAGGCGTTGGTCGTGTAGGTCGGGGCAATGGCCGCGAGCTTCTCATGCACCTCGGCGTCATACCCTAGGCCGTTGAGGATGAAGTCCGGGGCGGCGCCGAGGACGCGCTCGTAGTTGAATTCCGGGTAGTTGGCGAACGGGGTGACCCCCTCCAAGGCTTCCTGGTCGAAGTAGTCCGGGAAGGTAGTGAAGCCGGAGTCGCCGCGAATCGGCTGTTCAGCGGCCAGCGGCACCTCCAGGATGGTCAGGATATCCACGTCGGTGGTGTAGAAACCCAGGGCTGCGGCGGGTTGCTGCTCCAGCGAAACTTCGTGGCCTTGCGGGTCCACGGTCTTCAGCGGGGTTCCTTCGGCCGCCGGGGACGATGGCGCCTGGGAGGCCTCGGAGGACTGGCCGCAGCCGGTCAGGGCCAAGGCCGTGGCGGCAAGCAGCGCGGCTGGGGCCAACAAAGTGCGAGTGATCTTGCGGGTCATGCGGGTGATCCTTAAACGGTCGGCCGCCGGGTGCGTGGACTGCGAGGTCCCACGGAGCGCACCACAAATCGGCACTGAGCATAGGCTAACCTATGTGAGTTACGAAAATAATTAATAGCATATTATAGGTAGCATGTCCTCATCTATGCTCACCGGGCGCACTCTGCTGCGCGGCATGCTGCGAGCCGAACGCGGCCGCATCATCGGCGCCATCGCCCTCCTTTCCTGCTGGACAGCGGGCGAAGCGCTTGTCCCCGCGCTGGTCGGTGCCACCATCGACCACGCCATCGCCGGGCAGAGCTTGCCGCTGCTGGTGGTGTGGCTCGCCGCCCTCGGCCTGTGCTTCCTCATGCTGTCCTCCGGCTACCGCTTGGGTGCACGGCTGGGCAACTCCGGAATGAACCGCCAGGTGCACCTGATGCGAACCCGGATCGCCGAGCATGTCATGGACCCCGGCTATCGGCCTGCCACCGCACGGATGCCCGGGGAAATTGCTGCCATCACCTCGGTGGACACCACCGTCACCGCGACGATCATCCGCCAGGCTTCCCTGGGCTTCAGCGCCTTGGCGGGCCTGCTGGTCTGCGCCGGATACCTGCTCTGGGCCAACCTCTGGGTTGGCCTGGCGGTGCTGGCCATCACGCCACTGGGCATGGCCGCCCTGCGCTGGCTGACCCCCAGATTGAGCCGGGCCAGCGACCGGTTGCAGTCCGATATCGCCGCATCCGGCGCGGCGGCCGCCGATCTCATGGCAGGAGTCCAGGTACTGCGTGGCATCGGCGGCCAGGACCAGGCATCCGAGCGCTACCGTGCCGCCAGCCGCAGCGCCGCCACCGCGGGGGTGGCCTCCGCTTCGGCCACCGGACGGATCGAGGGCGCCCAGGTATTGATCTCGGGGCTGGTGCTGCTGTCCGCCGCCAGCCTGGGCGCCTGGCAGGTTGCTGAAGGAGCCATGGGCATCGGCACCTTGCTGGGTGTGCTGGGCGTGGCCCAGTTCTTGTCCACGCCGCTGGGCACCCTGGTCTCAACGGTGGAAGCCGGCACCCGGTCCATCGCCGCGGCGGATCGCGTTGCCGCATTGCTGGCCGACGGCGGGCGGCAACCCGGAACCCGGCGTCCGGCAGCTGAGCCGGATGCAGCACTTGCCTTGGATGTGCCCGGGCTTGGCGAACGCCCGCTGGTTTTCGTGCCCGGCAGGTTCACCGTGCTGGTCTGCGCCAACGACAGCATGCGCCACCGGCTGGCCAAGCTGCTCAGCGAAGGCTCGGAAAATCCTGGCACCGCGGCAGTCCGCGAAGGTACAGCGGCGGCGGCTGCCGCGCGGCTACTGGTTGATGGAATCGACGCCGCGCAGATCGATCCCGCCTACCTGCCGCAGCTGCTGCGCATGGCCCCGCATCAGGCGCACCTCATCGAGGGCAGCGTGAAGGAAAACATTGTGGGCGACGCAGCGCTGCCCGACCCGCAGACCCTGCAGCTGCTGCTGCGCGCCAGCGGCGTCGACGAGCTGCTGGGCACGCTGCCCGATGGGCTCGAACACCAGGTCCAGGGCCGTGGACATAACCTTTCCGGCGGCCAGCGTCAACGCATCGCACTGGCCCGCGCATTATCCGGCGGACCGTTGGCGCGCGTGCTGCACGATCCAACCAGCGCAGTGGATTCGGTCACCGAGGCGAACATCGCCCAGGGCCTGGTCCAGCTGCGCGCGCATGCCGCCAGCAATGGAGCCGGGGCAGGCACCTTGCTGGTGCTGAGCACATCCCCCACCCTGCTGCATGCCGCAGATGAGGTGCTTTTCCTCGCGGCCGATGGAAGCATCACGCGTTCCACCCACCGCGCACTTGCAGAAAATACGACCTATGAAAAGGTGGTCGGCCGATGAGCGCTGTTCACGACCGGGCAGAACCCTCCGCTCCCGCCCTGCCGACCGCCAGCGCCGCTGCGGCCTGGCGGGCACTGCAGCGAACGCTTCGCCCGCACCGCCTGCTGATCACCTGGGCATCCGTGATCACCCTGGCTGCCTCCGCAACGGCCATGGTCCCGCCGTTTGCCATTGGCATCCTGGTGGATGCGCTGGGCACCGGCGCACCGGGCTCCGCCCTGGTGTGGTGCCTGGCCTCCATTGCCGCCTCCTTGCTCGGCGGCGCGCTGCTGACCTGGTACGCCCGGGTGCTGTACGCGCGCATTGCTGAGCCGACGGTGGCCACGCTGCGCGAGGACGCGGTAGAGCACGCGCTCCACCTGGAGTCGGGAATCCTGGAGCGCGCCGGTGATGGCGAGCTCGTCTCGCGTGTCTCGGATGACTCGCGCCTGATCTCCCAGGCAGTAGCCTGGCTGCTGCCCGCGTTGTTGTCCGCCGGCACGCTGCTGGTGCTGTCGGTTCCAGGGCTGTTCACCCTGCACTGGGTGCTGGGGCTCACCGGGCTGATCGCTGTCCCGATGTACCTGCTCTCGCTGCGCTGGTACCTGCCACGCAGCGCACCGCTCTACCGCGAAGAACGCGAGATTCTCGCTCGACGCACCAATACCTTCTTGAACGCATTCCATGGCCGGGCTATGCTGCATTCGCAAGGCTGGGCGCAAACGCAAATCGATGCCCTTGAACACGCAAGCGACGATTCACGCCACGTCGCGGACCGGGTTTTCCGCATGCTGACCCGCTACTTCGCACGCAACAACCGGGCCGAATTCATCACCATGGCCGCGCTGCTGACCTCGGGGTTCTTCCTGGTCCAGGCCAATGCAGCGACGGTTGGCGCTGTCACCACCGCGGCTCTGCTCTACCATCGGCTGTTCGACCCGATCTCCGAGGTGGTCACCTTGTTCGACATGCTCCAGGAAGCGGGGATCGCGTTGCGCCGGGTGACCGGAGTGTTGCTGGCCGCTCGGCGCACCCCGCTGGCCAGATCCGCGGTTCCCTCAGCTTCTTCCCCTGCCGAGGGACTGACTCTAAGTGGTGTCAGCCACCGTTTTGAGACCGGCCCGCAGGTCCTGGGCAATCTCGACCTGCATCTGCGCGATGGCCAGTGCGTCGCCTTGGTCGGTTCGACCGGCGCCGGGAAATCCACAGCAGCCAAGATCTTGTCCGGCGTCATCGAGCCGAGCTCAGGCACCGCCGCGTTGGATGGAACCGCGCTGGCCGCCCTGGACACCGCGACCCTGCGCCGCAACATCGCATTAATTTCGCAGGAGACCCATGTCTTTGCGGGAACTGTCCGGGAGAACTTGCTGCTGGGATCCACGGCGCCGTGCACCGATGCCCGGATTCAGCAGGCGTTGGAAACCTGTCACGCTGGCTGGATTAATGCACTGCCCGAAGGCCTTGATACCCTGCTCGGCTCCGATGGGCATCAATTGACGGCCCACGAACAACAGCACCTTGCGTTGGTCCGCATTGAGCTGCTCAACCCGCGCATCATTGTGATGGATGAGGCCACGGCCGAGTCCGGTTCCAGCAACTCGCGGACCCTGGACATGGCCGCCGCCGCGCTGGCTGCCGGGCGCACAGCGTTGGTGATTGCCCACCGGCTTTCCCAAGCGCGTTTGGCCCACCGGATCATTGTGATGGAGCACGGTCAGATTATCGAGGATGGCAGCCATGAGGAATTGCTGGCAGCCGGTGGGCGCTATGCCCAGCTCTGGGCCGCGTGGGAAGGATAGTTCACGTTCTCTTGGCAGCCATGTTCAGTCCGACGTCGAATAGCTGCTGGCTACGGGCTTCGCACCGCTCGGGGCGGCGCTGGTGCTCTCGCGCAGGATTCCCCCTATGCCAAGGCGCCGTGATGCCTTGGACGAGCAGAGCTGGAGGCCCGAGATGTCCCATCCTGCCTCCAGCCCCTGCCCGGTGCTTTATTGTCCGGCTTGCGCGGCTAGCTTGCGCTGCGGTGCTCGTCCCTGATCTGGCCGACCAGCTCTGCGAGCATGTCTTCCAAGGTCACCATGCCGGTGACCTTGCCCGTTTCGCCATCACGCACCAGGGCCAAATGGGCTCCGGAGAGCTGCATTTCCTGCAGCGCGGTGCGCACGCTTTGCTGCTGCCCGAAGGACGGCAGCTCGCGGATGCCGCTGGGCTGCAGCGGCCGCGTCCGGGCTTGCGCGTCGGCGCCCAGCACGTCCTTGACGTGGACATAGCCCACCGGGGTGCCGCCGGCGTCCACCAGCGGGAAGCGCGAGAAGCCATGCGCGGCCGCCGCCTCGATCTGCTCTATCGTGGCATCCACCGGCAAGGTCTGCACCTCCTCGAAGCTGATCGCCACGGACTCGATGCTCCGGGCATCGAAGTGCAAGGCGCCCAGCAGCAGCTGCTCGTCATGCGCATCGAGCAGGCCTCCCTCCCGGGATTCGGCCACCATGGAAGAGACCTCGTCGCGGGTAAAGGTGCTGGCCACTTCGTTCTTCGGAACGACGCCGAAGATCCGCAGCACCAGGTTGCCCATGGCATTCATCAGCCACAGCACCGGGCGCAGCACCTTGACCAGGATGACCATGCTCGGGCCCAGGATCAGCGCCATGCGCTCGGGTCCGGCCAACGCCATGTTCTTGGGCACCATCTCGGCAAGCACCACGTGCAGGTAGGTCACCGCGATCAGCGCAATCGCGTAGGACAGCGCGTCGATCATGCCTGCCGGAACGCCGATGGCTTCGAAGGGCCCGGCCACCGCGTACTTCACCAGCGGCTTGGTGACATAGCCCAGCGCCAGCGAGCAGACGGTGATGCCCAGCTGGGCACCGGCCATGACCAGCGAAACGTTCTCGATGGCCCACAGCGTCATCTTGGCGCTGCGGCTGCCGTCCATGGCCTTGGGCTCGATGATGCTCCGGCGTGCGGAGATCAGCGCGAATTCGGCGCCGACAAAGTAGAAGTTCGCTGCCAGCAGCGCGACCGTCACCAGAATTCCCATAAGGTCGCTCATCGCGCGTCCTCCCCTTCTGCCTGCTCGGACACCGTCACATCGACACTGGCGATCCGCTGCCCATCGGTGGCGTGGATGGTGAATTCAAGTTCCTTATGCGGTCCACCGGGCTCGCCCGGGACCACGAGGCGCACGACATCGCCCACCTCGCCGAACTTGCCCAGCTGCACGGTCAGCAGTCCTGCCAAGGTCTCGTAGTCCGAGTCCTCGGGGATCTGGCAGCCCAGCAGCTCATTGGCCTCATCCGGCCGCAGTGCCGCATCCAGCCGCCAGGAGTTCCCGGAGAGCACCTGGATGGTGGAATCCTCCGGGTCGTGCTCGTCGCGCACTTCGCCGACGATTTCCTCCACGAGGTCTTCCAGCGTGAGCATCCCGGCGACGTCGCCGGTCTCGTCGATCAGTACCGCCAGTTGCAGCCCGCCGTTGCGCATCTGGTCCATCAGCTCATCGAGCTCGATGGTATCCGGGACCAGGAAGGCATCTTCTGCACTGTCCCCGGCCGCGGACTGCTGCCGCTGCGCGTAGGGGATGGCGAGCAAGGCGCGGATGTGCACCATGCCCAGCACGCGGTGCCCGCCCTCGTCCACCAGCGGGAAGCGGGAATGCCCGGTCCGCGCGGCAAGCTCCAGCACTTCGTGCACCGTCTCCTGGGCGGTCACGGTGATCATCCGCGATCGGGCGGTCATCACATCATGGGCCCGGCGGTTGCCGAAGGCCACGGTCCGGCGCAGCATTTCGGCAGTTTCCGAGGGAAGCAGTCCCTCGCGGGCCGAGTGCCCCACCAAGGCCACCAGTTCCTCGGCCGAACGGGTCGAGGCCAGCTCTTCTTGCGGCTCGATGCCGAAGCGGCGGACAATCCAGTTGGCGTTGCCGTTGAAGAATGAAAGGAAGGGCTTGGTCACGACGCTGAAGCCGCGCTGGAACCCCACCACGGCCTTGGCGGTTTCGAAAGGCTTGGCAATGGCCAGGTTCTTGGGAACCAATTCGCCGAAGACCATGGTCAAGATGGTGGCCAGGATCAGCGCAATGGCAATGGAGACCGAGCGGGCCAGGGTTTCGTCGAGACCGAAGTCCTGCAGCGGCCCGACGACCAGGGCCGCGATGGCCGGCTCGGCGAGGAAGCCGATGCCGAGGTTGGTCAGCGTGATGCCCAGCTGGGCGCCCGAAAGCTGGGTGGACAATGTTTCCATGCCCTTGAGGACACCGGAGGCGCGGCGGTCGCCGTTCGCGGCGGCCTGCTTGACCTGATTCCGGTTTACCGTGATCAGCGCGAATTCAGCGGCAACGAATAATCCGCAACCGAGAATGAGGAGAAGCGCTATGAGTAGCGAGATCCATTCCAATTACATGTACCCCCTGACCTGCGGAGCCTGGCCGGCATGCCTTCCGGGCAGAGGGTTGGAACTATGAGATCTACTGTCGCCTGAAGCGTCCATCATTCCCTTCCGACCGGAGTATCTTCCTCCGGCCTGCTGTGTTCCATCAATTATCCGGCATGCTGCGCGCCAAATTGGTTGAACCGTACAATTGTTTGCCCAATCCCCTGCTCTTGCATAGAGATTTCACAAGATTACCGGCAGCCGAGCTGATCGGCTATGCCGGAGATTCAACAAACCTGTATCTTCGGTTCAGATCCATTGGCTTCTTTTAAGTCCGCGAAATACGCTGGTCCGGCGCATGGCGCCCAAGAAGGAGAAGCTCTATTTCCGGGCGCTACGGTCTTCGGCGGTTCCTGACGGGCGTGGCTCACTGGCGTATTGCTCTTAGCTTCTTCCAACGACCTGGACACGCAGTTCAACTAGGCCGAAGACCCGCAGAATTTCGTCATCGTCAGGCACGGATCCCAAGAATGCGGACGTCGAAGGGCTGACTACCGCTTGCTTGAAGATGCGCAAATGCCTGGGCGGTGGGCACTGAGCCGGCCGTTTGCCGGCTCACCCAACAGCGAAGAGGTTCGCCGCGGAGCTACAGGGCTCCATGGCGAACCTCGTCAATGCCCATGCGTCAGGAGAAGTTGATGCCGCCATCGATCAAGACAGTCTGGCCAGTCATGTGGTCCGAGTCCGGCCCTGCCAAATAACTCACCAGCTTGGCGACGTCCTCCGGCTCGGAAACACGGCCAGCCAGAATGTTGTCCACCTGCGCCTGCAGGGCACTGCCCCTCGGGGTTCCTTCACGCGCCGTGAGCCGCTCGTCAATCAAATCCCACATCGCGGTTCCCACCACGCCCGGCGCATAGGAATTGACGGTGATGTTGTGTTTGGCGAACTCCATGGCGGCCGCTTGGGTCAGTCCTCGCACCGCCCATTTGGTGGCCGAATACGAGGCGAGGATGGGAAACGGACGGAAAGCAACGATGGATGCCGCGCCAATGATTTTCCCGCCGCTGCCCTGCTCAATGAAGCGCTTGGCCGCCAGCTGGTAGGAATAGAAGACGCCTTTGATGTTCACGTCGAGCATGCGGTCCAACGCCTCGGGTTTCACGTCCAGGATCTCGTCAACCTGCGCAATGCCGGCGTTGGCCACGAACACCGTCAGGTCGCCCAAGGCTTCGGTACCCTCCTTGATCATCCGTTCCACGTCTTCGGGGTTCGACACGTCTCCGGCTACCCCGACCGCACGGCGCCCGCGCTGCTGGACGGCGGCGATGACCTCATCCACGTTCTCCTGGGCTCCCGGGACATCGGCAACGATGATGTCCTGCCCATCATCAGCCAGGCGCTCGGCGATGGCCCTTCCAATCCCTCGTCCTGCTCCGGTGATGAGTGCGACCCCTGCGGTGGATCCTGCCATGGTGATTCCTCCTGTTAGATGCTGCTCGGACTTTGAAGCGGCCCCTTGGCCCGTCGAGTCTGCCCAGCTTGGGGCCCGCGCTCGCTGCGGGGATAGCTTCGTTCTCGCAGAGCGATAATGCCCGCAACGTGGCGCCGAGCGCGTTGCCGGGCCATTCTCACCAGCCGATAACGACGCTGGCAGCACTGTGACGTGCACTACATAATCCAAGTAAGGCTTCACTGCCGGTTTCCCTGCAGAATCAGCGCAGGAACTGACCTAACCGTCTAATAATCGAGGTGACAACAATGGTGTTCCCAGCAAAATATTCATCTCTCAACGCCCTGGAGCTCTCGGATGAGGCTCGGCGGATCTTGACCCGGATCATTCGGGTTTCGTTTCCGCACCCGCAGTTCCCGGATGGGCCCTACGAGCGCATGACAGAGAAAATCATCGAAGCTTCAGCCGAATCCAGCTGGTTCCGCATGGCTTTGGCCCAGGGCTTGATGACCCTGGATACGCTCAGCGAAGAGCATTTCCTGGATCTTCCCGATGACCGTGCACTGGCGGTGCTCAAGCGCATCGCGGATCTGGAGTTCTTCGCCTTCATCCGCCGCACCGTAGTCCTCAATTTCTACGATGACCCCGAAGTGCATCAGGCCCTGGGCTACGAAGGCGAATCCTTCTCCAAGGGCGGCTACGTGAACCGCGGTTTCAATGATCTGAATTGGTTGCCCGAACCGCGCATCGAGGAAAGCGGAGAGCCCGTACAAGACCAGGGCCCGCTTCCCTACGCCGTGAAAGCCTACGCCCCAGAAACCAGCAGCAAACCCGTGGACAACGTCCTGGGTGATTCAGGAATCCTCGAGGAAGGGACAACCCGATGAGCACCGAAGAGCAATCGGCAGTGCACGACCATGACGACGACTCGGTAGTTGTCGTCATCGGCTCCGGCGCCGGCGGCGGAACTTTGGCCCATGAGCTGGTTTCCAAGGGAGTCAAGGTGGTCATGCTGGAGGCTGGCCCGTATCTGAAGAATGAGGACTACCACCAGGACGAATGGGCCGCCTTCAACCAGATGGCTTGGCTGGATCCGCGGACCACCTCGGGGTCATGGCGCGTGGCCCGCGACTTCCCCAATCTGCCGGCCTGGATCGTCAAGGCGGTCGGAGGCACCACCACCCACTGGTCCGGGGCCACCCCGCGATTCAAGGCACATGAGTTCAAGGCGCGCAGCACCTACGGCCGGGTCGACGGGGCCAACCTGCTGGACTGGCCCATCACCCTGGACGATTTGGCACCGTACTACGACCGTGCCGAGCAGAAGATGGGCAGCACCCACCGCCACGGGCGTCCCGCGCTGCCGGCCAACAACAACTACAAGGTTTTTGCCAATGGAGCCCAGCGCCTGGGCTACCGCCAGTATGCCACCGGGCCCTACGCAACCAATGCCGAACCCTACGACGGCCGCCCAGCATCCATCCAGGATGGGTTCAACTTCCAGGGCGACAAGAACAAATCCAAATGGTCCACAATGGTCTCGGAAATCCCGAAGTCGCTGCGCACCGGCCTGCTGGATTTGCGTCCCGAATCGCATGCTGTTCAAGTTACCCATACTGCTGCCGGCAAGGTGGACGGAGTCATCTACATAGATTCCGAAGGGAACCCGCAGCGCCAAAAAGCACGCATCGTGGCGGTGGCCGGCAACGCCATTGAAACCCCTCGCTTGCTGATGCTGTCAGCTTCGCCGCTGTTCCCCGATGGATTGGCGAACTCCTCGGGCCAGCTGGGCCGCAACTACATGCGCCACACCACCGGCAGCGTCTATGCCAAGTTCGACCAGCCGGTGAACATGCACCGGGGCGAGACGATGGCCGGGCTGATTGCCGACGAATCCCGCCATGATCCGGATCGCGGATTCTGCGGTGGCTATTACATGGAAACCATCGCGTTGGGGCCGGCGTTCCTCGCCAGCTTCGTGGAGCCCGGCGGCTGGGGACCGGAATTCACTACGCTGCTGGACGACTACTTGAACACTGCGGGCATGTGGATTACCGGTGAGGATATGCCGCAGGAAAGCAATCGAATCACGCTGAACAACACGGTGAGCGACCGCTTGGGCCTGCCGGTGCCGAATGTCCATTTTGACGACCACTCCAATGACCTCGCCATGCGAACGCACGGCTACCAGCAGGGTTCGCTGCTCTTCGAGGCAGTGGGCGCGCGGTCCACGCACCACACTCCCCCGTACCCGTCGACGCATAATCTCGGTACGGCGCGAATGAGCCAGCGTCCTGAAGACGGGGTGGTCAACGCTTTCGGCCAGGCCCATGATGTTGCGAATCTGTTCATCTCCGATGGCTCGCAATTCACCACTGGAGCCGCGGCCAATCCGACCTTGACCATCGTGGCGCTGGCCATCCGCCAGGCCGAGTACATCGTCGAGCAAATGGCCCAGGCCAAGTTGTAGGCTGTCCGGGCACCTCGTTAGTCGGCGCAAGCTGCGCCTAGCATCGAGGTGCCCCGCAGCGCGCGGCTCACCCGCGAAGCCACATCGCGCAGCAGGACGGAGACGTCTCGGTGGCGGGTCTGGAATTCGGCCGGGTCCATGGAAACTGCCACCGATCCGATGACTTGCCCGGCGCCCGTGGTTACCGGGGCGGCCATGCAGGAGGCGCCTCGGATGAATTCTTCGCGTTCGATGGCAATGCCGGTCTCGCGTACGGCGTCCAGTTCTGCGGCAAAGACCTGCGGATCGCAGATGGTCGCGGAGGTCATCCCGGGCATGCCGTGCTTGTCCAGGTAGGCGTGGCAGCGTTCGGCATCCATGGCCGCCAACAGCACTTTGCCGAAGGCGGTGGCATGGGCACCATTGTTGAACCCGAAGCCCATGGGGGTGATGCGCGGGCGCAGTGGCGACTCAACGACGTGGGCGACCACGATATCTTCTCCGCGGTGCACTGCGTAGTAGGCGGCGGCATCGGCCCGCACATGCAATTCGCGGATCAAGCGCGCCACCGAAGGCGGGGTGCCTACCTGCCGGCGCAGCGAGTTATCCAGGGCGTGAAGCTTGTAGCCCAGGGCATAGAGCCCTTCATCGCGCAGGTGGACCAGGTGGCCCGACAGGGTCAAGGTCTTGAGCAGGCGATAAACGGTAGGCAAGGGCATCTGCAGTTCTGCAGCGATCTCCTTGGCAGCCATACCCCGGTTATGCGCGGCCACCACGTCCAGCAAGGCGAATGCTTTTTGAACTGAAGCAAGGCCAGCTAGTGAATCGTTATATCCCATAACTCCATCTTGTCGAGGTGAGCTGGGAACTTCAATATGAGTCGCAGCTGCCGCTGGCCTTGCCCCAGCAATTTCAGGGTTCATCGCAAAAGTTGCTAGCTGATTTCCAATTCGCCCATGCGGTCCCAGGTATCGCCTTCGATCTGCCGGCTGACAATGCGCGGAGTTTCAACCAGGGCCGGCGCCATGTCGATCATGGCCTGCTTGAAGTGGTCGCTGCCCACGTGGTCTCCAGCTGCGTCGTCCTGGAAGGCTTCAACCAGAACGAATTCGTTGGGGTCTTCAAGGCTGCGCGACCAATCAAACCAAAGGTTGCCTGGTTCCGCACGGGTTGACTCGGTGAAACTGCGCACCAGATCCGGCCAGCGGTCTGAGCAATCCGGCTTGACTTTGAATTTAACGACAATAAAGTACACGATGACGTCCTTTCGGTAAGCAGCACATCCCTGCAGAAACAGGGCCTACTGCCAGTTTCCCCGGTGCCACGCGGCTGGGCCTATACGCATTATCGACAGGCGAGAATGCGGCAATCCCAAGAGGACAACAGTGTCCTGCAGCAGCCATCCTGTCCGCGGCTCCAGGCGCGATAGTGGCAGTGAAATCCAAATCAGAGCAGCCTCAGCAGCGAGTGGTTGCCGGCCAGATCCTCATCGCCCATCACGGCATCCTTCGGCGGTCCCGCTTCAATCTTGTATTCGACTGATTGGCCTTCTTCGACGCTCATGAATCCGAAGCTCTGAATTGCACTGCAATGCGCGAAGGCATCGGCAAATCCGCCAGAAGGCTGGATGAATCCGAAATTGCACGCATGATCAGCCTGCATTTCATGATCTCTCTTCTTATGATCGGGGCCAGCTTTCTGTCCCCATAGAAGTCCCCGCACGGCAAAGCCCTGCGCGGCTGAACGTCCCAGAATTCCAGCAACTTCTGCAGGCACTTTCTGACCGGCCGTAAGCATGGGTACACGGCATAGGGCGCTCTTGCCGATAGGGTGGGCCGTAACCGGAACAATGGCAGAATCCGCCCGAGATCCAAGAGGAAATGGCACCATGAAGAATCCGATTCCCGATTACCTCCACGAAGTGCTCGATGCGCTGCGCGACGACACCTCCGGGCAGCGCGCCGGCTACATTCCCGAACTGGCCGACGCCAATCCGGATTTCTTCGCCCTGGCCGTGACCACCGCCATGGGCAGCACCTACACCGCCGGGGACGCCGGGATCGAGTTCACCATCCAGTCCATCTCCAAGCCCTTCGCCTACGCGGCGGCCATCATGGACCGCGGGCTGGAGCATGTGCTGGAACATATCGGGGTGGAGCCTTCGGGCGAGGCCTTCAACGAGCTGTCGCTGGAGGATGGCACCAATCGGCCGAAGAACCCGATGATCAATGCCGGGGCGATCGCCGCCCACGGCTTGCTGGGCGGCGCCGACGCCACCGGCGAGCAGCGCGTTGACCGGGCACTGGATTTGTTCTCCGCACTGGCCGGGCGCCGGCTGCGCATCGACGAAGCAGTCTTCAACTCGGAGCTGGGCACCGCGGACCACAACCTGTCCATGGCCCACATGCTGCGCAAGCACGGGATCATCGACGATGACCCGCATGAGGTGGTCACCGGCTACACCCGCCAGTGCTCCATCCTGGTCACCGTGGCGGATCTGTCGGCGATGGCCGCCACCTTGGCCAATGGCGGGGTGCAGCCGTGCACGCATGAGCGGATCATGGACGAGGCCACGGCCCGCCAGGTGATGTCGGTGATGGCGGTGGCCGGAATGTACGACGGGGCCGGCGACTGGCTGACCCGCGTCGGGATCCCCGCCAAGAGCGGGGTGGCCGGCGGGCTGGTGGGCGTGCTGCCGGACCAGGTGGGCATCGGCGCGTTCTCGCCGCGGCTGGATTCGCACGGCAACAGCCAGCGGGCGCGGCGGGCCTTCGAGCGGCTGTCCACGGACATGGGCATGCACCTGCTGGCCCCGAGCCATGGCCGGCTCGATGTCATCGACGTGCAGCGCGGCGGCACGCGCGAGACCTTCTCGCTGCAGGGCAACGTGCAGTTCACCGCTGCTGCCGAACTGCTCGATATCATGTCCGAGTCGCGTTTCGACGGAGACGTGCACGTGGATATTTCCCGGGTCTTCTCCTTCACCGATGTGGCCCGGCGAATGACCTTGGAAGGGCTGCGCCGGCTGCGCAATGAAGGGCGTCGGGTGTTCTTGCATGATCCGCTGCAGTCGCTGGCAAATCCGGATTTGGGCGATGGTACCTATCCGGAGACGCCCTGAGCGCCGGAATCTAGCGGAAGATGTCCAGGTACGCCAGCGCGGAACCCACCCGGTACTCCGCGGCGGGGTTGTTGGCCACCAGGTAGCGGTCCCGGATGGCCAGTTCCACGTTGTCGGTGACGATGCCGTCCACGCCGATGCCCAGCAGCTCGCGGATGGTGGACTCGTCATTAACGGTCCAGGCATACACCTCCCGGTCCAGCGCGTGGGCCTGCTCCAGGAATTCGCGGGTGAAGGAGGCCTGCTCCAGGGTGTAGAAATCGGCGTTCGCCTTCGGCAGCCCGCCCACGCTCATGGCCACGGTCAGCCCGACCCGCAGCTCGGGGCGCTGCGCCTTGATTTCCTTGACTGCCCGGGGGCTGAGCGAATGGTAGATGTTCTGCGTGGTGGTCCCGGTCGCGTCCAGCTGCGCCAGGAAGCGCTCCAGGTAGCCCTTGGATTCGTGGCCGGTGACCTTCAGCTCCACGAGCACCGGGATGCCCAGCTCATCGGCGTGCTCCAGGTACTCCTGCATGGTGGGGATGCGGTCGGCGAAGCCGCCTTCGCGCACGGTGGCCTTCCGGACTTCGGCCAGGGTCATCTCGTGGATGTTCCGGTTCACCCCGGCGACCACCAGCAGGTTGGTATCGTGGCTGGCTACGAAATGCCCGTCCGCGGTTTCCTGGAAATCGGCCTCGACGATGTCGGCCTGATGCGTTGCCGCGGCTTCCAGGGCTCCCAAGGTGTTTTCCACCCCGCCCGCCGAGTAGCCGCGGTGGGCCAGGATCTGCGCGTCCCCGGCTCCCGTTGCGGTCTGCCCCAAGGCAGGGGATGCGGCAAAGCTCGCTGAAAGCACCAAGGCCGCGGCCGCGGTCCCGGCGGTGGCCTTCAGTGCGCGCGACTGCGCGCTGCGATGCCGCTGCGAGCGCTCCTGCAGGGTGACGGGCAGTGCCAGGTGCTCGCGGCTCAGGGCCACCACAATCTGGATCGCCACCACGGTCGCGGCTCCGATCAGCAGGAAACCGAGCGTGTGTCCCACGCCGATGCACAGGGTCGCCACCAGCGCGGAGTTCTGCACGCCGAGCAGGCTGGCGGCCAGATCCGAGGTCCATACCAGCGCCTCGACCAGCAGCGAGGCGCACAGGGCGCAGACTCCCAGCGGGATCCCGATCAGCAGCAGGTAGCGCAGGCTGTTGCGGTGCGTGGCCTTCAGGCGGGTGCCCAAGGCAGCCAGCGGCCGCTTCGGCCCGACAGCCAGCAGCGGCAAGGTGAGCACCAGGCGGAGGTTGGCGTAGATGATCGCCCCGATCATCAGCAGGTAGATCCCCGTGCTCAGCGGCGCCTTGAGGTACTCACGGGTCACGAAGGGCGGGATCCCCACACCCTGGATCAGCACCGAAGACAGGCCCAAGCCGCCCAGCGGCAGGGCGAGGAAAAAGTACACCATCATCAGCGGCGAGGGGTAGGACAGCATCCGGCCAAGGCAGGCGGCGGTCTCGCGACACTCGGCCCGCAGGTTGGGAGGCTTCCCGGATTGCTGGCGGTTGACCATCACGATCAGTGCTACGAACTGCACGCTCACCGCGCCCAGTGCCAGCACCGCGATGGCCAGCAGGAGCAGCACCGAGACCGGATGGGCCAGCAGCACGGTGTAGGTCCGGTCGGTGACGTTGTTCAGCTTGCTGATTTCCAGCGCCAGGCCGAAGAGGTACTTGATCGCAGGGATGACCAGCAAGCCATTAGCTGCCTGCAAGGTGGTGATCACCGCCAGGTAGCGGAAAACGCGCACGTGCCCAAGCTTCAGCACGCGCAGCAGGAAACCGAGGATCTGCCTCAGGGCAGGCAGGCCGCGGCCCGAGGGCAGCGCAGCGGCAGGAAAGTTCTGCCTGTCCTTGCGCGATGAAATCCTTGGGTCCACTGCTTTGCTTTGCCTTCCCGCCCGCCGGGTACACCTCGGCTCTCCTTGCAATTCTATCGCCGCCACGTGCCGTTCGCTGTGCGCCTGCTGGATGGCAGCTGCGGGTAGCTTGCTGGACAAGGGGCGAGTGTCGCCGCCAACGGGCAAGACCCAATACGAACTAGTCGAGAAGAACCCATGGATATTTTAAGTTGGATCGTTTTGGGACTGATCGCCGGTGCTATTGCCAAGGCCATCAAACCCGGAGAGCAGGGCGGCGGACGGCTCGCTACTTTGCTGCTGGGCGTCGTCGGCGCAATCGTAGGTGGCTGGATCGGCTCAGCAGTCTTCGGCGAAGGCGTGGACCAGTTCTGGTCCCTGTCCAGCTGGGTCCTGGTCATTGGCGGTTCGCTGATCGTACTAGTCATTAGGGGATTGCTCACGCGCAAGCGTGCCTAACTGCACCTGCAGAGCAACGGTCCACCACGGAATAGTGGTGGACCGTTGCCGTATGAGGAAGTGCCTCTCGCATGCCTGCGCCGGATGCTCACTGGCGAGAATCGGATTCAAAGTCCCGATCCCGAGCCGAATCAACCTCGGGGCCAGTGTCCGCTTCCTTGGTGGAAGACTCGCTCTGTTCGAGCTCGTCAGTACTGTGCTCGTGAATCGTCTCGCGTAGACCCTCGACTTCCTGGGCCCGTCCTTCCCAGTAGGCCGGCTCTAAGCCGAAGCCATTAGTCGCTTCTTCGGCCATCTTCTTGAAACCATCTCGATGGTCCTCCAGAGCGTTATTCAGATCCTCGAACTCAGCATGACTGACACTTACATCAACGTGCTTTCGTGGCATTTGCATCATCCTAACTTGTTAGAAAGGCTAAATACTTTCTGGTTTCGTCTAACTTACGCGTCCAAGTTGCCTGCGACAGCTACCACAAGGTTTTCCTCAGAAACCTGTCTTCAGAAACACAGGAACTAGGCCCCTCGCGCGTCAGACGATCACTCAACTAGAGCACGTGGAGAATCAAAATCACTGAAGGAAACTAAACGGGCAACTATCCCTTGGTCGGTCTGCTAACTAAGGTATCGGTCAGATCTTCCAGCGTGGATAAAGCGGTGCTATGCGCTCTGCACCTACCGGGAAGACGCGGTGCTCTCCGCCATCTCAGATTTCCCCCTGGAAGGCTGGCTTGGCTCGTCCTCGACCTCGACGCTGCGGATCATGGCCTTCAGGAACTTGGCAACCGCAACCCTCTCGGCCTCGGAGAGCGTGCCTACGGCATCCATCATCTGCTCATGCATCCGATGCAGCGTTCCTCGAACGTCCGTATCACTGTAGTCAGTGGGCACAATTCCCACAGACCGCCGATCTGCAGGATGCACAATACGCTCGGCATACCCATCGCGGCATAACCGGTCGATCAATACCGACACCGAAGCATTGGAGATCCCCAGTTCCTCAGCAAAATCCCGCTGGCGGGGAACCAACCCCTTACGGTGCGCAGCGAGCAGGAAGCGCAGCGCCGACATATCGGTCTCATTCATTCCCATCGAACCGCGGGTCGCAGCTCGCATCTTGCGCTCCGCCTCACGGTACTTGCGCATCAGATTCAGCAAATCCACCGCCTCGGGCACCGAACGGCCCTCGCCGTACCAATACCCACTGGCTTGATACCTACTCATGAAAACTCCTTCCGCCGGATGCGAACGCCATGCCCGCAACCCTTGGGGTTCCAATACCCTTCTTCGCGAGGTCCAGCTTGCTCAACACAGAAAAAATCATGTAACCTATCTAATAGTTAGCTTGTCTAAAGATATTCTACTACGAAACAGCTATCAGTACCGGAGTGAAAGATGAAAGAATCCTTAGCAGTTCCCGTAGAAACAACGATGCATGACACCAATTCGTGGACCACGCGAATCCACAAGATCGCCGCCTTCGCCTCTGAAGAGTGTCGGAGCCGGGACGCGGTGCATTCAGCAATATGCACCATTACCGGGTCCCCGGAGCAGCTGGTCGTGAATTTGGCCTGCACCGCGAAGAGTGAACGGGACGTATCCTCGCTGATGCAATATGTCAACGACACCCTCATGCCGCAGATGGAGACAGCGCTCGGTGTCCGATTCGAGGTGAAGAATCTGCAGTTCGCCGTCGCCGGCAAGGAGAGCCTGCTCGCAGCACCAGAGCACGCGCCCGAAGCTGGACTCCCAGCACATTGGCTCGATCAGCCTTCCGCCGCACCTTCGCTGGCCCCCACCACTGGTTTAGGGTTCGAACCTACCAGTTTGGGAAGTGAATCAGATGGATCCCATGCAGATTTGAGCATGGCCTAGGATCTGCAGGACCCGCCGCACGCCAAGAGCGGCACCACCAAAACGACGGGACCTTTCCGAAGCGCATCTCACTGCGGAGAATTACGTCCACATCGATATTTTTCATGAGCAGTGCACGAAAGGGAAGTATCTAAAATGCCAGGTCGAATCGCACGAACCCGAACCGCAGTCAGAGTCGCTGATTTTCTCGCCACCCGTGAAGGCAAGTCCCACCTGTCCGACTACGGCTGGGCGCAGGGAATGCCGATCGTCATGACGCAGCCTGCCGAATCGCTCAACGATGCCATGGGCATGGCATCAATCCATGGCCGTGCAGTGCTGGTGGCCATGCTCGATCCGCAAACCGAAGAACTGCACATGATGCATGTCACCGTCCCCCAAGCAGCACTGAAAGTCACCAGGGCCTGCGCTGATCGACTCACCATGGAAGAGTTCTTCGAACGCCTGGCGACCGAGCTCATTGCTGAGTTCCGTGTGAAATTCTGGAAGAACACTGCCGTCGCCCACAAGATCCCAGCCTGCCCCGCTATGCAGTCGCGAACCACCTCACCGGCTCGATATCCTCTCCCGGAACGCTGCCACGCAGAAGCGCCCGGCGCGGCGGGCCCCAGCCAGTAAGCCCTTCAGCCCAGCGGTCCTGGCTCATTCTCATGGCTGGTCAACACCCATGTTGGGTTGGACCGCTAATGGGCCAGAACCGGGCTTCTTCTGGGGGCTAGTTGTTGGCCTCGGTCCTCTATCCAGGGTTGCGGATACCAGGATCCAGAACAGCCACTAAGCCACAACAAAGTGCACAAAGCGTGATGGCATTACCCATGAAGCGATGATGCTCCCCTTTCGTAGCCTTCGAACCGGGATCTTCTGCCTGCCAGTTCCCTTTCAATGACGCCTTTTCGTGAAAATCATTAAGAAATGCTCACCATCAGCACGTAAAGTTACCTGGGACGCAGCGTCCACTTCAGTCGACTGCCTCCTTTCGTTGGAACTTCGGCAGTTAAACATTTAAGGACGGATTCCAGGAGCTCAGCGAAAAAGTTCATCCCCTACCGAGTTATGCTCGATATTGACCGCGAAGACGACAGCTACTGCCTCTTTAAAGCGCTCCAGCATTACGGTCGATAGCTTAGCGACCACAGCCGGCTCATGGTCACCGAGCACGGCGTCTAGAGGGTCGACTCCTTGCCCGAAGCACTCCCTCTTCACCGGGCATGAAGACCTCGGTGCCAGCATATTCTCGGTTCTTCCCCTAGAGATCGGGCAATTTTATTCGCCTGGGTGTCGGCGTCTAATCCGAATTGGCCCTTTGACACCGTCAGCTTCCACGGGCTCGCCATTTTGAGTTGCAACGACTTCACCTTGCACGGCCAATGCCGCGGCAATCTGGCGCACTTGTCCCATGTACTTACGCCACCCTTCGTCCGGCCCGCCCACTATGCGTGCAACATCACTCGGGCAGATTGACGTGTTTGCCCTATGGCTCAGCAAGCTGCGAATGGTCGCGCGAATTCGCTCTCCCATTGAATCCGATTCCGGCTCCTCCCACCACGGCTGTCCACGTTCGCCCAGTGCGAGCTTGGCATTATTCACACGCTTGCTAGCGCCGATTTCGCCTTGCTTGACTGCCCGGCGGGCTGACATCAGCTCGTTGACCAGCTCTTGTCGTAATTTCGCAGGGATCGAGGGATCACTGGCTCTCCACCGCCGCCCCTTGATTATCAGGTAGCGCCCGTCGGTGGTGGTTTGTACTGGCTTCTCTGAAGGTGCCATCCTATACCCCATCTCCATTCAAAGTCCGACTCCCGAAGCGCACCGTCGCGCTGATCGCATCCTATGGCGAATGAGTCAACTACTAGAGAATTTGCTTTCTATAAATCGTCGAAAATTAACTTGATGAAGGGCAATTGCATTCGCGGACTGCCGCAGGGTTACAGCTGTTTGATAGCTGCAGGGCTTCGGCATTTTATCTTCGTGGCTAGTGCCAGATAGGCGCTGGCACTCCCCCGACCTCTGGGGATGCTCGCTTGGTTTCGGAGCACGCCAACTACTCATCAAATGCTTCCGATACCCGCTCCGATCATGGTTTGGCTGATGCCGGGTTCAATTTTTCCCCGAAGGCAGGGGTCGTTACGGCGCATTCCACGCGTTCGCCGGGCTTGCCGGTTTGCGCCGCGATCTCCTTTACCCCGTCGAGCAGGATCCGGCAGGTGGCGGTGCTGCCTGCGGCAGGCGTAGCCGCGATGGCTGCATCCTTTTCGGCCGTGATGACGCTCTGCGCAGTCCAGATTGATTCGCTGTTCTTGCCAGCACCGCTGGTCGTGGCCACCGCTTGCTCGGTCACTTCGGCCGAGTCTTCGCCGCGGCTGGGCGAGTCCAGGTAGGACACATCACTCAGCGCATCGGCGGCTTCCCCGCTCACGGTGATCTCGTAGGTCACCGCCCAGGCATCCGCAGTCGATTTGTCGAAGCTTTCAATGGCGCCGCATCCAGTCAGGCCCATGCCGAGGACAAGCGCTGCGGAACTGGCCGCCAGCCAGGTCGAAGTGCGGTTGGATGCTGAACGCGAAGTGCCGTGCATGGGATTCCTTTTCTCAGGTGGACGCAGCTGCTGCTTTCACTACGTGTCAACACTAGTTCCGCGCGCCGGCGATGTCCTCCCGACCGGGAATGATATCCGTTGCCCCGCCTCCCCCTCAGGGTGGAGGCAAGGATCGCCAGCGCTCCCCCCTGCCTGCCGCGTCTTGGATGCCCCGCAGCCCTGCGCAACGCGGTAAGCTCACTGACTGGACCCTCGCCGTTGAAAGGACATGATCATGCAGCTGCAGCTTGCCCCGGAGAATCGCAAAGCAGGGCTGCCTGCATGAGGCTTTCCATACTTGACCAGGTCCCGCTCACCGAGCACACCGCAGGCCAGGCCTTGTCCAGCGGCCTGCAATTGGCTCAGGATGCGGAAGCGCTGGGCTACCACCGCATCTGGTTTGCCGAGCACCACCACTCGAAATCCTTCGCCAGTGCCGCCCCGGAAATGATGACCGCGCTGGCTTTGGAACGCACGGAGACCATTCGGGTCGGCACCGGTGCCATCTTGCTGCCGTACTACCAGGCGCAGAAGGTCTCCGAAGCCATGGGCCTGCTGGCCGCCGTGCACCCGGACCGGGTGGACATCGGTGTGGGCCGCGCTGTACTCTCGGACCCGCATTACGCGCAGAAGATTGCCGCCCTGGTGCATGATCTGGACGCCGTCCACGAGCCCTCGGATACCGAACCGGCAGGCCGCGTCTGGGTACTGGGCGCCGGCGGTTCCACCGCGCCCTTGCCTGGAATGCTCGGGGCGGGCTACGTCCATGGGCACTTCCTGCGCCCTGCTGGCGGCGAGCCTGCCACCCGGGCCTACCGCGAGGCCGCGGCCAACGCAGGGCACGCCGCCCACACCGTGCTGGCCGTTCGCTTTGCCACCGCCTCAACCGAAGAGAAGGCGCAGGCCCTGGCCAATGCGCTCTTGCTCTGGCGCGTGCGCAAGGACCTCGGCCACGATGGACCGATCCCCTCGACGGCAACGGCGGCGAGCCACCCGTGGAATACGCAGGAACTGGCCCGTGCCGAGGAGCGCAGCAAGGCGCTGATCGTAGGCACCCCGGACCAGGTCCACGACCGGTTACTGGCCTTGGCCGAGGAGCACGGTGCCGACGAGCTGATGCTCAATACCTTGGTCTGCGACCCGGCAGACCGGTTGGATGCCTATCGCCTGCTCGCCGAGAGTTTCAACGCCTGAGCTCGGCTTCGGCGTCATTGCCATGCATCCCGGTCAGCTGCTCATGGCCCAGCACGCAGGGATGCACTCCGTATCCCTGGATACCGCGTTCCCGCCAGGGTGCCAAACGGCAATTGGCTGGGTGGCTATCGATTGAGCACGAAGGTGTTCAGGTCATCGAGCGTTTGCTGCATGTGGTTGTCCATGGCTTGGCGTGCTTGGGAGCTGTCGTGCCGCTGAAGCGCAACCAGGATGTGCTCATGCTCGGCGATGGCATGCTGCTGGATCTGCGCGAAGGCGCTGGTCTCGCGCCTCCGTGAGGAGAGCACTCGGCCCAGCGGCTCGTAGAGCGCCGAAACGAAAACATTTCCCGAGGCCCGCAGGATCACGTCGTGGAATTCCAGGTCCGCTTCGACAAAGCCGTCCAGATCGGCGGCCGCGTGTGCTGCGCGCATGGCTTCGAGCAGTTCGCCCATTGCTGCCAGCTGCTCCTCGGTGATCCGCGAGGCGGCCAGCTCGCAGGCGCCGGTCTCCAGCATGCGGCGCAACTCGATCAGCTGCACGGCGGCCGCGGCCGCCCCCACGCCGGCGGTTGTGGCGCGTACTACCGCCTCCAGCGAGTTCCACATGTTGACCGGATTCACATAGGTCCCGCGGCCCCGTTCGACGCGGATGATGTTCTGCGCCGCGAGTGTCTTGATCGCTTCGCGCACCGTCATCCGGCTGACTTCCAGGGTCTCGCAGAGTTCCAGCTCGCCAGGAATCAACTCGTCAACCGACAGTTCACCGCTGACTATGCGGTCCAAGACGCTGTCGGCGACCTCTACGACCAATGACTTCCGGGCCATGCTTCCTCCATCCCCGGGACAATTCATCCCGCCAAAGACCTGTCCAGTCTATGTCCCGCAGGCAGTTGCGGCTGACCGCGATCCATGTAACACTAATCGTCATGACAGATGTCTGACATCTTACCTATGATGCCGAGGCATTGCCCAATGACAAAGGAGTCCTTGACCATGCTTGAGTCCGAGTTGCTCGCCGGATACCTCCCGGAGCGCGAGATCGCGCCCGCGAAAATCGCCGAGGCCGCGCGCTCCACCGGCAGCGTGCTGGTGGTCCTGGATGACGACCCGACCGGAACCCAATCGGTCAGCAACCTTCCGGTGCTCACCAGCTGGGAAGTCGAGGACTTCCGCTGGGCCTTCGCCCTGCAGCTGGATGGCGAACGCCCGCTGGCCGTCTACGTGCTCACCAACACCCGCTCCCTGGACGCCGACGACGCCGCACTGCGCAATGAGCAGGTAGCCCAGGCCGCCTTGCAGGCAGCGGCGGAAACCGGCCTGTCGGTGTCCTTTGTCAGCCGCAGCGACTCCACCCTGCGCGGGCATTTCCCGCTGGAAACCGACACCTTGGCCGCCACCGTGGCCGCCGTGGATCCGGATTCCTCGGTGGATGCCGTGCTGATGGTTCCTGCTTTCGGCGAAGCCGGGCGGATCACCGTGGCCGGCGAGCACTACATGCGCACCATCGATGGCCAGGTCGCCAAGGTCAGCGAGACTGAGTTTGCCAAAGACGCCACCTTCGGATTCAGCACCAGCTATCTGCCGGACTACGTCGCCGAGAAGACCGCCGGGCGCATCGCGGCCAAGGACGTGATGGTCCTGGACTTGGACACCATCCGTGCCGGCGCTTCCTCCATCGCCACCCGCCTGGCCGAAGCTTCCAACGCGCAGGTCGCCACCGCGGATATCGTCACGGAAAATGACCTGCTGGCCTTGTCCGAGGGCCTGCAGCAGGCCGAAGCGGCCGGAACCCGCGTGCTGTGCCGCGTGGGCCCGCCCTTCGTGCGTGCCCGCATCGGCCAACAGCAGCGCCAGCCGTTGT
This sequence comes from Glutamicibacter sp. AGC46, assembly GCF_053543715.1. NCBI lineage: Bacteria > Bacillati > Actinomycetota > Actinomycetes > Micrococcales > Micrococcaceae > Glutamicibacter > Glutamicibacter sp. AGC46. The sequence continues at coordinate 39,192 of NZ_JBLVOJ010000023.1, forward strand.
CCGCCGAGGAGATCTACGCGGGCAACGGCGCCGAGCGGCGCACCGCCGGCGGGCTGATCGTTGTGGGCTCCCACGTGGGCGTGACCACCCGCCAGCTGGCCGACCTGACCAGCCGGCACTCGAATGCCACGGTGATCGAGCTGGACGTCCCGGAAATCCTCGCCGACGGCTCCGAGGCCTACCTGAAGGGCAAGGCCGCGCAGATCAGCGCCGCCCTGGCCACCCAGGATGTCATCGTGCACACCTCGCGCAAGCTGGTGAAAACCGATGACGCGGCGCAGTCGCTGGAGATCGCCCGCACCGTGAGCGCTGCGGTGGTTTCGGTCGTCAACCTGATCCTGCACGCCACTCCCCCGCGCTTCGTGATCGCCAAGGGCGGGATCACCTCCTCGGATGTCGCCGCCCATGGCCTGGAAATCCGCCATGCCATCGTGCGAGGGCCGATGCTCCCGGGCATTGTCTCGCTCTGGGAATCGGTGGACGGACCTGCCGCCGGCATCCCCTACATCGTCTTCGCCGGCAACGTTGGCGACGACAGCTCGCTGACCGCCGTCACCGCCAAGCTGAGCGCCACTTTCTAACCATTCTTTACAATTTCCTGGAGATCCCAATGAGCACTACCAAAGTTGCAGTCCTCGGCCTGGGCGCCATGGGCCTGCCCATGGCAACCCGCCTGGCCACCAAGCTGGAAGTCAACGGATTCGACATCTCGGCCGAACGCATGGCCCTGGCCAGCCAGTCGGGCATCACTACCTTCGCTTCCGCCCGCGAAGCGGTCACCGGCGCTGATGCACTGCTGCTGGCAGTACGCAACGGCGAGCAGCTGGATGCCGTGCTCTTCGGCGAGCAGGGCGTGGCCGGGCAGCTCAAAGCCGGCGCAGTGGTCATCCTGACCTCCACCGTTGGCCTGGAAGCGGGGCCCGCCACCGCCAAGCGCCTGGCCGAACTGGGCTTGGGCCTGGGGGACGCGCCGCTCTCCGGCGGCCCGGTGCGCGCAGGCGAAGGCGACCTGCTGATCGTGGTCGGAGCCGAGCCGGATCAGCTGGAGAAGGTCCGCCCGGTGCTGGAGCTGCTGGCCTCCACCCTGAGCATCGTGGGCGACAAGCCCGGCGATGGCCAGGCCCTGAAGACGGTGAACCAGCTGCTGTGCGGCGTGCACATCGCCGCGGCCGCGGAGGCCCTGGCCCTGGCGGACAAGCTCGGCCTGGACCAGGCCACCACCCTGGAAGCGCTGCAGGCCGGCGCCGCGAACTCCTTCATGCTCGGCAACCGCGGCCCGCGCATGCTCGAGGCCTACTCCGAGGATGGTGCCGAAGTGCTCTCGCGCCTGGACATCTTCGTCAAGGACATGGGCATCGTAACCTCCGCGGCCCGCTCCCTGCACCTGTCCACCCCGGTGGCCTCGGCGGCCGAACAGCTCTACCTGCTGGGCGAAGCCCACGAGCTGGCCGCGGCCGACGATTCCGCAGTCATCAAGGTCGTAGCCCCGAAGGCTGCCCAGTAAAGTCATCAGCGCGCGAGTTCGACACCCGCGCACCGCGTCAAAGGAGACGACACGACCCATGAGCCCGCTAATGCTGCTACTGATCGCAGTGGCCGGAGTGGCCCTGCTGCTGCTCGGCGTCATCAAGTTCAAGATGCCCGCCTTCATCGTCCTGCTGCTGGTCAGCATGCTCGTGGCCCTGGCTGCGGGCATCCCCATCCAAGAGGTGGCCGGCCTGGTGACCACTGGCATGGGCGGCACGCTGGGCAGCGTGGCCGTGCTGGTGGGCCTGGGCGCGATGCTCGGCAAGGTCATTGAGATTTCCGGCGGAGCCCAGGTGCTTTCCACCCGCTTCACCGCGCTCTTCGGCCCGCGCCGGGTGATCGCCGCGCTGACCACCGCGGCCTTCCTGCTGGCCATCCCGGTGTTCTTCGACGTGGGCTTCATCGTGCTGGTGCCGATCATCTACGGCTTCGCCAAGGCCCTGGGGGTCTCGCCGGTGAAGATCGGCCTGCCGGTGGGCGCAATCATGCTGGCCATCCACGTTGTGGTTCCGCCGCATCCGGGTGTGGTCGGCGGCGCAGAGATCCTCGGCGCCGATATCGGCTGGGCCACCATCCTGGGACTGGCGTTCTGCGCCCCGCTGGGCGTCTTGAGCTACTTCGTGGCCAAGCGCATCAACCGCCGTGAGATCCCGATGCTTCCCGAAACCGCCGAGCAGTTCGAATCCTTCGGCTCCGGCCAGGGAACTAGCGGGGGCAGCACCATGGTGGAAACCAAGGCCCCGACCTCGTCCATGGTCATTTCCATGATCCTGCTGCCGATCGTGATGATCATGCTCGGCACCGTGGGCGGCTCCCTGGTCGCCGCGGAATCCGCTGCGGCCAACATCCTGGGCTTTGTCGGATCCCCTGCTGTCGCGCTGCTGGTCACCGTGCTGGCGGCCTACTACCTGCTGGGCGTGCGCAGCGGCTGGAGCAGCGAGCAGACCGGCAAGGTCATGGATTCGGCCCTGGCCCCGGCGGCCATCGTGATCCTGGTGACCGGCGCCGGCGGCGTGTTCGGCAAGGTGCTCACCGAATCGGGCATCGGCACCGTGCTGGCGCAGTCGCTGTCCTCGGCAGGACTGCCGATCATCGTGATGGCCTTCATCCTGGCCGCGATCCTGCGCGCCTCGCAGGGTTCTGCCACGGTCGCGATCATCACCACCACCGGCCTGCTGGCCGCAGCGGTGGAAGCCGGCGGCTATTCCACCGTGCAGACCGCGCTGATCCTGGCCGCGGTGGGCTTCGGCGCCTTCGGCCTGAGCCACGTGAACGACTCGGGCTTCTGGATTGTCACCCGCTTCCTGGGCCTGTCCGTGGCCGAGGGACTGCGCACCTGGACCGTGCTGACCACGGTGCTGGGCGTGGCCGGATTCGCGCTCACCGCCATCACCTACGCCATCATCACCGCTGCAGGAGTGTAATTCCCGATGCTCACCCCCATGAACCAGATGGTCGCCCAGGCCATTGCCGCCGGGCACGCCGTCCCCGCCTTCACCTGCTACGACTTCACCACCGCGCTGGCCGTGGTCGCCGAGGCCGAGGCCCAGGACCGCGCGGTCATCCTGAATGTCGCGCCGAAGGCCGCCGGGTCCACCGCGGGCCTGCGGCTGATCTCGGCCCTGCGCACCCTGGGCGAGCACGCCGCCGTGCCGGTGGCGATCCAGCTGGACCATGCCAGCGACGCGCAGCTGATCGCCCGCGCCGTGCAGGCCGGCGCCACCGCGGTGCTGGCCGACGGCTCGGCCGGGACGCTGGAGGAGAATACCGCGTTCGTCCAGCAGGTGCGTTCGCTGATCGGCCCGGAGGTGGTGCTGGAAGCCGAACTCGGAGCCCTGCCCGGCAACGAGGACAAGGCCTTCGAGCAGAGCGCCTCCCAGCTGACCGATCCGGCGCAGGTGGCCCGATTCGTCCAGGACAGCGGCGCGCAGCTGCTGGCCGTGGCCATCGGCAATGTCCACGGCCGCTACAAGGGCGAACCGAAGATCCATTGGGATGTGCTGGAAGCCATCAATGCCGAATCACCGGTGCCGCTGGTGCTACACGGGGCGTCGGGCATCGCGCCTGCGGACCTCTCGCGTTCCATTTCCTTCGGGGTGGGCAAGGTCAATTTGAACACCGAGCTGCGCACCGGGACCATGGCCGCGCTGGCTGGGCAGCTGGACGCCCGTCGCGCCGATGGGCAGAATATCCTGGGCCTGCTCGGTGACTGGGAGCGCGCGGTCACCGAGGTCGCTTCGGCGACGTTCGCCGCGCTGCGCGCCAAATAGCTTGCTGCCATCGGCTCATCCGGTGGCGGCGTGCCGTCACGAACCTCGCGCAGAAGGCACTGGCCTTGCCCGGATCGCTTGCCCTGCATAATATCAGCGTCAGCCAGGACTACCTGGTCGATATCATTGTCGCCAACAGCAGCGAGCTGCAGACCCAGATCATCGACAAGCGGCCGCCTCGGCCACAGATGGCACACTGTTGAAGTGAGCTGATCCTCGGCGAGCTCTGGGCAGCTTCGCTGCACCCGCGTTAGCGCTAACTCGCAATCATGTGAGTTCCCCCGAACAAATATGCCGAGGCTGCCCCTTCGTCTGTCCCCGAGCGCTTTTGCAGCATTCACTTGGAATGTGTTGCCTGCGCAGTGATGGAAAAATTGCAATCCATAGTGGACATCGTAATTTTCATTCGCGATTTCGGACAAAACCGTAGCGCGACTGCTCGCTTTTCCTCTCCCCACAAGACAATTCCACTGCTCCTGGCATGCCTGTCCCGGTGGCCAGATCCTTGGCGCCCCTCAAGCCGAGGCCCATGATGTGCTTGATCTGCCGAATTCCGGCCGGACCTTCGTCGTCCCTTCCGAACTCGCCGCTGGCACGAAGCCAGCTTCGTGATCCGGCATCGCAAATGGCCTCCCTGGGCGCGCACTTTACAGTGCATCAAGATCGCTCAGTCAAGGAGGGGCAGTGATCCGCGTGCAACGCACACAGAACACTGCACAAACACCACTGAGGCCAGCTTGCTACTCTGTGGCCGGGCGTTGGCTCCTAGCTCCATGAGTCCAGCCAATGACCAAGTCTGCGAGCAGGAACAGGGCCAGGCTGATCCCCATCAGGGGCAGGAAGACGCCGACGGCAGCTGCAGCCAGCAAGACCAGCAGGTTGCCCCACCACGGGGCGCGGGCTAGGCCGCCACGTGCAGGTGCTTTGCCCACGCGTTGTCCCGGGTTCTTCGTTGGGCGGCGCTTCCACCACATCGCATAGCCCAGCACCACCATGGAGGCGATGGCAGAGGCCACCAGGAACAGCAGGATCTGGTTGGACAGTCCGAACATGGAGCCCATATGGATGTCGATTCCCCATCGCGAGAGTTTCGCTGCGAGGTTGAATTCGCTGAAATCAACGCGGTCAACGACGTCCAGTGTTTGCCCATTGATGGAGACAGCGTCAACTTCGGTCGGGTAGGACCGCTGGATCTCTTGGACCACCCACGCCTTGCCGTCAGCGGCTGGCGGCTTGATCTCAACCAGTCCAGTATTGACATTGACTTCCTTGGCGATCGAGAGCATGGTGTCGAATGCCGCCGGGTTCACCGATTCGCCGGTTGGCGCGGGCGCTGCCCCGTGGTGGTGGGCGTGTTCATCACCTGCGCTGCTCTCCGCGGCAGACAGTTCAGTGTCCACCGAGGGGGTTCCCCAGTTCAGCGCGGCGCGGAGCTCACTGACGTTGGCGCCACCGTAGGTCGACCAGGTGATGCCGGTGGCGGAGAGGAAGAATGCGCCGAGCAAGACCCAGATCCCAAGCGATCCATGCCAGCTGGCCAGGCGCCGGTAGCCCGTTGCCTTGGCAGCGGGGCGGATGAGGTCTTTTTTGCGCTTGGTTTTCCTGATGCGCAGAATCCACAAGGCAAATCCTGCCAGGGCGATCACTCCCAGCCAGGAGGCTGCCAGTTCGCTATACATGCGCCCTGGCTCGCCGAGCTGCAGGTTGCGGTGCAAGTGGTCGATCCACGTTCGCAGGGGCAGCACTCCGCTGGTTCCGTAGGCGGTCAAGTCACCGCGGATTTCAGCGGTGGCCGGGTCGATGAAAATAGCCCTGGTTTCGCTGGCTCCCAGGTTCTCATCCGCATACATCACCCGAGTGGTATCACCGGGGTGTGGTGCCGGTCGAACCGCCACCAGCGCATCACCGCTGCCCATGTAGGTGTTAGCCACCTCTACTTGATCGGCCAGCGGCAAATAGGCGTCGGCTAGCGGCGCGCGCAACTGATCTGCATAGACAGCCTGTTCGATTTGCGGAGTAATTGCATATAAGGCGCCGCTCACGGCGGCGACAAGGATAAACGGGCCGATGAAGATTCCCGCATAGAAGTGCAGCCGTAGCAGCAGCTGGCCGAACCATCCTTTTCTGTTGGGCTTCGAAATCCCGGTCGGCGGCTGGGATTCGGGGGTCGTGGTTTCCAGAAGAGTCATGAGGGATCCTTGGTGGCAAAGCAGGACGAGTATCGGCGGCTAAGCTGCGAAGAGAGTTTCACCGATGAACCCTCCTTCCGCGCAGCTCTGCGGAATCAGGAAGACGGCCGAGCCGATGGGAGTCGTCCACTGGTTCAGCGCATCGAGGTCCGATAGCCGTTGCTGCATCGGGGTGTATTGTTCGGCCACGCTCTTTTGGTAGGACACGAAGATCAGCCCGGAGTTGGAGATCTCGCTCCCGGTAGGCGGCTCGTCGTAGTTATATCCGCGCCGGAAGATCCGCTCGTTCGTGTTCTCGGAACGGGCTCTGCGGATGTGCGCGTGCGCGGCGATGACCGTGAATCCCAGGGCATTGGTCGCTTCGAAATCCGGCTCATCGTGTTCCTTGCTTCCAGTGGTCGGCGCCCCGTTGCCGAGGGTCCGCCCGACACTGAATTCCCGGCCAGAACGGTCCAGCTCATCCCAGGTATCAACATTCATTCGGATGCGCCGGATGACCATCGTGGTGCTCCCATCCGCGTTCCACACCACGGAGTTGAAATCCTCCGAACCTGGAACGGGGTTCACGGTTCCGTCGACTTGTCCGAACAAATTCCGCATCGTGGTGCCGCTGGCTTCGGATCCCCGGGACCGGCGGAACCCGGATTGCACCCATTTCACGGAGGCGAACCGGCGGGCATCCTTGAGCATCATCCGCTGGGCATGCGCAACGGATAATGGATCATCCGAGGCGATATGCAGCAGCAGATCCCCATCGTTCCAGCGCTCTTCGAGCTCGTCGATCTTGAACTCCGGCAGCGGCTGGCTTTCGCCGGCCGAGGAGCCGGCGAGTTCCATGAGCTTCGGACCGAATCCGAAGGTCACCGTGAGCCGTGCGGGAACAGTGCCCAGTTCCGGTTCGGTGTCTGCCAAGGCCGCCTGGCCTTGGGTGAGCCTTGCCGCGTCATCGCTGAGCAGACGGAGCAGGCGTTGCAGGGACTCGTGGTCAAGGCCATCACGCAAGTTCAACGCGACGTAGCTGGCGTGGGCTTGTGGCTCCGTGGTGATTCCTGCCTGGTGTGAGCCGTAGAACGGAATCACGGCTTGTCCGTGCAGCGGCTCCGAGCCGCCGGCCGGCGCTGCGGCACTGGACAGGGAGTCGATCCCCAGAGCTACGATCGCTCCCAGTCCGGCTGCGGCGCCGCCGAACAGAATTCCTCGCCTGCTTGGTCCTTGTTTGGCGGGTGCGTCTACGTGTGGCATTAGTGATCGTGGGCGCTTTCGGATTCGGAGTCGTCCTTGTCCATCTCGCCGTGATCCATGCCCTCGTGCTCGGAGCCGTCATAGTTTTCATTCGCGCCGGCGAAATCCTTCACCGGGGCGATGGTCTCGGAGCTGGTGCCATCGGAGAATTCCAGGCTCATGTTCACGGTGCTGCCGGGCTTGAGCGGTTCGGCGAGGTCCATGAGCATAATGTGGCTTCCCCCTGGTTCAAGATGCAGTTCGCCGTGGGCGGGGATGGTGAATCCGCCAGTTTTTTCACGCATCACCATGGCCCCGGATTCGTTGGCTACCGTTTCATGCAGTTCCAGATCACTGGAGGCCGGGCTCGTGACCGAGGTGATGGTGATGTCCTGGCCTCCGGTGTTTCGAATCGTGCCGAATCCCGCCGACATCCCCTCATCGATAGCCTTCACCCAAGGATCTTTCATGGTGACAGTGGCGCCAGCCGGAGCCGGGTTGCTGTTGGCAGCAGGGGTGCCGGCACAACCTGCTAAGGCGATCAATGCGGCTGCGGATAGGGCGGTGGTGCGCAGGGCAAAAGAGGTTTTCACTGTTAATCCTAGGAAAATGAGGGAAGCACGAATAGCGCGCTCTGAATTATTGCTGCTGTGGTGCCTGCAACCACCGAGGCATGGTGCCGGTGGGCAGGACGCATGGTGCTGGGCACAGCAGAGGAGAAAATAGCCCTGATCGGATAGGGCTTGCGAAGGTGAGGTGCGAAGCTGGGTCGGTTGGCCGCTGAAGTTCTAGCCGGAGCGCGCAATGGAGTCCGGACAGGCAATGCCGATAAACGAACTCAGAAGGATAGGTTCACCGGCATGCTTTCAAGCAAGCCAGTGCGCACGAGCATGGAAACTTGTCCCGGGATGGGGCATGTCAGGGCCCGATTCCGGGGCCTTTGAAAGCAAGAGCGGAAAAGCAGCAGGCCAAATGGACTGCAACTGTTGCCTTACACCTTTGCCTGTGCGGGTGGGCCTCTGCGAACGACAGACGTTGCATACACAGCCACTGTGCAGCCAGGGATATCGCGCGGTGCGGCAGGAACTGGTTGCGGTCGCACTGGTTGAACGGCGAAGTTGACCAGTCGCCAGAAGAGTTTCCAGGTGAACAGGCTAATGATGTCTGAAGCGGCGATGAGTAGCTGCTCGCTACGGTGAAGCACCAGAACTGTTGCGAACCCAGCAAGGAAGTGAGCAAGCAGCATGGTGCCATCGCCGTGAATTGCCATGGCGGTACTTGCCGAGCCGGTCGCATCGACCGCCAGGGACATCCCATGATGTGCGTGGATGCCTTGCCCTGCGGATGAAAGAGCGGAATGCCCGGCTCCCATGGAGAACAGGAGATGGAAAAGCACCTGGCTGAACCCCACCATGATGGACAACCGCCAGAAGGTGAACCGCTTGCTGCTGAGCAAGATGCAGACCATGAGCGACAGAGACAGCGGGAGAGCGACGTTCAGGATGTCCGGTATGGCTCCGCCCGCAAGCACGTGGGAAGCCAGAGAAACAAACGTCGCGAAGAACGCGGCGGCGGTGCCTCTGAGAGCACGTGATGAGCGGGAGGTCTTTTGCACACCACCAGTATTACAGATCGGTGACTGTATTTCGACAACGTGTAAAACTGAAGGCGGGATCGTTTGGCCATTCAATGCCGGGCGGTTACGTGGATCGCCTCGGGTTTCATGGTGCTTTCCACTGGGTAAATGGATAGCGGGCCCAATCTGCGCACCGGAAAGCAAGATCCGCGCAGCGCCATGGCGCTGAGGAATGCCCACGCCGCTCCCCGCTGCATGCGTCAATCGGCGGTGGACATTGGCAAGGTAGCCCTGCATCGCTGGGTTCTCCCTGTCCAGATCCATGCTGGAGGCCTCAGGGCGAATTCGCCGCCGACGAGCTCACCGGGACCAAAGTTCGGAGGAGAATTGGGAGCGGCTCGAGATCCCGGCCAGGCTGCAGCGCAGCCAGTTCCGCGTCCTATCGAAGCCCGCCGTGGACTCTCTGGTGCGTTCCGCAATATTGAATGCACTGGTGCACTGTTGGAATGCAACTACGCTGTTGAGTTGCGCCGACAAGTTCCACGCGAACACCTGCTCGATTTCAGTAGGGCTCGCTTACCGAGAGCACTTTCAACCCCTCGGCCACCACCCGCCCGTCGTGGATGACGGTGCGGTCGGTGCCCCGGTCCATCACGGTGGAGGCAATGCTCTCGCCATCCACCAGCACCAGATCGGCCCGGTCCCCCACGGCCACCCCTGGGCGGTCGGCCACCGAAACCAGGCGCGGCACCGAGCGGTCCATGATCGAGGCACCGCCCATGGTGGCCACGGCCAGCGCATGCCCGATCAGTTCGTCCTGGCGGAACCCGTTGACGAAAGCCAACTGCCAGGTCCGGTCCAGCAGATCGCAGTTCCCGTAGGGGCTCCAGTAGTCGCGCTGCCCGTCCTCCCCCAGGCCGAATCGCACCCCGGCTCCAACCAGGTCCACCAGCGGCAGATGATTGGAGGTGCTGGGCGCAACGGAGGTCAGCGAGATGTCCAGCTCGGCGAAGGTGTCGATCAGCCGGCGGCTGGCAGCCTCGCCGACACTGCCCAGCTCGTAGGCATGGGACAGGTTGACCCTGCCCTGCATGCCCAGCGCCCGGGTGCGTTCGGCAATCAGCTCTGCCGAGAAGACGGCGAGCGCACCGGGCTCATGCAGGTGCACGTCGATATCCACCTGGTATTTATCGGCCAGCCCGAACACCACGTCGAGGTGGCGGACCGGGTCGCGGTCCAGTGCGCAGGGGTCGATGCCGCCCATGGCATCCGCACCGGCTTCCAGCGCATCCTCGAGATGCTTGACGGTACCCGGCTCGCGCAGGATCCCTGCCTGCGGGAAGACCATGATCTGCACCTCGGCCTCGTTGGCGAACTTCTTTTTCGCGGCCACCACGGCCTCGTATTTCTCCAGCTTGGAATCCACATCCACCTGGGCGAAGGAACGCACCCGCGTGGTGCCGCGGGCAATCATCCGTTCCAGGGTTCCGGCCACGCGCTCGGGCAAGCTGATTTCGGCATCCCGCCAGTTCTCCCGGTCATTGCTCATCATGCCCCACACCCCCGGGCGTCCAGTGTGCTCGCGGAAAGGCAGGCCGATGCGCGTGGAATCCAGATGCACATGCACGTCGGAGAAGGAGGGGAGAAGGATGCGCCCGCGGCCATCGACGTCCGCCAGGTTGCGCACCTGCTGCGGGTCGTGCACGGAGATCGCTGAAATCTTGCCGTCGCCAATCAGGATGTCGCTGGGCGGACCGCCCCAGGGGCGGGCATTGCGGATGAGCATGGTTCAGCTTCCTTGCCGGTATGGACAGTGCTAGTAGAAACGTACCGCATGCGCCCCTAGGGCCAGCAGCGCTTCGGGCCGAGCGCGGTTCTCCTGCTCCAGGCAGGACAATGGCGGGCCCTAGCGGGCCCGCCATCAATTTCATTGGCTATTCGTCAGCCTCTTCTCCGGGCAACGTCGACTGCTCCGGCAGGCTGTCCCAGAACGAGGTGTCCATGGTTTCCACGGAGCCATCGGCTACCGCCTTGATGGTGCTCTCCAGGGTCAGGATGGTCTGCTGGCGCAAGTAGCCATTGGATTTCTGTCCCAGGACATAATCCGGGTTGCTGTGATCGCTCATGCCGCGCATTTCGAAGAGCAAGGTGGAAATGCCGTATTCGGCCGCGATGCCATTGCGCGCAATGGTGTTGGCGGTCCCGCCCACGTACTTGCCCAAGTGGCCCCAGCCGGTCCGGTCGACATTCTGGTAGACCACTGCGCCCAGGCGCTTGGAACCCTCGCGGACTTCCTCAGGCACGTCCGGGGTCGTCGGGTAGAGGATCGAGCCGGACACCAGCTTGCCGTCCACCGCCGAGCGGGTGCCCTGATGGTGCAGATCGATCATGTAGTCGATGCCGTAGGCGGAGAGCACATTGTTGTGCAGCGCCTGGATTTCCGGCTGGGTCTTGGCCACGTGGTCCCGGTTGATGTCCACGTTGTTGGCGTTGTAACGGGTCAGGTGCCGGTCCCCCGAGGCGATGTAGTCATCGAGCGGGAAGTCCACATCGCCCATGGCGCCATCCGGGTTCAGCATCGGCACCACCAGGATGTTGACGTCCTTGAGCACCTCCTTCATCCGCCCCGAGCCCAGGTGCTTGATCACTTCCAGGGTCCCCTCGGTGGTCAGCTGCTCGTTGCCGTGCTGCTGGGTGAGGAACATGATCGTGGGATTTTCCGGGTTAGAAAGGTACTTGGCCAGGAACAGATCGCGTCCCTTGGCGGATTGGCCGATGACTTCCAGTTCCATCGCCGATTGCTTGGCATCCTGCTTGCGCAGTTCGGCGGCCATCGACTCGTGCGTATGCAGGATCGAGGTGTTGATGGTTTCATTTCCGGCGTAGTCCGGCCCGTTGCCTACGGCATTGGCCGGGACAAGCCCCAAGCCGAGGAACAGTGCCGAGCCGGCAACGATGCAGGAGCCCTTCTTCAGCAACTGAGCGGGGAACTGCTTTGGCATATTCTTCATTGAATCTCCGATGTCTTCCTGTGATGGGATGGATCTTGGTCATTGCGCCGTCCTCCGGCGTTTCCAGTCTCAGCTGCCGATGATGAAGTAGCCGCCGTTCAGTCCGTCCACCATGACGCGGTAGGACTTTTCCTCCAGGCTCGCTTCGATCATCCAGTTGGGTTTCCAGACCTTTGCGACACTGCTCTTTTCCCGGACCCCGCCGCGCCCGGCCCGCCGGGCCCGGCGCAGCGCCGCGGTGGACAGCAGGGCCTTGGCCCGCCGGCGTGCGGTGTCGAAATCGATGGTGTTCCACTGCGGATCAGCCACCCGGTCAAGCACTTGGCCGGTTTCCGCATCTTCGGCTTGCCACGGATCGCAGACGAAGGCCTTGCCCGAGTAGTAGTCCACCAAGGCGTGCGCCTGCCCTGACCGCCCGGCCAGCTGCGGCACCTCGAAGATGAACCCCGCAAAGGGATGATGGCGCAGCTTGGCCGACTCGACTCTCAGCCCTGGCGCCTTGGCGGCAAGGATGCGTTGCGCGTCCTGGTCATCGACCAAGGTTTTCAGCACCAGTTCATTCACCGCGGGCCGCCATTTCCGCCTGGCTGGCCAGCAGTGCATCCTGGCCCATGAGCATCTTCTTCGGGATCGGGCCGATCTTCGCAGTCTCATCCAGGGCACGGCCAATATGCTCCGGCACGGGATGCGACTTCTGGCTGGCCAGGCTGCCGATGACCATGGCCGCGGTGGAGGCCAGGATGCCGGTGACCATCGGATCAATGCCGGTGGCATCCGGCGCGCCGGACACCTGCCAGAGCACCGAGACCAGTGTGCCGGCGGCCATCGAGGAGATCGCGCCAACGGTATTGGCCTTCTTCCACCACACCGCGCAGATATAGGAAGGGACAAAGGCGCTGCCCAGCACGGTCGTTGAGAAGATCACCACGGCGGCCACCGCGGGAGGATCAAAAGCGGCAATGCCATAGCCGATGATGGCCAGGGCCAGCACGGTGATCCGCGAGACCCAGACCATCTGCGCATCGCTCATCTTCTTGTTGATGAACCGGGCGTAGATGTCCTGGCTGGCGATGGTGCCGGCCTGCAGCAGCAGGGCATCGGCGGTGGACATGATGGCTGCCATGATCGCTGCCATGACGATGCCCACGGCGAAGGTCGGCAGCACCGCGTCGGCGACCTCGAAGATCGCGGTTTCCGGGTTGGCCAGGTTGGGCAGCAGGATCAGCGCGAACAGGCCCACCAGGTAGGGGCCGGGGATGAACAGCAGGTTGAATACCAATGAGTAGACCCCTGCGGTACGTGCCACCGAAGGCTTCTTCATGGCCATGTGGCTGACCACCACGTGCGGCCAGCCCATGTAGCCGATGGAGAAGACCAGCAGCGCACCGAGAATGACTCCCCACTGTCCCTGGTAGCCCAGATCCGCTCCCCACATGGTCAGCAGGTTGGGGTTGATCCCGCCCACGGCTTCATTGCCCTTGGTGAAACCGCCCACGGCCATCAGCGTGGCAACCAGGATCCAGACCATGCCGACCACCATGATGATGGCCTGCACGAAGTCGGTGTAGGCCACAGCCAGGTAGCCGCCAAGGAAGGTATAGAGGACAATCACGCCGATGGCGATCGCCAAGGCCACCGGGAAGGAAACCCCAGAGACCATTTCCAATCCGCGGCCGCCGGCGATGAACTGGGCCAGGACGTAGAAGAACATGCAGAACAGCGCAACGGGAGCGGCGATGAGCCGGATCCACTTCGAGGGGTAGCGGTGCTCCAGGTACTCGATGGAGGTGATGGAACCCAGGATCTGGGATAGCTTGCGCATGCGCCGGCCCAGGACCGAGAGGTTCAGGATGCCGCCGCCCAGGTCGCCCAGCGCGTACCACATGCTGAAATAGCCTTGGGTGTAGCCCATGGATCCGGCACCCATGAACATGTAGCCGGACATGGAAGAACTCTGCAGCCGCAGCGCGGTGACGCCGGGGCCGAGGCTGCGTCCGCCGAGCAGGAACCCTTCGGCATCTTGCTTGCCTCGCTTCATCGCCCAGAAGCCGATGGCGGCCATGGCGATGAAATAGATGACCAGGAACAGGATCTCGATGCTCACTGCTGCTCCTTCGCATCCTCGCGCTTCCAGCCGCGGCTGAGCCACAGGAAAACAGCTGTGTAGATCACCCAGAGGGCCGGAACCCCGATGATGACCATGGTCGTGAACGCCGGTAGTCCAAACATCGACACATTCCTTCTGGGAGCCGCGGGTTCTTATTTCATGAGCTGGGTCACAAGCACCCGCTTGATCCATAGCCTTGCATAGCCCCAGTGGCCAAGACAAGGATAATTCCTAGGTTAACTTGGGAAAACTTCCGTGCCCCTGCATTCGACCGCACTGTCTTCCCGGCCTTTGCGCCTCCGGTCGAGCGCCTCCGGGCCCAAACGGCGGGCAACAGCAAAGGCCCCGGCCGGGTTCGGCGGGCATCGTCATATGATGTCCGTAGAATCCCCGCCGGGGCCTTTGGCCCGGAGGGTGCTAGCGCAGCACCACAGTGCGCGAGCCGCTGAGGAAGACCCGGTCTTCGCAGTGCCAGCGCACCGCATCGGACAGGGCTTTGCACTCGGTATCGCGTCCGGCGGCCACCAGGTGCTCGGGCGCGTAGCTGTGGTCCACTTCCTGGACGCGCTGGGTGATGATCGGCCCCTCGTCCAACTCCGAATTCACGTAGTGCGCCGTGGCGCCCACGGTCTTCACCCCGCGTTCGAAGGCCTGGTGGTAGGGCTTGGCCCCCTTGAAAGAGGGCAGGAACGAATGGTGGATGTTGATGGCCCGGCCGGTGAGCTTGCGGGTGAGGTCATCGGAGAGCACCTGCATGTAGCGGGCCAGCACCACCAGATCCACCTCGAAGCGCTCCACCAGGTCCATCAGCTTGGACTCGGCTTCGGGCTTGGTCTCAGGGGTGACAGGAATATGGAAGAACGGAATCCCGTTCCACTCGACCTGCTGCCGGTGGTCCGGGTGGTTGGAGACTACTGCCGCGATCTCCACCGGCAGCTCCCCCATCCGGGCGCGGAACAGCAGGTCATGCAGGCAATGGCCGAACTTGGAGACCATCACCACCACGCGCTTCTTGTTGCCGGCCGGGCGCAAACCCCAGGTCGCCTGGTGCTCATCGGCGAGTTGGCCGAGACCCGACTCGAGTTCGGCGATCTCAGCGGGGATATCCTCCGCCGCGGCGACCTCGAATTCGATGCGCATGAAGAGCGTCCCGGAAAGCTGGTCGTCATGCTGCTTGAGCTCCCGGATGTCGCCATGGTGCTTGAGCAGCAACCCGGTGACCGCATGCACGATGCCCGGGCGCTCGGCGCAGGTGAGGGTCAGGACATACTTGTTGTTCGGTTCGGTCATCGTGCCGCTCCTTGATTTCGCCGAGATGGCATTAGCTTCGCCATGGCTCGTAGTGGTTTTTCGGGGGATTTTCATGCGGTTGCACCTGGCTTCCGCGCAGTGCTCTGCGCCGCGGATTCAAAGCCGTCCGGACTGAGTTTTCCCAGCGGAACTGCGCGCCGCCCCTGCCTTCGGAAGCAGCTGCGGGCAGACCCGCCAACCTCTGGCCGGATACTGATATATCAATTGATGATCACAATACTATGTGTGCTTCAGCACAGCGTCAACAACTTTTCCGGCGGTTCTTCCTGGCGCCTTTCCCAGCGCCCCCAGTACGGTTTTCCGCTCTGCCGCTGGCCGGCAAGCCAAGGGCTGTTGAGCGCATCGGCACAGGAAAAGCGCCCAAATCGAAGCCGGGGCGATACTCTTTGTGTGTCGGCAATTGATTTTTGAACAGTGATAGAGAGCGATATGCCAAGGCCCACCGAACTGACCAGCGCCGCCACCGAGCAAGGCTCGATGGCTGATCGAGCCTACAACGCATTGCGCGACCGGCTGGTGCTGCTCGAAATCGCTCCGACGCACCCGATCCACGAGCCGCAGCTGGCCGAAGAACTGGGCATTGGGCGCACCCCGATGCGCGAGGCTCTCAAGCGGCTGGAAACCGACCATCTGGTGGTGTCCTATCCGCGCCGCGGCACCTTCGCCACGGCCGTGGATTTCCATGAGCTGAACTACATCTCCGAAATGCGCCAGGTGCTCGAGCCGCTGGCCGCGCGCAACGCGGCCGCGAACAAGGACCCGCAGATCCGCGAGCAGCTGGCCAGTTACCTGCAGCAGATCGATGCCCTGGATCCCGCCCTGGACCAGCGTTCGCTGCTGCTGCTGGATGTGCGCATCCACCGGCTCATCTACAATGCGGCGGCCAACAAGTACCTGGAGGAAACCCTGGTGCGCCTGGATAATCTGGTGACCCGGATCTGGTGCCTGGTCATCGACCAGATGCCTCCGATCGCAGAGCACATTTCCGAGCATTCGGCCCTGCTGCGCGCCATCCTCGACGGCGACGCGCAGCTGGCAGCGCGGCTGGTCTCCGAGCATGTGGCCCACTTCGAGCAGGCCCTGCGCCGCGCACCCTAGCTGGATGCCGGGGACGCGAACCGGCCGCTAGCGGCCGGCGCCCTCGGGTTCCAGATCAGTTTCGGGCCGCGGCTGCGGTTCGCGCACCGGGGCTTCCAGCTCCTGGGCCACCGGCTCCGGCCGGTCTCCAGCCGGCAGGCCCGCCGCGGCCACAATGGAGTTCTCCCTGGTCATCAGGCTGAACTGCTCGCCTTCGTGGCGGTCGATTCCGTCATCCACCGCCTGCTCCAGCACCTCCATCGCCACCTTGCCGCGCAGCACCAGCGGATCACGGCACAGGTCCTTCCACAGCGCCACGCACAGCAGCAGCATCACCAGCACGAAGGGCAGCGCCGAGACGATGGTGATGTTCTTCAGCCCGTTCAGGGCCGCCGCCGGATGGTCCCCGCCGGCCAGCAGCATGACCGCGGCCACCGCTCCCACCGAGACGCCCCAGAAGACCACCGACTTCTTCGAGGGCTCCTGCGCGCCGCGTTCGCTCAGCGCGCCCATCACGATCGAGGCGGAGTCCGCCCCGGTGACGAAGAAGATGGCAATCAGCACCACGGCCAGAGCCATCAGCGCAATGGAGAACCATTCGGGGAATGGCAGTGCGCCCAGCAGCTCGAAGAGCACCGAGTTGAAGTCGATGTCCGGGGCCCCGTCCACCATCTGGGCCAGCGCCTGGCCCATGTCCCCGTTGCGCTCGGCCCGCTCCTGCAGGCCGATGGCGCCGCCGCCGAAGATGGCGAACCAGAACAGCGTGACGGTGGAAGGTACCAGCAGCACCCCGGTGACGAACTGGCGGATGCTGCGCCCGCGCGAGATCCGCGCGATGAACAGGCCCACGAACGGGGTCCAGGAAACCCACCAGGCCCAGTAGAAGATGGTCCAGGAGGAAAGCCAGGCGGCCATGTCGCCGTCCCCGGAAGCCGCGGTCCGCGATGCCATTTCCGGCAAGTCAGCGATGAAGGAGCCCACCGCATTGGGAATCACGTTCAGGATGAACAGCGTGGGCCCGCCGATGAACACGATCAGCGCCAGGATCACCGCCAGCACCATGTTGATATTGGACAGCCACTGGATGCCGCGCTCGATTCCGGAGACGGCCGAGGCCACGAACAAGGCGGTGAGCACCGCAATGATCAGTACCAGGACCCCCGAACCCACCGAGGACAGCAGCCCGGCGGACTGGATGCCGCCGCCGATCTGCAGCGCGCCGAGCCCCAGCGAGCAGGCCGAGCCGAAAAGCGTGGCCAGGATAGCCAGGATGTTGATCGTCTTCCCGCCCCAGCCGTGGACGACCCTTTCTCCGAAGATCGAGGTGAACATCGAGGAGAACAGCTGCGGGCGGCCCAGCCGGAAGCTGCCGTAGGCCATGCCCAGCCCGACAATCGCGTACATGGCCCAGGGGAACAGCGTCCAGTGGAACATGGTGGTGCCCATGGCCGTGCCCACCGCGGCCGAGGTCTGCCCGCCCACGGTTTCCGGCGGCGGAGACATGTAGAAGTACAGCGGTTCGCCCACCCCGTAGAAGACCAGCCCGATGCCCATGCCGGTGGCGAACATCATCGAGATCCAGGAAACCGTGCTGAACTGCGGCTTCTCCCCGTCCTTGCCCAGCGGGATGCGCCCGAAGCTCTTGGCCGCGACCACCAGCACGAACAGGGTGAAAACGGTCGCGGCGATCACGAAGACCCAGCCGGTGTTCGTAATCACCCAGTCGAGGGCCTTCCCGGCCGCGGAGCCCAGCCCTTCGGGCGAAGCGAAGCCCCAGGCGATGAACGCCAGGGCGAGGAGTCCGGCAATGCCGAAGACCCAGTAGTCGGTGCCGGAGGACAGGTATCTTCTGGGCCGGCGCCGGCGAGCCGAGTGCAGCTCGCTGACCAGGTCGTTCACGGGTTGCTCAGTGCGTTTCATTTCGGTTTCCTTCAATAAAGGCAATAGGTGGCGGGCCGGCAGGGGAATGCGGGCGCGCCGAATCAGCCGGGGTCCCGGGGTTGCTCGTGAGTGGTGGCCGGGGCCGGCAAATCGGCCGGGCTCAAGAGCCGGCCGGAAGTGCGCCCTGCAGGCCG
>NZ_JBLVOJ010000023.1:57586-65362 GCF_053543715.1 Glutamicibacter sp. AGC46
GAATTGTTCCCGGCCCCCCCCCGGGCAGCGGTTAAATGCGCGTCAAGCGCGGATCAGGCGCTGATCAGCCCGTGCGGGTCGAGCACGAACTTCTGCGCGGCGCCTTCGTCGAAGGCCGCGTAGCCCTGCGGGGCCCGGTCCAAGCCAATGGCCGTGGCGTTGACGTTCTTGGCAATCGAGACCTTGTCCGAGAGGATCGCCTGCATCAGCCCGCGGTGGTACTTCATCACCGGGCACTGGCCCGTGACGAAGGTGTGGGACTTGGCGAAGCCCAGGCCGAAGCGCATGGACAGCGAACCGACCTTGGCCGCTTCGTCCTCGGCGCCCGGATCCCCGGTGACATAGAGTCCCGGGATGCCCAGGCTGCCGCCGGCACGGGTGATTTCCATCAGCGAATTGAGCACCGTGGCAGGCTGCTCCTTGCCAGCGTCGTGCCCGTGCCCGCGCGCTTCGAAGCCCACCGCGTCGATGCCGCAGTCGACCTCGGGCACGCCCAGGATCTGGGCGATCTGCTCGGCCGGGTCGCCCTGCGAGACGTCCACGGTTTCGCAGCCGAAGCTGCGCGCCTGGGCCAGCCGGTCGGCGTTCAGGTCCCCGACAATCACGGTGGCCGCACCCAGCAGCTGCGCGGAGGTGGCCGCGGCCAGGCCCACCGGGCCGGCGCCGGCGACATAGACGGTGGAGCCGACGGTGACCCCGGCGCCGATGGCTCCGTGGTAGCCGGTCGGGAAGATGTCCGAGAGCATGGCCAGGTCCAGGATCTTCTCCATGGCCTGGTCGCGGTCGGGGAATTTCAGGGCGTTCCAGTCCGCGTAGGGCACCAGCACGTATTCGGCCTGGCCGCCCACCCAGCCGCCCATGTCCACGTAGCCGTAGGCGGAGCCGGGGCGGTCGGGATTGACGTTCAGGCAGATGCCGGTTTGCCCGACCTTGCAGTTGCGGCAGCGGCCGCAGGAGATGTTGAAGGGCACCGAGACGACGTCGCCGACCTTGAGGAATTCCACATCGCGGCCTACTTCCACCACTTCGCCGGTGATCTCGTGGCCCAGCACCAACCCGACGGGGGCGGTGGTGCGGCCGCGGACCATGTGCTGGTCCGAACCGCAGATATTGGTGGCGATGGTGCGCAGGATGACCCCGTGGTGCACCTGCCGCCCGACGTTTGCCGGGTGGACCCCGGGTCCGTCCTTCAATTCGAATTCGGGGTACGGGGTGTCGATCAGCTCGACCTTGCCTGCCCCGGCGTAGCTTACTGCCAAGTTGCCCATAGCGGACCACTTCCTTGAAATATCAGTTGGATACCAAATCGGATGTGCCCAAGTCTGACCACTGGATGTGATCCATGTCAATAGCCCGGCGAGAAATCCGCCGGGTCCGGCAGCCCGCCAGCGGCCGGCTACCCGTCCAGTTCCTCGGCCGAGCGCAGGGAAATGATGTCCTTGGCTGTGCGCTGCAGGATTTCCAGGGATTCCTCGATCAGCGGCGAGCCGCGGCTGCCCTTGCGGGTCACCGCCACGATGCGCCGCGAGGGCTTGGCCGCCCCGGAAATCCGGCGGCGCACCACATTCTGCGCATCGCCCAGGGTGGCCAGCCGGGGCAGCAGCCCCCCCCCCAGGCCCGCCCCGATGAACGCGATCATGGTTTCCCACTCCACCGCCTCGTGGGCGATATGCGGGGTGACCCCCAGCGAAGTGAAGGCGGCAACGAACAGCGCCCGGTAGACCGACTGCCCGGATTCGGAGATCCACGGGTCATCGGCCAGGTCCTCCAGGGCCACGGACTTGTGCTGCGCCAGCCGGTGCGTGGCGGGCAGCACCACATCCAGCGGGTCATCGAGCAGCACGGTCTGCTCGAACCGGTCCCTGGCGGCAGAACCCCCGGACGTCTGGCTGGCCACGATCACGGCCAGGTCGATCCGCTCCGCGAGCAGCAAGTCCAGGCAGCGCTGCGGCTGCGCTTCGATCAGCTGCACCTCGGTATCGGGCCGAGTGGCTCGCAGGTTCGCGGCCAGCGGGGCAAGCAGCTGCGCGGCAGCGGTGGAGAAACCGCCCAGGCCGAACTGCCCCTGCACCTGCCCGGAGGCGTTGCGCGCGGACGCCGCGAGCAGCTCCCATTGCGTCACAATCCCGTCCAGGCCCGCAACGAAATGCCGGCCCGCGGAGGTCAGCCGCACCCCGCGGCCCTCCTTGGTGATCAGCTTGATGCCCAGGGTGCGCTGCAGTTCGCGCAGCTGCGCGGAGACCGCCGAGGCCGAGTAGCCGGTCAGTTCCGCGGTGCGCGCTACCGAGCCTGTGGAGGAGAAGACCCGCAGGGTGGCGAAGCGTGGATCAATCATGCACCAATTGTGCACGGTTCCGTTCAATTTCTTGCGCTTTTCTTGCCGACTATTTCTTCCTAGTCTCGATTCATGCGGTGACCGGCCTCACATCGGCCCGCGCAACCACAGCCAGAGGACGCCAGCCGCGTCGTGTTCCAAGGAGTAACAGATGACCGCTTCGGTAAGCGCACCGCGCACTACGCGTGGGAAGCTCGCTACGTCGGTGAACCAAGAACAGCTCGCCGAGATCACCGAGCTCTTCCGCAACCGGCGCAAGGGCTACTCGCTCGAAGCCCCGCTGTATACCGACCCCTCAGTATTCGATGTCGAAATGCAGGCCATCTTCGGGACCCACTGGCTGTTCGCCGCGAGCATTGCCGAGATCCCCGAGCCCGGGGACTACGTGACCGTGGACTACGGTCCGCATTCGCTGATCGTGCTGCGCACCGAGGAGGGCGGGGTCAACGTGCTGCACAACGTCTGCCGGCACCGCGGCGCCCGCGTGCTCACCGAAGCTTCGGGCAGCACCGGGAACCTGGTCTGCGGCTACCACTCGTGGACCTACTCACCCGAAGGGGACCTGATCCACGCCTCCGCCCCGGGCGAAGGCAAGTTCGACAAGAGCTGCTTCGCGCTCAAGCGCGCCCACGGCCGGGTCCATGCCGGGCTGGTCTTCGTTTCCCTGGCCCAGGACCCGCCGGCGGACTTCGACGAGGTCGCCGGCATCTTCGAGCCCTACCTGGCCCCGCACGATATCGCCCGCGCCAAGGTCGCCTACCAGCAGGACATCATCGAGGAGGGCAACTGGAAGCTGGTGATGGAGAACAACCGCGAGTGCTACCACTGCGACGGGCACCCCGAGCTGGCCTGCTCGCTGTTCCCCACCTGGGGGCTGAGCGACGACACCGTTCCGCCGCACCTGGAAGAGGTATGGGAACGCAACCAGCAAGCCCAGGCGGCCCTGGAGGAACGCTGCCGCCGCTACGGATTGCCCTACGAGGTCGTGGAGCAGCTGGACACCCGCATCGCCGGCATCCGCATCTCCCGCGAATCCCTGGACGGCGACGGGGAATCCTTCTCCGCCGACGGGCACCGCCTGTCCAAGAAGCTGCTCGGCGAGCTGCGCGACTTCCGGCTGGGCCGCTGCTCCATGCACCTGCAGCCCAACAGCTGGTTCCATTTCCAGTCCGACCACGTGATCACCTTCGCCGCCTTCCCGATCAACGAGCACCAGACCCTGGTGCGCACCACCTGGCTGGTGGCCGATGACGCGGTCGAAGGAGACGACTACGATCTGGAGAAGCTCACCCACACCTGGAAGCAGACCAACCTGCAGGACAAGGCCTTCGTCGAGCTGTGCCAGAAGGGCGCAGCCAGCCCCGCCTACCAGCCGGGCCCGTACATGAAGAGCGAATACCAGGTCGAGGCGTTCATCAACTGGTACACCCAGCGCGTGCTGGAGCACCTGGCATGAGCGCAGGCGCCCAGCTGGCATCGAGCGTAGCGGCCCAGCGCATCCGCGGGCTGGAAATGCCGTGGAACCGGGTCCTCAGTTCCCAGGAAGGCCCGGCGAGCGCGGCCCGCGCGCTGGGACCCTGGCACCCCCAGGAGTTCCTGGCCGAATGCGTGCAGACCATCGAGGAAGCCGGCGGGCTGATGACCTTCGTCTTCCGCCGCGCCGATGGCGCCCCGCTGGCCTTCCGCGCCGGGCAGTACCTGAACATCGCCTTCCCGGTGCATGGCGAAGACCAGGACCCGGTGGACCGCAGCTACTCGATTTCCAGCGCGCCCACCGTGCCCTGGACCTTCAATGTCAGCATCAAGCGCGATCCCAAGGGCCTGGTCTCCTCCTGGGCGCATGAGAACCTGCGTCCGGGCATGGTGCTGGAGATGCTCGGCCCGGTGGGCGCCTTCCACCTGGGCGATTCCGACCGGCGCGCCCGCTACCTGTTCCTTGCGGCCGGAGCCGGGATCACCCCGATCATGTCGATGGTGCGCACCATCCACTCGCTGCCCGGCCAGGCCGATGTGGTGGTGCTCTGCCACGGCACCGTGCCCGGGGACTTCGCTTTCTGGCCCGAGCTGGAATACATTGCGCAGGTCGATTCGCGGATCAAGGTGTTCTACTCGCTGGGCGACCGGGCCAAGCCCAAGAGCTGGAAGGGCTTTGCCGGGCGGCTGACCACGGCGATGATCGACGCGGTGGCCCCGGACGCCAATGGCCGCAAGGTGTTCGCCTGCGGGCCGGAAGGGTACCTGAATTCGGCCACCCAGCTGCTGCGCGAGGCCGGGGTGGATGACACCTCGGTGTTCATGGAGTTCTTCTCCGGGGACCGCAAGACGCTGCTCGAATACCAGGAGGAAATCGCCCTGGCCGGGTCCATCGCCGAGGAGGTGGCCGAATCCGTGGAGGAGTTCTACGAGAGCCAGCCGCCGGAGCTGGGGATGTACGAACCCGAGTACGACCAGAGCGGCACCATCGAGGCCAGCGGCCAGAAGCTGGTGGCGGTCGATTCCAATGCCCCGCTGCCGCCGGCCTCACCGCTGGTTCCCGCGCAGGACTCGCCGGATACCGCTTCCTTCCCCACCGTGGGCGAAGGCGAGCTGACCATGACCTTCCTGCGCACCGCGGTGAATGTCCGGATCAGTTCCCAGGAGCACATCCTGGGTGTCGCCCAGCGGGCCGGGGTGCGCATCGGCGCCAACTGCCAGGAGGGCATGTGCGGCTCGTGCAAGGTCGTCAAGCTCGAAGGCGAGGTGGCGATGAACCACCAGGGCGGCATCCGCGCCCGTGAAATCGCGGCCGGGAAATTCCTGCCCTGCTGCTCCACCGCCCAATCGGATCTGGTCATCGACGCCTAGCGCGCCGGCCACCACCACACCATCAGCTTTCAAGGAGTCCCCATGTCCCGTCTTTCCCCTCGGATCCTCATCATCGGCGCCGGCATCGTCGGCGCCAACCTCGCAGACGAACTGGCCGCGCTGGGCCACACCAATACCCTGGTCATCGAGCAGGGTCCGCTGGATCTTCCCGGCGGCTCCACCTCGCACGCCCCGGGCCTGGTCTTCTCGTCCAACCCGTCCAAGTCCATGACCGAATTCGCGCAGTACACCATCGAGAAGCTCACCGGCCTGGTGGGCGCCGACGGGCGCGGCTCCTTCCTTCCGGTGGGCGGACTGGAAATCGCCACCACCGATGAGCGCCTGGCCGACCTGCATCGCCGTGCCGGCTGGAACCGCTCCTACGGGGTCGACGCCGAAGTCATCGACGCCGCCGCCTGCCTGGCGAAGTTCCCGATGCTCAACCCGGAGAAGGTCCTGGGCGGCCTGTTCACCCCGGGCGACGGGCTGGCCCTGGCCGCCAAGGGCACCGCGCTGGTCATGGAACGCGCCAAGGCCGCGGGAGTCGAGTTCCGCGACCGCACCATCGTCACCGATATCGAGGTCTCCGGCGGCAAGGTCGCCGCGGTCATCTGCGGCGAGGAGCGCTTCGCGGCGGACATCGTGGTCTCCTGCGCAGGCTTCTGGGGACCGAACATCGGCAAGTTGGTGGGCACCTCGATCCCGCTGCTGCCGCTGGGCCACCAGTTCGCCTGGAGCACCCCGGCCCCGTCGCTGGCCGGAGTCAACGAGCTGCCGGCCGGTGCCAGCCGCCCGATCCTGCGCTACCAGGACCGCGACCTCTACTACCGCGAGTGGGGAGATCGCATCGGCATCGGCTCCTACGCCCACCGCCCGATGCCGGTGGACCTGGACACCTTGCAGGCCTACCGCCCGGAAGAGATCACCCACGAGCGGATGCCTTCCTCACTGGAATTCACCCCGCAGGACTTCGCCGCCGAATGGGAAGCCAGCCAGGAGCTGCTGCCGGATCTGCGCAATACCCGGATCCAGCGCGGCTTCAACGGCATCTTCTCCTTCACCCCGGACGGCGGCTCGCTGGTAGGCCAGTCCAGGGAAGTGGACGGCTTCTACGCGGCCGAGGCCGTGTGGGTCACCCACGCGCCGGGCATCGCCAAGGCCGTGGCCGAGCTGATCACCACCGGCACCTCCACGACGGACCTGAGCGACTGCGACCTGAACCGCTTCGAGGACGTGCAAACCACCAAGGAGTACGTCAGCGAGACCTCGCAGCAGAACTTCGTGGAAATCTACGATGTCCGCCACCCGCTGGAACCGCGCACCAAGCCCCGCGCCGTGCGCACCAGCCCGTTCTACTCCCGCCAGCAGAAGCTGGGCGCCTTCTTCCTGGAGGGCACCGGCTGGGAGCGCCCGCACTGGTACGAGGCCAACGCCGCGCTGCTCGATGAATTGCCGGCGGAGTGGGCGGCCCCGGAGCGCGACAGCTGGTCAAGCAAGTTCCACTCGCCGATTGCCGCGGTGGAAGCCTGGAAGACCCGCACCGCGGTGGCCATGTTCGACATGACCCCGCTCAAGCGCGTGGAAGTCACCGGCCCCGGTGCCGGGTCGATGCTCCAGGGCTTGACCACGGCGAATATGCTGCGTGCCCCGGGCATGGTCAGCTACACCCTGCTGCTGGACCATGCCGGCGGCATCACCAGCGACATCACCGTGGCCCGGCTCTCCGAACAGGTCTACCAGGCCGGCATCAACTCCAACGTGGATGTCGCCTACCTGGACCGCGAAGCGCGCAAGTTCAATGAGGCCAACCCGGGCCAGTGGGTGGCAGTTCGCGATATCACCGCCGGGACTTCCTGCATCGGCCTGTGGGGCCCGCTGGCCCCACAGGTCATGGCCAAGATCAGCGACGACGATATGGGCAACGAGGGGCTGAAGTACTTCCGCACCAAGCAGATCTCCATCGCCGGCATCCCGGTCACCGCGATGCGCCTGTCCTACGTGGGCGAATTCGGCTGGGAGCTCTACGCCTCGGCGGATGTCAGCGCCAAGCTCTGGGATGCGATCTTCGAAGCCGGGCAGGAGCACGGCATCATTGCCGGCGGGCGCGAGGCGTTCAACTCCATGCGACTGGAGAAGGGCTTCCGTTCCTTCGGCACCGATATGACCAGCGAGCACGAACCGGAACAGGCCGGTTTGGGCTTCGCGGTGAAAGCCGCCAAGACCGCGGACTTCGTGGGCAAGTCGGCGCTGGCCGAACGTGCCGCGGCGGCCACCAAGCGCCTGCGCTGCCTGACCGTGGATGATGGCGTGTCCATGGTCCTGGGCAAGGAACCGGTCTACGTGGATGGCAAGCCTTCCGGCTACGTCACCAGCGCCGCCTACGGATACACGGTCCGCAAGCCGATCGCTTACGCGTGGCTGCCGATCTCGGTGGAAACCGGTGACCCGGTGGCGATCGAGTACTTCGGCAAGCAGATTGCCGCCACCGTGGTCGATGATCCGCTGTACGATCCGCAGATGGACCGCTTGCGCGGAGTTTCGCTGGCTACTTCGGCCAGCTAGCGGCTAGACGCACATACCCGGGGCCGGGCACCGCT
>NZ_JBLVOJ010000023.1:65420-78464 GCF_053543715.1 Glutamicibacter sp. AGC46
GGCCCCCCGGCCTGTCGTCGTTAACCTGCGTGGCTGCCTGCACGCCGAGGCGGTACGCCATGCATTCATGCCTCTTAATAGGGATGCCCTGCCGATAGCGGCCGTAGCGCTCTCTGGACTCACTGGCCTCACTGGCCTTCTAGCCGCGTCCGGGAAAAACCAGCTTGTCCATTTGGAGAGAATACATGTAGCCTATCTAATAGTTAGCCTTTCTAATTACATTAGGCGATGAAGCAACTCAACACAGCGGAGCAGATGATGAGTGATTCCTTGGCAGTTCCCGCAGAGGCAAGTCCGGTTCACAGCTCAGCCTGGGACACCCGGATCAGCCATGTCGCCGCGCTGGCAACCCGGCTGTGCCAAGAGAAGGATGCAGTCCACTCCGCCTTCTGCAGCATTTCCGGATTCCCGAATGAGCTCATCGTGAATCTGGCCTGCACCGCTACGGGCGAAGAGCATGTCCCAATGATCATGCTCTACGTGAACGACACGTTGCTTCCGCAAATGGAAAGGTCTCTCGGCATCCAGTTCGAGGTGCGAAACCTCCACTTCGCCGTTGCCGGCAGGGAAATCCATGCTCCCGCAACCGCTGGGTTGAAGGGCTGCTCGCCCACCTTGGATTGGCTGGACCAGCCATTGACCGAGCCCATCCCCGCCACCTCGAAGGATCCCCGAGGTGCCCACGCGAACCTGACGTTGATTTAGCCCCTCGGCCAGTGAAGGAATCCGCCCTCGGGTGGCGATTCCTTCGAGCTTGCTTGTTTTCTTATCCAGCGCAAGAAAAGGAAGTAACTGAAATGGCAGGTCGCATCGCTAGAACCCAAACCGCGCTCAGGGTCGCGGATTTCCTCGCGACGCGCGAGGGCAAAACGCATCTGTCGCAGTACGGATGGGTTCCCGGAATGCCCATCGTGATGACTCGGGCCACAGAATCAGCAGATGACGCCATGGGAATGGTCTCGATCCATGGACGTGCGGCCCTGGTGGCAATGCTCGACCCGCTGGCCTCGGAACTGCGGATACTGCATATCACCACCCCGCAGCCTGCACTCAAGAAAGTCCGGGTCTCTGCGGCAGGTCTCACCATGGGTGACTTGTTCGAGCAGCTTGCCTCGACGCTGATCGTCGAATTGCGCGTCAGGTTCTGGAACCACACCGCCGTAGCGCACATCATCCCGTCGTGCCCCGGCATGAAGAATGCGAACGACTCCTGGGGCGCTGCCTTCCGACGGACCCAGCGGCCGCTGGAAACCACCGCCTAGGCAGCTGCGCTCCGATGATCCGGCGCGGCTGCCGGTAACTGGGCGAAGGGATCAGGGAATTGAATCGAAGCCAGTGCGCGCTGGGAGCAACTGTGCCTCCTAGCGCTGAATCCCTGCCAGAGAACCTTCCCCGCCCGCCGCGGAACAGCACCCATGGGAAAGCCGCCGCATCATCAACCTCCCAATCGATGATGCGGCGGCGGCACGTGGTGCACCTGGCCGGCGGCAGATCCCAGTTCATGTCCCCGCCGGCGTGCACCGTGCCCGTGGTTCGCTTCGCCATGGCAATTGCGGTTCCGGCATTGAGGGTTCCGCCGCCTGCTGGCTTGCCCGCAGCGGAACCCGGAACACCGGCCAGCCAGCTACCGGCGTCCGGCCATGTGCGCTCCCTTCGCCGGGGCCGCCTGCTGGCTTGCCGCCGCGGCCTGCGCGGCATGCAGGACCAGCAACGCCGTCGTCACCGTGCCCACGCCGCCGGGAACCGGACTCAGGGCCCGTACCAGCGGACGCACCGATGCCGCATGGACGTCCCCCACCAGCTTTCCTTCGGCGTTGACGTTGGTTCCGACATCGATCACCACAGTGCTTTCCTGCGCGTCATTGCCGGT
Source organism: Glutamicibacter sp. AGC46 (assembly GCF_053543715.1). NCBI lineage: Bacteria > Bacillati > Actinomycetota > Actinomycetes > Micrococcales > Micrococcaceae > Glutamicibacter > Glutamicibacter sp. AGC46. Next base: position 67,291 of record NZ_JBLVOJ010000023.1, read on the forward strand.
GAGCAGGTTCGCCTTGCCCACGGCCATGACGACCACCGAGGCGGACTTCGTGAAATGGGCCAGATCGGCGGTCCTCGAATGGCAGATGCTCACCGTGGCATCGCGCTGCAGCAGCAGCTGGGCCAACGGCTTGCCCACCACCGCAGAGCGCCCGACCACCGCGACATGCTGCCCGGACAGCGGGATCCGGTAGTGCTCCAGGATCTCGATGACCGAGCGTGCGGTAGCCGGGGCGAAGGCCGGCTGGCCGACACTGAGCCGTCCCAGGCTCAGCGGATTGGCCCCGTCAATGTCCTTGGCCGGGTCAATCAGCGCCACCAGCGCCGCGGCATCCACCCCTGGCGGCAACGGGGTCTGCAAGATGATTCCGTGCACCGAACTGTCCTCGTTCAAGGCGGTGATCGCTTCGGACAGCTGCTCCTGGCCGGACCCGGTCAGGTCCACGACCTGGCAGTCCACCCCGAGCTGCGCGGCGGCCCGTTCGATCGAGCGCACATACCAGGCGGTGGCCTCGTTATCGGTGGCCAGCACGACCGCGATCCGGACACTGGTGCCCTCGCTGGCCATGCGCACCACCAGTTCTGCGGTGCGGGCGCGGATCGCTTCAGCCACCGGCTGCCCGGCTAGATTGCGTGCCGTCATGCTGCCACCACCGCACGGGCGTGCGCGCTGAGCTCGTCGGCGTGGGCGATCGCCTCGCTGGCCTGGCTGGCGGCCTGGACCAGCCGGTCGCGCTGGGCGATGTCCTTGATTGAGCAGATGTTCATTTCCAAGGTGGCCAGCGCGGTAGCCAAGGCCGCCCGGGCAGCTTCGGCCGCGGCGGCCACGTCGCTGAGAACCGATCGGTTGCCAATGGGCAGCAGGCGCTGGCCCAGCTTGATGACCTCAATGGAGGCCTCGACGGTAGAGGCCAGCGGTGCGGCGGCGGCGATGGTGGCGTTTTGAATGGCCGCGCTGCGCTCCGACTTCTGCTCGCTGCTTTCCTTGGGCAGCTTGTACGCGGCACCCAGGGCGCCGAACAGCCTTTCGTCTTCCTGAGCGGCGAAGAGCCCCTGGCGCATCAGCAGCCGGGCATGCTCGGAAATCTGCTGGGCCTGCTCCTGGACGTCCGCGTACCGCGGTCCGGAAGTGAATTCGGCAACCATGGACACCAATGCCGCGGCCTGCGCCGCATGCAGGCCCGCGGCCGCGCCCCCTCCTGGCGTCGGGGCGCCCGAGGCAAGCCGCTCAAGGTAGCTGCTGACAGTTTCATTGGAGATCAATGGGGTTTCCCCTCGTTCGGGACGCATGGAAGTTGATCCCTGCACCGTTCGGCGGGATTTCCGGCGCGCAGGACCACGGTCCAGGCCGCCGGAACCCCTTGGTATCCGACTGGTATATCAGGTTATCTTGAAGCCTAGAGCACCTACCGAACGCCGGTCAAGGGTTTTCTGCCGCCCGGAATACCCCGGCCCCAAGCGCCATGCGACAGGATCGCCGCTAGTCCATCCAGGTCTTGCCCATGTCGACCAGCAGGGTCTGGAAGGCATTTTCCGCCGGGGCGCGCACGCGGTCCCGGCGCTGGGCCAGGACCACGCTGCGCGAGACGGCCGCCTGCCCCAGCGAAAGGATCTTGACACCCGGATGGTGGTTCATCACCGCGGATTTCGGAGCCAGGGCAACACCCAGACCCACGGAAACCATGGCCTGCGCTTCTTGGTAGTCATTGGCCTGGAAGGAGATCTTCGGGGAGAATCCGGCGGCATTGCAGGTGCGCTCGAGCAGCTCCGCGACCGGATGCTCATTGGCGCGAACGATCCACTGCTCGTGGGAGGTAGCCGCCATATCCACCTCCTCGAACTGCGCCAGCGGATGCTCGGTGCCTACTACAAGCACAGTAGGCTCGGTGAACAGCGTAGTCAGCTCGAAATCGTCGCGCTTGAGCCGCATCCACTCGTATTCCCATAGCAAGCCCATGGAGATTTCTCCTCTGGCAAGCAGGCCAATGAGTTCTTGCAGGCGGGTGCTTCGCACATCGAGCTTGATGGATGGATACATCTTGCGGAAGCGGCTGATGACCAGCGGCATGAAGGAACTACCCAGCGTGGGGAAGGTTCCCAGACTCAGGCTTCCGCTCTTCAACCCGGCAAGCTGGTCCAGATCCGCCATGGCCGCGTCCATCTGCTGCAAGATGGCGCGCGCATGTCCGGCCAGCACATGGCCGGCATCGGTGGGAACCATGCCCCGGGCATGGCGCTGCAGCAGCGGCTGCCCCACTTCCTCTTCGAGCTTGCGCAGCTGCTGCGAAACCCCAGACGGGGTGTAGAACAGTTCGTCCGCGGCCGCAGTAACCGAACCGCCTTCGACGACGGAAAGCAGTATCTGCAACCTCTTGGCATCGAGCATGATTCCTCCTTGCAGTAGAACTTCAATATATTGCATCAAGCGCACATTTGCTGGATTCTGGTGGATGTTTGGGAGAAATTCACTCCCAGCATTGGACGAATCCACCGCGCTTGTCATCGCATTACCCCAGTGCGAACGCGGAATTAAGCATAACTTCAGCTTATTGCACTAGATGTAACTACTAATAAAGACTTAACTCCCCCATCATCAATACAAGGCAATAGTGCTCGGCATCACATCTAACGCGGGCACTGCGTTCTCGATAGATTGGGTATGTCCAATGAAACACATGGTTAAGGCCACTTGGATGCGCGGAGGTACCAGCAAATGCTGGGTCTTCGAGCGAAGTGCGCTCGAAGTTCCCGGCTTCACAGTCGACGAGGTATTGCTGCGCCTCTTCGGCTCCCCCGACCCGCGCCAAATAGACGGTGTCGGCGGCGGTACCTCGACGACGAGCAAGGCCGTCATCCTCAGCCCCAGCGAGCAACCGGGCGTGGATATCGACTACACCTTTGCCCAGGTGGGCATCGACCAGGCCGTGGTGGATTGGGGCAGCAACTGCGGAAACTGCTCGGCGGTCATCGCCCCCTATGCACTGAAGCACGGCTGGATCGATGCCGAAGACGGCCTGGCCACCGCGCATATCCGCAATACCAACACCGGCCAGTTGCTCGTCGAGCGCATGGTCCTGGACGGAACACAGTCCACTGCGTTCATTCCCGGGGTGCCTTTCCCCGGGCAAGCCGTGGAGATCGGATTCCTGGATCCGGCCGGTGGCACCACCGGAGCGCTCTTCCCGGCCGGCGATCGCCTAAGCACGCTGCAGGTCGCCGGCATCGGTTCGCACCCCGGCTTCGAGGCTGACGCCACGCTGATCGATGCCGGAGCGCCGATGGTCATCATCACCGCGGCCCAGGCGGGCCTGGATGCCGCGGACTTCTCCGCCTGGCCCGCTCTGGCGCTGGCCGATTCCGATCGGCTGGACCGGATCCGCCGGGCCGGCGCCGTGGAGATGGGCCTGGCCAGTAGCGCCGAGTCCGCCCAGCGGGCTATCCCCAAGCTGGCCATCGTCCAGGCTCCAGCCGCTGGCGGCGACGACGATTTCAGCGTCATGATGCTCTCCATGGGCGCACCGCATCCAGCACTGGCCATCACCGGCAGCGTCGGGCTGACCATGGCCGCACGCCAGCCTGGCACCTCCATTGCCAACCTGCTGCCCACGCCCCCCGGCGAGGTGCTTCACATGCAGACCCCGGCGGGGCAGATCCAGACCTGGCAGCGCCAGATCGAGGGCAGGACCGCGGTCGGGACCACGCGCACCGCCCGGGAGCTGGCCGAGGCGCAGCTGAGCTTCGACCCGGTCGCCCTGCCCGGATCCCCATCCACAGCCGTGCTGGCAGGCGAACCCCTGCTCGACCCGGATTCCGCGCAGCTGCTCGATGACCCGCCGGCGCACAAGCGCCGCACGGTCTTCGCCTCGGTAGCGGTATTCGCCGCACTGGGGCTCGGGGCCACCCTGGTTGGCGGCGGGCTGCTGAATCCCCCGGCGACCACCACCGACGGCGATTACGCCGGCGAGACCGTGGAAATGGTCATACCGCTGGCCGAGGGTGGCGGCACCGACACCTGGGCCCGCTTCGTGGGCCAGGAACTGGTCCACAGCATTCCAGGGGAACCAGGCTTCGCCCCGATCAATGAGGCTGGCGGCGAGGGCATCACCGGCAGCAACCGCTTCGCTTCCTCGGCCGCCGACGATGGCACCGAGCTGCTGGTCAGCACCGCCACCACGGTGGTGCCGTGGGTACTGGACCGCCACGTGGTGAAGTATTCCTTCGAAGACCTCGAACCAGTGCTGGTCAACGGCACCGGCGGCGTGATCTATGCTCGCACCGCCGCCGGGGTCAAAACTCCCAAGGATCTTGTCGACCGCAAGAAGCCACTGGTCTTCGGCGGCATTTCCGCCACGGGTCTGGACTTGACCACGCTGGTTGCCTTCGATCTGCTGGAAGCCGATATCTCGGCGACCTTCGGCTTCGAAGGCCGCGGACCGGTGAACTTGGCGCTGCAACGCGGCGAGGTGGACATCGATTACACAACCACCTCCTCGTACCAGTCCGCCGTGGAGCCAATCGCCAAGGAAGGTTCGGCCACGGTGCTGATGTCCTTCGGCCAGCTCGATGGCCACGGCAAGATCGTGCGGGATCCGAACTTCCCGGAGGCCCCCACCGTGGTGGAGGTATACCGGGACCTGCATGGCAAGGAGCCCAGCGGTCCGAAGTTCGAGGCCTACAAGACCCTGCTGGGCCTGACTTATACCTATCAGAAGGGTTTGTGGGCTCCGAAGGACGCACCGGATGAAGCAGTGAACCTGTTGCGCGATTCCGCCCATGAGCTCTCGGACGACAAGGAATTCAACGACAAGGCCGCTGAGGTGCTCGGCGGGTACCCGATCGTGGCAGATGAGAACCTCTCCCAACGCGTCAAAGACGCTTACACCGTGACCGATGAGACCAAGGGCTATGTCACCGCACTGCTCAAGGACTCCTACGGCATCGAACTAGATTAAGGAGGCACCACAATGCTGGATTCCGCACTGGCCGCATTGGCCTCGCTGGCCGATCCGAGCATGCTGCTCATGCTGCTCATCGGCGTAATCTCAGGCCTGGTCATGGGCCTGATTCCAGGATTGGGCGGCACTGCTGCCGTCGCGATCCTGCTGCCCGTCACCTTCGGGATGGAACCTGCCTCCGCGCTGGCCCTGCTGATCGGCGCGCTGGCGGTGGTGCACACCTCGGACACCGTGTCCGCAGTGCTGCTCGGAGCCCCAGGCTCCGCCTCGGCATCGGTCACCATGCTCGATGGCTACGCCATGGCGCGCAAGGGCCAAACCAAGCGCGCCCTGTCGCTGGCTTTCCTCTCCTCGATGGCCGGAGGGCTGATCGGCGCTGTTGGCCTGACCCTGGCCATCCCGCTGGCCCGGCCCTTGGTACTCTCCTTCGCCAGCCCTGAGCTGTTCATGCTCACGGTGCTGGGCGTCGCATTGGCCGCAGTGCTCTCGCGCGGCAATGTGATCAAGGGGCTGACCGCCGGCCTGGCCGGCCTGCTGGTGGGCATGATCGGCACCGCGCCGACCACCGCCGAGGAGCGCTTCACCTTCGGATCGCTGTTCCTTGGCGACGGGCTGTCGCTGGTGGCAGTAGCCCTGGGCGTCTTCGGACTGGCCGAGATCGCCTCGCGTGCCAGCCAGCGCCGCGGCGACAAGCAGTCCGTGGAAGTCACCGGTGGCTGGGGATCGGGAATCCGCGAATGGCTGGGCCATTGGTCCCAGGTCCTGCGCGGCGGGTTGATCGGCATCTGGGCCGGTGTGCTGCCAGGCGTGGGTGCCACCGCTGGCACCTGGTTGGCCTACGGCCAGGCCGTGGCCACCGCCAAGGACAAGCGCAAGTTCGGCAAAGGCGACCCGCGTGGCATCGTCGGTCCGGAAAGCGCCAATAACTCGGTGGAAGCCGGCGACTTGATCCCCACCTTCCTCTTCGGCATTCCAGGCGGCGTGCCTTCGGCCATGCTGCTGGGCATGCTGCTGACCTACGGCATCCAGCCAGGTCCGAGCATTATCAACGAACACCTTGATCTGATGTACATGATCATCTGGGCCTTCGCCATTGCTTCGGTGCTCGGTGCCCTGTTCTGCTTCATGACCGTGCGCCCGCTGTCTTCGCTGACCAAAGTTCCGTTCTCCGTGCTGGCCGCCGGCCTGGTAGTCATCATGCTCCTGGGCTCCTTCCAGGACGGCGGGCAACTGGGCGACCTGTGGGTCATGGTGCTGCTGGGCGTGGCCGGGTGGGTACTGAAGTCCACCGGATTCCCGCGAGCCCCCTTCCTCATCGGTTTCGTGCTGGCGATCCCGATGGAGCGCTACTACTTCCTGACCGATAGCCTCTACGAGGGCTTCGAGTGGATGCTGCGTCCGGGAACCATGGTGTTCATCGCCGTGCTCGTGCTGCCGATCCTCTGGAACGTCTTCAAGTGGTTCCGTGCCCGCCGCAAGCTGAGTGCCGATGATGATCCGAAGTCGGACAGCGCTCCGGATGCCGAAGCGCCGCTGAAGAACTCGGTGTGGTCGCTAGCCGCTGCCGCGGTGCTGCTGGTGGTCTTCGCCGGGTCGTTGCTGCTCTCCTCGAGTTACTCCCCGGATGCGAAACTTGTCCCGCAACTGGTCGGCTGGGTCGGGGTCATCTTGTCCGCAATCTTGCTGGTCCTTGAGCTGCGCACCTGCAAGGCCGCAATGGCCGCGGACCGGCAGGTGGCCATCCCGGCCTCTGCCTACCTCACCGCGCCAGCAGATGCGGTTCCCGTGACCGCAGGGCCTGCGCCTACCGGCGCCGTCCAGGCTACGGCGGCACCCCGGCAACCGGGCATCATTCCAGATGACGGCGCCACTCCGTCCGCCGGATATCCGGCGGGAACCACTGCAGCGGACGCTGGCATTCGTTCCGCTTGGGGACCTAAATGGACCAGCGACGCGGCCTTTGCATTGCGGACCTTCAGCTGGATGGCGGGGTTCCTCATCCTCACCTCGCTGGTGGGATACCTCGCAGCCATCTCGATCTTCGTGCCGGCCTTCCTGCTCATCGTGGCCCGCGCCAAGTTGAAGACCACGATGATCTACACGGCGGTGCTATTCATCCTGATGCTGGCCTTGCCGTCCCTGCTTCCCATCAACCTGCCCCAAGGCCTGCTGGCCACCTGGCTCTGATCCCGAAATCCACTAGGAGAACACCATGGCAATAATCGCTTGCTACAGCGATACGCCCGCGGGCCGACTGGCCATACGGCGCGGACTGGCCGAAGCCCACAAGGCCCAAGACCACTTGCTGATTGCGAACCTGGACAAGGAGCCGATTTCCGAGGAGCACCTGGGCATCGACCTTGATGCCCTGCTGGATCTCGGGGTTCCGTTGCAGATCCTGCCGCAAACCGGCACTGTCCACGACGCCGCCGATTTCGTCCTCCAAGCTGAGCAGGAGCACACGGCCACGTTGATCGTCTTGGGTCTGCGCAAACGGTCGCGCGTTGGCAAGCTGCTCATGGGCAGCATTGCCCAGCGCATCCTCATCGAGGCCGATTGCCCGGTGCTGGCGGTCAAGGCGAAGGAGGAGCCGCCCGCGCACTAGCGGGGAAAGCCATGGCAGCCCTCGCCCGCATCTCGTGCAGATGCGGACGAGGGCTGCTTTCATGCGCCCGATGGATCGGGGCAGTGTGCAGCCTCACGAGCATTCCACAAGAAGCTTGTACAAGTTAATTGTATTCTATAGCTATGGAAATTGATCCCGAGCCCGCAGACCTTCCCCAGCAAATGCTCGAGGTGCTTTCGCCATTGCTGAGCCTGATACGCACGGCACGATCCATCTCCCCGGGCAAACTGGGAATCCTGCACACCTTGGCCACCGAAGGCCGGGCCAGTGCCGCCCGGATGAGCCAGGCCATCGGGGTCAGCCAGCAGGCCATCTCGCTGACGACCAAGGAATTGGAAGGCCTCGGACTGATCGAGCGGCACCGGGACGAGGCCGACCGCCGCAAGCTCTGGTTCCAGCTCACCGATGACGGCCGCCAAAAGCTGGACCAGGAAATCCTGCTCGGCCGGACCGCGCTGCTCCAAGCCATGGGCGAGAACCTGAGCGAGGAGGACCGTTCCCTGATCCGCTCCGCCTTGCCCGCGCTCAAGAAAATCAATACCGCGGTCCGCCCATGAGCCGCAACGCATCCAACCAGAGCCCGCTGGTGCCCACGCTGGTCTTCGCCGCGCTGGCCACGGCAATCGTCTCCTCGCTGGGCATGCTGCTGGTCCCCTCGATTTCCTTGCGGTTCAATGTCGATATTGCCGCCGCCCAGTGGATGCTCACCGTGAATCTGCTGGCCGGCGCCGTGGCAACACCCATCATGGGACGCCTCAGCGATGGACCGCATAAGAAGCGGCTGCTGCTCGTCTCGCTGGCGGCCATGTTCGTAGGCTCTGTCATGGCAGCGTCCGCACCGAGCTTTGGCGTGTTCCTTGCCGGACGCGTGCTCCAGGGATTGTCCTACGGCATTGTTCCAGTCACCATCGCCATCGCCAGGCGCTATGCAGCGCCCGAGCACGTGCAGAACACCATCTCCACCTTGTCAGTGACGGTTGCTTCCGGAATCGGCATCGGCTATCCACTGACCGGCATCATCGCTGGCATTTTCGACTACTCCTACGCGTTCTGGTTCGGTGCGCTATTCGTGCTGGCCACCATCTGCGTGGTGTGGAAAGTTGTTCCGGCCGGCCCCGATCCCCAGGCCGAGCAACGCCCCTTCGACTACACCGGCTCCGGCTTGCTTGCCCTGGGGCTCACCTCCCTGCTGCTGGCCATATCCGAGGGGCCCAAGTGGGGCTGGGCTTCACCTGCCGCCCTTGCTTTGGGCGCTTTCTCGGTCATCGTGCTGATCATCTGGGTGAGGGTGGAAAACAGCCTTGGCCACCCGCTGATTAATCTGCGCACGCTCAAGCAGGGCGAAGTCCTCTTGGCCAATATCTCGGCCATCGCCTTGGGCGCCGCACTGTATATCGGCATGTCCGTATCATCACTGGTAGCCCAGGCAGATGCGGCAACTGGCTACGGGCTGAGCCTGCCGGTCTTCTGGGCAGGATTTGTCATCTTCCCGCTCTCGGTCGGCAGCTTGGCTGCCAACCGCGTGGTGCGCATACTTGCCAAACGCGTTGGCATCCAGGTCATGCTTCCCATTGGAGCGATCATCATGGCCGCAGCAGGCACCATGCTCTGGCTGCTCCACTCGGCGCTCTGGGAGATCTTGCTGAGCATGCTGGTCTTCGGCATCGGCATGGGCGCAAGCTATGCGGCCATGCCGGCATTGATCGCCCGCAGCGTAGCGACCAAGGAGCTAGGCAGCTCGGTGAGTTTCAACCAGGTGCTGCGTACCGTGGGGTCCTCCTTCGGCACGGCGATTTCCGCCGCCATTATCGCCACCCACCCTGGGTTCAATGGCGAGGCCAGTCCCGAAGGTATCAACATGACCTTCTTGATCGGCGCACTGCTTTGCATCGCCTTGGGTGCTGCGTTGCTGGCCGATTCCGCACGGCGCCGATTCAAAATGCCCGGGTAGGCAAAAGGCCCTGGATGCAGGCAACGCCCCGATACCACGATGGCATCGAGACGTTTTCCTGCGTACTGGAATGCCTAGAGTTCGACGATCTCGAATTCCAGAAGTTCAGCGCCAGTGGCCACTGGCTTCTTGGCATCGCTGCCAGCATGGGCCGCATCAGCGCGCTGGGTACGCCAGTTCTCGAAGTCCTCGCGGGTTGCCCACTGGGTGTACACGAAGTACTTGTCTCCACCATTGACCGGACGCAGCAACTTGAACCCTTCGAACCCCGGTGAAGAATCCACCGAATGCTTGCGAGCAGCAAAACGCTTCTCCAGTTCCGGTCCAGCTTCGCCGGGAACCGATAGAGCATTGATGACGACAATCGACATGTTCAACCTTTCTATTCCGGGCTTCTTTCACGGGAAACCCTCTGTCTCCACCCTACGCCCGCGCGTTCTCGACCGCAGGCCAGCGTGACGAAGTTCGACCGGCTAGTCGGCATACTCCTGTGGCCAGCAAATTTCAAAGCGTTCCAAAACCAGCTCTCCCCCGGCTTTGCCGGTGTCTTCAGGTTTCCAATCAATTCCCATTGATTTCTGCGTACGGCGCCAGAATTTTTCATGTTCTGCGCGCCAGTATTCCAGCGAGAGATCCCCTTCGCCCTCGGCCGCGGCAAACTGCGCGTCTACCTCGAAGAACGAGGAGCGCTCGACGGAGAGCACTCGCAAAATCGCCCGCGGCTGCCCTTGTCCATCGCAAACAATGCAGTGGTCTTCAGGTTGCGGGACACGTTCGTTGTAATAGACGTAGTCGCTAGCCAGAGACGAAGTCGCTCGCTTGGTTCCGTGCAGCATTTCATTCAAAAGCTCATCAGCAAGCGCGGGATGGTCCCCGAAGGATTCGGCGACATGGTGCGGTGCATCGGCCCGCGGAATCCCTTTGCTCGCCAGATACTCAAACCACATCTGTTCAGCAGCTTCTGCATCGACGGGAGGCAGCTCAGGAGCACAATTTTCTGTCATGTGTCGATCCTAGCCGCGGCGCGCATTCCGCCTGGGCATGGAATGGCCGTTGCAGGACAGCCGGACTGCCGGACTGCGCCTAGAGTCCTGGAATCTCGAATTCGAACCTCTCCTTCGAGTTCCCTCGGCTCTCAAATGCGATAGTCCGGTCCCCAAGCAGGTAGAACTGCTTCAACTTTAACGTCGCGGGGCCTTCGCAGGTAAGCCTGAATGAATTGGCTCTTACGTGCGAAGAAACGCAATTCCCCTCGTAGGTCATGTTATCCAGCCAAAGCCAGTTGAGCCGCACCTCGAAACTTATGGGATCGCTTTCTGAAGCTCCATTGATATCGAAGGTGTAATTCGCAAAGAATCCGCCTTCCTCTTGTGTCATGGCGACCTGGAATTCAGACCCGTCTTGGCCGTCTTCCGGCTCAGCGCTCGGCTCAGCCGTAGGCTCCACCGTCGGTTCAGGGGTTGGTTCCTGAGTCGGCTCCACCGTCGGTTCAGGGGTTGGTTCCTGAGTCGGCTCCACCGTCGGTTCAGGGGTTGGTTCCTGAGTCGGCTCAACCGTCAGTTCCGGAGTCGGCTCAACCGTCAGTTCCGGAGTCGGCTCAACCGTCAGTTCCGGAGTCGGCTCAACCGTCAGTTCCGGAGTCG
>NZ_JBLVOJ010000024.1:0-6516 GCF_053543715.1 Glutamicibacter sp. AGC46
TCCACCCATGAGCAACCCACCCGGACAACACTCGTGTCCAGCATGGGCAACCAATAATGGTTAGCTCCTTAGAAAGGAGGTGATCCAGCCGCACCTTCCGGTACGGCTACCTTGTTACGACTTAGTCCCAATCGCCAGTCCCACCTTCGACGACTCCCCCCACACAAGGTGGTTAGGCCATCGGCTTCGGGTGTTACCAACTTTCGTGACTTGACGGGCGGTGTGTACAAGGCCCGGGAACGTATTCACCGCAGCGTTGCTGATCTGCGATTACTAGCGACTCCGACTTCATGGGGTCGAGTTGCAGACCCCAATCCGAACTGAGACCGGCTTTTAGGGATTAGCTCCACCTCACAGTATCGCAACCCATTGTACCGGCCATTGTAGCATGCGTGAAGCCCAAGACATAAGGGGCATGATGATTTGACGTCATCCCCACCTTCCTCCGAGTTGACCCCGGCAGTCTCCCATGAGTCCCCACCTTTACGTGCTGGCAACATGGAACGAGGGTTGCGCTCGTTGCGGGACTTAACCCAACATCTCACGACACGAGCTGACGACAACCATGCACCACCTGTGAACCAGCCCCGAAGGGAAACCCCATCTCTGAGGCGGTCTGGCACATGTCAAGCCTTGGTAAGGTTCTTCGCGTTGCATCGAATTAATCCGCATGCTCCGCCGCTTGTGCGGGCCCCCGTCAATTCCTTTGAGTTTTAGCCTTGCGGCCGTACTCCCCAGGCGGGGCACTTAATGCGTTAGCTACGGCGCGGAAAACGTGGAATGTCCCCCACACCTAGTGCCCAACGTTTACGGCATGGACTACCAGGGTATCTAATCCTGTTCGCTCCCCATGCTTTCGCTCCTCAGCGTCAGTAAATGCCCAGAGACCTGCCTTCGCCATCGGTGTTCCTCCTGATATCTGCGCATTTCACCGCTACACCAGGAATTCCAGTCTCCCCTACATCACTCTAGTCTGCCCGTACCCACCGCAGATCCGAGGTTGAGCCTCGGACTTTCACGGCAGACGCGACAAACCGCCTACGAGCTCTTTACGCCCAATAAATCCGGATAACGCTTGCGCCCTACGTATTACCGCGGCTGCTGGCACGTAGTTAGCCGGCGCTTCTTCTGCAGGTACCGTCACTTTCGCTTCTTCCCTACTGAAAGAGGTTTACAACCCGAAGGCCGTCATCCCTCACGCGGCGTCGCTGCATCAGGCTTTCGCCCATTGTGCAATATTCCCCACTGCTGCCTCCCGTAGGAGTCTGGGCCGTGTCTCAGTCCCAGTGTGGCCGGTCACCCTCTCAGGCCGGCTACCCGTCGTCGCCTTGGTGAGCCATTACCTCACCAACAAGCTGATAGGCCGCGAGTCCATCCCCCACCGATAAATCTTTCCACCAACAACCATGCGGTCAAAGGTAATATCCGGTATTAGACCCAGTTTCCCGGGCTTATCCCAGAGTCGGGGGCAGGTTACTCACGTGTTACTCACCCGTTCGCCACTAATCCACCCAGCAAGCTGGGCTTCATCGTTCGACTTGCATGTGTTAAGCACGCCGCCAGCGTTCATCCTGAGCCAGGATCAAACTCTCCATAAAAAAATAAAAAGCCACCGGCAACCCCTTGGAAAATAAGGGCGAAGCCAATGAAGTCCTGGCGAATAATAAAACACTCAAGAACACTGCACGGGGGTGCAATGCCTCAAGCAAATGTTATGTATTCACCAAATAAAAATATTCGGTATCAACAAACTTGGCACACTATTGAGTTCTCAAACAACAAACACTCTCGACACCACAACCACCAATCCTTCGATGACTGCTTCGCTCCGGAGCAACTTTACAAGCCTACCACCAAGTTGACCGTTGTCAACTCGACGTTTCAGTCTTGTTCACCCCGCCGTTTCCGTTTCACCCTCTCAGGCTGTCCGGATCAGCGGCGCGAGATAAAACTCTACACGGGTTCAGCCACGACGCAAAATCGGCCTACGGGTCGAATTTCAGCCACTAATCCTACCTTGACTAGGGATTATCATAATTAGGTACAACAAAACCGCCGGAAAAGTGTCTTGGTTCACAAGCTTTTCCGGCGGTTTCGTGTAGTGCGGTAGTTACTGGGCGCTACTTGGCCAGTTCAGCCACTGCCATGTTCTTCTTGCCGCGGCGCACGATCGCGTAGCGGCCATGCAGGAAGTCCGCCTCGGCCAGTTCAGTTTCGATGCCGCCAACCTTGCCGTTATTGACGTAGGCGCCACCTTCAGTGACCGTACGGCGTGCTTCGGACAATGACTTGCTCAGGCCCGAGGCAACCAGGACATTCAAAATGCCCAGATCGTCCGCAGCAACCTTCGCCGAAGGCAGCTCCGCGATAACCGATTCCAAGGTAGGAAGATCAATCGCGCCCAGATCGCCATTGCCGAAGACCGCAGCCGAAGCGGCGATCACCTGCTCGGTAGCCTGCACACCGTGAACCAGGGAAGTGACTTCCCAGGCCAAGGTGCGCTGGGCGACGCGCTTGAACGGGCGCTCTGCAACTTCGGTTGCCAGTTCCGCGATCTGCTCGCGGGTCAGGAAGGTGAATACCTTCAAGCGGTCGATCACATCCGCGTCGGAGGTGTTCAGCCAGAACTGGTAGAAGGTGTACGGGCTGCACATTTCGGCATCCAGCCAGATGGCGTTGCCCTCGGACTTGCCGAACTTGGTGCCGTCGGAGTTGGTGATCAGCGGGGTGCCGTAGGCGTGCACCGAGTTGCCCTGGACCTTGCGGATCAGGTCGGTGCCGCTGGTCAGGTTGCCCCACTGGTCCGAGCCGCCGGTCTGCAGGGTGCAGCCGTACTGGCGGTTCAGCTCCAGGAAGTCGTAGCCCTGCAGCACCTGGTAGGAGAACTCGGTGTAGCTGATGCCCTCGTCGGAGTTCAGTCGCGCGGCGACGATCTCCTTCTTGATCATCGTGCCCACACGGAAGTACTTGCCCACATCGCGCAAGAAGTCCAAGGCCGACAGCTGCTGCGTCCAGTCCAGGTTGTTGACCAGCTGCACCGCGTTCTCGCCCTCATCGGAGAGGAAGCGGGAAACCTGCGCCTGGAGCTTGGCGACCCACTCGGTCACCGTCTCCCTGGTGTTCAAGGTGCGCTCCGCAGTTTGGCGCGGGTCGCCGATCAGGCCGGTGGAACCGCCAACCAGGGCCAGCGGCTTGTGGCCGGCCAGCTGCAGGCGGCGCATATTCAGCAACTGCACCAGGTTGCCCAGATGCAGGGACGGCGCAGTCGGATCGAACCCGCAATAGTAGGTCACAGACTCTTCGGACAGGGCTCGTTCCAGCTCGGTTTCGTCGGTGGACACGTGCACCAGGCCGCGCCACTTGAGTTCCTGCCAGACGTTCTCGAAAGATGCGTCGTTGCTCTGTCCCGCAATCACGGGATTCTGCTTCGTATCAGACATGCTCACTGTGACCATTTTCTGTCTTCGTTCTGCCCCGAGTGCCCGCGTTGCTGCTTGCGTGCACCTGTGATCGCACCGGGAGTTGGGGTTGCCTTCCCGGCGCATGGGTTTAAGGTTATCGCTTGGTGGCAGGCTCGTGCCACTTCCCCGGCCCTCCCCTTGGTCACATAGCCGACCCCGCGGTGCGCTGCTAGCCTTCCAGGCCTTCAGGCAGTTCGCGGGTGTGGACCACGCGCAGGCGCTGGGTGGTACGGGTCATCGCCACATACAAATCGCCCACGCCGCCGTCCACCTCGTCGACCAGCTCGGCCGGTTCCAGGATCAGCACGCCGTCGAATTCCAGGCCCTTGGACTCGCGCGCGGTGATCACCACGATGTCCTGGCTCAATCCGCCCGAACCGGCGCCAACGCGGTCGCCATGCACGTCCTGGACCGCAGCGCGGATGCGGGCCAGATCCTGCTGAGGCACGATGATCGCCTGCAGTCCCCCGGCCGAGTACTCCAGCTCCTCGCCCAGCGCGGCCAGGACCGCATCCTGGACTTCGGCCTCGGTGGTTTTGGTCAGCACCGGTGGCCAGTCGCCTTCGCGGACCGCCTGCGGGGTGGTGATCCGCAGGCCGGCGGCCTGGGCCACGCGCACCGCCGCGTCGGCGATCTGCGCCGGGGTGCGGTAGTTGACGGTCAGCTCTTCGAGCTCGAAGCGCTCACCGAAGAACGGCTCCAGGGCTTGGGACCAGCTGCTGGCGCCCGAGGCGGCCGAGGTCTGGGCGATGTCGCCCACGATGGTGAAGGACTTCATCGGGCAGCGGCGAACCAGCAGGCGCCACTGCATCGGCGAAAGCTCCTGCGCCTCGTCGACCACGATGTGCCCGTAGGCCCAGGTGCGATCGGCGACGGCGCGTTCGGCGGCCGTGAGCCGGGCCGCAGTTTCCTGGTTCACTCCGGCCACCTGCTCCGCGGTGACCACACCGTCGATGCCGGCGTTTTCCAGCATGGTGTGCATATTGCGCAGCGCGGCCTTGGCATTTTCCACGTCGGCCTCGTACTGGGCGGTGTGCGTGCCGGCCAGCGGGTCGGCGAACTCGCCGAGCAGCCCGGATGCCTCATCGAGCAGCGGCACATCGGCCTCGGTGAACGGCGAGCCGGCCCGGCGGTACAGGGCGTCGCGGTCCGTTTCCTTCAGGTGCGGGGCCGCGGCGGCCAAAAGGTGCGGGGTGGCGAACAACTCTGCCACCAGCTGCTGCGGGGTCATCGGCATCCAGCACAGGTTCAGCGCCACGCGCACATCGTGCGATTCGCGCACTTCCTGGGGCAGGTAGGAACGGGCGGTGGTCGAGGACTGCCCGGCCGATTCCTCCAGCTTGCGGCGCAGCTGTTCGGCCAGGTCCCCCACCAGCACCTTGACGAAGGTTTCGCGCGCCTCGTTGTAGGGCTTGTGGGTGTGGCGGGCGCGTTCGCGCGCGTTCTTGACCATTTTCGGGGTCAGGGTCAGGCGGGTTCCCTCCACCACCAGGGTGCGGGTTTCCGGAATCAGCCGCTGGCGGTTGCGCACCGCAGTGGCGATCACCCTGGCCATGGACAGCTGGCCCTTGAGCCGGGCGACGGTGCGGCTGGTTTCCGGCACGGCGTGGATGCCGTGGTAGAGCTCGCCCACCGAGGACATGACCACGCCGGTCTCGCCCAGCGAGGGCAGTACGCGCTCGATGTAGCGCATGAAGGAAGTGGACGGGCCGACGATCAGCACCCCGGCGTTCTTCAGCCGTTCGCGGTACTCGTAGAGCAGGAACGCCGCGCGGTGCAGGGCGACGGCGGTCTTGCCGGTGCCCGGACCGCCCTGGACCACGACGGCGCCGGGCAGCTGCGCGCGGATGATCGCATCCTGCTCGGCCTGGATGGTGCCGACGATATCGCCCATGCGGCCGGTGCGCTTCTCGCGCAAAGCGGCCATCAGCGCGCCCTCGCCGTGGTGGGTGTGCCCCTCATCCAGCCAGGTCTCGTCGAGCACGTCGTCCTCGATGCCGGCCACGGTCCGGCCCTTGAGCATCAGGTGGCGGCGGCGGCGCACCCCGCGCGGATTCAGCGCGGTCGCCTGGTAGAAGGGGGCCGCTTCGCTGGCGCGCCAGTCGATCATCAGCCGGTTCAGGTCCTCGTCGGACAGGCCGATGCGGCCGATGTAGCGGGGAGTGCCGGAGGATGAGCCGTTGCCGGCTTCCTGCCCCTGGCCGTTGGCTGCCATATCCAGGCGGCCGAAGACCAGGCGGTCCTCGACGGCGTCGAGCTGGGCAATCCGGTCCTCGTAGAGGGTGGCGAAAGAGTCGCGTTCGGACATGTTCTGGAAGGTGCCCACCGCCCCCTGGGCCCGGGTGCGCTCAAGCTGCTCCACCTTTTCGGCGCGCAACTCGTCCAGCCGCGCGTACAGGCGGCCCACATAGTCGGATTCAGCTAACAGATCGGCCTCGATCGTATCGGTCAATCCAGTTTCCCCTCGCGCTCAAAATGTGCCCCTGCGCAAAGCACAGGGCCCTACGTAAAACGGTTCCCACGTAAAAACACAGGACAGATAATGATACGCGCCTTTGGCCCGGCGCAGGTAATCGCGCGCACCGGTGCCAAGCGCTGGCCGGGCCCGCTGCCGGGCTGTTCGCCAGCGGCGTGGAAGCGTGGCGGTTTGTTACCTGCGCGCCGCTTCCCGGCTGCCGCTTCGGCACCGCGCTGCCCGGCTCAGGAGTGGACGACCTGCAAGGAGAGCACCTTGTGCCCCGGCAGCTTGGCCCGTCCTTCGAGGCCATCGAGTTCCAGCACGACGCCGACGCCGGCGATCCTGGCACCGGTCTGCTCCAGCAGGCGGACCGCTGAACCCACGGTGCCGCCGGTGGCCAGCACGTCGTCGAGAATCAGCACGCGGGTGCCCGGGGCGATCTCGTCCTTGTGCACCTCCAGGCAGCTGGTGCCGTATTCCAAGGTGTACTCGTCGCGGTAGACCTCGCGCGGCAGCTTGCCGGCCTTGCGGATGGTCAGCATGCCCTTGCCCGAGGCGTAGGCGGCGGCCGCCGCCAGCACGAAACCGCGGGCTTCG
>NZ_JBLVOJ010000024.1:6541-45780 GCF_053543715.1 Glutamicibacter sp. AGC46
CCGCGGGCTTCGCGGCCCGCGACGATGTCGAACTGCCCCTCGAAGGGGGCGATCAGCTCGTCGACCATGCGGCGCAGGCCGGTCGGGTCGGCGAAGACCGGGGTGAGGTCCTTGAAGGAGATCCCTGGCTGCGGGTAGTCGGGCACGATCTCGCTCAGTCGATCCAGCAGGTCGCTAATGCTCTCAGAAGTAGTCACGCCTAGTAATTTTAGTCCCTTCGCGCGCCGCACGCCGCACGATCGTGCATAATCATGAGCACATTTTGGGCGGTGTCCATGCGGTACGGCGGTTAACCATCCAGGCTAGCGGTTCATCAAGCGATCGCTGGGCCAGGGCAGCAGCTGCGGGTCCGCGGCCCCGTCGGCGGCCGCGGTAACCTGCACCGGCCCGGCCGCAGGGCGTCCGGCCATCCATGCGGCCAAGTCGAAATCGGCGCCCGAGAGCACCCACGATTTCGCCCCGTCCCCGAGCACCATCCGGGGTTTGCCATGCGGCTGCAGCACCAGGCGGGTTCCTTCCGGAACGCGGGCTTCGAGCGCCCGGAACAGATGCGCGCTGAATGCCGGCGGCCAGCTGGCGGCCGGGCGCAGGAATTCGTCCAGGTCGGTGGCGTGGATCAGCATCTCTCGCCAGGTCGCGTACATCAGGTCCGCGGCCTTGGCCCCCGGGCGATACCCCACCGGCTGCTCCCACGTGGCTTCGGCACCAGGCAGGGTGGCGCGCAACTGGGCCAACGCGTCGGCGGCCAAGGCGCGCAGGGACTCCGGGCGCATCAGCGCGGTCATGTTGATCGCCTCGATCCGGCCCTCGGCGCCCCCGTCGTACATCAGCGGCGGCCGCTGGGCTCCGGCGTTCTCGAACTGGCGCACGGCGGCCTTCGCGAAGGAGGCCAGATGCGCGATCAGCTGGGCGGTGCTCCAGCCCGGCAGCGAACTGGGCTTGCTGTACTGGGTGTCGGGAACCTCCCGCACCTGTACGGAAAGTTCATCCAATGCGGTGGTGACCTGCGCGATGAGTTCGGCGGGGGCCAGGAGTTGAGTCATGAATCACACTTTAGCGCGAACCGGGCGCAAATGCGCAAGGGCTCGAAGCCGTGGTTAAGGCGCAAGCGGCCGCCGGGCAGGATTCTTCCCGCGCGGCGGCCGCTTGGCCCCGCCTGGTGCTACTTGGCCCAGGCCTTGATCTGGTCGAGCTGGCGCTCGAACTCGGCGAGCTGCGCTGCGACCGCGCTCGGGGCGGTGCCGCCCTGGCCGTTGCGGGCGTTCAGCGAACCCTCGGTGGAGAGCACCTCGCGCACCGCCGGGGTCAGGTGCTCGGAGATGCCGGCGTATTCCTCGTCAGTCAGGTCCCACAGTTCCACGCCGCGCGATTCGGCCAGCTGCACCGCAGCGCCGGAGAGCTCGTGGGCATCGCGGAACGGCACGCCCTGGCGGACCAGCCATTCGGCGATGTCGGTCGCCAAGGCGAAGCCCTGCGGGGCCAGATCCGCCATGCGCTCGGTATTGAAGGTCAAGGTGCCCATCATTCCGGCGACCGCCGGCAGCAGGATTTCCAGGGTGTCCGCGGCGTCGAACACCGGTTCCTTGTCTTCCTGCAGGTCGCGGTTGTAGGCCAGCGGCAAGGCCTTGAGGGTAGCCAGCAGGCCGGTCAGGTCGCCGATCAGGCGCCCTGCCTTGCCGCGGGCCAGCTCGGCGATATCGGGGTTCTTCTTCTGCGGCATGATCGAGGAGCCGGTGGAGAAGGAGTCGTGCAGCTTCACGAAGCTGAATTCCTTGGTGGCCCAGAGGATGACCTCCTCCGAGACGCGCGAGAGGTCAACGCCGATCATGGCCGCGATCCAGGAGAATTCGGCGAACACGTCGCGGGCGGCGGTGCCGTCGATCGAGTTGTGCACGGCCGAGTCGAAGCCCAGCTCGGCGGCGACGAAGTTCGGATCCAGGCCCAGGGTCTGGCCGGCCAGCGCACCGGAACCATAGGGCGACACGGCGGCACGCTTGTCCCAGTCGACCAGGCGCTGCACATCGCGCAGCAGCGGCCAGGAGTAGGCCAGCAGCAGGTGCGAGAGCAGGATCGGCTGGGCATGCTGCAGGTGGGTGCGGCCGGGCATCGGCGCATAGGGGTGCGCCTTGGCCTGCTCGACCATGGCGTCAAGGGTGTCGATCACGCCGCGGGCGATGATCCGCGCGTGGTCGCGCAGGAACATCCGGCCCAGGGTGGCGATCTGGTCATTGCGCGACCGGCCGGCGCGCAGCTTGCCGCCCAGGGCGGTGCCGGCGCGCTCCAGCAGGCCGCGTTCCAGCGAGCCGTGGACGTCTTCGTCGGTTGGCGCTGCGACATAGGCCTCGGAGATGACGTCGGCTTCGAGCTGGTCCAGGGCGGCGATCATGTCTGCCAGCTCGGCATCGGTGAGCAGGCCCGCGCGGTTCAGCACCTTGGCATGGGCACGGGATCCGGCAATATCGTAGCTGGCCAGGCGCCAGTCGAAGTGGGTGGACTTGCTCAGCGCTGCCATTGCATCCGCTGGGCCGCCGGAGAAGCGACCGCCCCAGAGCGATCCTTCATTTGTTGACGAGGCCATGGCCCGTTCCTTTCTGCCGGAGAAAATTGACGTTGCACCCTACTCTAGCAAAGCTTTATGCAATGTAACTCATATTTATGCAACGGTGCGGCGATTCATGCATCACATGCTTATCGCTGCGCCCTGCTCTGCGGGGCCTGGCCAGGCTCCGGAACACGCAGGAAACCTTAAGTTTTGCCTCTTCCAGTACTCAGCGCCCGGGCGTATGGTGTGATCATAGAGCCGATACGGAACGTTCTTCGGAGGTACCCAATGGAAATCCAGCTGTACCGGGGTGATATCACCACCCTTCATGTTGATGCCATCGTCAATGCGGCCAATCCTTCGCTGCTCGGTGGAGGCGGCGTCGACGGCGCGATCCATGCAGCTGCTGGTCCCAGCCTGCTGGCCGCCTGCCGGGAAATCCGGGCCAACCGCTACCCCGACGGGATTCCTTCGGGCATTGCCGTCGTCACCAAGGCCGGCAACCTGCATGCCAAGTGGGTCGTCCACACCGCGGCCCCCAACTTGGCGCTGATCAAGCCGAACCCCAAGATCCTCGATGACTGCTTCGTGAACTCCCTGTATGTCGCGGCCCGCCACGAGGCCCACTCGGTCGCGTTCCCGGCGATTGGCGCAGGGGCGTTCGGGTGGGATCCTGAGCAGGTTGCCAGCATCGCGCATGCAGCGATCAGCCGGTGGATCGAGACCAATAAGCATATTTCGCCGATCCACAAGATCATCCTGGTCGCGCATACTGATGAGGTCCAGGCCGCCTTCGAGCGGGCTTTCTCGCTGGATGCCGTGGAGGATATTGCCGCCTGATCGGATCCGAATGGCATCAACGCACGAATTCTGCCGCGCACTCCTAGTCGAGGGCGCGGCAGTTTTGCGAGGTCGGGCAGCTAGGTGCGGGCGAAATAGGTGTTGCGCCGCGGTAGCTGCTGCGGATCCAGATGCTTGGGCAGGATGACATGGGGCAGGCCCTTGATCTTGACCAGTTTCAGGTAGCCGCTGTGGACCATGGTGTGGTGCAGTGCGCAGAGCGGGCAGCAGTCCTGGAGTCGGGTATGGCCGCCCTTGGCCCACGGGTTGAAGTGGTGGAATTCGATCAGTGCCGGGTCTGCCGTGCAGCCTGGGACCAGGCAGCCGCCGTCCCGGTCGCGGGCGGCAAGTTTCATCCAGCGCGGGAAGAGCCGGGCGTCGCGGCCGATATCCATGATCACCCCGTCCGCGTTGTAGATCGGGCTGATCACCTTGGCTTCGCACAGCATGGTGCGCAACTGGGGCGCGGAAATTCTCACGCCGTGCGCGCTGATGCCGGTGAGCGATGCGAGATCCTGGAGATCCTCGAAGCGCGCGTGCACCACGATTTCGGGGGTGATGCGCTTGCCCTGGCTGTCGGGGCCGATATTGCGCAGGATTGCGTTCAGCGCATTGAGCCGGCGTTCGGGCACCGAACAAGTTGCCGGCAAGCCCGGCAGCGGTGTGCCCGGCGGGTTCGGCGGGTCGGGATCTGGCGCGGCATCATCCGCAGGAGCTGGCGGGCCAACGCCCGCCCAGTCCGGAGCAGGTTGGTCGCTGTTCCAGAGGTGCTCCGCGGGTTCTTCCCACCCGGCTTTGCCATCAGGCGCTTGCTGGCCGCCGTCGAATTCCGGGTCGGGGTCGGGCTCCGAGCCGGGGTGTCCGCTGGAAGACGGCTCTGCGGTATCGCCGTGCTCATCGCCGGAAGTGCTGTCGCTGGCGGCGCCTGCGGCCTTGCGGGCGGCGGCGCCGGCCTTGGTGCGCTTGTTGTCGGCCTGCGTGATCAGCGATTCCCAGAGTTCCGCGTCGATCTCCCGGACACGGACGATGAATTCATGGACCCCGTTGACCACCTTGCCGCGGAAGAGGCCCAGCTTCGGGGTCGGAGCCTGGTCGTGCGCGTCCTTGTACTCCTTGATCAAGCCATTGATGCGCTTCTGCCGGATGCGGATCTGGTCTTCCCTCAGGTGCGCGGCGGCATGCTCTTCGAGCAAGGTGCCGTCGGCGGCCTTGGCAGTGGCCGTGGTGGGCAGGCCGTCGAAGGTGGTGTCTTCGGGTTCGAACTTGTCCAGCGCGCGGGCGGTTTTCAGCACCTCGCGGGGATCCGGTCTGCTGTGCAGGCCCGGCAGGGCCCAGCCGGCCGGCGACAGCAAGGCCTCCGTGGACGGATCTGCGACTGGCGTGCCAGGGGCGGGGGTGCCGGCGAAGTGTTCTGCGAGCAGGGTGAAACGCGGGGCGCAGGCAGCGCCGGCGATATCCTTGCGGGCGTGGACCAGATGGGCGTCCTTGACGCGGCGGTCGGCCTCGAAATAATTCACATCCAGCATCTGGGACAGGACGGTGGCCGCATCGAGGTAGAGGGTGCGGCCGGGCGCGAATTGCGCAGGGGCGCTGAAATCGGTGGTGCCCGCGCGCAGGTGGTCGAATTCGGCGAGGTCCAGGGCGTGGGCGGCGCTGGTCTCCACCTGGCTTGCCGCCATCACGACGGTGCGGGAAGCTTGCCGGCTGAAGGCTTCGGCGAAGTGGGCGTGGGCCAGCGCGAGGCGCGGATCGGCGCAGCCCGAGGCCTGGGCGCAGAGGTTCTGGAACAGCAACAGGCACGCAGCTTCGGGGCGCAGCAAGCTGGCGGCGTCCAGCGGGGTGCCGCTGGCCAGCTGCTGCGCCACGGTCCCCAGGCTGGCGGCCAGTGCGGGTCCCGCGGTGCTCGTGGCGCTGGCGCTCTGAAGTGGTTCCATGCCCCGATCATCGGGCGCCATCTCGACCGGCATGGCAAAGCCGCCGCGGGCTGTGGAAAAGTTCGCGGCGGCAAGCGCCCGATCACCTGGCGGCGCCGGTCAGCGCGGTTCGGCCAGCTGCAGGAAGCGGGCGGCCACTTCGGCGCCGCCGTCGGCCGCGCGGGTGGTGACCATGATGGTGTCATCCCCCGCGATGCAGCCCAGGATCGAGGGCATCTGCGAGTGGTCGATGGCCAGGGCCAGCAGGTTCGCCGCGCCCGGCGGGGTGCGCAGCACCACGATATTCCCGGATGCCTCGGCGGTGACCAGCTGCTCGGCGCAGATCTTGGCCAGGCGCGCGTCGAGCACTTCCTGGGTGATCGCGGTCTTCGGGGAACGGTCCCCGCCTTCCTGGCGCACCGCGTAGATCAGCTGCCCGGAGTTGTCGCGGATGCGCACCGCTCCGATTTCCACCAGGTCGCGCGAGAGCGTGGCCTGGGTGACTTCCAGCCCGTCGTCCTTGAGCAGGCCGAGCAGCTCGGCCTGGGACTTGACCGAGTTGTTGCCGAGGAACGCGCGGATGCGGGCCTGGCGGGCGGTTTTGGTGCTTGGCTGGGCGGACATCCTAGAGCTCCACTCGTGGATCTTCGGCCAGGCCGGAGGCGACCATCAGCCAGGCCATCACGGCCTTCTGCGCGTGGACGCGGTTCTCGGCCTCGTCGAACACGACCGACTGCGGGCCGTCGATGACCTCGGCGTCGATCTCGTAGCCGCGGTAGGCCGGCAGGCAATGCAGCACGATCGCGTCGTCCTTGGCCAGTTTCATGGCTTCGGCGGTCACCGAGTAGCCGGTGAACAGCTGCTGGCGTTCGGCCTTCTCGGCTTCCTGGCCCATGGACACCCAGGTGTCGGTGACGACCACGTCGGCGTCGGCCAGCGCGGCGGCGGCATCGGTGGTGATCGTGGCCGATCCCCCGGTCAGCGCGGCGCGCTGCTGCGCGGCCTCGATGATGCGGGCCTCGGGCAGGTAGCCCTCGGGGCCAGCGATGCGCACGTGCATGCCGGCGGTGACCCCGGCCAGCAGGTAGGAGTTGGCCATGTTGTTGGCCGCGTCGCCCAGGTAGGCCATGGTCAGCCCGGCGGTCTTGCCCTTGTGCTCGCGCACGGTGAGCAGGTCGGCGATCAGCTGGCAGGGGTGGTAGTCGTCCGATAGCGCGTTGATCACCGGAACAGAAGAGTTCGCGGCCATTTCCTCCAGGCCGGACTGGGCGAAGGTGCGCCACACGATGGTGGAGACCATGCGCTCGAGCACCTTGGCGGAATCGGCGATGGACTCCTTGTGGCCCAGCTGCGAATCGGCGGAGTTGATGATCAGCGGCGAGCCGCCGAGTTCGGCGATGCCGGCGTGGAAGGACACGCGGGTGCGGGTGGAGGTCTTGTCGAAGAAGACCGCGACGCTCTGCGGGCCGGCGAACGGCTGGTAGCCGTACTTGTCGGCCTTCATCGCCGCGGCCAGGTCCAGCACCTTGGACTGCTCGTCGGGGGTGAAATCCAGGTCGGTCAGGAAGTGGCGGGTTGCGCTCATGGTGTGAGTCCTTTGCTGTCGCAGGGGGTGGTCGCGAAGTTGCTGCCGGCCGCTAGCTGGCGGCGCTGATCAGCTGCGGCAGGGCCGCGATCAGGGTGCCCAGCTGCTCGGTGGTGATCACCAGCGGCGGGGCCAGGCGGATGGTCTTCTCGTCGGTGGCGTTCACGATGAATCCGGCATCCAGCGCCGCGGCGACCAGCTTCGGCGCGTTGGCGGATTCCAGTTCGAAGGCGGTGAGCAGCCCGGCGCCGCGCACGGCGGCAATGCCCTCGACGCCTGCCAGCTGCTCGCGCAGCCAGTCGCCGGTGGCGCGCACATGGGCCAGCAGGTTCTGGGATTCGATGGTGTGGATGACGGCCAGGCCGGCGGCGCAGGCCACCGGGTTGCCGCCGAAGGTGGTGCCGTGGTCGCCCGGGGCCAGCCAGGCGGTGTTCTGCTCGCCGAACACGATCATCGCCCCGATCGGGAAGCCTCCGCCCAGGCCCTTGGCCAGGGTCATCACGTCCGGGATCACCGGGGCCGAGGCGAAGAACGCCCCGGTGCGGCCCATGCCGGTCTGCACCTCGTCGAAGACCAGCAGGGCGCCGGCTTCGCGGGTGATGTCGCGGGCGGCCTGCAGGTACTGCGCGGAGAGCATCTTCACGCCGGCTTCGCCCTGGATCGGCTCGATGAAGACCGCCGCGACGGTTTCGTCCACCGCGGCACGCAGCGCGTCGATGTCCCCGGCCGGGATCCAGCTGACGTTTTCGGGCAGCGGGGCGAAGGGCGCGCGGTACTTTTCCTTGTAGGTCAGCGACAGCGCGCCCAAGGTGCGGCCGTGGAAGGAATGCTCCAGGGCGATCACCTTGGTGCGCGGAGCCTGCGGCGTGCCGGCGTTGCGCCGGGTCAGCTTCAGCGCGGCCTCATTGGCTTCGGTGCCGGAGTTGGCGAAGAAGACCTTGGAGCCGGCCGGGGCGGCGGAGATGTCCAGCAGCTTCTCGGCCAGCGCGATCTGGCTGGGGGAAGTGAAGAAGTTCGAGACATGGCCCAGGGTGGACAGCTGGCTGCTGATCACGGAAGCCAGCAGCGGGTGCCCGTGGCCCAGGGTGTTGACCGCGATGCCGCCGAGCAGATCCAGGTACTGGTTGCCATCGGCGTCCCAGACATGGCAGCCGGCCCCGCGCACCAGCACGCGCTGCGGGGTGCCGAAGACGCCGAGCAGGGAGCTGGAGTAGCGTTCGGCCAGGGCGGCCGAGGACAGCTGCGCCAGCCCGGCAGCTTCAGCGGTTCCAGCCAGGGCGGAGGAGGTGGTTTCAGCGGCGTGCTCGCTCACTTGGCGTCCTTCTTTTGTGCGGTGGCCGGGAGCACCTGGGTGCCCACGCCGGCGGTGGTGAAGATTTCCAGCAGCATCGAGTGCGGGGCGCGGCCATCGACGATGTGGGCCTGGCCCACGCCCCCGTCGACGGCTTTGAGGCAGGCGCCCATTTTCGGGATCATGCCCGATTCCAGCGATGGCAGCATGGTGCGCAGCTCGTCGTTGGTGATCGAGCTGATCAGCGAGGACTTGTCCGGCCAGGCGGCGTACAGGCCCTCTACGTCCGTGAGGATCACCAGCTTGGCGGCGCCCAGCGCGGTGGCCAGCGCGGCCGCGGCGGTATCCGCGTTGACGTTCAGCACCGCTCCGGTGGGCTCGCCGGATTCGTCGAATTCCGGGGCGACGGTGGAGATGACCGGGATCATCCCGGCATCCACCAGCGAGTCCACCTGGTCGGTGCGCACGGTGGTGACCTCGCCGACCAGCCCCAGGTCCACGGGCAGGCCGCCCACGACCGTGCCGGTGCGCACTGCCTGCAAGGTGGCGCCGTCCTCGCCGGACATGCCCACCGAGTAGGGTCCGTGCGAGTTGATCAGGCCGACCAGGTCGCGCTGCACCTGGCCGGTGAGCACCATCCGCACCACGTCCATGGCTTCGGGGGTGGTCACCCGCAGCCCGCCGCGGAATTCGGATTCGATCCCGAGGGTGTCGAGCATCCTGTTGATCTGCGGTCCCCCGCCGTGCACCACCACCGGGTTGATCCCGGCGTGGCGCAGGAACACGATGTCCTCGGCGAAGGCGCGGCGCAGATCGTCGTTGACCATCGCGTTGCCACCGTATTTGATGACCATCGTGGTCCCGGCGAAGCGCTGGATCCAGGGCAGCGCCTCGATGAGCGCTTCGGCCTTGGACTGGGCGATGCCCAGGTTGGTGCGGGCGGTGTGGGCCATGGGAGTGTTCCTAGTTTCTGCCTAGCTGGAGTAGGCGGAGTTCTCGTGGACGTAGTCGTGGGTCAGGTCGTTGGTCAGCACGGTGGCTTGTTCGGTGCCCGCGTTCAGGTCGATCTCGATCAACACGTTGCGTTCTTCGAGCGAAACCAGGCTGCGGTCCTCGCCCACCCCGCCGTTCTTGCAGACCATCACGGAGTTGATCGACACGTTCAGCTCATCGGGTTCGAACGCGGCCTTGGTGGTGCCGACCTCGGAGAGCACCCGGCCCCAGTTCGGATCCTTGCCGAAGACCGCGGTCTTGACCAGGTTGGAGCGCGAGACGGCCTTGGATACTTCCAGGGCGTCGGCCTCGGTAGCGGCGTTGAAGGTGCGGATCGCGATGGTGTGCTCCGCTCCTTCGGCGTCCTCGATCAGCTTCGCGGCCAGCTCGCAGCAGGCGTCGGTCAGCGCCGCGGTGAACTCGGCCAAGTCCGGGGCGGCGCCCCCGGCGCCGGAGGCCAGCAGCAGCACGGTGTCGTTGGTGGACATGCAGCCATCGGAGTCCGCGCGGTCGAAGCTCATCGCGGTGGCGGCGCGCAGCGCGGCATCGGCCTGTGCGGAGGTCAGCACCGCATCGGTGGTGAGCACCACCAGCATGGTGGCCAGCGCCGGGGCGAGCATGCCCGCGCCCTTGGCCATGCCGCCGATGATGACCTGGCCGGAACCCGGCGCCCCGACAATGCGGGAAACCAGCTTCGGCACGGTGTCGGTGGTCATGATGCCCGCGGCGGCCGCATCGGCCGCGTTCTGGTCGTCGGCCAGCGCCCCGGCGGCGGCCTGGACCCCGGGCAGCAGCTTGTCCATGGGCAGCTGCATCCCGATCAGCCCGGTGGACGCCACGGCCACGTCGCCGGCGGAAACCGAGAGCAGCTGCGCGGCGTATTCGGCGGTCTTGTGGGTGTTCGCGAAGCCTTCGGCGCCGGTGCAGGCGTTGGCCCCGCCGGAGTTGAGCACCACGGCGTCGATGCGGCCATCGGCCAGCACCTGCTTGGACCAGTGCACCGGGGCGGCGGCCACGCGGTTGGAGGTGAACACGCCGGCGGCGGTGAACTGCGGGCCGAGGTTCTTGACCACGACCACGTCGTTCTTGCCGGTGGACTTCAGGCCTGCCGGGACGCCGGCGGCGGCGAAGCCTGCCGGTGCGGTGACCCCGGTGGCGGCAGCGGATGGGTGGGTGCTGGTGTAGGCGAGACTCACGGTGCAACTCCTTGCATGAGCAATCCGGTGTTTTCTTCCAGTCCCAGTGCGATGTTCATCGACTGGACCGCGGCACCTGCGGTGCCCTTGGTGAGATTATCCAGTGCGGCGGTGACGATCACGCGGTTGGCGTGGGTGTCGAAGGCCAGCTGCAGCTGGACGTGGTTCGATCCCAGCACCGCCCCGGTGGTCGGCCATTGGCCCTCGGGCAGCAGGTGCACGAAGAGCTCGTCGGCATAGGCCGCGGACCATGCTTCGCGCAGCTGCGCTTCGCTCACCTCGGGCTTGGCCTTGGCGGTGGCGGTGGTCAGGATGCCGCGCGGCATCGGGGCCAGGGGGGGGGTGAAGGACACGGTGACCGGTTCGCCGGCGAGCTGCGAGAAGCCCTGTTCCATTTCCGGGATGTGGCGGTGGGACCCGCCCACCCCGTAGGTGCTCATCGAGCCCATGGTTTCGCTGCCCAGCAGGTTGGGCTTCAGCGACTTGCCGGCACCCGAGGTGCCCGAGGCGGAGACGATGACCACGTCGTCGGCTTCCAGCAGGCCGGCGGCGAATCCCGGAGCCAGGGCCAGCTGCGCGCCGGTCGGGTAGCAGCCCGGGACGGCCACGCGCTTGGTGCCCACCAGCTTTTCGCGCGCACCGGGAAGTTCGGGCAGGCCGTAGGGCCAAAAGCCGGCATGCGCCGAGCCGTAGAATTTCTCCCAGGCTTCGGCGGATTCCAGCCGGTGGTCCGCGCCGGCGTCGATGACCAGGGTGGATTCGGGCAGCGCCGCGGCCACGGCGGCCGATGCGCCGTGCGGCAGTGCCAGGAACACGACGTCATGCCCGGCGAGGTTTTCCACGGTGGTGTCCAGCAGGACACGATCGGCGAGCGCATGCAGGTGCGGGGCGATCGAGCCGAGCCGCTGCCCGGCCTGCGAATGCGCGGTGATCGCGCCAATCTCT
Organism: Glutamicibacter sp. AGC46; assembly: GCF_053543715.1. Taxonomy (NCBI): domain Bacteria; kingdom Bacillati; phylum Actinomycetota; class Actinomycetes; order Micrococcales; family Micrococcaceae; genus Glutamicibacter; species Glutamicibacter sp. AGC46. The sequence continues at coordinate 17,847 of NZ_JBLVOJ010000024.1, forward strand.
ACTTCTGGGTGGGCCGCGAGGATGCGCAGGACCTCGCCACCGGCGTATCCACTGGCGCCGGAAACAGCTACTGAAATCGTCATGACCTGATTCTACCGCGAAATATTCATGCAGGCTAATAAATATTCATAAAATTATTCGTCACGTAACCCGACATCCGCCCCACGGTGCCCGCGCAGCGCTCCGAAGTCCTAAACTGGCCCTAGAGACCGTCCCGGCATCGCGTGCCGGGATCGAAACACGCAGCTTAAGGAGCGCGGCACTATGCAGCAGCAAGCCATTGTGGTTCACGAACCGACCGATGCCAGCGGGCTGGTCCCGGATCAGATCCCGGTCCCTGCCCCGGGCCCGGGCCAGCTGCTGGTGAAGGTCGCGGCCACCGGCGTGAACTTCATCGAAACCTACCAGCGCAGCGGCGTGTACACGGTGGACTACCCCTTCACCCCGGGCAGCGAATTCTCCGGCGTGGTGGAGCAGATCGGCGAGGGCGTGCAGAATTACCAGGTGGGCGACCGGGTGGCCACCGCCTCCGGCTCCCGGGGCTACGCCCAGTACGCGCTGGTGGAAGCCAAGCGCGCGGGCAAGGTGCCCGATGCGGTGAACCTTAGCATCGCCGCCGCGCTGCCGCTGCAGGGCATGACCGCGCACTACCTGGTGCATTCGAGCTACATGGTGCGCTCCGGCGATACCGTCTTGACCTACGCGGGCGCTGGCGGCGTGGGCCTGATCCTCACCCAGCTGCTCAAGCTCAAGGGCGCCACCGTGATCACCACCGCCTCCACGCAGGAAAAGAAGGACCTGGCCAAGGCGGCCGGAGCCGACTACGTGGTGGATTACGACCAGGTGGCGGACACCGTCGCGCAGGTCACCGGCGGCGCGGGCGTGCACGCGGTCTACGACGGCATCGGCAAGGACACGTTCGAGACCTCGCTGGCAGCCCTGCGCCGGCGCGGCACCCTGGTGCTCTTCGGCGGGGCCAGCGGCCAGGTCCCGGACTTCAACCTGCAGCGGCTGAACGCCGGCGGTTCGCTGAGCGTGACCCGGCCGAAGCTCGATGACTTCCTGGCCACCGAGCAGGAGCTGCACTGGCGCTTCGGCGATATCTTCGGCTGGGTAGCCACCGGGGACATCGATGTGCGCATCGGCGCCGAATTCCCGCTGGCCGAAGCCGCCGCGGCCCATGCCGCGCTGGAATCGCGCGCCACCACCGGCAAGGTCATCCTGGTTCCCTAGCGATGGCCGGGCACCGGCAACCTGGGCATGCCGGCGTCTGCCCCGAAAGCACCGGGGCGATGCCGGGCATCCACCGCGGCTCCTTGCTGCCGCCGGTCCGCAACAGTTGAGAGATGCATGACACTTCAATCAAATTTTTCCGCTCTTAACCCATAACACGCTTTAATGGTGACTGGAACCCTTGCGTTCCACCCCTCCAGGATCCACTTCACTTCTGGGACGCTCTCCCCCAGCGACCCATCTTGCACTCTTAGTGAAGGGACGGATCCGATCAGCATGGACAACGAACGAACTCCAGCGCCGGATGCACCAATCCATCCACCCCAGTTCCCCTCCGGAACCCTGGCGCCGGCTGCGCGCACCCTCATGGACATCCTGCAGGCCACCGCCCAGGCTCATCCCGATGCGCCGGCCATTGACGACGGCGAACGCGTAGAGAGCTACGCGGAGCTGCTCGAAGAGGTCAAGAACAAGGCCCGGCGGCTGCATGCCCAGGGCCTAGGCGCCGGCGACCGCATCGGCGTGCGCGTTGAATCGGGCACCCGGCACCTGTATGAATGGATCCTCGCGATCATGTGGGTTGGGGCCGCCTATGTCCCGGTCGATGCCGATGACCCCGACGAGCGCGCCAAGACCGTGTTCACCGAGGCCGAAGTCGCGGGCATCATCAAGGGACGCGATACCGTCGTGGCCGATAGCCAGCGCCCCAAGCCTTTTGCGAACCCGCGAATGCCTGGAATGGAAGATGACGCATGGATCATCTTCACTTCCGGTTCCACCGGCAAGCCCAAGGGCGTCGCGGTCACCCACCGTTCGGCAGCGGCCTTCGTGGATGCCGAAGCGAAGATGTTCCTGCCCGGCGATCCGCTGAACACCACCGACCGGGTGCTCGCCGGACTGTCCGTCGCCTTCGATGCCTCCTGCGAGGAAATGTGGATCGCCTGGCGCAACGGCTCCTGCCTGGTCCCGGCCCCGCGCGCCCTGGTGCGCAGCGGCATGGACCTGGGCCCGTGGCTGATTTCCCGTTCCATTACCGCCGTTTCGACCGTGCCCACCCTGGCGGCGCTGTGGCCGGCGCAGGCCCTGGACTCGGTGCGCCTGCTGATTTTCGGCGGCGAGGCCTGCCCGCCGGAACTGGCCGGGCGGCTAGCCACCGAAGGCCGCGAAGTCTGGAACACCTACGGACCGACCGAAGCGACCGTGGTAGCCTGCGGCGCCACCATGGACGGCAGCGTGCCGGTACGCATCGGCCTGCCGCTGGACGGTTGGGATCTGGCGGTGGTTGATACCGAGGGGATCCCGGTCGCCGAAGGGGAATCCGGGGAGCTGATCATCGGCGGCGTGGGACTGGCGCGCTACCTGGATCCGGAAAAGGATGCCGAGAAGTACGCGCCGATGCCCACCTTGGGCTGGGAGCGCGCCTACCGCTCGGGCGATATGGTCATCAATGACCCGCTGGGGCTGATCTTCATCGGCCGCGTGGATGACCAGGTGAAGATCGGCGGACGGCGTATCGAGCTGGGCGAAATCGACGCCGCGCTCAACTCGCTTCCCGAAGTTTCTTCCGCGGCGGTAGCGGTACGCGAGACCGCCACCGGCAACAAGGTCCTGGTCGGCTACCTGCAGGCAGCGGAAAACTATGATCTGGGTGCAGCGCGCACCCGCTTGCTTGCCGACCTGCCAGCGCCGATGGTGCCGATCCTGGCGGTGATGGGCAGCCTGCCGATGAAGACCAGCGGCAAGGTGGACCGCAATGCGCTGCCGTGGCCGTTGCCGGGCGCCGAACTGGCTGCCGAGGGCTCCGGCCTGCCCGAACTCGATGAGACCGGGCAGTTTCTTGCCGAAGCTTGGCGCGGCGCGCTGGGCGCTTCGGCCGCCGGCCTGGACGCCGATTTCTTCGCTTCCGGTGGCGGGTCGCTGGCCGCGGCCCAGCTGGTTTCGGCACTGCGTGCCCGCTACCCGGACCTGACCGTCGCGCAGCTCTACGACTACCCGCGTTTTGGCGCACTGCTCGAATACCTCGGCGGCCAGCAGCCATCCGCGACGCCGGCGCAGCCGCGCACGGTCGAACGCACCCAGCGGGGAACCCAATGGGCGCAGTCCCTGGCCGCCGGGCCGCTGTTCATCCTCTCGGGCCTGCGCTGGTTCACCTACCTCATGCTCGGACACCTGTTGCTGGTGTTCCTCGGTGTTTTCGAGGCGCACCTGCCGACCCCGTGGTACGTGCTTGCCGGCCTCTGGCTGGTCTTCGTGACCCCGGTAGGGCGCATGGGCCTGTCCATCGCGGCCACGAAGCTCTTGCTCCGCGACTTGAAGCCGGGGACCTACCCCCGCTCGGGTTCGGTGCACCTGCGCCTCTGGCTGGCCCAGCACATCGCCGATGTGGTCGATCCGGTGTCCCTGGCGTCCGCTCCGCTGCTGCCTTGGTATGCGCGGATGCTCGGTGCGCAGATCGACCGCACCGCGACCATGCACACCCTGCCACCGGTCACCGGCATGCTGCGAGTCGGCCCCGGAGCCTCCATCGAGCCCGAGGTGGATATCTCGGGCTACTGGATCGACGGGGACAAGCTGCACGTGGGCACCATTGAGATCGGCGCCCACGCCTCCATCGGCGCCCGCAGCACCCTGGCCCCCGGGGCAGCTATCGGTGCGCACACCATCGTTGAAGCGGGATCCGCGGTCTACGGCCAGGCCCGCAGCCATTCCCGCTATGCCGGTTCGCCGGCGCAGCGCGAAGGCAAGGCCAAGCCGAAGTGGCCAACGCAGGAACCGGAGCACAAGGCGCTGCCCCGTATTCTGGGCGGCATCGGTTCCATGGCGTTGAACCTCGCACAGTGGCTTCCGGTGATTGCCGCGTTGCTGGCCATAGCCCCGGTACTTGGCAGCGCGCAATCGCTGGCCGGGATCGGCTGGCGGTTCATTCCGGCCGTGCTGCTGGGCGCCACCGTGTGGTTCCTGGCCACCATGGTGCTGACCATCGCCATTGTCCGCCTGCTTTCCATCGGCCTGGCAGAGGGGTGGCATCCAGTCACTTCCCGCGTTGGCTGGCAGGCCTGGGCTACCGAACGCGTCTTGGATACCGCCCGCGACCTGCTCTTCCCGCTCTACGCCTCGCTCTTCACCCCGATCTGGCTGCGCCTGCTCGGTGCCAAGGTGGGCCGCGATGTGGAGATCTCCACGGTGCTGCTGATTCCGAAGATGACCACCATTTCCTCGGGTGCGTTCCTGGCCGATGACACCATGGTTGCTTCCTATGAGCTCGGTGGCGGCTGGATGCACATTGCCCCGGTTCGCGTGGGCAAGAAGGCCTTCCTGGGCAACTCCGGCATCCTGCATGCCGGGCGCCGGGTGCCCAAGCGCTCGCTGATCGCGGTGCTGTCGGCCACGCCGAAGAAGATGAAGGCCGGCACCTCGTGGATCGGCTCGCCCCCGCACAAGCTGCGCCGCACCACCGTGGAAGGCGAATCGGATCTGACCTACCGCCCAACCCTGAAGCTCAAGGCGATGCGGGCGGGGTGGGAGCTGACCCGTGGCCTCGCGGTGTTCACCACTGTCGGAATTGCCGGCGGCGTGCTTTGGGCGCTGTCCGCCTTGACCACCTACTTCAACCCGCTGGTCGCGATCCTGCTTTCCGGCGCGGTGCTGGTCCTGGCCGGAGCAGTCGCCGCCTTGGTGGCGGTCGCCGCCAAGTGGCTGGTGGTTGGCGTGATTCGCCCGGGCGAGCACGCATTGTGGAGTTCCTTCATATGGCGCACCGAAATGGTGGATTCCTTCACCGAGCTGGTCTGCGCCCAATGGTTCGCCCGTTTGGCTTCGGGCACCCCGGCCTTGGTCTGGTTCCTGCGCGCGCAGGGGGCAAAGATCGGCCATGGCGTGTGGTGCGAGAGCTACTGGTTCCCGGAAGCGGACCTGGTGACATTGGAAGACCACGCCACGGTGAACCGCGGCAGTGTCCTGCAAACCCACCTGTTCCACGACCGGATCATGTCCATCGACGCGGTGTCCCTGGGCGCCGGGGCAACGCTCGGCCCGCACAGCGTCATCCTGCCCGCCGCGCGGATCTCCGAAGGCACCACCACCGGGCCAGCCAGCCTGGTGCTGCGCGGCGAGGTGCTTCCGGCAAATACCTACTGGCGCGGTAATCCGGCGGTACGCTGGAACATCGAACCCGAGACCAAAGCCGAGCAACCGGCTGACCAACAAGCCTGAGGATTCCCCGCCGATGCCCCACCGCATACTCGATGAGTACACCAAGCACCATGGGTCCCCGACGTACACGGTGGAGCACTATGACCTGTCGTTGGTCATCAAGCTCGCCAGCAACCTGCTTGATGGCCGGGCCATGCTGCGCATCCGCGCCTTGGAGGATATCAATGAGGTCGCGTTGAACCTCAGCGGATTGAAGATCGTCAAGGCCACCTGCCAGGGGCGCAAGGTGCCGGTGGCCAAGAAGCACCACCGGATGGTCGTTTCCCTGCCAGCAATGGTGAAAGCCGGCGAGCGGGTGGAGCTGAACCTGCGCTATGCCGGCAGCCCGCAGGCAGAAAACGGGCTGTGGGGCGAGCTTGGCTGGGAAGAGCTCACCGATGGCATCCTGGTCTCCGGCCAGCCAGTAGGCGCCTCGACTTGGTACCCGTGCAACGACCACCCCAGCCACAAGTCCAGCTACCGCTTCGAGATCTCGGCGGATGCCGGCTACCGCGTCGTGGCCAATGGCCAGCTGGTGGACCATCGCCGTTCGGCCAGCCGCGAGACGTGGGTCTACGAGCAGCGTGAGCCGATGGCCAGCTACCTCGCCACCGTGCAGATCGGCCGTTATAGCCAGATTCCTTTCGATGAAGGCGGCCACCTGGTGGCCTACTCGGTTCCGGGAACCGAGGTGCCGGTGCGCGGCGCGTTCGCGAAGCAGACGGCGATGGCTGAGCTGTTCGAGCGGAAATTCGGCCCGTACCCGTTCGAGAGCTACAAGATCGTCGTGGTCGATGACGAACTGGAGATCCCGCTCGAAGCCCAGGGCCTGAGCATCTTCGGCAAGAACCACTTGTCGCTGCAGTGGGAAGCCCAGCGCCTGATCGCCCACGAGTTCGCGCACCAGTGGTTCGGCAACTCCCTGACTCCGGGGCGCTGGAAGGATATCTGGCTCAACGAGGGTTTCGCTTGCTTCAGCGAATGGGTGTACTCCGAAAAAGCCCAGGTGATGGCGTTGGACGAGCGTGCCCGCCACGCGTGGGCCATGCTCGAAGGCTTGCCGCAGGACATCATGGTCGGGGACCCCGGGCCCCACGACATGTTCGATGACCGGGTGTACAAGCGCGGAGCGCTGGCCCTGTATGCTCTGATGCGGCGGCTGGGCGAAACGGACTTCTACACGATGCTTCGCCAATGGACCGCCACGCATCAGCATTCGACGGTGAGCACGCAGGAATTCGCTGACCTATTGGGCCACTACGCACCGGCGGAAGAGATCCAGGACATCCTGGACGCATGGCTGTTTTCCGAGGCGCTTCCGCCCTTCCCTGCCTGATCGGCGCACGGTGCCATGATGTTCCGGCCATGTCCGCAGGGCTGTTGTCCTTCATCACAAACAACCCTCTGGCTTGGTCTTGTTCAGCATTTGTTCACAAGCTGTTCACCGGATGGCTCTACGGTCATTGCATGACTGTAGAGATCCCCCTGCTCGATGAAGCCTTCCAGGGCTATTCCGTCCTCGATAACGACGATGACGATCCGGTGCTCGTCCGCGCCGATGGAAGCATCGTCGATACCTGGCGGGAGAACTACCCGTATTTCCAGAAACTGGATCGCGCCACCTACGAGGCTGAAAAGCGGGCACTGCAGATCGAGCTGCTGAAACTGCAGAAATGGGCGAAAGCCCATGGCCGCCGGATCATGATCGTTTTCGAAGGCCGCGATGCTGCCGGCAAAGGCGGCACGATCAAGCGTTTCACCGAACACCTGAACCCGCGTGGCGCCCGCGTGGTGGCCTTGGAAAAGCCGAGCGAGCGCGAGTCCACCCAGTGGTACTACCAGCGCTATGTGCAGCATTTCCCCTCGGCGGGCGAGATCGTGCTCTTCGACCGCTCCTGGTACAACCGTGCCGGCGTCGAACGCGTGATGGGATTTTGCACCGAAACCCAGGTGGACCACTTCCTGGAGCAGACTCCCGCCTTCGAGAAGATGGTCGTCGACGAGGGCATCGACCTGGTGAAGTTCTGGTTCTCGGTGTCCGCCAGCGAGCAGCTGACCCGATTCACCATCCGCCGCATCGATCCGGTGCGCCAGTGGAAGCTCTCGCCCATGGATCTCGAGTCCCTGGATAAGTGGGAAAAGTACACCCAAGCCAAAAAGGAAATGTTCCTCAAGACCGATACGGAGCATGCACCGTGGACCGTGGTGAAGTCCAACGACAAGAAGCGCGCCCGGTTGCAGGCGATGCGCCACGTGCTGAACCTTTTCGAGTACAAGGGCAAGGACCACCACCTGGTAGGCTCCCCCGATCCGAAAATCGTGGGCCGCGCGGCCAAGGTGATTACCCACGGCGAAGAATTCTAGATCCGTTCCCGGTGCACCGCTGCTAGGGAACGATGACGCAGGTCCCCAGCAGCCCTTGGCCGCGCGGTCCTTCGGCGATCCAGCGACCGCTCATCGATGCGAGAGCATGCTGCGCGGCAACCGGTCCCGTAGCCCGGATTCCGGCGTGGAAACGGTGGGACTGCGCATCGACGCGAATCTCGCATTCCAGGAAATCCAGCCACTGCCTGGTCAGTGGGAACCACGCCTTGAAGATGCTTTCCTTGGCGCTGAAAATCAGCCGGTCCCAGGCGATGCCCGGATGGTGCGCCGATAGCTCGGCGGCCATCACCTGCTCTTCGGGAAGCAAGATGATGTCGAGGATTTCTGCCGGCAGCGGAGCATGCAGTTCGGCGTCGATGCCAAGGCCGCGAATATCGCTGGTGGAGGCTACTGCCGCTGCACGGAAGCCAGCGCAATGGGTCATGCTCCCCACCACGCCAGCTGGCCAGATCGGTGCCCGTTTTTGATCTGGAACCAAGGCAACGCCCGCATAGCCCAGTTGTGCCAGCGCTCGGCGAGCGCAGACACGGACAGTACGGAATTCCTGCTGCCGCTCAGGCACCGCCTCGGCGATGTACCGTTCTTCTTCCCCGTAGGATCGGCCGTCTTCCAGCTCGGTACGCGACTGGACCACATGTACCGAAGACGGCAGCAGCTCTGCGAAGATATCGTTGCCTTCCATCAGAAGCGCGAAGATCCGCCAGCGCCGGAGAAGCTTCCGCCACCAGAGTATCCGCCGGAGACTCCGCCCGACGAGCTCGCTGCTTCACGCGACTCAGCCACTGCGCTGACGCCCGCGGAATATCCGTGGTGGTAGCCACCCACGCGCCAATACATCGATGCGGGATTCAAAACGTCCAGGATGGTGCCGGAACGGCCGTCATATGCCCCGGATTCGTAGCGGGATTTCTTCAATGCCGATTGCATGTCGGCCTTCTCTTCGGCACTTTCCGCATACACTTCGATTTGAGCTTGGGCGAAGACATCCAGCTTTTCGGTCAATTCGGCACGCAACTCCGATAATCCATCGAGCGCTTGATCCACCGTGATCGATTCTTTCTTCAGCTGCACTGACAATTCGCCGAGCTGCGTGGTTGCCATTTCCCGGTAGGAAGCCAAGGCGGCCGCGCTGCCCATCAGTTCCGGCTCTACGTCGTTGAGCAACTCCCTGATCTCGTCGAGGTCCTCTTCTAGCGGCTCGGTCTGTGCATGCCACGCCTCTTCCCAGGATGCTGAACGGGTATAAAGCGCCGCCGCGGCAATGATGGCGTCATCGGTCAGGTCCAGGGACTGCGCTGTTTCGCGGAATTCCTTGGCGAAGCGAACGCCTTCGGAGCCGGACCGCTCCTTCTTGCCCGAGTCTTCCAGTGCCTGCTGCGCTGCAAAACAAGCACGGTATTTGGCCATGAACTTGGTGAAGCGCTGCTCCAGCTCGGCTGCATGCCCTGAAGCCGACGGCAGCGTACGAGCCGCCAATTCGGTTTCTTCCAGATCCATCGTGACGTTGGTCAGGTGCAAGGTCCCCTGATGCAGTTCTTCCGCGAAAGTTTTCCGACGCGTTGACCGAGTGTGCAGTGCGACGCCGCCGATAATGGCAGCCACGAGGCCTACGACGCCCGTGGATATCCACAAGGCCGGGTGCTGGTACCAGGGCCGATTCATGATCACGGCCGCCTGATCGGCTACCGCAATGACGCCGTCGGTCCACCGGGATAGATTGAAGTCGTCGTAGCCGGCTTCGTGGATGCTCTCCATGGAGCTCTCTGAGACCTTGCGGTCTTCGCCGAAGTACGTGCCGATCTGTCCATCTCCTTCTCCTTCGATGGACAAGGTGATGATGAACAGGCCGTCGGCCCAGTAGTCGCCATAGTCTTCGGGCTTCCCTGATATCCATTCCGGATGGGATGACTTGGCGTATTCCAGCGTCTTGGTGTTGATGTCATCGGAGTATTCTCCGTTGCGGGCGTAGATTGCCACGTCCGTGGGCTCGTTGAAATCGAGCTCGTCCAGTGCATCACGCAGCCGCTGCTCATTGAGCTTGCCGGTGGAATCCTCGATGGTGACCGATTCCAGGTTCTGCCCGGCAACGACCTGCACACCGGTGGCAGCTTGCGCGGCAGGCAGGGCGCCAGCCAGCCCCAAGGAAAGTGCCGCTGCGGTACCGGCTATTCGAATGCTCCGGGTTCGTGGGCCCACGATGCGTCTCCTTCTTTCGAGTTTCAGGTTATCTCCGGCTGATGGCCTTTCTCCTATCCTAGCGAGCCGGGGTGTGGCATCGATCATCCTTAAGACGGCTTTCGGCGCATTGGGGCCGCAACGCGCTTGTTCCAACCGGGATTCGCCGAAAAGTGATGGATTCCTCAAGCAGGTGCATTGCATGCCTATTCATGCCTAATCAACGGATGGGAATCCTCCGGGCATGGGAGGAAAAAATGATCGATTGGTTTGAACTGGACAGCACCGCACCAAATTCGGGGCTAAAATTGCAGAATGACTAGCATTGACGATTCCGGGGCATCCGTCCTTTCAGAACCAGAGCGCGAGATCCTCACTTGGGACACCTTCGGTGAAGCTTCCCGCGAACTGGCACAGACCATTGTCGACGACGGCTTCGAGCCGGACATCGTTCTGGCAGTAGCACGAGGCGGCCTGCTGCTGGCCGGCTCGATTTCCTACGCTCTGGGCGTCAAGGCCTGCGGTGCGCTGAACGTGGAGTTCTACACCGGCATCGGCACCGTCCTGCCGGAGCCAGTGGTTCTTCCTCCAATGCTGGACGATGGCCACCTGCGCGACAAGAAGATCCTGATCGTTGACGATGTCTCCGACTCCGGCCGCACCCTTGAAAAGGTTGTCGATCTGGTGTCCGCCTGGGGCGCCGAGGTCAAGACCGTCTGCCTGTACACCAAGCCACGCACCATCATGGTCCCGGATTACGAATGGCGCCGCACCGACAAGTGGATTACCTTCCCATGGTCGGATCTGCCACCAGTTACCGCTGGCGCAGCCAAGTAAAGTATTTGAATTTCAGCAGGGAACGGCGAGCTTTCGCCGTTCCCTGCTTTTGTTTTGAAGCTACTGCCGCGGGCGCAAGTCCAGGCTGAATCCGGGGCATTGCGGAAAGTCCCCGGTGAAGTCGGCTTCCATCCCGAAGGACTCGTAGAAGAACTACGGCCAATGAAACAAGTTTGCGCGCGCTTCGTTCCCGCATAGGCTGAACCCATGGGTCCTTCACTGCTGCTAACGCCAATGACCGAGGCGGATGCAGATTTCGTTGCGCGCCTGGCTGCAGACGAACGCGTCATGGCCCATGTCGGCGACGGAAGCACCTGGAGCCCGGAGCACACCGCGCAACGCGTGGAACATGCCCTGAGCAGTCCGGAGATCTCCTGGTTTATCGCGCGCCGCCAGAATTCTCCGGTTGGACTTTTCACCGCTACCGAACGCAGGCATGCCACCGAAATCGGCTATTGGATCGCCCCGGAATGCTGGGGCCAAGGCTTGGCGAAGGCAATAGTCAGCGAGGGGCTCGCGCAATTGCAGGAAACCGGTCGAAGCGCATTTATCGCTCGTGCCGATGCCTCGAATATCGCCTCGCTGAAAGTGCTTGCCCGTTACGGGTTCATCGCGCAGGCGAAGGAAGGCCCTGGGCTCATAACGCTGACACGGGTTCTTCCCACTGTACCGGTGCCGCCAGCCAGCTAGGGCGTGTAGGTTTCCGATGGGCGGAACCTATCGGGTGCTTCTTCCTCGACCGTAGCGCTCGGGGTCGCCGGTTCTTCGAGGTGGGTTCCGGCGCCACGCTGGATAAACAGCACCGCTGCCCAGCCTGCCGCGATGAGGACGGCAACGGCCAGGATCCCGAGGAAGAACACCAGCAGCACAGCACCGCATGAACGCAATCCCTTCACTTCAAGCCTCTTCCCTCATCTAGTCGCATTGTCGGGATATCCAGATCAAGTGTAGTCCTCAACCTGTCCAACCCGGGCATGGCGACAAAGCAAAATGCCCTGCCGCTTCCCGATCATCAGGAGAGCAGCAGGGCATCTGGCAGGCCAAAAGCCTAGCGCTGGGAAGCGCCGAACTTCTCGATAGCCGCAGCCACCGCGGCGGCACGAGCCTCGGACGCCTCGTCGGCGGTCAGGGTGCGGTCGGCGGCACGGAACCTCAGGCCGAAGGCCAACGACTTCTTGCCGTCTTCGATGCCCTGGCCCTGGTACACGTCGAACAGCGCGATGTCTTCGAGCAGTTCACCGGCGCCTTCGCGAAGGGCGGCAAGCACATCTCCAGCCACGACGTCCTGGTCGACAACCAAGGCCACGTCCTGGGTAGCCAGCGGCTGGGCGGACAGGTGCTGCTGGGCAACAACCACTGCAGGTGCAGCAGCCATCAGTGCGGCAGCATTCAGTTCCATGGCCACGGTACGTGCTGGCAGGTCCTGGTCCTTGAGCAGCTGCGGGTGCAGTTCACCGGCGTAGCCAACGACCTGCCCGGAAACCTTCAGTACTGCAACACGGCCCGGGTGGAAGGCCTGGTGGCTGCCCTGGGCAACCTCAAGCTCAACGCCGAGGACATCTGCCGCGCAGTGCGCCGCATCCAGCGCGTCGGCCCAGTCCCAAGCACGCGGTGCGAAGCCGGCCGCAGCCGATGCTTCGCGGCCGGTGAGAACCGCGGCCAGGTGCCATGGCTGGTCAGGGACGCCGTTGAGCAGCTCGGCCAGGACCTCATCGCTTGGCGCTTCACCTAGCGGAGGCAGAACCGAGGAGCCCAGCTGCGTACCTGGCAGGAAGACGAGGCCTCCTTCATACAGCGCCAGGTCGCGGAAACCACGGCCGATGTTGCGGCGAGCGGTTTCCAGCAAGCCCGGCAGCAGCGAGGTGCGCAGGAAGCGGAATTCCTTGGAAATCGGGTTGGCCAGCGAAATGGCCTTGACCTCGGTACCGGATTGCGCAGCACCAAAGGTGCTGTTCTGCGCTTCGGAAACGAACGGGTAGTTCAAGACCTCAGTCAGCCCTGCATCTGCCAAGCCCTGCAGCAGGCGGCGGCGCTGGGACTGGGCGCGGGTCAGGCCACGGCCCGGAGGGGCCACAGGCAAGGTCGCCGGGATCTTGTCATAGCCGACTACACGGGCTACTTCCTCGACCAGGTCTTCCTTGATGTCCAAATCCGGGCGCCAGCTTGGTGCGGTGACCAGGAAGCCCTCGGCGTTCTGCTCAACGCTCGCGCCGATGCCTTCCAGCGCGGTGATGGTCTGCTCATCGGTGTAGTCCACGCCGATCAGGGCTCCAGCGAAACCTGCCGGCAGCTGGATCTGGGTGTCGGCAGGAATCTGTCCCGCGTCGGTGGCCTTGGCGGTTTCGGTGCCGCCGGCCAGCTGCACCAGCAGGTCCACGGCACGCTGGGCCGCGATCTGCATGATGCGTGGGTCCACGCCGCGCTCGAAGCGCTTGGAGGCTTCGGAAGGCAGCTTGTGGCGACGGCGCGAACGGCCGATGGACACGGTGTCGAAGTGCGCGGCTTCGATCAGCACGCGGCTGGTCGAATCCGAGACCTCGGTGGCCGCGCCGCCCATGACGCCGGCAATGCCAATGGCGCCGGACTCATCGGTGATCAGCAGGTCCTCGACCGACAGCTCGCGTTCCTTGGCATCCAAGGTCACCAGCTTTTCGCCGGCGTTGGCGCGGCGCACGGTAATCGCACCGGCCAGCTTGTCAGCATCGTAGAAGTGCAGTGGAGCGCCGAGTTCCAGCATGACGTAGTTGGAGATATCGACTACCAGCGAGATCGAGCGCATGCCGGCCAGCTGCAGGCGCGAAGCCATCCAGCGCGGGGTCGGGAGGCTCGGGTTGATGCCGGTGACCTCGCGGGTCACGAAGCGGGTGCAGCCCGGTACGCCGTAGATCGGCGCTTCGTCGCGGAGCACTACTTCATGGCCGGCTTCGGTGGTTTCCGAAACGGTCACGATCGATGCGGGATCGGTGAAGGAGGTGCCGGTGGCCAGCGCGTATTCGCGCGCTACGCCGCGGATCGAGAAGCAGTAGCCGCGGTCCGGGGTCACGTTGATCTCCGCCGCCTGGTCATCCAGGCCGAAGAGCTCGAAGACGTCGGTGCCCAGTTCCGGGTCCAGGCCCAGCTTGGACAGGACCATGATGCCGTCGTGGTCTTCGCCGATGCCCAGCTCGCGGGAGGAAGCGATCATGCCCGCCGAGGTGTGGCCGTAGGTCTTGCGCGGCGAGATCTTGAAGTCCCCTGGCAGCACGGCGCCGGGCAGGGTGACAAGGACCTTGTCGCCTTCCACGAAGTTGTGCGCACCGCACACGATCCCCTGCACGCCCGAGGGGTCGATGCCCTTGCCGGTCAGGGTCTGCTCGGCGCCTTCTGGAACCACGCGAACCTGGCACCAGTTGATGGTCTTGCCATTGGAGGCAACTTCCTTTTCCAGGGAAATCACCTGGCCGACCACGATGGGGCCCGAGAGCTCATCGCTTGGACGGTGGACATCTTCTTCTTCGAGGCCGACCTTAACCAGGTCTGCCATGACGTCTTCAGCCGATGCGTCGGCTGGTACCTGCGCGTACTCGCGCAGCCAAGATAGTGGAATACGCATTGCTTAGATCTCCATCCCGAAGTGCTGGCTGAAACGGATGTCGCCCTCGATCATGTCGTGCATGTCTGGGACATCGTTGCGGAACATGAGCGTGCGCTCGATGCCCATGCCGAAGGCGAAGCCGGAGTACTCTTCGGGATCAATGCCAGCTGCGCGCAGCACGTTCGGGTTGATCATGCCGCAGCCACCCCACTCGATCCAGCGCGGTCCGCCCTTGGCACCTGGGTGCCAGATGTCCAGCTCTGCCGATGGCTCGGTGAACGGGAAGTAGGCAGGGCGCAGACGGATCTGCGCTTCGGCACCGAACATCTGCCGGGCGAAGTGCTCCAGGGTGCCGCGCAGGTCGGCCATGGTCAGGCCCTTGTCCACGGCCAGGCCTTCGAACTGGTGGAAAACCGGGGTGTGGGTGGCATCGAGCTCATCGGTGCGGAAGGTGCGCCCAGGGCACAGCACGTAGACCGGCACATCGCGCTCGAGCATCGAGCGGACCTGCACCGGGGAGGTGTGGGTACGCAGCACCAGGTGCGCGTCGGCAGGCTCCACGAAGAAGGTGTCCTGCATTTCGCGGGCAGGATGATCCGGCTTGAAGTTCAGCGCGTCGAAGTTGAACCATTCGGATTCGACTTCCGGGCCCTCGGCGATTTCCCAGCCCATGCCGACGAAGATGTCGGATACACGGTCCTGCAGGACCGAAAGCGGGTGGCGGGCGCCAACGCTGCGGCGGCGGGCGGCGGCGGTGACATCCACGGTTTCTTCGACCAGGATGCGGGCGGCTTCGGCTTCTTCGAGCACGGTGGTGCGGGCAGCCAGGGCCTTGTTGACCCGTCCGCGGGCACCGCCGACCAGCTTGCCGGCAACAGCCTTCTGGGTCTTGTCCAGCTTGCCGATCTGGCGGTTGGCCAGGGACAGCGCGGACTTCTCGCCGGTGTGGGCCAGGCGCGCTTCCTTCAGCTCGTTCAGGTCGCCAGCGGCCTGGATGGCTGCCAGGGCGGCGTCTACCGCGCCCTGGATGCCGGCTTCATCGGTTGGGTGCGGAACATTGGACTCCCCGACAGGAGCTTGTTCAGTTGTCTGATCAGACATGGGATCGATCGATCCTTACTCTTATCTTGTACTTACGCGTAGAACACTTTGCTTCCATTCTATGGCTAAGGGCCCGTGATCGTTTCACCGATGACGGGCCCTTGGCGTGAAGCTTCTTACCTTGAAGCAGGATTGCTGCTCATTAATGCGATTCCTTGGCACCCTTTGGCGCGAAAGCGGCAACGAAGACGAAGGTCAAAACCAGCAGCGCCCCGCCGAATACTGCGGAGTAGAACATGGTGTGGTCGACCTTGGCGGTGGCTTGGTAGGCGGCGGCGCCCTTGATCATGTCGAAGGTGACGGTGTGGTGCTCAACGGTACCCGGGGTGTGCGAGGTGACTGCGCCGGGGAAGGTGACGTGCAGGTTCGCTTCGGTGAAGGAAGAATCCACGGTGGCTTTGTCGCCCGGCATCGAGAAGGAGTATTCCTTCCCGTCATCGCCCAGGTTGATCTCGAATCCGAAGACGCGGAATGCGTCAGCCAGCTGGACGTAGGTCATCGGGCTGGTGGTTTCAAAGCGCAGGCCGACGTTTTCGCCATCATCGATGTTGCTGTAGCTCCACTGGTCCCCCAGCTGCTGTTCCATCATTTCGATGTCGATCTGGCTCTCGAGGACTTCTTCAAAGCTGACGCCATTGAGCGTCGACTTGTGCAGGGTCAACTGCATGGCCCCGGCGACCTTGTCTTTGCCCAAGACGTCGACTTCTGCGTTCATGTTGACGCAACCAGAAAGGGCTAGGACGGCGGCGAAGGCCAGAGCGATAACGCTCATAAATCGCTTCACGAAAAGTGCTCCTCAAAATATCGGCTATAGGCACAGTGCCAGAAGTTGGCGCGGTAACAAGCTTACGGGTGTTTAGTGCTGCGCCCCGGCACGTGCCTGGGCCAGGCATGCCGCCACGATCGGCGCATCGGCCGGAATCCACGGGACGACGGCGGACAGCGAGTCATCGAGTTCCAGCCAGGCCAGCTGGTCATGCCCGTCCAGGGTCGCTGGCTCGCCCTCGGTGATCTGGGCGAACCACATGCGCATGGCGGCCTTCTCGTTCAGCTGCCACCCTTGGGGATGCGGGCCTGGGATGGGCGCGCCAAGACGCATCTGCACCCCGAGTTCCTCGCGCAGCTCGCGGTGCACGGCCTGGACTTCGCTCTCGCCGGGTTCGACTTTTCCACCGGGGAATTCCCAGAGCCCGGCAAGGGCTTGAGGGCGGTTGCGGCGCGCGGCCAGGAGCCTGGTGGGCCGGGCCAGGTCATCGACGATGGCCACGGCAACAATTTGCTTGAGTTCAGCTGCCATGGGAGTCCAGTGCGCTCCGATTCGCTGAGCGCTGGGCGCGGGCCGAAGCGTACAGGCAGACGGTGGATGCGGTACCCACGTTCAGGGATTCGGCAACACCGTAGAGCGGCACGGCCACGCGGTAGTCGGCGGCGTCCTTCTCGTGCTCCTCCAGCCCCTGGCCTTCATTGCCGAACAGCCACAGGGTTGGCGCTTCCAGCACCGGCTGTCCTTCTGGCGCTTCGGTGCCTGGCTGGCTTGCACGCAGCACGGCGGCATCCTGCAGGGTGTCCAGGTTGTGCGCCGCATAGCCGTCGGCGGCCAGGATCTGGCTTCCGGTGGTCTTCGCGGCGGCGACCAGGTGGTCGAATTCGATGTTGTTCAGCACCGGTACGTGGAACAGCGAGCCGGCGGTGGAGCGCACGGCCTTCGGGTTGTAGATATCCACGCTGCCCTTGGTCAGGATCACCGCATCGGCTCCGGCGGCATCGGCGGCACGCAGGATGGTGCCGGCATTGCCCGGGTCCTGGATGCGGCAGAGCACGGCGATCAGCTTCGGCTTGGTGTCCAGCACCTCGCTCAGCTGCGGCTGGGACATGGCGACGACGGCAAGGATGCCCTGCGGGGTCTGGGTGTCAGCCATGGCGTGCAGCACTTCGCCGGTGACGATGCGGGTTGGGACCTTGGCGCTATCGAGCAGCTGCACGAATTCTTCGTGGCTCTCGAGAAAGCCGCCGACAACATAGACGCCCTGGACCAGGTTATCGTCCTCCAGATGGGCCTTGAGTGCTTCTCGTACCGCCTGCGGGCCCTCGACGAGGTATTCGCCGGTGGCTTCGCGTCCCTTGCTCCTGGCCAGACGCGCGATGGCCTTGACTCGTTCGGCGCGTGGATTGGACATCACTTCTGGAGGAAAACTGCTCATGTCTCGAGAATACCGGTAGAAACACGCAAAGGGCGGGTCCGCGCTGTGCGCGGGACCCACCCTTCGGTGTGATCTGTCCTACCTGAGCCTCAGCTCAAAGGGAGAAGAGATTTACTTCATCTGCTGACGGGATTCGCCGCCAGCTGGTTCGAAGCCTGCAGCCTTGGCAGCTTCGATGGAGTTGAACCAGAACTCGGCTTCGGTCTGGTCGTACCAGGTCGAGCCTGGAACGTGGTACTTGTTCGAGCCAGCGTTGCCCTTGATGATGAAGCCCTCAGGTGCGTCTTCGCCTTCAACGGCCTTGACTACGCCTTCGCCCTCGACGGACTTGGCAGCAGCCTTTGGAGCCTTGGCAGCCTTGGGTGCAGCAACCTCAGCAGCGGCAGCCTTTGGGGCGTTGACGTCAGCTGGAAGTGCATCCTTGGCAAGCTTTACCAGGGTAGCGAAAGCGTTCGAGTCCGAAACAGCCAGCTCTGCGAGCATACGACGGTCAACCTCGATCTGAGCAGCCTTCAGGCCCTGGATCAGACGGTTGTAGGTCATGCCGTTGGCGCGGGATGCAGCGTTGATGCGCTGGATCCACAGGCGGCGGAAGTCGCCCTTGCGCTTACGGCGGTCGTTGAAGCTGTAAACGAACGAGTGGAGCAGCTGCTCCTTGGCCTTACGGTACAGGCGCGAACGCTGACCGCGGTAACCCTTTGCGCGTTCCAGAACGACGCGACGCTTCTTGTGGGCGTTTACTGCCCGCTTCACACGTGCCACGTGTGTACTCCTTCAAGTCAGTTCCCCAGTGCCCGCGATTTTGCGGGATGGGTGAAATCTATGGGTGGTGGGGTATTGCTTCCCCGTATTGCGAAAGGGAGAGCTTAGAGGCCCAGCATCCGCTTGATGGTCTTTACATCGGCCTTAGCGACGATCTGGTCAGAAGCCAGGCGACGGGTAACGCGCGAGGACTTGTGCTCCAGGTAGTGGCGACGGTTGGCCTGCTGGCGAGCGAGCTTACCGCTACCGGTGAGCTTGAAGCGCTTCTTGGCGCCACTGTGAGTCTTGAACTTCGGCATAGCTGCCGTTCTCCTTACGTGCTCCACCCGGTAAAGCACCGGGTGGGGATCATCCGAAGCGGGCCCCGATAAAGGTGACCGCTGTTGTTCTCTTGTAGTTGGACCTTCCCGGAAGAAGATCCTTCACCGTGAACGGTGACGGGCTCGAAAGCCCAACAGGCTTGGCTAGGCGTCGCCTTCAGCTGCCTGACGTGCCTGCTCCAACTTGGCGCGGGCTTCATCATCCATGGAAGCTGCGACATTCTGGCCCTCGGTCTCAGCCGGAGCGTCGGTGCGGATCTTGCGCTTGGCCGCGCTGCGGCCACCCGACTTCTGCTGCTGTTCGCGGCGAGCCTCTGCCTTGTTCTTCAGCGGACCAACAACCATGACCATGTTTCGGCCATCGATGCGCGGGCTGGATTCAATGATTCCAACTTCGGCGACGTCTGCTGCAAACTTTTCAAGCAAGCGAATGCCCATCTCTGGACGCTGCTGCTCACGACCACGGAACTGGATCATGGCCTTGACCTTGTCGCCGGCGCCCAGGAAGCGCAGTGCGTGGCCGACCTTGGTCTCGTAGTCGTGGGTGTCGATCTTCAGGCGGAAGCGGACTTCCTTCAAGACCGTGTTGGTCTGGTTCTTACGAGCTTCGCGAGCCTTGACAGCGGCTTCGTACTTGTACTTGCCGAAATCCATCAATTTGCACACTGGAGGCTTGGCGCTGGGTGCCACCTCGACCAAGTCCAGATCGGACTCGAGAGCAAGACGAAGCGCGTCCTCGATACGGACGATGCCTACCTGCTCGCCATTAGGGCCGACGAGACGTACCTCTGGCACGCGAATGCGCTCATTAATGCGTGGATCGCTGATGTGTCACTCCTGAAATTCGTAATCCATGACCGCAAACAAAGAAGGCCCCCGTCTGCGATTGCAGGCGAAGGCCAAAAAGAACGACAAAGCCGAACACGGGATTGCTCCTGCGTAAGCGCTTGGGGAATGCATTGCTGCAATCCTGCCGAAATACCCGGAAGCCTGGAAACGGCGACAGCGGGTGGGAGTTGGCCTCCACTTGCATGGCTCAATACTAGTACGAATCCCTCATCCAGTGCTAGCTGGAGAACTGCGAGAAGTACCGGCATCGAGTCGGTCTGTGACAAGCTTAGCAGTATGACTAACGAAGACACCAACTCGCACCAGCACGCTGTCGACCAGCAGGTGCGCGATATCGCAGAAGTTGCAGCCGTTGAAATCATCACCACGGCCGCCGTCCACCTGATGAGTGCAGCAGCAGTCAAGTGCGGACTTGCAGAGGGCGAAGATGCCAATGAGCTGAAGGATCTCGATGAGGCCCGCAAGCTGATCACCGCACTGGCAGGCCTAGTCACCGCCGGTGCGCCCGAGATCGGCTCGCAGCACGCAGCGCCTTTGCGTGACGGCCTGCGCAGCCTGCAGCTGGCCTTCCGCGAAGCTTCAATCATCCCGGATGCACCAGGCAAGGGCCCGGGCGAGAAGTTCACCGGACCGGTCAACTAGGTAATATTGGCTGAATTTTAAGAGATTAACATCATGGACTCGTTTCCCCAGGGAAACGGGTCCATTTGTTGTTTGGATCACCAAGCTAGGTTGGAATCATGCAGATGCTCGAACAACCAGTGATCGACGCCGGTGCTTTCCGGCTCCGCCCCTTCCAGCCCAGCGACATTCCTGCCGTGAGGCAGGCCTCCACGGACCCCTACATTACGCAAATCACCACGGTCCCGGCGCAAGGAACTGAAGCCGGCTATGCGGCATTCATCGCGCGCCAGCACCGCCGGGTGGCCGAGGGCAGCGGGTATTCGTTTGCCATAGCCGAAACGGCCACGGATCGTGCCGTTGGGCAAATCGGCTTGTGGCTGCGCAATGCCGACCACTGCAGGGCCAGCATCGGATACTGGATCGCACCGGAGCACCGCAGGCGCGGCATTGCCAAGCACGCGTTGGCAGCGCTCGGCGCCTGGGCATTGGAGCATCCGGGAATCGACCGGATCGAGCTCTACGTGGAGCCGTGGAACGAGGGGTCGTGGCGGGCCGCTGAAGCGTGCGGCTTCCAGCGTGAAGGCTTGCTGCGCAGCTGGGAACAGGTGGGCACCGCACGCAGGGACATGTACATGTACTCGCGGCTCAGGGCAGCTCCACCAGCCTAGGCGATCGTTTCCAGGCGACGGCGGCGGGCGCGGCGAACGCGGCGGCGGATCTGCTGCGCAATCAAGGCAATCACCACGACCACTGCAGCCATGGCGCCGATGCCAAGGAAGGCCGGGGCGGGTCCGAGGTTGTCGACGAATATGCCGGTGATCGGCGATCCCAACGCGGTGCCAGCGGTCATCGCGGAGCCATACCAGCCCATGGCTTCGCCGCGACGCTTTTCGGCCACCAAGTCGGTGAGCCACTCAGAGGCCGCCGACAGCGTCGGCGCGCACAGGAAGCCGGGGAGTGCGGAGAACAGCGCCAATGACCAGGTATCCCACGCGAAGTACATGGGGATCGTCAGCACGGCCATGCTCAGCAGCAGCACCAGTGGAGAAATAACCCGCTTCATCGACCCGTAGATCAGGCCGCCGACCAGCGAAGCTCCGCACCAGAAGAAGAACACCAGACCCAGCTGGTGGCTCTGCGCCGACGCGTCCAATTCGGCCACGATGGCCACTTCTGTGCCGGTGAGCAGCATGCCTGCTCCGGCCGCGGCAATGAATACTGCCAGGACCGAAGCGCTGACCCAGTTGAAACGGTTCTTGAAGTTGCGGCCACGCTGCTTGATGCGGGCGCGGGCAGACTTCATGCCGGCTGCGATCAGCTCGCCCTCGACTTCGGGTACACCCATCGGCGCGGCCGCAATGAAGCTGGCCTCCGCCCCCAAGCGTTCCTCGTGCACGTTGGCCCGCGAGGCGATCGCCTTGGGATCATCGCTGCGCGTTGGCGGATTCAGGATCATCAGCGCCAACCCGGCAACCGTCGAGGTCACGCCGATGACGCTCAATCCAATGACGCTGCTGATCTGGGTGGCGACAATGCCGGCGCTTGCAGGTCCGACGATGAACACCAGTTCGGTGGCGGTGGCATCCAAGGCGAAGGCGGTACGGCGTTGTTCGCCGGTGGTCATGATGCCCAGCGCGGTACGCACCACTGAGAAGACCGGTAGCGCGAAGAGTCCGCCGATGAAGGCCAGCGGGTACACCCAGGCCAGTGGAACATGCGGCACCGTGCACCAGACGAGTGTTTCGACGATCACCGATGGGATCATCGCGCGGCGCAATCCCCAGACATCTACGCGGGCACCGCGCCACGGGGCGCCAATGGCGATGCCCAAGGTCATGACGGCCGTGACCAGACCGGCCGAAACCCAGGATTGGCCGAGGTTGTTCACCAGATGCAGGAGCAGCAGCATGCTCAATGCGGAGTGCGGAAGTCGGGCAATCATGCCAATCAGCAACAAAAGTGAGATCTGCGGTTGACGCAAAATCTGCCAATAGCTTTTCATGCCCGGAAAGTTCCTTGTCTGGTCGAAAGGAGCCCGCCGGTTTAGTTCGGCGCGCTGTGCAAACTGAGTTCGAGGGAATCCACTGCTTCAGCGAATTCGGTGTTTTGGGACAAACGTCCGTGGATTGCGCGAGTCGTCTCGCGAGCGTCGTTCTCGCTCGTTCCGGGAGCAAAAACAAACTGCAAGTTCAGTTCCGGTCCGGGACCTCCGCCAAGGACCACTTGCCCGTCCTTGCTGCGTGAGCCGACTCCCCTGCCCGGGGCAACCTTGACGGTCTGCAACTGGCCAAAGCCTTCGGTTGCATCCTGCACCAGGTTGGCGATCTGCTGGTTCTGATAACTCGGAATCCAGTCGATCTGCTTGGCCAGGTTCCAGACCCCCGGTCGTCGAAGCACGAAGGTGAATTCGCTTCCGGGATCGAGTACCAGCAGCTGGCATTCCTCGCTGACTGCCGAGAGGGCCGCCCGCGGGGCGTAAACCGCCACTGGTCGAGCTTCCTTGTGCCAAGCCTGCAATCGTTCGACGGTCGTGAAGATCGGCAGGGCCATGCGGCCATCTGGAGCCTTGATTTTCACCAGCGCCATATCGGCTTCCTTGTCGGATGCGAAGCCGTGTTCCGTCATGGCTTCTTCGCCGAGCTGGGCTACCACCGCAACGAAAACGCGTGCCTCGGACAAGGATTTATGCACCTCGCCCTCCCCTGCGCTGCCATCGCGCAAGGCCGCCAGTGCGGCAACGACGTTGGCGTCGGCCTTGCCGTCGTCCTTGTCGAAATTATGCAGGGGGTTGCCTTCACCGCTCAGGTCCCGGCCTTCCCAGTCCTGACCGGCAGAGTCGGTGCTAGAGCCTGCCTGCGCCAGTGCAGCGACAATATGTCCCGGCAGGTGGCGTTTGGGTGCAGATTCAGGTTGCTCGGTACTCATAGCTCCATGCTATCGGTGGTTTCGGGGTTGTTGGAGGGAAGTTTCAAAACTGCAGTCATGAGCTTGGACACCCCTATCCGATGATTTCAGATTTCTTTCCCAGCACCTGCGCGCAGTCGCGGGCCCGAGGAGGGAAAGACCGGGATCCGCTTTCACGAATAAAAAAAGACGATTCAAAAGCGCGAGCTTCTGAATCGTCTTTCCCTGCTGCAGCATGGGGCCTAGCGGCGACCTGCTACATCGAGCGCTTCTTGCAAGGTGAATTGGCCCGAGTACAGCGCCTTGCCCATGATGGCTCCTTCGATGCCTTCTGGAACCAGCTCGCGCAAGACCCGGAGGTCTTCGAGCGAGGAGATGCCGCCCGAGGCGACAATCGGCTTGCTGGTCTTGGCAGCGATTTCGCGCAATAATTCAACGTTCGGTCCGCGCAGGGTGCCGTCCTTGGTCACGTCGGTGACGACGTAACGGGCGCATCCGGCATCTTCGAGGCGGGCCAGAACATCCCACAGGTCGCCTCCGTCCTTGGTCCAGCCGTGGCCGGACAAGGTGGTTCCGCGCACGTCCATGCCCACGGCGATCTTGTCACCGTGGCGGGCAATGGCCTGCTTGGTCCATTCCGGGTTCTCCAGCGCGGCGGTTCCGAGGTTGACGCGGGTAGCACCGAATTCCAGGGCCCGGTCAAGTGAAGCGTCATCGCGGATACCGCCGGAGAGCTCGACCTTGATATCCAGTTCCTTGGCAATGCGCTGGACAATCTCAACATTGCTGCCACGGTCAAAGGCTGCGTCCAGGTCGACCAGGTGCAGCCATTCAGCGCCGGCATTCTGCCAGGAGAGCGCAGCTTCCAGCGGGTCGCCGTATCCGGTCTCGGAACCGGCTTCGCCCTGGACCAGGCGCACTGCCTGTCCGCCAGCGATATCTACTGCAGGCAAAAGTTCGAGGATTGGTTGCTCGCTCATGATGTCCTTAGTGAAGAAGTAATGTGATTAGTAGGTCAAGGACCAGGCTGCGATCAGGCTCAGGCCTGCAAGTACCCACAGCGCGATGATCCATGAGATATGGGCCTTCTGGCTCTTCAGCGAAATGGCTCCGCCAATCAGGAAGGCCCCGACAACGCCCAGAATAAGGGTCCACATGCCTAGAGCGTCCCCAACCAATTGCGAAGCAGTTGCGCTCCAGCGTCCCCGGACTTCTCCGGGTGGAACTGCACTGCCGATAGCGGGCCGTTCTCGACGGCGGCCACGAAGGGCGTTCCGTGCGTCGACCAGGTCACCTGTGGCGGGGTCATCGCTGGCTGCGTTACGTCGAATTCCCACTTCTGAACAGCATAGGAGTGCACGAAGTAGAATCGTTCACCCTCGATGCCGGCGAACAGCTTGGATCCCTCCGGCGGGCGTACCGTGTTCCAGCCCATGTGCGGGATGACATCTGACTGCAGGCGTTCAACCTTGCCCGGCCATTCGCCAATGCCTTCGGTTTTCACACCGTGTTCCACGCCTTCTTCAAAGAAGACCTGGTGTCCCACGCAGATACCCAAAACCGGCAGGCCCCCGGCAATGCGGCGACCGATCCAGCGCAGGGAACCGGTTTTGGCCAGCTGCTCCATGACCGAGGCGTAGGCGCCAACACCGGGGACTACCAGGCCGTCGGCGGCCACGATCTTCTTCGGATCTGCGGTCAGTTCCACTTCGGCGCCGGCGGCTTCCAAAGCGCGCACAGCGGAGCGGACGTTGCCGGAACCATAATCCAGGACAACTACTGTTTTCTTTTCCACTTACAGTGCACCCTTCGTGGATGGGATCTTGTCGCCCATGCGCTCATCGCGCTCTACCGCTTCGCGCAATGCGCGCGCGAAGGACTTGAACTGCGCTTCAACGATGTGGTGCGGGTCGCGACCCGAGAGCACCTCGATGTGAGCACAGATCTGTGCGTGGAAAGTGATGGCTTCGAAGACGTGACGGGTCATCGAACCGGTGAAGTGACCACCGATCAGGTGGTATTCCTGGCCCGCAGGCTCGCCGGAGTGCACGAGGTATGGCCGGCCCGACACATCGACTACCGAACGGGACAGAGCTTCGTCCAGTGGAGCGTAGGAGGTGCCGAAGCGGCGGATGCCGGCCTTGTTGCCCAGTGCCACGCGCAGTACTTCTCCAATGGTGATCGCGGTGTCCTCGACGGTGTGGTGAACGTCGATGTGGGTATCGCCGGTGGCACGCACGGTGAGATCGATGAGCGAATGCTTGGATAGCGCAGTCAGCATGTGGTCGTAGAACGGCACCGAGGTGCTGATCTCAGAGACACCGGTGCCATCGAGGTCCAGTTCAACGAATACTGACGATTCGCTGGTCACGCGTTCCATGCGGGCGCGACGTGCGCCAATCAATTCGGCAGACATGTCTTCCTTCGCTTGTCTTTGATTACTTCTGCGAGCCGAGCAGTTCGGCAAGTCGTTCCAAGAAGGCTGTGGTTTCCGATTCGGTTCCTGCCGTAACACGCAAGGTTCCCGGGATTCCATTGTCGCGGATGATGATGCCGGCTTCCAACAGGCCTTCCCAAATCTTGTGGGGGTCTTCGACGCCACCGAAGAAGACGAAGTTGGAGTCGGAGACCGATGGCTTGAGGCCAAGTTCCTTCAGGCGCGCGACGATGCGGTCCCGCTGGGACTTGATGTCCTCGACCTGGGCCAACAGCAACTCGATGTTCTTCAAGGCCGCGATGGCGGTTGCCTGGGTCACTGCCGACAGGTGGTACGGCAGTCGCACCAAGCGGATGGCATCGGTGACTTCTGGCGCAGCGGCCAGGTAGCCTACGCGCGCACCGGCCAGGCCGAAAGCCTTGGACATGGTGCGCGAGACAATCAGCCGCTGGCGGCCTTCGAGCAGGCTCAGCGCCGAGGTGGTGCTGGCCAAGGAGAACTCGGCGTACGCCTCATCCACGATCACCATGCCGTTATGCTCGCTCATGGCTTCATATACCGCGGTGATGACGTCCAGGCCAAGGGCCGTGCCGGTGGGGTTATTCGGAGAGCAGAGGAAAACGATGTTCGGCTTGTGCTCGCGAACCTGTGCGGCTGCGGAATCGGCGGACAACGTGAAATCTGCGGCGCGTTCACCGGCGATATATTTCGTGTCAGTACCACTGGCAAGCAGCGGGTACATGGAGTAGGTTGGGCCGAAGCTCATCACGGCACGGCCGGGGCCGCCAAAGGCTTGCAGGATTTGCTGCAGGATTTCATTGGAACCGTTAGCGGCCCAGATATTGTCCTTGGTGAGCGAGTGGCCGAGGTATTCGGCTAGGAGTTCGCGAAGCTCGGTGAACTCGCGGTCCGGATACCGGTTCAACGTTGCCGCCGCCTTGGCCACCTCTTGTGCAATGGCATCGACGACTGTCGGTGGCAACGGATGGGTGTTCTCGTTGACGTTCAGCTGGATGGGCACGTCAATTTGTGGTGCGCCATAAGGGGATAGCCCGCGGAGATTCTCACGCAAGGGCAGCTGACTCAAAAGTTCACTGCGGTCATTCACGCATCAAGTCTACGTGCGCAGCGCGCCTGCCGGTGAATCCGCTACGGCCACAGGTAACAAACTCAAAGCAGGCTGGGGAAGCTAGCCGGCAAGGACCGGAATCGACAAGGTTTCGCCAACCTGGATTTCGCTGCCGGTCAGGGCATTGAGTTCGGCGATGTGGCCCACTGCCGAGGTCACGTCGTAACCGGTGGCGTAATCCCGGGCCAGGCTCCACAGCGTATCCCCTGGAATAACGGTGACATCAACGGTTCCGACTCCAACAGGAGTATCGGCTGCGGCATGCGCGTCAGAGGCAAACATGGAGATGAAGAAAGCTGCGGCGATGGTGAGTGCGAAAATGGGCATACCCACAAGCACGGCCCATCCGCGACGGTTGATGCGGATCTTCAGTGGTGCCTGGGTCTGATTTGAGTCAAGTGCGACGGTTGCCATGACTTTGTCTCCTCAAGAAATTCAAGTGATGCGAATTTGTATTCGAAAGCGTAGATTCGAAAATTTGTTCTAACCTCGTATATCTGTTCTAACAGAGGTTTGCGGAACTTGTCCAGAAGTTTTCGAACAAATCTTTGAAAGAAGCTCGCTTATCTACTAAGATTTCGAAGTAGACGAGCAATGAAAACATCTCACCATCTAGCGCCGACAGTTTGGACTTACGAACTTTCGAATGATTGCTAGGGAAGGCAAAATCTCATGTCAGCTTCACAACGCACTCCCCGATCGAATGCACGTTCGCTGACGATTCGCCAAAAGAAGATCCTGGAGACGATCCAGCGGTCAATCGGCAAGAACGGTTATCCACCATCGATGCGTGAGATTGGTGACGCAGTGGGGCTCAAGAGCCTTTCGAGCGTCACCCACCAGCTGAGCCAGCTGGAAAAGCTCGGCTATATCCGTCGAGATCCACGCCGTCCGCGCGCAATGGAAATCCTGCTGCCTCTGCAGCTGGCCGAAGACGGCGAGAAGGCCGAAGTTTCGAAGCCGGTCGAGCCAGATGCCAGCGAAGACGCCAAGATCATTGAATTGAGCACTTCCGCTGACACCACCATGGTTCCCCTGGTTGGCCGTATCGCTGCCGGCGGTCCGATCCTTGCCGAACAGTCCGTCGAAGATGTTTTCTCGTTGCCTCGTCAGCTCGTAGGCCACGGCGAACTGTTCATGCTCAGGGTTTCCGGCGATTCAATGGTTGACGCTGCGATTTGCGATGGCGACTGGGTAGTTGTCCGCCGCCAC
>NZ_JBLVOJ010000024.1:45841-46060 GCF_053543715.1 Glutamicibacter sp. AGC46
GCACAACGGCGACATCGTAGCTGCCCTGCTCGATGAAGAAGCCACGGTAAAGACTTTCCGGCAGCGTGACGGGCATACCTGGCTGCTTCCGCAGAACTCGCGCTACGAACCAATTTTGGGTGATGCCGCAACGATCATGGGACGCGTCGTCTCGGTGATGCGCTCGCTCTAGAATACGTGCGGTCATTGCGCTGGTGCTTGGCACCAGCGCAATTATCG
>NZ_JBLVOJ010000024.1:46114-56689 GCF_053543715.1 Glutamicibacter sp. AGC46
CCCCCCCAATTCTCGTTTAACCCGCTATTGGCCGGCGTTCAACTCGAATTGAGCGGCCGCCGAGAAGATCATCCAGCGTTGGATTGCCGCCGAAAGCCGGCGTGGTTCCTGGTCAGCCAGATGGCGCGCCGTTGCCATGACCAGCCTCCTGGCCTGCTCCCGGCTCCGGGCTTCCAAGCGGACATCATTACCGGCGAGAGCCAGATATCGGCAGAGTATCCCTGCGAACAGGTTGCCGTCTCCCCCGCTGTTGAACGAGAGGACCCCGGCAGCAGTTGACAGCGATTTCGTGGTGGCATCGATCAGTACTTTAGCGTGAGCCAGATCAGCAGGCTCGCCAAGCTCAAGCAATGCCCCGAGCACCAGGCCCTGGTTATAGGTGTAGACCGCTGGTTCCACGGCGTGTCCCTGCGTGGTCAACCGAAGTCCGTCCAGATACAGTCCTCGCTCCACGCTGAACAGATTCTTTTCCAGCCACTGGAGAAGCTCTCGCGCGGTCTCTTTCTCCCCGGTACGGGCAAAGAACAGTGCCGCCGGCGCGTTGGCTGGCGTGTTCTTGAAATCCCGCTTTCTGGACCAGTACAGGCCGCCGTCCAGCACCCCATCCATGCCGGCATGGAGCTGCCGTCCCAGCGTCCGAACTGCCGCCTCGGCAGGACGGCTCTTGTGCCCCGTCGCCAGCTGCGTGAACTTTGACAGGCGGCCGCTGGCCAGGGCAAGCCAAGCCATGTCGTCGAAGAAGTAGTTGGGCAAGATCCCGAAGTTTCGAATTCGAATGCCGCGCAATAGGCCGTTGGCCCGGGCAAGCGCTTCGCGCGCCCGGTGTTCGTTGCCTTCGTCCCAGTACGATCGGCCCTCATCGATGATGGCATCCAGATAGTGCGCCTGCCACCAATAGTTCCACTCCGCAAGCGGGTGCGCGAAACCATTGAGATTGCTGAGCATGCTTCCGTCGCGCAACCGATGCGCTTTGCTGTAGCTCTGTCCAATCCACGTTCCGGGCAACCCCATGAGGCGATGCCCGAACCGCTGGTGGGTGTCGATCGCGGCTTGGTGCGCCAATTCCTGCATGGACTCCATGGTGCCTTCCGATTCGAGCTTCATCAGTTCTTGTCACAGACCTTAGTGCATCTGGAAGCATCATGCTGGTACCGGTTAAAGAACTTGAGCTGTCCCGAAGGACAGCTCAAGTTCATATTCTGGTTGCGGCTATTTCCCGCCCGGGTTCAATCGCTTGAGAACACCAGTGATGACCTTCTTATCGACAGTCGGCCACATCGGAGGCAGGGTAGCTTTCAAGAAGCTGCCATACCGCGCCGTGGCCATGCGCGAATCAAGGATCGCCACAACGCCCTTATCCCCGACCGAACGAATCAAGCGCCCAGCACCCTGGGCCAGGCGAATCGCCGCATGGGTGGCGGCAACCTGCATGAAGCCATTTCCGCCATGCTTGGCCACGTCCTCGGAACGGGCCTTGGAGATAGGATCATCCGGGCGCGGGAAAGGAATCTTGTCGATGATGACCAGCCGGCAAGAATCGCCTGGCACGTCCACGCCCTGCCACAAGGTCATGGTTCCAAACAGGCAGGTGTCGCGTTCGCTGCTGAACTGTTCGACCAGCGACTTCATGCTGGCTTCACCCTGGCACAAGATTTCCACGTCCAGGCGCTCGCGCAAGATGCTTGCCGCTTCCTCGGCGGAACGCTTGGAAGTGAACAGCGCCAAGGCGCCGCCACCGGAGGCCTTGATGAGATCTTCGATCTCATCCAGCGTCTCCGCCGCCAGTTGGCGTCCTGGCTTGGGCAGGTGCTTGGCCACGTAGAGGATGCCCTGCTTGGGGTAATCGAAAGGGCTGCCAACATCTACGCCGGTCCATGATGGAGCGCCGGCGCCCATCAGGCCCAAGGAGCCTGCTACCGAGTCGAACTGCGAGCCAATGGCCAAGGTGGCGCTGGTCAATACGACCGTGCGCCCGTCGAAGAGGCCCTCGCGCAACTTGCCGGCCACCGACAACGGTGCCACGTTCAAGGTTGCAGGCTGGCTCTCATCGGCCTCGACGTAGCCCCGGCCTTCGACAAACTCCCGCGGACGGGTGGTGTACAGGACCTCGCGGCGTTCTTCGGATTCGAGCATGCGAATCGCATCATCCATCACTGCCTGCAGCTGGGAGCGGGCAGTCTGGCGGCCGCCATCGGCCGGTGCATTGGCTTCGGGCTTGGACAGCGCCAGAGCCAGCCGGGCCTGCTCCACGATGTCGTTCAGGGCAATGCCCATGTCTTCGCGCAGACCATGTTCCAGCAAGCCTGTCGGCAACCCGGTCAACGACTTTTCCAGGCGGTTTGCGGCCTTGACCATCTCATCCGCATTGATACCGCAATGGCGCTTGGCACCGCCAGCGGCGGTAAGCACCATGCGCGAGGAGAGCGCGCCCGAAACCGAGCTGGTCACGCGATCTTGCAGTTCGTGGGCCTCATCGATGATCGCGACTTCGAAGTCCGGGAGAACCGAAAGCCCCTCGAAGGCCGAAACCGCCAGCAACGCATGGTTCGTAATGACCACGTCGGACTCGGCGGCACGGGCACGCGCCATTTCCGAGAAGCATTCGTCCGCCATCGGGCACTTCTGCGAGCCGAGGCACTCCATGGCCGAAACCGAGACCTGCTTCCAAGCCTTGTCACTAACCCCGGGCACCAGTTCATCGCGGTCACCCGTGTCGGTCTCTTCGGCCCATTCACGCAGTTTCATTACTTCGCTAGCCAGCGGCGAGTAAGTGGTGCCGGCAGGTATTGCCGGCTCGTCCATGGAAAAAAGAGTGCCTTCGTCATCCGGGTATCCGCCGCCGAGCTTGTACTGGCACAGGTAGTTCGAGCGCCCCTTGAGCAGCGCGACATCCATCGGGCGCGTGAGCTTGCCCTTGAGCGAGTCGAGTAATCGCGGTACGTCACGGCCGACAATCTGCGATTGCAGCGCCAATGTCGCGGTGGAGACGATCACTGGCTTGGCGCTGGTTTGCGCGTGGGCCAGTGCCGGAATCAGGTAGCCCATGGACTTGCCCGTTCCGGTACCGGCCTGCACCAGCAAATGCTTTTCGTCTTCCAACGCGCTGACCACGTGCTTGACCATTTCCTGCTGGCCGGTGCGCATGGCGCCGCCCATGGAAGTGACCGCGGCCTCCAGGAGCCCCAGGGCCTGCTCTTGCTTATCCATGAAGGTTGAAGGTCTCCAACTCTGCAGCAAAGGAATCGCGCACCTTGACGATCAGCCGGGTGCCCTCCTCCAGGTGTTCGCTTTCCAGGATCTCGGATTCGCTCTGGTGCAGCTTGGCGATCAAATCCCCCCGGTTGTAGGGAATGAGTACCTCAAGCTGGACTCCGGGGCGTGGAATCGAGGAACTGATCTTTTCCAGCAGCTCCTGGATGCCTTCACCGGTATGCGCAGAGACAACCACAGTGTTGGATTCCTTGTTGCGGATGCGTTCGATAACGAACGGATCAGCCACATCAGCCTTATTCACCACGATGATCTCTGGGATGTTCAACGCGTCGACTTCGCCGAGCACGGTGCGCACGGCCTGGATCTGCCCTTCGGGATCCGGATGGGACCCGTCAACGACGTGCAGGATGAGATCCGAATCGGCGATTTCCTCCAAAGTGGAACGGAAGGCTTCCACCAGCTGGGTCGGAAGGTTGGAAACGAATCCCACGGTATCGGCCAGGGTGTAGGTCAGCCCGTCTTCGGTCGCCGATTGGCGAACGGTCGGGTCCAGGGTAGCGAACAGCGCGTTCTCCACCAGCACACCGGCGTTGGTCAGTCGGTTAAGCAGCGATGACTTGCCAGCGTTGGTGTAGCCGGCAATGGCTACGGCCGGAACCTCATTGCGCTTGCGGTTGGCACGCTTGGCTTCGCGCGCAGGCTTCATGGCCTTGATCTCGCGGCGCAGCTTCGCCATGCGGTCGCGAATGCGGCGGCGGTCCATTTCAATCTTGGTTTCACCCGGTCCACGCGAACCGATACCGCCACCGGCGGCACCAACGCGGCCACCGGCCTGGCGGGACATCGATTCTCCCCAACCGCGAAGGCGCGGCAGCAGGTATTCGAGCTGGGCCAGTTCAACCTGCGCCTTGCCCTCTCGCGACTGGGCATGCTGCGCAAAGATATCCAGGATCAGGCTGGTGCGGTCGATCACCTTGACCTTGACGATATCCTCCAAGGCGCGACGCTGCGAAGGAGCCAGCTCTGCATCGACAACCACGGTATCGGCGCCAGTGGAAGCAACAATTCCGCGCAGCTCTTCAGCCTTGCCCGAGCCGAGGAAAGTCGATGGGTCCGGCTTGCTGCGGCGCTGCACCAGCCCGTCCAGGACCTCCGAGCCGGCGGTCTCTGCCAAAGCGGCGAGCTCACGCAGGGAATTCTCGGCGTCGGTGACGGTGCCGTCGCTCCAGATGCCAGCCAGCACGACGCGTTCCAGGCGCAGCTGGCGGTACTCGACTTCGGTGACGTCTTCCAGTTCCGTGGACAGGCCTGCGACGCGGCGCAGCGCACGGCGGTCGTCCAAATCTTCCTGGTCCCCGTCGAAATGGGTGAGGCCGGAGGAAAAACGGTTCAGTGCAGAGGCTTGTCCGGCGAAGATGGAACTCTCTTCTTCGCCGAAGTGCTGGACCTGCGGGCTCTGCGCATCGTCGGCTGCGAGGATTCGATCGATGGCGGCCTGGATCTGGGCATCATCCATAGATGCCGAATCGTGCTCGTGTGACTCGGAGTTAGTCATGGTCTCCTTAGAAGTACTTCGCTTTCCAGAATAGTGCGGGTGGGCCCCACTTTGCGACGTGGCGCGTTCAGTTTCGGTTGGTTCATCAAACATTCGTGGTCCTTTGCAAGGAGTAAAGGTCTATGAGCAGACAGGTGAATGCATGGTTACCGGTGAGCAAAGGCGAATGCGGGGTTCCAAAAAGAAGAACTGCCAAGAAGGGGAAATGACTTTGCTGTCTGCTGATTCATGCAGGTGGGCGCGCAAGAAGTGCACGGCCAGCTCGTGGAATCGCGGGTAACCAAGAGGATTACGTATTAGACGAAAATGAAAGTCATAGGAAAAACTCTATCAGTGATATCGTGTCGTGCCTATATCGCTTTGCTCACGTTGGCGACCCTGTTCTTTGGGGTAACCGTACTGGGCGATAAACTTTGCCTATGACCTCGGATCACTACTTCACCGCCAGCCCGGCCTCGGCAGACGAACGTCGCACCATCGAAGTCGAGCTCAATGGCTCGCTGCGCAAAGTGCAGACGGCCTCCGGCATTTTCTCCCCTGCCGGGCTGGATAAGGGCACAGCGGTATTGCTGCAGTACGTGCCGGCCCCTCGCGGACGCATCCTGGATATCGGGTGCGGCTGGGGGCCCATCACCTTGGCCGCTGCCGAGCAGTCCCCGCAGTCCGAGGTCTACGGCGTCGACGTCAATGAGCGTTCCATCGATCTGGCCCGCTTGAACGCCACGGCGTTGGGCTTGTCCAACGTTGTTGTCGGCACTCCTGAATCCGTGGATCCGAACCTGGAATTCGACACCATCTGGTCCAACCCGCCCATTCGCATCGGCAAGGATGCCCTGCATGAGCTGCTGATGCTGTGGTTGCCGCGTTTGGCCCCGGGCGGCGAGGCCTGGATGGTGGTGCAGAAGAACCTTGGCAGTGACTCGTTGCAGAAGTGGCTGGTTGAGCAGCTTCCCTCGGAGTGGAAGATCACCCGCGAAGCGACCGCCAAGGCCTTCCGCGTGCTGAAGGTAGCGCGCCCGGCCTAGAGGACCGAAGGCAAACCGCAGATCGGCTGCCGAGCCAATCTGCGGTTCTGCGAAGAACCGGATCAGTTCTACTGCGCACCGAGGATCCCGCGCGCCACCAGATCCGCTGGGCCGCTGAGGATCGTATCTTCTCCGCCGCTTGCGTTGCCGCGGAATTCAACGCCGACCACGCCGCCTGGCACCGCAACAGCCCACTGGTTGATCAGCGCGGTGCTGCGCGCCCAGTAGCGTACGGCAGCTGCAGCCGCGCAGGCACCGGTACCGCAAGAGAGGGTCTCTCCTACCCCGCGTTCATGGACGCGCATCTGGACCTGGGCAACTCCGTCTTCTTCAATCAGCGGTTCGGATGGAACCACGAATTCCACGTTGGTGCCGTGGGCAGGAACGGGAGATACCTCTGGTGCCTGGGCCAGGTCCAATTCTTCGAGCATTCGGGCATCGGGCAACGCCACAACGGTGTGCGGATTGCCCATGGTGATGCTCAAGGCCGGCAGGGCCTGTTCCCAGCCACGCGGCTTGACCATGGAGTCCACGGATTTTTCGGCCGCGTCCTGCTCGAAGATCAGGCCCCAAGGACCCAGGTTCACTGCGTAGCCATCGACCAGGCGGGTAATTTCCTTGACCCCTGCACGGCTGCCGATTTGGAAGCTTTGCCCCACCTGGAGGCTCACCAGCCCCTCGGCAATCAGGTAGTGCGCGAAGGCACGCACGCCATTGCCGCACATTTCGGCGATGGAACCGTCGTTGTTCCGGTAATCCATGAACCAGTAGGCCTTGGGGTTCTCCAGGAACTGCTCTTCGTATCCCGGAACCTTGGAGGTTGGCACGGCACGGATGAGCCCGTCGCCGCCAATGCCGAATCGGCGATGGCACAGGGCCGCTACCTGTTCGGGGGTGATGTCGAGCTTTGCTTCAGGGTCTGCAACCAGTACGAAGTCGTTGCCGGTAGCGTGGCCCTTGGCAAAATGTTGTCCAGCCAGCTGTCCTAGTTCGGTGCGGTACATCTATGCTCCTAGATTTTTCCTGCGTATGTTGGCTAGCCAATGATCTTCAGCGTTTTTTCCAGCAGTCCCGGTTCGATCGGGTTCAGCCAGTTGACCCGCTGGTCTGCATTGAACCAGGTGATCTGCCGTCGCGCGAACTTGCGCGTGGCGATGATCGTCTGGTCAATGGCTTCGGCTCGGGTGATCTGCCCATCCAAGTAGTCAATGTACTGCTGGTACCCGATGGCACGCGAAGCGGTCTTGCCTTCGCGTAATCCTTGTTCAAGAAGTCCTGCGACTTCTTCGGCTAATCCCATGGCATCCATCTTGTGCACGCGGGCCTCCAGGGCTTCGTGCAATGCATGCCGGTCATAGTTCAAACCGATCTGGATTGCCGGTGCGGCATACTCGCGTTGCGGCATGAAAGAGCTGAAGGCCCGCCCGGAAATCTCGTAGACTTCAAGGGCCCGGATCGCGCGGCGCAAATCCAGGTTGCGCCCAGCTGACACCGGGTCCACCTCGGCCAATCGGCGGCGCAGGGGTCCGTCGCCTTCGGCCTCGACCTCAGCCTCCAGCCGTTTCCTGACCCCGGGATCCGTCGGCGGGAAATCGATGACGTCAAGTGCTGCGCGCACATACAGTCCAGAGCCGCCGACCATCACCGGAATCTTGCCGCGGGCCCGGATTCGGGCGAAGTGGGCGCGGGCCTGGGCTTGGAAGGCCGCGACGGACGCTTCCTCGGTGATGGCCATGGTGTCGAGCAAATGATGCTCGATGCCGCCACGTTCATCCACCGGCAGCTTCGCGGTGCCGATATCCATGCCGCGGTAGAACTGCAGGGCATCTGAATTGACGATTTCCCCGCCCAGTTCCCGGGCCAGGGCAATAGCCAAATCTGACTTGCCGGTGCCGGTGGGGCCGACGATGGCGATGACCGGCAGGTTCGAATTGGTCATGTACTTAGCTACGCACTTTCAAGGTTGGCATGCCCAAGCTCGTGCGGCCGATGGAACCGTTCGCAGCTGGGGAAGGTACCCCGCAGCTTTCGGCTTGGGCACGGTCCCAGGCATCCCCGGCACGCGAACGGCGCAGGGAGTACTGGTCAGCGGTGGGATCGGAAATCAGGTGGAATGATGCCACTTCGGTAATAGGCAGGGTGACCAGATCGCCTGGGCGCGGGGCTTGGGCTCCGTCAGGCACAGAGAAGTGCACCAGGCGCTGGTCCTGCGAGCGTCCAGACAGGCGCCGGGTTTCCCCGGACTTGCGTCCGGACTGCTCGGTGGCCATCACTTCTACGGTACGGCCCAGCTGCTTCGCATTCTCTTCCTTGGCAATGCGGTCCTGGAGCGCGGTCAGGCGCTCGTAGCGTTCCTGGACCACGGCCTTGGGCAGCTGGTCTTCAAGTTCGGCTGCCGGTGTTCCCGGCCGCTTGGAATACTGGAAGGTGAATGCCGAGGAGAATCGCGACGCTTCAACCACGTCGAGGGTGGCTTGGAAGTCCTCTTCGGTTTCGCCCGGGAAGCCAACGATGATGTCGGTGGTGATTGCCGCATGCGGGATGCGTTCGCGAACCTTTTCCAGGATGCCCAGGAATTTCTTGGACCGGTAGGAGCGGCGCATTTCCTTGAGCACCCTGTCCGAGCCGGACTGCAGCGGCATATGCAGCTGCGGCATCACGTTCGGGGTCTCGGCCATGGCATCGATGACGTCATCGGTGAAGGCCGCTGGGTGCGGGCTGGTGAAGCGCACGCGTTCGAGTCCTTCTATTTCGCCGCAAGCGCGCAGCAACTTGCCGAAGGCCAAGCGGTCTCCGAATTCCACGCCGTAGGAATTCACGTTCTGGCCCAGCAGGGTCACTTCGATGGCCCCATCATCGACCAGGGCCTGGATTTCGGCGAGGATCTCGCCCGGTCGGCGATCGCGCTCCTTGCCGCGCAAGGATGGGACGATGCAGAAGGTGCAGGTATTGTTGCAGCCCACGGAAATGGAGACCCAGCCTGCGTACACGGATTCGCGCCGAGTCGGCAAGGTGGACGGGAAGACATCCAGTGATTCCAGGATCTCCAGTTGTGCCTCCTGGTTGTGGCGCGAGCGGGCCAGCAGCGTAGGCAACGAACCGATATTGTGCGTGCCGAACACCACGTCTACCCATGGGGCTTTCTTGACGATGGTGTCCCGGTCCTTCTGGGCAAGGCACCCGCCGACAGCAATTTGCATATTGGGGCGTTCGGCCTTCAGGTTCTTCAGCAGGCCCAGATGCCCATAGAGCTTGTTGTCTGCGTTCTCACGCACTGCGCAGGTATTGAAGACGACGACGTCGGCTGCTTCTTCGGCCAGCTCTTCGGATTTGCGGCTTAGGCCCGCATCTTCCAGGAGACCGGAGAGCCGCTCGGAATCGTGCACGTTCATTTGGCAGCCGAAGGTACGTACTTCATAGGTACGGGGTAGTTCTCCACTGCCGATGTTGCTCAAGGTATGTTGCTCAGTCACTCTTCAAGATTACCGAAGATTGGGTACTGCTGAAATACAGGTGACCTTGGGACGCGCTCCTGCGTGCTGTTCGCAGCGCGTGCCCGCTAATCGCCGAATTCACCGCTTCCCTCGGAAGGGTTAGGATTGAATTAGACTATCAACTAGCCAATTCGGCCTATGAGAGAGATTTCCGTGGAAAACCATTCACCCCGCCCACAACCGGAACCCGAGAAATCCCGCCCATTGCGCTTGTCACGCGGCATGAAGGTCTTCCATATCTGGATGGCCGGAATATCCGCACTTTTCCTTTTCGCCATCCCGATCGCCATCGGCCTCCTCCCGCCGATGGACCACGAGACCGATGACCTGCTGTTCAATATCGGTGTTGGCTCGGTGCTTGCCGGGATCGCCGCCTTGATCCTGTGGGCATACCAGGGCATTGACGATTGGCTTGGACGCCGCAGCAAAGCACCTGCCCAGGATCCGAAGCGCAATCAGTAGCGGCTACCGAAGCGCTCTTCCCATTCTTCGCGCGCGACCTTGAAGGCCAAGCCGCCGTTGTAGCCTTTACGCCCCAGCATCCCTACTAGTCGGCGTAATGCCCTATCCCGATCTGCGCCCATGGATTCCGGGCGAAGTTTCGCGCGAACCAGTTCACGGGCCCGCTGCTCCTCGGCCTCATCATCAATTTGCTCAAGCGCTTCAGCGGCCAGTTCATCGTCTACGCCCTTGGTGCGCAGCTCGCGCTTGATCGCCCCACGGGCCAAACCGCGCGAGCGCGCGCGGGCAACTACCCACGACTTCGCAAAGCGTTCATCATCAACGAGATTGATCTCGGCATACCGGTCGATGACTTCATCAGCGATATCCTCAGGGCATTGGTTGTCAAGAAGCTTGTCCTTGAGCTGTTTCGCGGTCTTGTCGCTGGCTGTGAGCTGGCGCAGCAAAATGCCACGCGCCTTTTCCCGCCACTGGTCATCGCTGAGCTCTTCGGGCTCCCCCGCTTCGCGCGCCGCTTTTCTCGCTTCGCGTGCTTCGCGGCGTTCCTGCTTCGAGGGTTTGGCCGGTGCGGGCGCGGCAACAATCTGTTCCATCGCCGCACGCAGCTCTTCAACACTGCCCGGTTTCCTGGATTCCTCCGGGAAGCTGGCAATGGTGCGGGAGGTGCTGCCCGCTGGCATGGCTGGGGTTGCGGCGCGCCGGGCGGCGCGTTCCCGCCTAGCTGATTCCTCAGCCGCTTGTGCTTCCACTTCTTCCGGGCTGGGTTTTGCCCAGTCCGGCATGTCCTCGGGATCCCCCTGGAACTCTTTGGAAACGGACGTAGCGT
>NZ_JBLVOJ010000024.1:56749-76857 GCF_053543715.1 Glutamicibacter sp. AGC46
CCCCCGCTACGTCGCTGGAAGCCTGGGGCCACTACTTATCGCCCTCGACGACTCGCAGTTCGGTCTCGTCTTCTTCAACTTCTTCCTGTGGCAGAACGCCGAGCTTCTGCAAGATCTGGCGCTCTAGTTCGTCGGCCAGATCCGGGTTGTCGCGCAGGAAGCGGCGGGCGTTTTCCTTGCCCTGGCCCAGCTGGTCCCCGTCGTAGGTGAACCAGGCACCGGACTTCTTGACCAGGTTGTGCTCGACACCCATATCGATGAGCGAACCTTCGCGGGAGATGCCGTGGCCGTACAGGATGTCGAATTCAGCCTGTTTGAAAGGAGGCGCCATCTTGTTCTTGACGACCTTGCAGCGGGTGCGGTTGCCGACCGCGTTGGTGCCCTCTTTCAGGGTCTCGATGCGGCGGATGTCGATGCGAACCGAAGCGTAGAACTTCAGCGCCTTGCCACCAGTGGTGGTTTCCGGGCTGCCGAAGAAGACGCCAATCTTTTCACGCAGCTGGTTGATGAAGATTGCGGTAGTCTTCGAGGCCGAGAGGCGGCCGGTAATCTTGCGCAGAGCCTGGGACATCAAGCGGGCCTGCAGGCCGACATGGCTGTCACCCATCTCGCCTTCGATTTCGGCGCGTGGAACCAGTGCTGCCACGGAGTCGATGACGATGATATCCAGCGCGCCGGAGCCCACGAGCATATCCATGATTTCCAGGGCCTGCTCACCGGTATCCGGCTGGGAGACCAGCAGTGCGTCGGTGTCGACGCCCAGCTTCTTGGCGTATTCCGGATCAAGCGCGTGCTCAGCATCGATGAATGCCGCAACGCCGCCGGCCTTCTGCGCGCTGGCGACTGCATGCAGGGCAACCGTGGTTTTACCCGAGGACTCAGGGCCGTAGATTTCCACCACGCGGCCGCGTGGCAGGCCGCCAATGCCAAGGGCGACATCCAAGGCAACCGAACCGGTAGGAATTACTTCAATGGGTGCACGGGTTTCATCGCCCAGGCGCATGACCGAGCCCTTGCCGTAGGCCTTGTCGATTTGGCCCAGGACAGCCTCTAGCGCCTTTTCCCGATCATTTTTTGCTGCCATGGTTCACCTTTGCTCTTGCAAGCCTGCTACGTACTTGCTCATGAATTTTGTCCTGCAATAGACAGTATGCTTGCCCACCGACACTTTGGACTCCGATAGCCCTCAAGTGTGGACAGTCTCAGTGCTTAAGTTCTTGGTGCAGTTTCCTGCGTTGCTTCTAGGATAACCCTATCCGAACAGGTGTTCGAAATTCAACACGGCATGTTCGAAGATCCAGTGCCGGGACTTTCGAACGGAATCGCTACGATTCCTTCGGCTCGATATCCACGCCAAGCCAGCGTTCGGCCGGAATGTCTTGCGCCTTGCACAGGGCTTCCCAAATCTGCTTGGGCTTGACGCCCTTGTCCAGCGCCTGCGCGGCGGTAAGGCTGCCAAGTTCGGTAAGGGCCATGGAATCGGCCAGCACGTGGGAGTACCGCGCGCCGAACTCGTTTTCCATGTTGCGCCAGAAATCGCTGATTTTCACCTAATTATTCTCCCACGCATAGGCAAGGAGCCCACGCATTTCGCGCAGGCTCCTTGCACGGCTGCCGGCAGTCTCGATTACTGAGTAGCGGTAGCCCTAAAAAATTTGGTTCTAGACCGAGGCCAATGGCTTGTTGCTGCTCTTGGCGGCAAACTCGTTGGCCATATCCGTAGGAACGGTATCCGGGATAGCAATGCCCTCTGCCAGGGCAACGCGCTCGGATACTTCACGGAGCATCAGGGACAATGGGATTTCCAGCGCCACGCAGATCGAGGAGAGCAGCTCCGAAGAGGCTTCCTTCTGGCCACGCTCAACCTCGGACAGGTAGCCAAGGGAAACACGTGCGCTATGCGAAACCTCGCGAAGGGTACGTCCCTGGCGCTGACGGACGTCGCGCAGAACATCGCCGATTTCATGACGGAGTACTACCATTTTGTGCTCCTCCTTCTCGGGCTGGACCATATGGGCTTCTCCCATATCGCGCCAACGGACGACACCATTGACAGTTACGGGTTGCTTGACCATGAATTTAGCCTCTGCTCCTAGGTCCATCTCGAAGATCTAATCAAATACGGGGGCCATCCTTGCGGCCCTGCAATTCGTACAACGACAGGTCATACGATTTTGTTCCCGTACATTCACCCTAATCACTTAAATGCGACCTACGCCACATTTGCCGTGATTTTTGCGTAACATCTCGGGAAGAAGAGTATTTCGCGTCTTACTGTGAAGAAGCTTTATCCAAGATGGCAGCGAACTGGTGAAGTGCCGCCAGGGTGCTCTGCTCGCGGATCTGTGCCCGGTCTCCCACGAAGTGGTGGACTTCGGATCCCGAGTCAGCGCCCATGGCCCACCCAATATACACGGTTCCCACCGCCTTGCCATCGTGCGGGTCCGGTCCAGCGACCCCGGTTGCAGAAATCGCCACGTCTGCACCGCAGGCACGCTGCGCCCCTACGGCCATCTGCCGGGCAACCTCGGGATCCACCGATCCGTTGGAAGCAAGCAGCATCTCGTCGACGCCCAGCAGCGATGACTTCACCGCCGAGGAATAGCTGACAACTCCCCCGCGCAGCACCGCCGAGGCGCCTGGCACCTCGGCCAGGCGCGCGGCAATCATGCCAGCGGTCAGCGATTCGGCCGTAGCCAGTTGCACATCGCCTTCAATGGCCTTGGCGATCACCTCGGGTGCCTGGGGCTTCATGGTGCCGGCCCTACTTCTGCTTCTTGGCCGCGGCTGCCAGCTGGCCGGCCTTGACCAGGTATTCCAGTCCGGTGACCACGGTGACGGCCAGGGTCAGCAGCATCAGGTACCACGCCACGGTGCCCAGCCAGTCAATGGTGTGGGTGTAGGGCAACAGGTACAGGCCGATCACGATGGCCTGCAACACGGTCTTGATCTTGCCGCCCATATTCGCGGCAATCACGCCGTAGCGGATGACCACCACGCGCAGCACGGTGATGCCCCATTCGCGCACCAGGATCACGATAGTGACCCACCAAGGCAGCTCGGCCAGGATCGAGAAGCAAACCAGCGCCGAACCGGTGAGCAGCTTGTCGGCGATCGGGTCCGCGATCTTGCCGAAGTTGGTGACCAGCCCGCGGCTGCGCGCCAGGTCCCCGTCGAGCTTGTCGGTGTACATGGCCACCACGAAAAGTCCCAGCGCGACCCAGCGCCACAGGCCTTGCTCGTGGTTA
The DNA here is from genome assembly GCF_053543715.1 of Glutamicibacter sp. AGC46. NCBI lineage: Bacteria > Bacillati > Actinomycetota > Actinomycetes > Micrococcales > Micrococcaceae > Glutamicibacter > Glutamicibacter sp. AGC46. The sequence continues at coordinate 59,998 of NZ_JBLVOJ010000024.1, forward strand.
TCGGCCATCAGGGCCCAGACGAAGAAAGGCACCATGATGATGCGGATGGTAGTGAGCACGTTGGCGATATTCAGCGTCGGTACCGGTGGCTGGGCACTGCGGCCAGCTTGCTCGCTCATGGGTTTCAGTTTCTTCCTGTCAGGTCCCAGGCGTCTTCGCCAGGTTCGTCGGAGCCATCGAAGTAGTCGACGGCTTGCGGGCGATCTTCCAGATCCTTGGCAACCAGGTCCTCGGCATAGTCGGTGACCGGCTCGGCGTGGTTCACGTTGGCTTCGGCCACCAGCGCGGCCTCGGTGGCCGACGGGGTGCTGGTCGCCGGGTCATCGCCGCGCATCGCGGCCAGGACCATGGGCAGGTCATCGGGCTGGATCAGCACATCGCGGGCCTTGGAGCCCTCGGAAGGGCCGACAACGCCCCGTGATTCCATCAGGTCCATCAGGCGTCCGGCCTTGGCGAAGCCCACGCGCAGCTTGCGCTGCAGCATCGAGGTGGAGCCGAACTGGCTGGTGACCACGAGCTCGGTAGCCTGCAGCAGCAGATCCAGATCGTCTCCGATGTCCTCATCGATCTGCTTCTTCTTCTCGGCAGCCGGGATCACGTCTTCCCGGTACTCGGGCTTCAGCTGGCTCTTGACGTGCTCGACCACGCGGTGGATTTCGGATTCGGTCACCCAGGCGCCCTGCACGCGCATCGGCTTGGAGGTGCCCATCGGCAGGAACAGGGCGTCGCCCTGGCCCAGCAGCTTCTCGGCCCCGGGCTGGTCCAGGACCACGCGGGAGTCGGTGACCGATGAGGTCGCGAAGGCCATGCGCGAGGGCACGTTGGCCTTGATCAAGCCGGTGACCACATCCACCGAGGGGCGCTGGGTGGCCAGCACCAAGTGGATGCCGGCGGCACGCGCCAGCTGGGTGATGCGCACGATCGACTCTTCGACATCGCGCGGGGCGACCATCATCAAGTCGGCGAGCTCATCGACGATCACCAGCAGGTACGGGTAGGGCTTGAGCACGCGCTTGGAACCCTCCGGAGGGTGCACCTTGCCGGCCTTGACCGCCTTGTTGAAGTCGTCGATGTGCTTGAAACCGAAGTTGGCCAGATCGTCGTAGCGGGTGTCCATTTCGCGGACCACCCAGCCCAGTGCCTCGGCGGCCTTCTTCGGGTTGGTGATGATCGGGGTGATCAGGTGCGGCACGCCTTCGTAGGCGGTCAGCTCCACGCGCTTGGGGTCGACCATGACCATGCGCACCTCGTCCGGGGTGGAGCGCATCAGGATCGAGGTGATCATCGAGTTCACGAACGAGGACTTGCCCGCGCCGGTGGCGCCTGCCACCAGCAGGTGCGGCATCTTGGCCAGGTTGGCCACGACGAAGCCGCCTTCCACGTCCTTGCCCACGCCCATCACCATCGGGTGCTCGGTCTTGCGGGCATTGGAGCTGCGCAGCACATCGCCCAGCGCCACGACTTCCTTGTCGGTGTTCGGGATCTCGATGCCGATGGCGGACTTGCCCGGAATCGGCGAGAGGATGCGCACATCCGAGGAAGCCACCGCATAGGAGATGTTCTTGGACAGCGCGGTGACCTTCTCCACCTTGGTGCCCGGAGCCAGCTCGATCTCGTAGCGGGTCACCGTGGGCCCGCGGGAGAACCCGGTGACCTTCGCGTCGACCTTGAACTGCTGCAGGGTGTTGGTCAGCGCATCGACCACCACCTGGTTGGCCTCGGAGGCTTCCTTGGCCGGCGGGCCGGCAGGAAGGTAGTGCTCCTCGGGCAGGGTGTAGGTGACATCGCCGGAGAGCTGCAGCTGCTCGCTGCGCGCGGGGATCGGCGCCTGCGGGGATGCGGCGAGCCCGGCGGCGCGCGAGGAGACCTGGTCCATCGCGGAGGTGGTGGCCTCGGGTTCGGCCTTCAGCCCGATATTGGCCATGATCTCGGCCATCTCGGATTCGGCCTTGGTCGGGCGCTTGACTCCAGGCGGAGGACCGGAGGGCTTCGGGATGGCCACCGTGGCGGTGTCTTCCTGGGCCGGGGCGGCGGCGGACTCGAAGTCCGGGCGGGCGATGGCCTGGGTGGCGGCCTCGTCGGCGTCGAAGATCTTGCCGGAGTTGCGGTTGACGGCAGGCATCGCGCCGGTGGACTGCTCGGCAGGATCATCCTGGCCGATGACCGCCTTGTCGTAGGCGACATCGCCGGGGCGTTCAGCGTGCTCGCCGCCGTCCACGTCGTAGACCTCGGTGACCTTGCGGGCGGCCGCGGCCCGGCGTTCGAAGAAGCCGGGCTTCTTCTTCCTGGCGGCGGGGGCCGGAGCCTCGTCCTGCGGGTAGAGGTAGGACTGGTCATGGTCCTCGCCGGCTGGATCAAGTTCCACTGCGGCCGTGGGTCGGGTGGCACGGGGTGCGTCCGGGTCCTGGCCGAGCAGGCGGTTGTAGCCCGAACGCACGCGCGAAGGGATCTGCGTAAATGGCGTGGCGGTGACGATCAGGATGGACATGACCACCAGGAAGATGAACACGGCCATGGCGCCCGGGACCGAGATCAGCAGGCCCAGCGGGGTGCCCAGGATGGAACCGGCCATGCCGCCGGCATTCCAGAGTGCCTGGAAATCGTCGGAGACCGCTGGCGAGCCGTTGGCCAGCGAGGCGATGGACGAGCCGGAGAGCGTCATGATCAGCAGGCCGATGCCGATGCGGTTGTTCGCGGTGACCGCCTCCGGGTAGCGGAAGAGCCGGAAGGCGCCGATGAACAAGATCACCGGCAGCAGCACGGCCATGAAGCCCAGGGTGCCGCCGGCGACCGCGTGCACGCCGGTGCCGAACCAGCCCGCATCGCGCAGGCCCCACCATTCGATGATCGCGACGATCATCGAGATCAGCGCGAGGAACAGTCCGGTGCCGTCGCGGCGCAGCTCGTAGTCAGGCTTGACGGTTCCGCCAATGCGGCGGAATGCGCCGCCGAAGATCCGGGCAATGCCCATCCACACGCTGCGTATTGCGCGCAGCGGCAGGGCGAGTTCCGCATCCGGGTTCTCGGGCGTTTTCTTGGAGGACGAGGAGCCAGGCGCCTTGGGTTTGCGCGCCGCGGTCTTCTTCGTCCCCTGAGACTGGGTACGTGGGGCCATACTCCAAGGGTATCGCCCCCGGCTGGATGCGCCCCGAATTTACACGTCTGCACGGGGTGCGCCAGCAGCTAGATAATCGTCACGTGGCGCCCGGGAACTATTGCGAGTACTCGATCACCAGGGTGTAGCGGCCATGGCCTTCCAGGCAGGCGTGGCTGCCGACTTCGTACCCGGACGCCTTGAAGGCATCCACCGTGGCGGTTTCCATCATGGCGCAGGTAGCGGCGCTGGAGACCTCTTGGGTGTAGGTCGTGCCGCTGGCGTGGGCCCCCGGGATTCCGGCCAGCCCCACCGCCCCGGCCAGCAGGCCGGCCACGGCGCATGCGGCGAGATGGCTCTTGAACTTCATTTGCACTCCTGGTCTGCTTTCGTGCCGGGCGCTTGGGCCACGCGCCCGCTTCCCAAGGTGCCACAGCACGCCCTGCACTGCCAGCGGCGTCCAGCCAAGATCCAGCCAGCGCCTGGCCGCGGAGCCCGGATGGCCTCAGCCGCGGGCCGCGCAGCGGTTGAGCCCAGCCAGGATAGCGAAGCCCGAGGCAAAGCACACTGCCAGGAACCCCAGGGCCGTGCCTAGGAACGGGGCCGGATCGATTTCGCCCAGGCCCAGCGCGGCTATGGCCAACGCCGGAAGCAGTGCCGCGAGGACCGCGCCGATTCCGGCAGCGGCCGATTGCCTGGCTGCCGTGGCCGGCTGGTTCCCCATGGCCTGGATTTCAATGGCCGCATACGCACCGCTGCAGCAGACAAGCCCCATCAGCACTCCGGCAACCGCGCCGTATGCCAGCGGGAGGCCCAGATCGCCCAGGCTGCCGCCATAGCCGTTCTCGCGGATCGGCCAGAACATCCAGAGCACCGCCAGCATCCCCAGGACCATGCCTGCCCCGGCAGCGATCGCGAACATGCTTCGGGTCATCGAGGCCACGGTCCTTGAAGTTTTCCCATTCATGGCTCCACCCTAGGACGAACAGGCGCTATTTGCTACTGCCTTTCGGGTTCTGCTGCCAGCTATCATCCGTTCGCCGCCGGTCCGAAAAACCGCCGCTAGGAGAAGTCCAGGCCGAGCAATGCGTTCTCGGTGACCTCCGGCAAGGCAGGGTGGATCCAGTACTGCTGCGTGGCGACCTCGCGCACATCCAGTCCGAAGGCCATGACCGTAATCATCTGCTGGATCAGCGTTGAAGCTTGCGGTCCCATGTAGTGCGCGCCCAGCAGCTTGCCGGTTTCCCTATCAGCGATGAGCTTTGCGATACCGGTGCTGTCTTCCATCGCCCAGCCGTAGGCCACATCCCCGTACTTCTGCACCTTGGCGGTAATGGCATGCCCGGCCTCGCGGGCTTCTTCCTCGGTCATTCCGACGTAGGCGATCTGCGGGTGGGTGAAGACCGCCGCCGGCACGTGCTCATGCGGCATCTTCTTCATGTTCTGCGGGTTCAGCAGGTTGTGGCGCACCGCGCGCATTTCCGCGTTGGCCACATGCTTGAGCAAGAATGGCGAGGAAATGTCGCCCAGCGCCCAGATGCCCTCGGCAGACGTCGAACGGCCGTATTCGTCCACGCTGACCCGTCCGTCCTCGGAGTCGATGCCCGCACGGTCCAGATCCAGCTGGTCGCCGTTGGGGATGCGCCCCGTGGCCACAAGCAGCACCTCTGCACTGGCGGTGGAGCCGTCATCCAGGGTCAGTGCTACCCCGTCGGGCTCTTGCACGGCGCTGACCATGCTCCTGCCCTGGCGAACGTCATAGCGTTCTGCGGCCATCTGGTTGAATGGCTCGCGCAGATCGGCATCCAGCTGGCGCATGAGTTCGGAGCGGGCCAGGATGGTGACCTTGGTGCCCAGTGCTTCGAAAACGTGGGCGAACTCCATGGCAATGTAGCCGCCACCGATGATCACGATGGACTTGGGCTGGCGGGCCAAGCGCATGATGTCCTCGTTGGTGTGGAAGGCTACGCCCGAATCGATGATTTCCTGCGGAATAAACGGGCGCGACCCGGCGGCCAGGACAATCTGGTCCGCGCTGATGGTCCTGGCTTCTGTTCCCTGCCCGGTACGCAGCGTGCGCTCGCCGACAAAACGCGCGTGCTGGTCGTAGACGTCGATATTCGGTGTCTGCCCGCCACGGCGGTAGTCTTCGCCGCCCTGGGCAATGGGATCGATGCGCTTATCGAAGACCCTGCTCACGATGCCTGGCCAGTCCACGGAATTGACCTGGGCATCGATTCCCAGCCGTGCTGCTTGCCTGGTTTCCAGGGCGACGTCTGCGGCGTAGACATACATCTTGGTGGGGATGCAGCCGACGTTCAGGCAGGTACCGCCGAAAGCGCCCTTCTCGATGATGGCAATGGATTTTCCATCGAATTCTGGACCCGGAATAGAGTTGCCAGAACCGGTGCCGAGGATGATCAGATCGTAGTGCTTGTCTGCCTCGATTGCGGCGGAAGACGTCATGGCAGTGGTACCTTTCACGGTCAATGCTGGGGCACGGCAGGCAGGCGCTTGGCCATTGCTTGCCTACCGGGCAGGCTATCATCCGGGCACTGAACTGCCACTATGTTGCAGTGCTGGCTCATCTGCCAGGCTGAAGACCAGTTGCACGATGCCGTTCACGAGCACCGGCTGCGCATGAATCCCGTAGACCTGCAGCAGAAGTTCAGGTTTCAGCACCTCCTGGGGCGTCCCCGAAGCGATGACCCCGCCGTTGGCCAGCATGACCAGCTTGCTGCAGTAGCGGGCGGCCAGGTTCAAATCGTGCAGCACCACCACCGTGGTGGTTCCCAGTTCCCCGACCATGCGCAGCAGCTCATGCTGGTAGCGGATATCCAGGTGGTTGGTGGGTTCATCCAGTAGCAAGTGCTCGGCCTGCTGGGCCAATGTCCGGGCAACCAGCACGCGCTGCTTCTCGCCGCCGGACAGGGTCGAGTAGCGGCGGTCGGCCAAGTGCCGGGCGCCGACCCGGGACAATGCCGAGGCAACTGCCTGGTGGTCCTCGCGGGCAAAGGCGGCCAGCGCCTTGCGGTGCGCAACCCTGCCCAGGAGCACCATTTCGGCGACACTGACCGGCAGCTCGGTGGGCGTTTCCTGGGCCACGACGGCAATCCTGCGGGCCAGTTCGTTGCCGCGCAGTCCGCTGACCGGGCGCTCGTCCACGAGCACCAGCCCTGCCGTGGGCCGCAGCGCCGCATAGAGCGTGCGCAGCAGGGTGGACTTGCCGCTGCCGTTGGGGCCGATCAGCCCCACCACTTCCCCGGGGCCTGCCTGCAGCCCCGCCGATTCAATGACCAGCTTTCCGCCATAGCCCACCGAAATATCTGTAGCAGTAATCATGGTTCTTGCCTTCTTCCAGGTCCTTGGTTCCTATTGGGCCGCATTGAGCTTGCGAACCAGCGCGAACAGCAGCGGGGCGCCGAGCAATGCGGTGACGATTCCCAGCGGCAATTCCTGCGGTGCCATGGCCGTCCGGGCCAGCACATCGGCCCAGACCAGGAAGATCGCGCCGAGCAGTGCGGCTACCGGAATCAGGGTGCGGTGCGTGGCACCGACGCACAGCCGGGCTACGTGCGGAATCACCAGCCCGACGAATCCGATGCCGCCGGAGGACGCGACCAGCGCGCCCACGCACACCGCGGTCACCACCATGACGGCCGCACGCAGCTTCGCCGGAGATATTCCCAGTGCTTGCGCGGTGCCATCGCCGATGGCCAGCGCGTCCAGCGGCCGCGACCAATAGGCCAGCAGCGTGGCGGTCCCGAGCACCACGATCCAGGTGATCATTGCCGATTGCCCGGTCGCCTGCGCCAGTGAACCCAGCGTCCAGAAAAGCACCGAACGGCCCGCATTGGGATCATCCGAAGCGAAGATCAGCAGCGAGGTGAGCGCGTGCAGCACATAGCCCACGGACACCCCGGCCAGCACCAGCCGGGTGGACGTCATCTCCGAACCGACCCGCGCCAGCAGGTAGACGAAGATCCCGGCGGCCAGCGCCCCGGCAAAGGCGCTCGTCGCCAGCGAGGCCGTGCCGATGCCGGCCGTGGCGCCGAAGAGGATCGCGGCCGCCGAGAGCGTGGAGGCCCCGGAGGTCACGCCCAGCAGGTAGGGCTCGGCCAGGATGTTGCGGGTCAGCGCCTGCAGCGCCACCCCGGCCAGGGCCAGCCCGGCCCCGACGGCGGCACCCAGCAGCACCCGCGGCACGCGCAGCAGCAGGACGATGGACTGGTCCGAGGCGCTGAATGCACCAGGTGCGGGCATCCCGGAAAGGTGCGCCTTGAGGATCTGCAGCACGGTGCCCGGCTCGATGGACACCGGGCCGAGCCCTACGGCCACCGGCAAGGTGGCCACGAGTACGGCGAGCAGCCCGGCGATCCACAGCCAGCTGTGCCGGGCCCGCCGGTCATGGTCCAAGTCATCGCCGGCGCAGGCCAGCGGTTCCCGGGGTTCTCGCACGATAGGTTCCAACGGGGTCATGGCTGCCTTTCGGGGGTTTCGCCAATGGAATCGGTGCGCAGGCCCAGTGCAGCACCCAGCGCAATCAGGGTCAATGCGCCAAGCACGGCAGCGGCGGCCAGGTATCCGGCGGCGGCCAGCGCCGCTCCGGAGGCTGCTGTGCCCAGGAACAGGCCCAGGGACATGCCGGCCGCGTTCAGGCTCAGCGCGGTGCCGCGCACCTGCGTGCAACGGCTCACCAGCAGGCTCATCACGGCGGCCGCGACCACCGCGTGGCTAGCCGAAAGCAGCGCCGTGCCGGCCACCGCCAGCGGCAGCACCGGTGAGAGGTAGACGCCGAACAGCGCCACCAGCGAAATGCCCAGGCTGAAAACCATCACCGCACGGGTGCGCCGCTGCGAATCCCCGGCGTTGAGCATCCGCCCGGCCAGCAGGTGCCCCAGGAAGAAGGCCCCGCCGCTGACCGACCAGATGAACGCGAACCAGCTGGCGGTCAGCGCGAACTTCTCCGCGTACAGCGGGGCCAGGAAGGCCAGGTGCCCCATGAAGGCGCCGGCGCGGCCGAAGGAGACCAGCAGCAGCGCCCGGGCTCCGGGCACGCCGGCCAGGGTGCGGAAGGCAGCCAGGTAGCCCAGCCGGGCTGGAGCCGGAGCCGGGTCTGCCGAGCAGTGCCCGGCGCCGCGGCGGCCGTAGCGCAGCACCGCCGGGATCAGGGCGATGCTGATGGCGGCGATGGCGACCAGGTTTCCCTGCCAGCCCCAGAACATCGCCGGCAGCACCAGCAGCGGCGCGCCGATCGTGGAGGCCAGGGTCTGGGCCGTCATCACCAAGGTGGCTGCCCGGCCCGCGGCCGGGGTGGTGCCGAAGCGGTCCGCGGCCGCGGTTGACAGCGCCGGGTAGAGCAGCGCGTTGGACACCCCGGTGGCCAGGCAGAAAACTGCCAGAGCCGCCAGGCCCGAGAAGGTCCCCGCGATGGCGGCGGCGCCCATCAGCCCCAGCGCCGCGGCGGCCACGGTGCCCGGGGCGATGCGCCCGATCAGCGGGGCCAGCGCAACCCCGGCGAGCACCGCGCCGACGCCGGCCAGCCCGCGCAGGGTGCCGGTTTCGGCATAGCCGGCCCCGGCCCAGTCGGCGATGGGCACCAGGAAGGTGCTCAGCACCGTGAAGGGCAGCAGGCCCAGCGCCGAGGCCAGCAGCGCCGGCCAGATCTCGGCGATGATGCGCCGTTCGCTGGGCAGCTGCTGCGCTGTTTCGACTTCTGGCTGGCTCATGCCGCACTCCCGATTCCGGCGCTGATCATGGCCAGGTCCTCGGCGAAATCCTGCACCGCGAAGGCCGGCGAGCAGCCCTGGCCCTCCCGGGCCGAGGCCGCTTGCACCAGGGCGTCTTCGTAGGCGGCGAGCAGCGCGTCGATCATCGGGCAGGGCACGGCCAGTTCCCGGGCCAGGCCGGCGATGATCCTGGTGCGGTAGTAGTCTTCCTTGGGCATCCGCGGCACATCCCACTGGCCCTGGTCATTGCGGAAGACCGGGCGGAAGGCGATGGCCGAGAAGTCGAAGTAGCGGCCCTGCGCGTCGGGCTGCGAGAAGGGGTCGATGAGCAGCGAGGCGTAGCGCACGTAGAGCAGGTACTCCTGCTCGATGGCCGGCAGCTGCTCGAAGCTGGCTGCTTTCCCCGGGTCGATGCTCTGGGGGTGCACCGGATACCCGTCATCGAGCATGAAGGCCAGCAGGTTGACCGGCTGGCCGCCCAGTGCGGCGGTGATGGCCGACAGTTCCCGCCAGGCCTCGGCCATGGAGTGGATCAGCGCCGGGGTGACCGGGCCTTCGGGATAGAGCTTGTAGACGTACTGGACGGGCGGGGCGGGAGCGAAGACCGCGCGCAGCGCCTGCTCGTTGAAGAACAGGGCCGGATGCACGTACAGCGACATGTTCCGCGCCTCGGCTTCAACCGGCGATCCCGCCAGCTGCACTTCGGTGCCGGCCGCGGCATGCACCGCACGCAGCCGCTGCAGCGCGGGCGTGGCCCCGCCGGTGGAGCCGGCGTAGATGCGGGCCTTGGCGCCGGCGGTCAGCACCAGCGCTCCGCCGGTCCCCTCCACCTGCCGGGTGTCCCCCAGATAGCTGGAGAAGCTGATGATTTCCGGGTTGGTGCCGCTGCGGCGGGCGAATTCGCGCACCAGTGCCGCCGAGCCCAGCGTGGGCGAGAGCAGCACGATCCGCGCCAGCGATGCGAGCACCACCGGCGGCAGTTCGCGCAGCACCGGCAGGTAGGCGTCGGCGGTGGCCGCCAGCACCAGGGTGTCCCAGCCGCCGCGCACCTGCTGGTAGCCGCGGTAGCGGTGCTCGATGCGCACCTGCCCGGCCAGTGCGGCATGGGAGGGGTTTTGCACCTGGACGCGGGCGGTGCCGGCGTTGGCCTCCAGCGCGTCGAAGAAGGCGGCGCAGCGCTGCGAGGCGCGCCCGGCAATGCCCAGTTCCCCGGGCAGCGCCCCGAGCAGCACGGCGCTTTGCACCGCAACCGGTCCGGTTCCGGCAATGAGGATATTTCCCAGATCATCCATGGGTTAATTGCTTTCCGTTCTCGTGCGCGCCTTGGTGTACAGCGCGATGTCGAAGACCTGCCCGGGCTGGCGGATCGTTCCGTCCAGCTGCCACCGCCGGGGGTCCACTGGTTGCATCGGGTAGTTGAACAGCGACTTCAGCCCGTCGCCGAAGCGCATCGCGACCACCACGTCCTGCCGGGTGCGCGCGTGCAGCTGGTGCAGCAGCTCGTATTTCACGGCCACCGTGGAGCTGAAGACGATGTGCGTGGCCTGCGGCAGGAAGTCCAGCTGGTGGATTTGATCGCCCTGCAGGCCGATATCCAGGCCCTGCCCCAGCTGCGCCACGACCCGGCGGCCCAGCTCCAGCGCTTCGGGATCGATGTCGACCCCCACGGCGCTGGCCCCGGTGCGCGAGGCCAGGTTCAGCAGGGTCATCGGGAAGGAACCCGAACCGACCAGCAGCACCTTGGAGCTGGAGTCCGGGGCGACGGCGCCGAATTCCCCGGCGATGCACGATTCGATGTTGGCGAAGTAGCCCTCGGCTCCGCTGCGGCCTTCGAGCAGGCGCAGCGCCCGGTACTTCTCGATGACCGCGACGCAGCGCGCCGATTCGGTGCGCAGCGCCGCCACCAGCGCCGTGCCCTGGTCGGTGGCGGCCATCTGGGCATAGCCCGGTTCATTGGCCGGGTCGGTGACCAGCTGCGCATAGCCGGCCAGCAGCTCTTCGAGCGCCGCCGCGTGCCGCGTCGATCCGTCATAGTCTCGGGCGGCTTCGGCGAACAGTCCGAGGTAGCCGTGCAGCACGCCGGCCCGGCCGGCGGCGGCGGCCTGGGTGGCCAGTGGTGTTTCAGTCATGGATATATGCAGTCCCTTCGGCCACGATGCTTACTTCGGTGCTGATCTGCAGCGCGGTGGCCTTGGCGCGGCTGCCATCGGCGTGCACCTGCACGGTGCCTCCGGGCTGTTTCACGCTGGCATTGACCGGAGCCCCGGTTTTCGCTGCCAGGTAGGCGCCCAGCGCGGCGCTTCCCGAGCCGCAGCTGCCCTCCCAGATGAGGCTGCCCAGCGCCGGGACGCTGACCAGCGGGGCCAGCTGCCCGCGGTCCGGATCGTAGAGCATGATGCCCACGACGGACACCGCTTCGCTGGCGCCCAGGTCCAGGGCCAGTCGCTGCGCATGCCCGCGCAGCTTCGGATCCGAGCCGTCGCATTCGGCGACCAGGTGCACCGCATCGGCGTAGCGCACCAGCCCGGCGCCGGCGACGCCCGGGAACGGGTACGGGTCGATGCGCAGCGGCCAGGGCATTTTCAGCTGGCAGCGGTAGGCGGCACCGGCCGGCTCGACCCGGCAGCCCAGCAGTTGCGCGGCGCCGGAGGCTTCGATCAGCAGCTCAAGCGGGCCGCTGCGGGCGCGGCGCGCGGCCTGCAGCGCGGCCAGCGACATCGCGGCATTGGCGCAGAATTCGCCACCGGCCATGTGCAGCCGGGCCTGGGCCCGGGGCGAGCTGGGAGGCAGGATGAACCCGACTTGCTCGGCGTGCACATGCTCGGCGCGCAGCAGCCGGTCAGCGATGCTGCGGTAGTGCGCCGCGGGGTGCCGGCTGGTCACCAGCACGGTGGTATTCGATGCCGGACTGAGCTTGACGAATTCCACGGGGGTGGCGCCCCGGACCAGGCCGCGGTTGGGGCCGCGTCCGTGCCCCGGGCGGGCCACGCGGCGCGATGAGGCCGCTTGCCGGCGCAGCGCGGCTGGCTGGCTCATCAACGGGCCAGCCGGTCGGCGATCAGCTCGACCCCGTCCACTGCCAGCGGACCGGGCGAGGAATAGTAGTAGTTCAGCGGCACGATGGCGCTGTCCTGCTCGATGGCGGGCAATCCGGCCAATTCGGGGCGGTCGCGCAGCGCCTCGATGACCTGCTGGTCGGTTTCCAAGTTCGAGGAGCCTGTCGGCAGGTACATGGCGAAGACCTTGTCGGCGCCGCTGTTCACGAGTTCTTCGGTGGAGGGCTCGAAGTAGCGCTTGGGCACGTCGTTGAAGACGTTCTGAAGGCCAAGCAGTTCCATCTGCTCGGCAACCAGCGATTCATGGCCGTAGGATCCCAAGGTGCCTGCGGTGGGCACGTACAGCGGCATCCCGCGCTGCTGGCTTTCCTGCTTGACGCTGCGCGCGGCTTGCTCGACGCGTGCTCGCATCTGCTGCACGGAGTCCTCGGCCGCCTGCTCGGTGCCGAAGAGCTGGCCGTAGGACTGGACGTCCTTGTAGATCTGGTCGAAGCCGCTCAGCCCGCCGGTGGATCGATCCTCGAATCCGGCGCAATATCCGCTGACGGTCAGCATCTTCACTCCGGCGCTTTCCAGGCGTTCAGCCAACGAGTCGAGATCGATTCCAGCAGCGATATCGGTGCCGATCACCACGTCTGCTCCCGAGTCCAGGATCATTTCGTAGGAGACATCATGCGAGTCCTCGGTAATCCGCTCCGCGTTGCGCACTGCCGCCATGGTTTCTTCGTCGAAAGGCACCTGCCAGCTGCCTGCGTAGTGCGTGAGCTTGTCTCCCGCTCCAGCGGCGGCCAGCAGGGCCGGGGCTTCGGACCCGACTGCAAGAACGCTGTCCGGCGCCTTGTCGAAGACGACCTGCCTTCCGCAACTGTCCAGGGAAATGCTCTTGGCGCCGGTGCCCTGCGGTGCACCGCTGGCAGATCCGGCTGGCGCGCCGCATCCGGTGGCCAGGGCCAGGATGGCAACCGGCACGGCCAACTTCCAGGGATTGAGTTTTTTCATCTATCAGTGCTCCATTCATGGCGGGCAGGCCTCGGCCGCCGAGATCCGGCGAGCTCCTCTGCCAACAGAGCTAAACACTAATGAGAATCATTATCAATTGTCAAAACGAGCAAGCCACGGAATACCCCTCAGCCAAGCCGCTGCCGTTTCCGGACAAGGAAAAGCAGCCGCACTGCCCGTCATTGCGTGGGCGGTGCGGCTGCGGTGAAGCTATGTTCTTATGCTGGCTTGCCGGGCTACAGCCCCTCGGAAGTCAGCCATGCCGAAGCGATGTCGGCGGCAGACTTCTTGTCCACGGTGCTCTGCACGTTGAGGTCCACCAGAACCTGCGCTGTCAGTTTTTCGCTGACCGGATTCAGGACTTCTGCCAATTCCCCGGATTGATCAGTGGCCACCAATGGCACCACATTCGATGCCAGGAATAGCGACTTCGGGTCTTCAAGGACTACCAAGTCCTCCGTCTGGATCCGCGGATCCGCGGTAAAGACGTTGGCGACATTCACCGTGCCGGCGGCCAGGTCTTCAACGGTCGTGTCGCCAGTTGCCGAGAATTCGGCCTTGACGCCATATGCGCTCTCCAAGCCCTTGGGTCCATAGGGGCGTTGCGCCAATTCAGGCGGGCCGCCCACGGTCAAGGGTTCGGAAATGCCGGCCAGATCCTCGATGCTCGCAAGCTTATTGGCTTCAGCGAATTCCTTGGTCACCGTGTAGGAGTCCTGATCCGAAGCTGGCGCGGCTTCGAGCACGGCCAGCGAATCCGGCAAGGATTCCTTCAGCTCGCTGTACACCTCATCGGCGGAGCGTGCTTCGGTGTCTTCCTTGTAGAACTGCAGCAGGTTGCCGGTGTATTCAGGGAAGACATCAATGCTGCCGTCTTCCAGCTGGGGCATGTAGGCATCGCGCTGCCCGATGCTGAATTTCCGTTCCACTTCCATGCCGGCTCCCTCAAGCGCCTGGGCATAGATCTCAGCAACGATTTCATTGGAATAGTAGGCCTGCGAACCGACAACGATCGCTTCCCCACCCTCCCGGGTGGCATCGCTTTCGGTGGCCAACGGATCCGCACCGGAGCATCCAGCGAGTGCGAGGCTTCCGGCCAGCACGAGAGCACTCGTGGACAATATCTTCTTGGTTCTCATGACATTTCCCTTTCGCGGGTGATTGAGTCATCGGTATCTTGGTAAGTTTTCTTCTTCTTCGAGGGCACGCCCAGCCCGTGGGGCACAGCCGCTTTCTGCGCGATGGCAAATGCCAAATCCAGCACCAAGGCCAGCGCGGCAACCATCAAGGCGCCGCCCAGGACCATGTCGAAGCGCCGCAGGTTCAGACCGGTGATGATGGGCAGTCCCAGGCCGCCGAGATTTACGTAGGCGGCAACAGTAACGGTGGCGACTACTTGAAGAACGGCGGAGCGGATCCCGCCTACGAGCAGCGCAAGTCCCAGTGGGATCTCGACTTTGACGAGGATCTGCCATTCGGTCATCCCCATGGCCCGGGCAGCATCGATGGTTTTGCGGTCAATTGCTTCGAAGCCGGTATAGGCTCCGGCCAGCAGTGATGGAATTGCCAGCACGACGAAGGTCAGCATGGCCGCTTCTGGCTTGTGCAGAACTCCCAGAAGCAGCACCAGCAGAATCAGCAGGCCGAAGGATGGCACCGCACGCGCAACGCCGGCCAGCCCGACGGCCAATTCCCTTCCTCGCCCGGTGTGGCCAATGGCCCATCCCGCAGGGATGGCAATCGCGCTAGCAATTAGCACAGCAAGCACGGTGAACAGCAAGTGCTGCCCCAGCAGGCTAGCCAGTCCCCCATCGCCCTGCCACTGCTCGGGAGCGAAGATCCACGCCAGCGCATCGGAAATCAGATTCATGAGGACACCTTCTGCGTGGACGCCTGCGCTGCAGTTCGTTTTTGCCTGGTGTTCGTTGCAGCCCAAGGCATCAGCCAACGGCCGGCCAAGAGCAACAACAGGTCAACGAGCAGCGCGATCACTGCCACCGCGATGATCCCCGCCAGGACTTCTTCAATGATGCGACGCTGCAGACCGTTGGTGAATAGGTAGCCCAAGTTGGTTACCCCAACCAGGATGCCGACCGTTGCCAGCGAGATGGTGCTGACCGCGGTCACGCGCAGCCCAGCCAGAACTACGGGACCGGCCAAGGGAAGGTCGACTGCGAAGAAACGGCGTGCCGATCCGTAGCCCATGGCAGTTGCGGCCGACCTGGTTGCCGGGTCCACCGAGTTCAGCCCATCGACCACGCTGCGCACCATGATCGCTATCGCGTAGATCGCCAAGGCGAGAATGAGATTGGCTTCGCTGATCGCGCTCATCCCGGTGAGTACGGGCAGGATCATCAGCAGAGCCAGCGAAGGGATCGTGTAGAGCAATCCGGTGATGCTCACGACCGGTCCGCGCACCAGTTTGTAGCGCCAGGCCACCCAACCCAGCGGAATCGACAGGATGAATCCGAGAATGATTGCTATCAGGGACTGGCGCAGGTGCTCCAGCGATAGCGAACCAATGAGTCCGAGATTTTCCAGGACCCAGTTCACTGGACAGACCCATCCTCGACCAGCTTGCCTTGGGTCCGGCCTTGCGCATCAACCAGGACGGTTCCGTGCTCCGTCTGCTTCAAGCTCAGCGCCCGTGCCCCACGCTGCGCGCCAATGAAGGAGGCGACAAAATCATTGGCTGGATTTTCAATGATCTCGCTGGGGCTGCCGACCTGGAGCTTCTGTGCGCCCGCCGCCAGAATTACCACCTGGTCCCCCAGGAGGAAGGCTTCATCAATATCGTGGGTGACAAAGACTATGGTCTTATCGAGTTCTCTTTGGAGACGAAGCAATTCTTCTTGCAGCTCGGCGCGAACGATAGGGTCCACTGCGCCGAAGGGCTCGTCCATGAGCAGGATGTTCGGATCGGCGGCCAGCCCGCGTGCCACGCCAACGCGTTGCTGCTGGCCTCCAGAGAGCTGATGCGGATACCTGTCGGCCATGGAGCCGGCCAGCCCAACCGTGCCCATCAGTTCCAAGGCACGCGCTCGTGATGCCTTGCTCGTTTCACCCATGAGCCGCGGCACGGTCGCAATGTTCTGTGCGACAGTGAAATGAGGCAGCAGGCCGGAGTTCTGCATCACGTAGCCGATGCTGCGGCGCAGGCCCACCGCCGGCTTGCTGGCGATGTCCTCGCCGTCGATACGGAGCGTACCGCTGCTCGGATCAACCATGTGGTTGATCATCCGCAGCAATGTTGTCTTGCCGCAGCCTGAGGAACCTACGAAGACTGTGGTGCGGTGTGCCGGAATTTGCAGGCTGAAATCCTTGACGGCAACGGTGCCATCCGGATAGTGCTTGGAAACGTTATCGAACTCAATCATGCACATTCCTCCACAGCGGCTTCGATCCAACCCATTGGGTGATGCCCGGGCATATTTCGTCTCCTTGAGCTGGCGTTGAGCCCAATTCTGCCTTAAAAGTGCTGTGACAGCACCAGATGCCGGGAAATAGCCAGCTTCATGCTGCGTGGTGGTTCCCGGTTTCCTTCGGGAACATCGGTAGAGTCAGTGAAAATCATCTTTACTGCATTTGGAGAAGACCTTGCGCATACGCTCAATAGGCATCGCGACGGCAACCTTAATCGTTGGTGCCCTGGCACTCTCATCACCGGCACTCGCTGGCCAGCAAGGCGTCGCCCCATCCGGTGGTTGGGACGGCTCAGTTTCCATGGAAGCCGGCACCGGTGAGGTGCTGGAGCAGATCGATATGGACCACTGGGATTCCGTCATTGCAGTCGACGCGCAAACAGGGCAAATCCTGCCGCAAAGTCCCGCCCCGGCAATCGAGCTCGATAACTCGCCAAGTCCTGCATACCTTGGCTTCTTTGGCTGACACTTGAGCTTTGACCCAAGCCTTGCGGTTGCTTTCCCATAAAAATATTGCCTCGAACCTGGCGGGGTGTAACGGTCGTCGCAACTCCTGATTG
>NZ_JBLVOJ010000024.1:76877-87836 GCF_053543715.1 Glutamicibacter sp. AGC46
TTGTTCAGGGTGTTGCGACGACCGTTAGACCCCGCCCCTTAATTGGTTCGAGGCAATATTTTTTGGAAGCCTAGGCTTCGAGCACTACAGGAACGATCATTGGGCGGCGACGCAGCTTGCGCGAAACCCACGAGCCGATCACGCGGCGCGTGATCTGCTGCAGCTGGTGCGTGGAGTGGTTCGGGTTGTTGCCCACCGCTTCCATAATCGCAGCTGCGATCTTCGGCTTGATCTCGTTGAAGACCGAGTCCTCTTCGGCTACACCACGTGCGTGGATGTCCGGGCCGGAGATGATCGTACCGTTCTGGCGGTTGATCACGGTGATGACCGAGATGAAGCCTTCTTCACCCAGGGTGACGCGGTCCTTCAGGTCATCATCGGTGATGGTGCCGACCTTGGAACCGTCAACGTAGACGTAGCCGCATTCGACCTGGCCAACGAGCTTTGCAACGCCGTCCTTCATGTCGATGACCGAGCCGTCGTCTGCCAGCAGCACGTTGTCCTCCGGGACACCGGCCTGCGCGGCCAGGCGGCCGTTGGCAATCAGGTGGCGGGTTTCGCCGTGCACCGGAAGCACGTTCTTCGGGCGCAGGATGTTGTAGCAGTAGAGCAATTCGCCAGCCGATGCGTGACCGGAAACGTGGACCTTGGCCATGCCCTTGTGGATGACCTCGGCGCCCAAGCGCATCAGGCCGTTGATCACGCGGAAGACCGAGTTCTCGTTGCCCGGGATCAGGCTGGAGGCCAGGATGACGGTGTCGCCCGGGTTGATCTGGACCTTGTGCTCGCCGTTGGCCATGCGGGACAGTGCAGCCATCGGCTCGCCCTGCGAACCGGTGGACATCAGCACGACCTTGTGGTCTGGCAGCGAATCGATCTGCTTCAGGTCGACCAGGACGCCCTGTGGCACTTCGAGGTAGCCCAAGCGTTCGGCGATGCCCATGTTGCGCACCATCGAGCGGCCGATGAAGGCCACCTTGCGGCCGTGCACCGCTGCGGCGTCCAGAACCTGCTGCACGCGGTGGACGTGCGAGGAGAACGAAGCGACGATGATGCGGCGTCGGGCGCGCGCGAACTTTGCCTCGAGTACCGGGCCGATTTCGCGTTCGGCAACGGTGAAGCCCGGAACTTCGGCGTTGGTGGAGTCCGGCAGGAACAAGTCCACGCCTTCCTCGCCCAGGCGCGCGAAGTGGCGCAGGTCGGTGATGCGGCCGTCAAGTGGCAGCTGGTCCATCTTGAAGTCGCCGGTGTGCAGCACGGTACCGGCTTCGGTGCGCAGGAATACAGCCAAGGCATCCGGGATCGAGTGGTTCACAGCTACGAACTCGCATTCGAAGTTGCCAACCTGCGCGATCTCGCCCTCCACCACGATATTGGTGTTGGCCTTGATGCGGTGTTCTGCCAGCTTTGCTTCGACGAAGGCCAGGGTCAGCTTCGACCCGTACAAAGGGATGTCTTCGCGCAGGCGCAACAGGTACGGAACAGCACCGATGTGGTCCTCGTGGCCGTGGGTCAGCACGAGGCCCACCACGTCGTCCAAGCGGTCCTTGATGTAGGAGAAGTCTGGCAGGATCAGATCCACGCCAGGCTGGTGCTCCTCGGGGAAGAGCACGCCGCAGTCGATGATCAACAGTTTCCCGTTGAGTTCGAAAACGGTCATGTTTCGGCCGACCTCGCCCAAGCCGCCGAGGGGAACAATTCGCATTGTTCCCTTCTTCAGCTTCGCCGGAGTCTGCATACGCGCAGCGTCAGCCTTGCCTACTGAACTCTCAGTCATATGTGGTTAGTCCCTTTCGTTACAGATCCCATCCACCTTCACGTAGGTCCGCGCGGATGGCATCGAGCTCTGCGTCCGACGGTGCCAACAGCGGCAGTCGGACGACGGTGTTCGGCAGGACACCCTGCCAGTGAAGTCCATATTTTGCGGCCACGGCGCCCTGAATGTGGCCCATGATGCCGCGCTGGATCGCGTCCAGCTCAAAGTGTGTGGTGCGTGCAGTCGCCAGATCTCCTGCATGCATTGCATTAACAAGCGTACGGTACTTAGCGGCCGCAACGTGAGCGGTGACCGAAACCACGCCGACAGCACCTGCTGCCATCAGCGGCAAAGTCAGCCCATCGTCGCCGGAGTACACGTGCAGATCGGTTGTGGCCAGCACGGTGGTGGTGGACTGGTAATCCGCCTTGGCATCCTTCAGCGCAATGACCTGAGGAATCCTGGACAGTTCAATGATGGTCTCGGGCGCCAGCGCGATGCCGGTGCGTCCCGGGATGTCGTAGAGCATGATGGGCAGTTCAACGGCTTCGGCGATGGCCTTGACGTGGGCGATGACGCCAGCCTGGCTTGGCTTGTTGTAGTAGGGGGTGGTCAACAGCACACCGTCTACGCCCGCTTCCTTGGCAGCCAGCGAGAGCTTGATGGAGTGGCGGGTGTCGTTGGTAGTGGAACCGGCCAGCACTGCGGCACGGTCCCCCACCGCCTCGGCGACGGTACGGAACATCTCGATGTTCTCTTCATCGGTCAGGGTCGAGGTCTCGCCGGTGGTGCCGGTGACGACCAGTCCGTCGCAGCCATCATCAACCAGCTTCGTTGCCAGTTTGGCAGCCATCGCGTAATCGACTTCACCCGCTTCATCGAAGGGCGTGACCATAGCGGTCAGCACGGTACCGAACGGGTATGCCTGATTATCAATTGCACTTGTAGCCATGGCATTAAATCTACACTCGCGCATGTTGCAATGGCATCCCCCGCGCAATTCGTGGTGCGATGATTCCATGAACGATTTGGGTAGTTCCCAGCGGTTGCTGGGGGTGGACGCGGCACGGCTTGCCGCCATCCTCGGGATGTTCGCCGCGCACGTTTTCGCGCTCTATGGAACCAGTGGCGCACCCGCCTACTCCCCAACATTTACCGGGACTTTCGCCTCCGGCCGAGCATCTGTCCTGTTCATGGTGCTCGCGGGTTTATCCCTGGTTCTGCTCTCGAAATCCTTGGCTCGAAAGGGCTTTTCCCACCCTAAGGTTTACTCAGTCCTTGTGCTGAGAGCATTAATTATTGCCGTGCTCGGAATGGCAATTGGGTCAGTAAATGAAGCCATCGCGGTCATTCTTGTCCACTATGGGCTACTGTTTCTATTGCTTCCACTGGCGCTGAAGCTGTCGAGAATAACCATTTGGGTAGTCTCGGCCCTTTGGCTGCTGCTTATGCCGGTTCTTTGGCGACCGCTGGCCAGCAACTGGATTGCGGACTCGCTGGGCCATAATCCGAGCTTCGGCGACATTCTCACCCCGCAACTGCTCCTCAAGGATCTAACGGTCACCGGATACTACCCATTGATGGTCTGGTTCGGTTTCGGCCTTCTTGGAATAGCCATCGCAAGATGCAACCTGCACAGCACGAGGACTGCGAGCCTGCTTGCATTGGGCGGTTCGATTATCGCGGCGGCAACCCAATGGGTGGGCCATTCGGTGAGCATGCAAAATGCCGGGCTCATAGCCCGTGAACTGGGCCTGGAGTTATCCCTCGTTCCCACAATGATCACCACCGGGCGTTTGCCGGGCGCCAATCTGGATCCGTTCCTGGACAATCCAGCCTATCTCTGGCTGCCGACCGGTCACAGCAATTCTTCGCTCTCAACGCTGCACAACGCCGCCTGCGCTGTCGCTATCATCGGCCTGTTCCAGCTGATCATTGGTCGGCTGGGTGCGCTCGGCCGGATTCTGGCCGGCGCCGGCCGGGCCCCGCTGACCCTGTATGCAGGGCACATCATCTTGCTGCCGGCGCTGAAAGACCACTTGGACCCAATGGCCATTTGGTGGGTTCTCTGTGCAACGACGGCCGTCTTCGGAATTTGGCTTGGCTTCAGCAAGGCCTCTGGCCCTTTGGAATATGGCGTCCGGGTGTTTAGCGGAGCCGACAGCACCCCCGAAACGAAGGGCAAGTTCTAGAGCGATGACCCGGACTCTCGTGAGTCCGGGCCATCATCATGATGCTGTTTTATGCAATTACTGGCTGACCTTCTGGTCTGCTCGCCAGAATTCGATCGCAGTACGCATGGATTTGCGGGCGCGCGGCTTGTCACCGCAGGCTTCATACGCCAGTGCCAGACGGTACCAGGATTTCCATGATTCCGGGTTCTCTTCCACATCCTGCTGATGGATAGGGAAATCAGCGTCGGCGGCCGAACGGAGGAAACGTCCCGACGGCATGCGGGGAAGATCCTCTGGCAGCTCACCTGAGGCGGCCAAGGACTTGCCCATTTTCTCAGTGCGCAGCCCGAAGAGCACCTCGCGAATGAGGATCCAGACGCACAGTGCAGGAATAACCAGGATTGCAATGCCCATGACCTGCGCGACCAGTTCCCCGGTTTTCAGCAGACGGATCGCCTGGGTGAAGGTCATTCCAATGTACAGCGCGAACAGCAGCAGAATGCCGCCTACCCAAAGTTTCGTTTTCACTGGCCCAGCTCCAGGAAGCCATCAAGGCCATAGGTCAGGCCCGGGCGGGAGCCAACAGTACGCAGGCCCAGGAGAACGCCTGGCATGAACGAGGCACGGTCGAAGGAATCATGGCGCAAGGTGAACTGCTCCCCCGGGCCGCCAAAGAGCACTTCCTGGTGGGCTACGAGGCCGCGCAGGCGTACCGAATGAACGTTGATTCCATCGACGACTGCGCCACGGGCGCCATCGAGCTGGGTCTCGGTAGCGTCCGGGCTCGCGGGGACTCCAGCGGCTTCACGCGACTTCGCGATCAGTTCAGCGGTACGCACCGCGGTGCCGCTAGGCGCGTCCACCTTATTCGGATGGTGCAGCTCAATGATCTCTACGGATTCGAAGTACTTGGCGGCCGTAGCCGCGAAAGCGCTGGCGAGCACCGAGCCCAGGGCGAAGTTGGGCGCAATCAGCACACCTGCCTGCGGATGCTTGCCCAGCAGCCCTTCCAAATTCGCGCGGCGATCATCATCCCAGCCAGTGGTGCCAACCACTGCATGAAGCCCGTTCTCGACGGCAAAATGCACATTGGCCTCGGTGGATGCCGGCACAGAAAGGTCAACGATGTGCGTTGCTCCGGCTTCAAGGATCTGCGACAAATCGTCGCCTCTTCCCAAGCTTGCTACCAATTCCATGTCTGCAGCCTCAGTTACGGCCTTGACCGCTTCCGAGCCCATTCGTCCGGCCGCGCCGAGCACGGCCACCTTGATCTGTGCACTCATGGGCTTAAGCCTATCGCCCTGCAGGCACCTGCCTTGCCAACGATTACGTGATCCCACGCGAGTTTTGCAGCGAATACCCTGAGGCGAGTTCCCAGATATTTGCTTCTGCTTGCTCCCTACGGCCAGCCCAACTTGTTTTGCCTAGCAAATAGGGGAAAAATATGTGTCAGGAGTCTCCAAGTAGTAAGCAGGGCCATGGGTCATAAAATTAAGCGCTTTGGTTTCGGCATCGGCGCAACGCTTGTCGCGGCCTTTGCAATCACTTCCTGCGGTTCAGGCGATGAACCGATTACCCTCTCCGATGACGAGCGAGCAACTATTATTGATGTCGTCCAAGAACAGGGAACGGTCATCGATTCGCCGACTTGCCAGGTTGAGGTTTTCCGTATCGAGGACTCCACTACCTACGGCTGGGCTACTTGCGCACCCGATAGCCAGGACGCGGCGGACACCGCTGCCCAGGCAGATGCCTTCCCATTCCGCATTGACGGGCAGGAACTGCGCCGTCCAGATGACGGTTCCAAGTACGAGGAAGGCGTGAAGGAGCTCTTCCCGGAAGACCTTCGTTCCGCTATTACCCAGCATTCGACCGGGGCGGGCGGTTAATTCCTATTTGCCTGTCTCGCCATTTCAGGTGAGCGTGCCGATTTTCCCTACCGATAGTGTGTGCGCACTTTTCGCACGATGAAAGGCTGGCGTGCGCCACGATTATTTTGGGCAATTGCCCGAATCCCTCAGGACCAGGCTTTCGGTTCGTGTCGCGGGCCATGGCCCCGACGTGGTGCTGATTCATGGTCTCGGAGCATCCAGCCGCTATTTCACTCCGCTGGCCAACATCTTGGCTAAGAAGTATCGAGTGATCGTTCCCGAGCTTCCAGGCCACGGCAAGAATCTGGATGATGGCCGCCCGGTGACCGTACCGCGTTTCGCGCACGAAGTAGCATTGGCGTTGCGCGAGCTGAAGGTTGAGAACGCTATCGTCCTCGGGCATTCCATGGGCGCGCAGGTTTCCATTGAGCTAGCTCGCGCGTGGCCGGATCTGGTCAAGCACCTGGTCATTGCGGCTCCTGCGGTCAACGACCGTGAAGCGACGCTGTTCAGGCAGGCCCGCCGGCTCTTTGAAGATTTCCCGCACGAGTTGAACTCGGTGAAGGCAATATTGCTCGTCGATTACTTGCGCTGCGGCATCCCGTGGTGGGCCAAAAGCTGCGCCCAGATGCTGGACTACTCCACCGTTGATTTGCTCCGTACGGTGCACTGCCCGATTGATGTCGTGTGCGGCACCCGGGATCCGCTGTCTCCACCCGAGTTCGGTCTTCGCCTGGTCGCAAGAACACCGCAAGCCAAGCTCACCGTCATGCATCAGGGTGCGCATGGGTTCAATTTCTCTCATGCGCCCGAGCTTGCAGCGCTAGTAGATGCCGCGGCATGACCAAGAGAAAACGGTTATGCTCCTGGAACCGAAATCCTCGGATTCGATTCCAGGGGCACGGCACCCAGCTCTAGAGGCCCAAGTCGGCTTCACTTTCAAACGGTCCCACCACGGTGATCACTCGATCCTTGGAGGCCAGTTCCTGGGCCAGATCCTGAACTTCCTGGGCCGTGACGGCATTGACGCGAGACAGTGCTTCGTCGATGTCCTGGAATTCTCCGGTAATCATTTCTGCCCGGCCCAAACGGGACATGCGGCTTCCTGGATCCTCCAGAGCCAGCACCGTTCCACCAGATAGCTGGCCCTTGGCCTGCGCCAATTCAGTTTCGGTGATGCCGTCCTTGGCCAACCGATCAAGCTCGGCCCCCAGCAGCCCGATAACCTGAGCAGCCTTAGCCGGGGCGCAGCCCGCGTACATGCCAAAGTAGCCGGCATCGGTGTAGGCGGCGGAGAAGGAGTAGGTCGAGTACACCAGTCCACGCTTCTCGCGAATTTCCTGGAACAACCTTGAGCTCATGCCGCCGCCGAGAACAGCGTTCAGCACTGCGAGAACCTGACGGCGGTCATCATGTCCGGTGATGCCGGAGCATCCCATGATGATGTTGGCTTGCTCGCCCGGACGGTTGATTACTTCCAGCCCGGCCTTCGAAGTGATCTGCGCTGGTTCACCCATGCGGCGTGGTTCTGGCACAGCCATCGGGTCCAGTTCCCAGCCTGCTTCGGTCAGCGCCTTGAGAAGCAGCTCGCACAGCTTGTCGTGCTCCAGGGATCCGGCGGCAGTAACAATCAACTCGCTTGGGCGGTAGTGCGCACGATAGTGCTCCATGACTGCCTCGCGGGAGATCTCCATGATCTCTTCAGGAGTTCCTCCAATGGGACGTCCCAATGGGTGATCGCCCAAGACATTGGCAACGAACCGCTCGTGGGCGACATCCATCGCGTCATCTGCATCCATGGCCAGCTCTTCGATGATCACCCCGCGTTCCTGTTCCAATTCCTGCGGGTCGATAACTGCAGAGGTAACCATGTCGGCGATGACCTCAAGGGCCATTGGCAGCTCCGTGTCCAGGACGCGGGCGTAATAGCAGGTCGATTCCTTGGCGGTGGCTGCGTTTGATTCGCCGCCCACGGCATCGAAGGACTGGGCGATTTCCAAGGCAGTGCGCTTGGCAGTGCCCTTGAACAGCAGGTGCTCCAGGAAGTGCGTGGAGCCGAAGTGCCCTGATTCCTCGTCGCGGGAACCGACCGGTACCCAGAAGCCCACTGTGGTGGACCGCTGTCCGGGCATCGCTTCTGTCAGGACTCGTACGCCACCGGGCAGGATGCTGCGCCGGACTTCAGAGCCGCCTTCGCCTCGGTGGACCAACGTCGGGTCCGCCGGGTCAATCGGAGAAAACTGCGTGGTCTCCACCGAATGCAACGGCAATGGAATCATGGCCACGAATATACGTCCTTAAGTCGTCGAGAATAGCCATTTCAAGCTAAGTACACTGTCTTTCATTCTCCCATAGAACCGCGGTTTGAAAGCAATAGCTCAGTGGTGACGGAGCCATCACATTCTGGGAAATTACGCGATCGGACCGCGACTGCGGCAATACTCACTAGCTCGGTTGGTGGGCTAAGTTGCGTCGAGATATCCGCGTTTCTCGGCGTCAGCGCACACTGGGGTCTGCCGTCCTGGGTCACTTGAAGCGCAGGCTAGATAAACAGTGTTCGCTGCATTTTCTGTGCTCAATTCCGGATATCCCATTGATCCGGGATTATAGGAGACGGCAGTGCTCCACTCATCGAGGTTCTTGCAAGCATTGAGCGCCATTTTCTCTGCTTCGCTAATCTTAATTTGCGGCGTTTCATGATCAGACCAGGCTTCGTTCTGCTTTTGAATTGCCGACTGGCATTCCTCGCCGATATTAGATGTCCTAGCCGCATCGAAATTCTCGCATCCGCTGATAGCTAATGCCACGGCGCGCAGTGCTGCAGCTAAGAAGTGAACTCTGCGCATAGTCTCCATGCTACCGACGGGATCCTGCAAGTTGGCGAATCGGCGGCCATCATTTCCTTTCGGCGAAGGGACAACAAAGCAAGAAAATCCCGCACGTTCCAAACGGAACACACGGGATTTCCAGATCTCAAGCTATTGCTCAGGCAAGCTTGGAACGATCGAACGCATCAAGGCTGATGCCCTGCTCCAAGACGACCTTGGCCCACTCGCGAGCAGAGTGCAGGGAATGGTCGCGGTAGTTGCCACAGCTTACGGCTTCGGTTCCTGGAACATCTTCCCAGGTAACCTTCTCCGCGATATCTTCCAGCGAACTCTTGATGGCGGCGGCGACGACCTCTGGGGTTGGCTCGCCCCACAAGATCATATGGAAGCCGGTGCGGCAGCCAAATGGCGAGAAATCGATCAGGCCATCGATGCGGGTACGCAGCAGACCAGCCATGGTGTGCTCGATGGTGTGCAAACCTGCCGTGGGAATCTCACCGTGGTTTGGCTGTACTAATCGGATGTCGTAGTTGGAGATGGCGTCTCCCTTGGGACCGTGCTCAACCCCGATCTTGCGCACATACGGCGCCTTGACCTTGGTGTGGTCCAGTGCAAAGCTTTCAACTTCAGCAAGTTCAATATCACTCATAGGCAAAGTCTATCTGCTCACCGTCTGGCGAATCGAGAGTATATCGCGGGAGGTAACCGATAGACTTCTTAGGACGTTCGGGGCAGCAATCCCCGAACTGATTTCTTTAGAGGGGAAGTTCATGTCGGACCAGAAGTCCTTGCTCGTCTTTGCGCATGCAGACGAAGCCGTAGCCTTTGCAGATGTCGAGCACCTGATTTCCGGTGTTGGCAAGGTCAATGCGTCGGTAGCCTTGGCTGGCGCGCTTGCTGAAGGCAACATCGAAAACGTCGTCGTGCTTGGCACCGCTGGCGTTGTTGGCCATGCCGGTGAAGACCGTCCGAGCTTGGACACCATTTACCAGATCACCAAACTGATCCAGCATGATTTCCCGCTGCCCTCGGTAGATGTGGACCCTACCGGTCCAATCCTGCTTCCTGATTTCCAGGTCACCATGGCTACCGGCGATGTGTTCGTCTCGAATGACGAACAGCGTATCCACATCAAGTCCTTGGGCGCTTCGTTGGTCGATATGGAAGGCTACGCCTACGCAAGCATCTGCCAACGCTTCAACGTGCCGCTGCAGATCTTCAAGATCCCTTCCGATTACGCGGATGATTCGGCGTCGATCGACGAATGGGATGATATCGCCAAGCAGAAGAGCGTCCAGCTGCGCGAGTTCTACGACAAGCACCTGGGGTAGCAGACTGCCGCCGGGACCTTCCACCGAAGGTTAGCTCTAGAATTGAAACACCAGCAGCGAACGGAGATTGTTCCATGACAGCACAGGCAAAACCACACGTCGGTGCAGCAGAGCTCTCCATGCCCCGCCACCACCAGCTGATCGTTTCGCTTTTCGGCATGCATGCCCGCCAGCACGGCGGCGCCTTGCAGGTGGCGGCAATCATATCCCTGATGCAGGACGTGGGAGTCGAGCCTGCAGGCACTCGTTCCTCGATTTCCCGATTGAAGAAGCGCGGCATCATCGAAAGCGTGCAAGTCCGCGGTCGCAACGGATACTCGTTGTCCGAATCGGTGCTGACCACCTTTGCCGAAGGCGACGAGCGGATTTTCCATCCACGCCGCGCAACGGCCGAAGACCGCTGGCTGCTGGCAACCTTCACGGTCCCCGAAACCCAGCGCAACATCCGGCACAAGATCCGTTCCTCCCTGGTGCGCATGGGTTTCGGTTCGGTGGTCCCCGGGCTCTGGATTGCACCGGAACATGCCAAGGATCCTGCCTTGGCCTACTTCGCCCGGCACGGCCTGGACAAGTACTTCGAGTTCTTCCTGGCCGAGCACATCGGCGGCGCGCAGCTGCGCGAGAACCTGGATTCCTGGTGGGATTTAGGGACCCTGGAAGCTATGTACTCCGAATTCCTGAAGGAGAACCAGGGACGGTTGGAATTCTGGAAGGAACGCGCCGGCACGCAGCACAGCCCTGAGATCGATGCCCAGGGCTTCGCGGACCATCTGGTCCTGCTTACCCAGTGGCGCCGATTCCCCTATTCCGATCCCGGGCTGCCGGCCGAGCTGCTCCCGGAGGATTGGAACGCGTTGAAGGCTGAAGCGCTGTTCAAGGACCTGCATACGCTGCTGTCGCCACTGGCTTCGCGCCATGTGCAGCGGGTGATCGGCGAGCAACGCTGATCTTTGCGCCTCGACCGATAGGAACAGGGCTGCGAAACCAATTGGTTTCGCA
>NZ_JBLVOJ010000024.1:87893-101154 GCF_053543715.1 Glutamicibacter sp. AGC46
CCCCCCCCTGTTCCGCATCCAGGGACTAGTTGCGGTCCTGGATGACAGCCACGCCCTGGATTTCAATCAAGGCTTCCTGCTGCCAAAGCCGGCTTACCCCGATCCCTGCCATCGCAGGATATTCCGAACCGGCCATCTCGCGCCAAAGGCGCCCGATTTCCCTGCCATGGGCCATGTAATCATCCACATCGGTCAAGTAAATGGTCACGCTGGTCAGGTCCTCGGGGCGGCCCCCGGCTTCAACCAAGGTGGTCAGCACGTTGGAGAATGCCTGCTTGAACTGTTCCACGATGCCGCCGGGCACGATCTTCATATCCTTGTCCAGAGCGGTTTGCCCGCCGAGGTAGACCGTATCCCCCGCCTTGACTCCGTGGGCATAGCCAGAGGGCTTCGCCATGGATGCGGGGTTGATTGTCTCGTTGCGGTGCAACTTGGTTTCAGTCATTTCCTACTCCTTGTACCGGGTGCATGAAATTTGCCCCAATTGGCTCTAGCGCCATCTTTGTGATGCGTGCTACATTGAGCTTACGTGACGGCGGTAAAAAAGTCGACACATAGCTTTTCACCCAACTGACAAAGGGAATCCACACATGAAACTCGCAACGATCCACGCCGGCGGGAAGAGCCTGGCGGCAATCCAGACCGATCAGGGATATCTGCCCCTGCCAGCTGGCGATCTCAGCGAGTTCCTCAAGCACCAGGACTGGAAAGCAATCGCCTCCGAAGCCCTGGAATCCAGTACCGCAGGCGATCTTATCCCCGCGGAGCAGGCCCGGCAGCTTAATCCGCTGCCAGCGCCCGCCAAGGTGATCTGCTGCGGGCTGAACTACAGCGACCACATTCTGGAAATGGGAAGGGAACTGCCCGAATATCCCACATTGTTCGCCAAGTACGCCGATACCCTGGCTGATCCCGATGCCGAGATATGCAGTGCTTCCTCATCCAATGTGGATTGGGAAGCCGAACTGGCAGTGGTGCTCGGATCAGATGCATCCTCGGCATCCCTGGAGGAAGCCCAGTCCGCAATTGCCGGGTACACGGTAGCCAACGACATCTCGATGCGCGACTGGCAGCGCCGGACCTTGCAGTGGTTCCAAGGCAAGGCCTTCGACGGCACCACTCCCCTGGGTCCCGTGCTGGCCACGGCAGATGAGATCGACCCGGTGGCCGGCGCGGAGGTCATCTGCCGCATCAACGGCGAGGAAGTGCAACGCGGCAACACCTCGACGCTGGTGTTCTCCGCGGCGCGGCTGGTCAGCTACATTTCCGAATTCACCACGCTGCGTGCCGGGGACATCGTGCTGACCGGGACCCCCGGCGGAGTCGGAATGGGCATGGTTCCGCCTCGCTTCCTCGCTGACGGGGACCGGCTCGAAACCGAAATCCCTGGCATCGGCATCCTCTCCAACAGGTTCCGGCTCCGAGTGAACAGCCCGGCCCTGTCCCAATGACCATCAGCAACATCCCTCTACCGAAATTGAAGGAGCACACCATGACCGAAGCACCCATAACCTACCGCACCGAAGGCGACAATTCGATCTATGCCTCGGAAAATGGCCAGGTTGTCCCCGTAGTCACCCGGGCAGGATCCGAGGACACCAACACCGCCCAGTCCGGGGACTGCATCCGCGTCTCGGGAGTCAGCATCCAGCACACCCCCGCGACCAAGATCTGGTTCGGCCAAGTCTCCAATGTCCCGGGCTACCGTTCCCTGCCCCATCACCATGGCGAAGCGGAAACCGGCGGCTACGTGCTGCGCGGCCACGGCCGGATCTACTTCGGCGAGAACTACGAGCAGTACGCCGATATGAAGGCCGGTGACTGGGTCTTCGTCCCTCCATTCATGCCCCATGTAGAGGCCAACATGTCGGTCACCGAGGAACTGGTGTGGCTCACCGCCCGGACCCCGGAGAACATCGTGGTCAACCTGCCCGATGTCGCCGACGAATCCTTGGAAGGATACCGTCGAGCATGAGCACCACAGCATTGTCCGCCCAGGTCTTCCTGGACGCCATCAACCTGGCCGAATGCGATGCCGAAGTCTTCGACCAGGCTTTCACCGCCACCCCGCAGTACGTGCCTTGGCCCAAGGCCTACGGCGGCGACATGGTTGCCCAGGGCGCCCTGTCACTGATGAAGTCGGTAGGCACCGACCGCAGCCTGCACTCCATGCACTCCTACTTCCTGCGGCCAGTGGATATGCACCAGCCGGTCCGCTACGAGGTGGAGCACCTGCGCGATGGCCGCGGCTATTCCACCCGCCAGGTGCGCGCCTTCCAGAACGGCAAGCCGGTCTACTGCGCGCTAGGCTCTTTCCACGTTCCGGAAGACGGGGCCGAATTCGCGCTCGATGCCCCCGGCGCTTCGCTGGATCTGGATCCGCAGTCCCTGGCCAGCGCCGCCGAGGCCCTGCAGGGCGTGGAGGGCGACGCCGCCAAGTACTGGGCCGGCGGCCGCAGCTTCGACATGCGCCATGTTCCCGAAGCCATCTACCTTCCCGGCGAGCGCGAAAAGTCCGGCAGCCAAGCGGTCTGGATCCGGGCCTTCTCACCGCTGCCCGATGATGCGGTGATTCAGAAGGCGGCCTTGGCCTATGTCTGCGATTACACCATCCTGGAGCCGATCATGCGCGGCCTCGGGCTGAGCTGGGGCGATGAGGGCCTGGTGACCGCCAGCTTGGACCATTCCATGTGGTTCCATCGCGAGGGGCGCATGGACGACTGGGTGCTTTACGCTCAGGAAGCCATTTCGAGCCAGGACAACCGCGGACTGGCCATCGGGCGCTTCTATGCCCGCGATGGCAAGCTGCTGGCCACCGTAGCCCAAGAAGGAATGATCCGCCCCGGGCGGAACGCCAACTAGGACTTCCCACCGAACCTGCCAACGGAGTTGCCTTATGGAACTTTCACCTTCTGCACATGTCGATAGCTTTACCCGCGACCATCTTCCATCCCCCGAATTGTGGCCGACGCTGGAATTCACCTTGCCCGAGCTGCAGTACCCGGACCGGCTCAATGCCGCCGAAGTGCTGATCGACCAGTCCGTCGAGAAGTTCGGCGCCCAGCGCACGGCGCTGCTGGCCCCGGATGGCACCAGCCTGAGCTACGGGCAGCTGCTCAAGCGGGCCAACCAGGTAGCCCAGGTGCTGGTCGAGGACTATGGCTTGGTGCCGGGCAACCGGGTAATGCTGCGCGGTCCGAACAACGCATGGCTGGTAGCTTGCTGGCTCGGAGTGATCAAGGCCGGCGGTGTTGTGGTCACCACGATGGCTGCCCTGCGCGCTGCGGAAATCTCCAAGCTGGCCACGCTGACCGGCCCGGTGGCGCTAATCACCGACTACCGCTTCGCCGAGGACGCGCTCAAGGCCAGCGGCGGCGGCTATCCGGTCATCAGCTACGGCGGCACGTCCCGCGACGATCTGGCCCAGCAGGCAGCAGGCAAATCCGGCGAATTCACCGCGGTGGCCACAGCCGCAGATGATGTGGCATTGCTGGGACCGACTTCGGGAACCACTGGCGTCCCTAAGATCACCATGCATTTCCACCGGGACATCCTGGCCAATGCGGACACTTTTGCCCGCTACATCCTGGAACCCACCAAGGACGATGTCTTCGCCGGTTCCCCGCCGCTGGCTTTCACCTTCGGACTGGGCGGGCTAGTGGTCTTCCCCTTCCGCTTCGGCGCCAGCTCGCTGCTGACCGAACGCGCCACCCCGGTTCAATTGGCCGAGCAGTCCCACGCGGCCGGGGCAACCATCCTGTTCACCGCCCCCACCGCCTACCGGGCCATCTTGAAGAACGGCAAGGCCGACCTGCTCAGGCCCCTGCGCGTGGCGGTCTCCGCCGGCGAGCACCTGCCTGCCGACACCTGGCACCAGGTCAGGGAGGCAACCGGGCTGGAACTGGTCAACGGCATCGGTTCCACCGAAATGCTGCACGTGTTCGTCTCCGCCGCCGGCAAGGACATCAAGCCGGGAACCACAGGCAAGGCCATTCCCGGTTTCCGCGCCACGGTGCTGGATGCCGAGGGCAACGAAGCCGCGGCCAACGAGCCGGGGCGCCTGGCGGTTATCGGGCCGACCGGCTGCCGCTATCTCGATGACCCGAGGCAGCGCAATTACGTCGAAAGCGGCTGGAACATCACCGGGGACATCTTCTCCCGGGACGAGGACGGTTTCTTCACCTACCAGGCGCGCAGCGACAACATGATCGTCTCTTCCGGATATAACATCGGCGGCCCGGAAGTCGAGCAAGCCCTGGACCAGCATCCCGATGTGCTGGAAAACGCGGTGGTCGCCCGCCCGGATCCGAACCGCGGATCAATCGTCTGCGCGTTCGTGGTTCTGGTCGAAGGCGCCGAAGCCGATGAGGCGAAGGCCAAGGAATTGCAGGACTTCGTCAAAGCCACGATTGCCCCGTACAAGTACCCGCGGGAAATCCGCTTTGTCACCGAGCTGCCTCGAAATCCCAGCGGCAAGCTGCAGCATTTCAAGCTGCGCGAGGCCTTCAACGGCTCCCCGGTCGCATAAACTCCCCAGATATTTTTCGGGCCCCGGCCCAATCGCCCTCCGGGGCTGATGAAAGGACACACCATGAAGATTGCAGTTATCGGCGGCGGCCCTGGCGGCCTGTACTTCGCGGCTCTGATGAAGCAGCTGGATGAGAACCACGATGTCACCGTGTGGGAACGCAATGCCGCATCGGACACCTTCGGCTTCGGCGTGGTGTTCTCCGATGAGACCCTGGGCGGCATCGGCAACGCCGATCCGGTGGTGGCCGAATACATGTCCCGGCGCTTCGCCCGCTGGAGCGATATCGACATCCACTTCCGCGGCCAGATGCACACCGTGGGCGGCCAGGGCTTCGCGGCCATGAGCCGCAAGGAACTGCTCCAGCTGCTGCAGCGCCGCTGCATCGAACTGGGCGTGGATGTGCGCTTCTCCACCGTTGCCCCGGATGTGGAGCAGCTGGCGGACGAGTACGACCTGGTGCTGGCCGCTGACGGGCTGAACTCCGCGGTGCGAACCAAGTACGCGGACTCCTTCAAGCCCTCCCTTGATCCGCGGACCTCGAAGTACATGTGGCTGGGCACCGACCAGGTCTTCGAGGCCTTCAAGTTCTTTGTCAAGGAAACCGATGCCGGAACCATGCAGATCCACGGCTACCCGTACTCGGACGAGGGTTCGACCTTCATCGTGGAAATGCACGAAGACGTCTGGCGTGCGGCCGGATTCGACGAGACCGAGGACGAGGTCTTCGGCCCGGGCGTGAGCGACCAGAAGTCGGTGGACAAGGTGGCCGGGATCTTCGCCGAGGAACTGGCCGGATACCAGGTGCTGACTAACAACTCCAAGTGGATCAACTTCACCACGGTGCGCAACGAGAACTGGCGCCATGGGAACATCGTCCTGCTGGGCGATGCCGCGCACACTGCCCACTTCTCCATCGGCTCGGGCACCAAGCTGGCCATGGAGGACGCTCTGGCCCTGGCTGCCTGCCTGCATGAGCATGCCGAGGTTGATTCGGCGCTGGCCGCCTACGAGACCGAGCGCCGCCCAGTGGTCGAATCCACCCAGCGCGCGGCCCAGGCCTCGCTGGAATGGTTCGAGAACATCGGGCAGTACAAGGACCAGGACCCGGTGCAGTTCTGCTTCAACTTGCTCACCCGCTCCCGGCGCATCACCTACGAGAACCTGAAGCTGCGGGATACCGGATTCGCTCAGCAGGTCGATGAGAACTTCGCCCGGCTCAACGCTTCACCTTCCGTTGCACCGGCGATGTTCCAGCCGCATAGGCTCGGCAACACCGAGCTGGCCAACCGCGTGGTGGTTTCGTCCATGGACATGTACTCGGCCACCGACGGGGTGCCCGGGGACTTCCACCTGGTCCATCTGGGCTCCAAGGCCATGGGAGGGGCCGGGCTGGTGATGACCGAAATGGTCTGCGTTTCCGATATCGGCCGCATCACCCCGGGCTGCACTGGCCTGTACACCGATGAGCAGGCCGCTGCCTGGAAGCGCGTGACCGACTACGTGCACGGAAATTCGAACGCCAAGATCGGCGCCCAGCTCGGCCACTCGGGTCGCAAGGGTTCGACGAAGCTGATGTGGGAAGGCATCGACCAGCCGCTGCAAGAAGGCAACTGGGATGTGCTCGCTCCCAGCGCACTGCCCTATGGCGAAGGCTGCCATGTGCCGGTGGAAATGGACCGTGCGCAGATGGACGAGGTGCGCGAGCAGTTCGCCGCCGCGGCACGCCGCGCCGATGAGGCAGGATTCGACGTGCTGGAAGTGCATATGGCCCACGGCTACTTGCTCTCTTCCTTCCTTTCGCCGCTGTCCAATCAGCGCACCGACGAATACGGCGGAGGCTTGGAGAACCGGCTGCGCTACCCGCTTGAGGTCCTGGATGCGGTCCGCGAAGCATGGCCGGCAAGCAAGACCATCGGCGTGCGCATCTCGGCTACCGACTGGTCGCCAGGCGGGAATACCGAAGAAGATGCCGTGGACATCGCCCGGGCCTTCATCGCCCACGGCGCCCAGTTCATCGATGTCTCGTCGGGGCAGATCGTGAAGGACGAGAAGCCGGCTTTCGGGCGCAGCTACCAGACGCCATTCGCCGACAGGATCCGCAACCAGGTCGCCGCCGAGGCAGGGGTCTCGGTGATCGCGGTGGGTGCGGTGTCCTCCTACGACGACGTGAACTCGATCCTGCTGGCAGGCCGCGCGGATCTGGTGGCGCTGGGACGCACCCACCTGTACAACCCGCAGTGGACCTTGCAGGCAGCCGCCGAGCAGGACTATACCGGTGACGGCGCCACCTGGCCGCTGCCTTTCAAGGCCGGACGCCGCAAGCCGCCCGCCGCCCGCACCGACGCGGTCCGCCCGCGGCTCTCGCTGGTTCGGGAAGCCGAGGAGCAGGAACAAACGCACCTGCGCTGGATTCCGGCCAGGAAATCCGAAACCTCCAATTTGGTAACCAGCGCTTAGCTGTTGCTGCCAGCCGCAGGATTGGCGGCCCAGTTTGGGCTGCCGATCCTGCGGCTTTTTGCCGGGCACGGGAACCGCTTGGCGGCTCGGCTCGGATCCCAAATCGGCCACCAAACCACCTTTGGATAATTCAATGAAATCTTCCCTGGATCAAATCGCACAGCGAGAAGCCGGCCTGTCGAAGGAGCTAACTTCGCGCCAGCTGAGCATGATTGCGCTTGGCGGCGCCATCGGCGGGTAGATCGCCGTGCTGCTCATGGGGGCGTTGGCCGAGATGATCCTGGCGCACCCGACGACCGGCTCCTTCGGCGCCTTCGCCGAGCACTACATCAACCCATTCACCGGGTTCCTGCTCAAATACCTGTACTGGTCCTGCCTCGTACTGGCCGTAGGCACCGAAATCACGGCGGTGGGCGGCTGCATGCGAATGTGGTTCCCGGATTTGCCCGCAGTGGTGTGGATCATCGGCCTATCGGCCTTGCTGATCGGGGTGAATATGTTCAATGTCAAAGCCTTCGGCACACTGGAATACTGGTTCTCCGCCACCAAGGAATTCGCTATTGCCGCGTTCATCCTGCTTGCTGCCTATCTGGTCTTCGGCCAGAGGGGCAATGATTTCGGATTCCAGAACTACACCGCGGAATCCGGATTCTTCATGGGCGGGGCCCAAGGTGTCTGGTTTGCCGTTGTCGTGGCGATCTTCTCCTACCTGAGCATCGAAATGATCGCCGTCGCAGCCGGTGAGGCAAAAGATCCCGAAGTCGCAGCGAAGAAGGCCTTCAAGGTGACCTTGTTCAGGCTCTTCCTCTTCTGCATCCTGACCCTGTCGCTGATCCTTGCCATCGCACCGGTCAGCGACATCCTCGAAGGCGACAGCCCGTTCGTCACGGTGATGCAGGTGATCGGCATTCCGTTTGCCGATTCCACTCTCCATTTCGTGGTCATCATCGCCGCGCTCTCCGCCATGAACTCGCAGCTGTACATCTCCACGCGAATGATGTTCTCTCTATCCCGCGGCGGGCAGGCTCCGAGCAGCTTGGGTAAGTTGAAGAAGAACGGCGCGCCGGTCAACGCCCTGCTGCTCTCGGCTGGCGGAATCGCCGTGGCCGCCATCATCTACGCATCGAATCCAGAATCCGGTTTCACAATAATGATGGCGCTGTCGATGTTCGGCGCAATGATGGCCTGGATGCTGATCTTCATCACGCACTTGTTCTTCCGCCGTTCCCATCGGCGCAGTGCAGCACCGCTTAAATACCGCCTGCCGTACTATCCCGCTGGATCCGCGGCCGGGGCGCAGCTGATGGCCGCGTTGCTGGTCACGACCTTGTTCACCGAGCAATTCTCCATGACGTTGCTGTTCGGCATTCCCTTCGCCTTGACCGTCTCTGCCCTGTACTTCCTGATGCGCAAGCGCATGACTTCCTGATGCGCAAGCGCATGAAACTGGCACAGGCAGGTCCAGGCACCGGGAATGAGGAGACTGGCGGCTCAAGCCAGCCGCGCGAGCCTGAAAAGATCAGCGACGCCTTGAAGGTGCAAGCGAGCCCCGGCGCCGCGCACCATGCGCCGCACCGGGGCCACCCACCAGCAATCGCGGTTCCAGGGCTGGGCTAGTGCCCCTTGAATGCCTCCGCTAGCCACCAGGCGCCGCCGTCCGAAGCGATTTTCGCGTCGATGACCAACGGCCCCGTGGGTTCTGAGCCGAGCCAGCTGGCTACCGAGTCAAGATCCTCCAGCTTGCGCACCGTGATGCCATCGGTTCCGAAACCGCGGCCGATGGCTGCGAAATCGGTGTCAGGGAAGGTCACCGAGTCCATATTCGGTGCCGTACCCGTATCGCCGAAATGATGTACCTCCGCCCCGTAGGCGGCATCGTTGTAGACGATGCACACCATTGGCAGCTTCAGCCGAACCGCGGTATCCAGTTCGGCGATGGCCATGTGGAATCCGCCGTCTCCGGTGCCGAGCACCGGCAAGCGCCCGGGCTGCGCCAAAGCCGCTCCGATGGCCGTGTAGAGCCCCAGGCCGATCGCCTGGAACGCCTGGGTAAAGCAGAAACCGTGCTCGTCTGGAACGGCGAGAAACTGGCTCGGGTATCCCATGAAGTTGCCCGAGTCCACGCTGACGATGCGCTCGGCCGGCAGCAGCTCATCCAGCGACTTGGTCAGAGTTCGCGGATCGATGCGGTCGTCTGTGGACAGGTCCCGGTAGGCTACCTGACTCCAGTTGGCCCCCTCGGCGATCTGCTGGCTCACCGCGGAGGTGCGGTAGCCTTCGCGCGCCGGCATCTTCTGCGCTTCCAGATATTCCAGCGCATCGCGTGCGCTTTGCGCCGAGTCGCCGATCACGCCCAAGTCGATGCGCCGGTTCGCCCCCAGGGCGGACTCTTCCAGGTCCACCTGCACTACCTTGGTGCCCTCGGAAATGAGCCGACCGTGGCGCATGGTCCACATGTTCAGCGCGCAGCCAAAGCCCACAATCAGATCTGCTCCAGCAATCAATTCGGCGGCCAGCGGCGACGAGAACCCGCCGGAGATCCCGAGACTGAATTCCTCGTCGTTGAACAGGCCCTTGGCCACCGCCGAGGTCGCCACCAGCGCCCCGCTGTGCCGGGCAAGCGCCAGGATTTCGGCCTTGGCCCCGCGTCCGCCGCGCCCTGCGACGAACACCGGGCGTCGGGCATTTTCGATGAGTACCGCCAGCGCTCGCACCGCGGCACGCGAGGGGCGGACCGGCTCCGCCGGAACCACCTCGGCTGCCACCGGGGATTCCGGAGCTTCGAGCCCTTGGATGTTCAATGGCAGGTTCAGTACAACCGTCCGCCGGTCGTTCACTGCTCTGCGGTAGGCGCGAACTGTATCGGCCACTGCCGTGCGGGCGCTGTGGATTCGTTCGGAGACGGCGTAGACGGAGGTTGAGAAGGAGCCCTGGTCCATGGCGAAGTTCGAATACACGGCGCTCGGGGCGGCTTCGGCGGCCAGCACGATCATCGGGGTGCGTGACTTGGCGGCTTCTCCAATGCCGGTGGCCGCGTTGGTCAGGCCGCACCCCTGGTGCACCGAGACCACGCCGATCTGGCCGCTGGTCCGTGAGTAGGCATCGGCCATCGTTGCTGCGCCGCCCTCATGCCGCGCTGCGGTATATGGCACCCCGTTGGCAATCAGTGCATTCGTGACATCGAAGTTCCCGCTTCCCACCACGCCGAAAGCGTGCCCTACGCCCAAGTTTGCCAGCGTCTTGCCGACCAGTTCAGCAACGTTCACGATTGTGCCTCCATTTTCTTGGTGTTTTGGGGCGCTAATGCCAGCACCCGGGTCGGTGCGCCGGTACCGCCAACTATGGGCAGAGGGGCAACCACTAGCATCGCTCCGAACACGGGCAGCTTGTCCAAGTTCTTCAGCGAGGTGATCCCGTATTTGTCTGCACCGAGCAGGAAGTAATGCATGGGGAATGGCGGCTCCAGTGCTCCGGCATTGCCGGAATCGATCCCCACCGTTTCCACGCCGATGCCGGAAATGTCCAGCTTCTCGGCGATGTATCTGGCGCACTCCGCAGTAAACCCGGGAGTATGCGATCCGGTGGCATCGACATTCAGGAAAGCTGTCTTGTCATCACCGTATTGCTCCCATCCGGTGCGGAAAAGCAGCCACGCGTTGGAAGGAAACCGCCCATATTCCGATTGCCACGTTTCCAAATGGTGCACATCGATGAGAACATCCGGATCATCTGCTGCTAAGGATCTGAAGTCCAACACGACGGCCGGACCTACCAGGCGTTGCGGATCAATCTGCGACACGTCCTTGCCCCCTCGTCCCGAAATCCAGTGGATCGGCGCATCTATATGCGTTCCGATGTGCTCACCAGTATGGATATTGTGGTGCTTCCAGTATGGTCCGGGCTCGTTGTAGGCCGAGACCTCTTCGAGACTGAAATCAATGAGGTTCGAGAACGGATCGGGCAGTACTAAGGTTGGAGTCCTGTCCGACAGCGGGGCAGTCAGGTCATGGACTTGGACAGTCCCGGAGGCCAGAGCGGACAATATCGCGCTCGTGCAAGTTTCTTCGGCAGCAGGCATTGTTTCTCCTTGGGCAGAGACGGTCCAGGACACATTCCGACGATAGAGAGATCCTGACGGTCGTCACATTCGCGGAATTAGCTTCAATCTATCAGCACCACCTCTGCTAGCCAACAGGTCACCCGAAGGAGAACCAGGGGCGAAGACCTAGTTCCGCAAACCTGGCTCGCGCATATATCCACCAGCTCGCACGGAGCGCGGTGCCGCGCTCAGGAACCAGCATCAATGCCAGCGAGGATTTCACGGGGCCAGGGGGCAGATGACTCACCGCCAACTGGAACGCACACTGTCACGAAACGGCCTTCAGCGGCCAGCGCGAACCCGCGCCCTTGGTGCGCACTCCCCCAGACCTTGAATCCGAATGACATCGAATTGGCCCCGACCTTCTCCACGCGAATCGCGGTGGTCACCGCTTGGCCGAAATACAGCTTGGCCCGATAGTCGACCTCATGGCGGACTCGTGGCGAGATGGCGAAGTAGGACTCCGCGCCAGCCTCGCGAAACAGTTTGGCTTCGGCCGCCTCGACGAAGCGCAAGATGGCTGAATTATGATGATGCCCCGCAGCATCGGTATCAACCCATTCAATGGTTCGCTCCAACGCCGTTCCTGCGATTCCCGACGCAATGAAGTCTGCGGCGAGCTGCTGCAACAACTGCCCGGATTCGTCCATTCCCGCGAATGTAGGCATCAAGATCCCCCTAATTAAAAAGTGTATAGCTATTGTAACGCACGTCACTTTAACGTGATAATCCTATTGGTGTTCCAAGAACTCCGCCCTACCCACACAAGGAGATTGAACAAATGCCGAAATCCCCCGCAGCCGCGGATTGGAAAATCCCCAAACGAACCACTTCAATGGTGCTCTTCGCCTGCTGGCTGGCCATCCTGGCCGAAGGCTACGACGTCGGCGTGCTCGGTGCAGTGCTCCCGGCATTGGCCGAATACAAGGAATGGTCGCTGAGTCCCATGGAGCTCGGCGGCCTCGGAGCCTACGCGTTGGTGGGCATGCTCTTCGGCGCACTGTTCATCGGCACGCTCAGCGACATCATCGGCCGTAAGCGCATGCTCCTGCTGGCCATGCTAGTCTTCACAATCACCCAAGCCGGTGCCGCGCTAGCTCCTACTCCCGAGATATTCGGCCTCTTCAGGCTGATCGGCGGACTGGGTATGGGCGGCATCATCCCGGTGGCCGCCGCGCTGACCATCGAGTATTCGCCACCCAAGAAACGCTCACTTAACTACGGCATCATGTACTCAGGCTATTCCCTGGGAATCGTCGCCGCTGCCTTGGTCGCTATGTCGCTTCTGCCCGCGATAGGTTGGCGCGGGGTTATCGCGGTGGGCGCATTACCTGTAGTTCTACTTCCCTTAGTTGCCTGGATGCTTCCCGAATCCCTTGAATATCTGGTATCCAAGGGGCGGATCAGCGAAGCCAAAGCACTGGCCGCCCGGCACAGCATCCCCGATTACGAGCCCGTGGCGCCACCGGTTCGCACCGGCAAGGCCCCCTGGCGCCAGGTCATGGCTTCCATGTTCTCCGCAACGTACTTGCGATCAACCATCTTCTTCTGGATCTCGCTATTCTGCGGCATGGTCCTGGTCTACGGCTTGAATACCTGGCTGCCGCAGATCATGCGCAGCGCAGGGTACAACCTCGGTTCCTCGCTAACATTCCTGCTGGTCTTCTCCCTCGCCTCAGCCGCCGGCGGACTGGCCCTGGGCTTCCTCGCCGACAAGTACGGGCAGAAGACCATTCTGGTGATTTTCTACCTGCTCGGTGCGGGAGGCATCCTCCTGCTGATGTTCCCCAATACTATGCTGGTCAATCTGTTCTTCGTGGCCTTCGCCGGCATCGGCTCGATTTCCACGTCGCTGGTTCTCACCGGATACATTGCCGATTACTACCCGGCCGCGCAGCGCGGCACGGCCACGGGCTGGGCATTGTCCTTCGCCCGCATCGGCGCCATCTCCGGCCCCATCATCGGCGGCTGGATCGCGGCTTCGGGCATCAGCTTCGAGTTCAATTTCGTATTCTTCGCCATCGTCGGCGTAGTCGCCGCCATTTCCGTGGCGATGATTCCACCACGCATCAAACCAGATGCTGCCCGATCTGCCAAGGCCAAGCAGGCCTTCGCGTCCGATTAGCCCTGGCTCTGCGCACCTTCCAGCACGAACGTCCTGAACCGTGGGACCG